>DVKR01000011.1 GCA_018715935.1 Candidatus Aphodovivens excrementavium
TGTTCGGATGCAGCTCTTCGGAAACCGAGGACCCGGCAGCGAGCACCGGCACGGCAGGCGCGTCGACGGAAGCTCCGGCCGAGCAGGCCGCAGAGGAAGCCGCGCCCGCCGAAGACTACACCGTCGCCGAGGAGGCACTCGACACGTCGAACCCTTACGCGACCTACATCACCGGCACGCTCACCAACAACAAGGACACGGACGTCAGCTACGTGCAGATCGAGTACGTGCTCTACGACGCCGACGGCGCGCAAATCGGCACCGCGCTCGCGAACACGAGCAACCTGAAAGCGGGCGGCGTGTGGAAATTCGAAGCGGTCGCCATGGTGGAACCGGCGAACGTCGCGTCCTACGAACGGGCGGACATCACAGGGTTCTAGAAGAAAACGGCAGCTGCCGCAAGCCAAAGCGGATTCCGCTCCCCCATGCGGCCTCGCCAACCCTCCAGGCTGTTCCATGGTGACGCCTAGCCTGACATCAAGACTTCCAGCGAAACCCCGTGCCACGGGGTTTCGCATAATATGCAAGGTTTCAAGACCTCACCCGCCGCCCGAATGCCAGACCAGGAGCGCAGACCGCATTCGCACCACGCTACAGGGACTTGTTGCGGTACGTCTCCTCGTCGAAAAGCCCCTCCGTCTTTGCCACGACGATCGCGCCTACGGCGTCTCCCGTCGTATTGCCCGTCGTGCGCAACATCGAGAGCAGCTGGTCGATGCCCATAAGGATGGTCACGGACTCCACGGGAATGCCGAGCTGCACCACGAGCGTCGAAAGGCAAATGAACGCCGCGCCCGTCACGCCCGGTGCGCCGATAGCAAGCATCATCACCGAAATGGCAAGCGTGAGCAGTGAGCCGCCAGAGATGTCGACACCGTACATCTGCGCAAGGAAAAGCGAGCACACGGCAAGGTAGACACAGCTGCCGTCCATGTTGATGGTCGAACCGAGCGGGATAGCGAACGACGCAACCTTCGGCGAGACGCCCAGTTTGTTCACGCAATACTGGATGGTGGTCGGCATCGTGGCGTTGCTGCTCGAGAGCGTGAAAGCAAGCAGCATGCACGAGGCGTATTTCCGGTAGAACGTAATCGGGCTCTCGCGCGTGAGAACGAGGATTAAGAGGCCATAGACGACCAGCAGTATCAAAAGACCAAGCACGAACGTCCCGACGACGCCGACAAGCGAAAGAAGCATCCCGACGCCCGTCGTAGCAACAAGAGAGGTCACCGCGCAGAACGTAGCGATGGTGAACCATAGCGTCTTGCGCGCGTTCTTTTTGACGGTAAGCGTAACGACGTTGCGGTTGTTCTTGTACGAATGGGACAAGTCGCTGTCGTACGCCCTCAAGATGCGATGGCGCAGCACGGCCTGGACGTCGCGATCTTGCTGGTCGGTTCCGTCGCCCAGGGGGACTTCCAGCGTAGGGTCGCACTCCTCGCCCGCCACCGTAATGCGCACCGAAATGTCCCCAAAGCGCTTGCGAACCGCAACCTCGACCGGTTCGTCCGACCGCTGCGAAACGTTTTCGATGAGCGCCGCCGTACACTCCTCGGTGAGCAACAGCGCGTGGACGAGGCTTTTGCGCGGCAGTTTCAAACGCTCGAGCTCCGCCTTCACGTCCCTCATGATGGCGTCGATCGAAGCGAGCGTGCGGGGGTAGGTCTGTTTGAACATGCGTCGTGGCTCCCGGGGAAAACGAGCAAGCGCGAAGTGCGCCCCACGCCTGTTCGCAGGAAACCTCACGTCGCGCTTGGTTGCTTTTCGTCAAATCGGCTTGGAGCCTTTCTACCACAGGCGAACGAGCATGAAAACAACCGGGATGCTCCCCGTTCTCGCCGTCTTTGGCAAAAGCTGCACGATGTTTGCGCCTCTTTATCGCCAAAGCAAGCCGTCGGTATGCAAAAGCCATGGTCGCTTGAATTTCGCCGCACGTATTTCGCTCCTCCGCACCTCCCAGCGCGCAAACATCGGTGAATTGTTGCCAAAAAGGGGAAGCCAGCATGCAGCACGACGCGATGGCTCACTTCCGGCGCCGCGCAGCGTTCGCAATCCAGCGAGCATGCAGCGCAAGATGAACGACCAGCAAAGCCAGCATCGCTTTTGCAGAAGCAGCATGCAGAGGATCCCAGAAATAGTACCCATCTGCGAACAGGCCAAACGTTGGCAGTACGGTTCCGGAGACCAGCAAGCCAGACACCATGCAGACAGACAAAGCAATCAGAAGCAAGACGTCCACTACGAGGTTACCCCAGCGCGCGGCGCGCTTGGAACGATCGGCCGAGCGTGCCATCGACCATGCCTCCCCCAGCCCGAAGACAAGATGCACAGCCAAGACCACGAATGCAGCTATGCCGAGCCACTCATGGATAGGAATGGTCGTGAGAGCAGGCAAGGCTGCTAGAGCGTACAGAACGAGCGCGATTGCATCCAGCGCAAGTTTTCTTCCTACACTTTTCACGCGCTCACCGTACCTTTCGCACGATCAGTACCAAGCCGACCACCAGCACGACCGGAGCAAGAATCCACAGGTTGAGAGACGCATCGGACGCTTGGCGATAGCCCGTACGCAAGGAATCCCATGCGTGGCATTCGACGGAAGAACAGCTCGCTTCAGGACAGTCCATCTCGTGAACGCCGTCTGGTTCAGGGATGTTTTCAAAACCGTGACATTCCCCACTCGCGCAGCCCGTCGGCGGGCACGCGGATTTTGCTGTTATCGCCTGCGGCAAGCCGACATCTTTGCCGACTGCCATGCCGACGCCAAATACCGTTGCGAAGACGAGGGCGAATGCCGCAACTACGATTACGATTTTCTTGACCATGATGTTTCCGTTCTGCTGAGATGGCCGTCGAGAAAGGCCCGCGCCTTCCCCGACGGCCTACCCTTTTGCGAGCAAGCTGGAATAAGAGGGGGTGATGCGCTCGCTCGCCGGAAAGGTCACATAAGCATGCGAAGGTTTATTCGGTGCGCTCCGTTGGCTGCAGCGGCAGGAACTTGAGACCGAGCAGCAAGATCAGCGCACCCAGCCCGATGACACCGAGAGCTATGCCGAACTCGAGCGGCGTCGGCCAGTACACGAGGCCCTGATAGGCGCCTGCCATGCCGTTCTGCCAGTTCGTAATGGTGAACTGCGTCATGGTTGACGGGTAGTCCAGGTTCGCCACCTGGAAGCCGCCCACAAGCAGCTGCACGCGCTTGCAGAAGATGCCGGCAATGGCCAGCAAGGCCGCGATCACGAGCGCGGGATTCTTGCGCAGGCTCGGCACGAAACAAATGACGGCCGTGATGGCGCAGCCTATGACCTCAATCCAGAAGAACGGTGCTAGGGCACCAGTCGTGAGCATCTGCACGACTTCCATGCCTGAACCAGCCGGAAAGCCTTCGGTCAAAAGGTCGCATCCGAAAAAGTACAGGTCCACGCAGCAGAACGCACCCAGAAGCTTCGCCATCTTGACAACGTTCGCCTGGTCGAGCTTCAGGTAGCCTGCCGCGCGCAGCGCGATGACCACCACCAGGACGAGCGCCGTACCGCACACGAGCGCGGAAGAAACGAACCACGGTGCCATGAGCGCCGTGTGCCACATCTCATGCGCTTGCTGCAGGCTGAAAATCCACGCCGTTACGGAGTGAACCAGGACGGCGCAGACAAGGGCGACAGCAGAAACCACACGCAGCGCTTTCGCGGAGACCCTGCCGGCCTCATGACGCAGCGTGGCCCACAAGTAGACAATGGACAGGATAAGGTACACAAACAGCACGATGATGTCCCACATGAGCGGGCTGCCAATGTTCGAGTAGACGAACAGCTCCCACACGCGGAGCGGCTGTCCGAGATCGACCACAACAAAGCCGATAGCAAGCACCGTGCAGCAGATGGAGGTCCACACGGCTATCTTCGAAATGCCACCGAAGCCCTTTATTCCGAAGACGCACGGGATGGAGCTGATGATAAGACCACCGGCAGAGAGACCCACCAGGAACATAAAGCACGTGATGTAGAGTCCCCATGAATCGAAATTGCGCATGCCGGTCTGGACCATACCGCCGGAAAGCTGGATGCCCCACAGCACCACTCCGATGACAGTGAGGACGGCTGCCACAACAATAGCGATGTTGAGAGGGGTTCCCCCGAAACGCGAGCGGGAGGATTTTGTGGGCGATGTCGCCCGTGGCGACGTGGTCGCCTGAACATTCTCGGTCATTGTTCTCTCCTATTTCTAGAGGAGGTAGTAGACGGACGGGTTGGTGCCCTGCTCGGGAAGCAGCTGCTTGTGCTCGCGGCTTGCCACGAGCTGCGCTACCTCAGAGTTCGGGTCATCCAAATCGCCCCAGAAGCGGGCACGCTCGGGGCAAACTTCGATGCACGCCGGTTCTTCGCCACGGGCGAGCCGGTGCCAGCACATCGTGCATTTCTCCACAACGTGCTTCTGATGGGGCACGGCGTCAGCATCGCCGAATTCGGCAGCAATCATGTACTTCGGTTCGTCCCAATTGAACGAACGAACCCCCGTGTACGGGCAAGCGGCCATGCACATGCGACATCCGATGCACTTATCGTAGTCTTGGCGAACGACGCCCGTTTCTTCGTCTTTGTAAGTCGCGCCGACCGGACAGACCTTCACACACGAAGGGTTGTCACAGTGTTGACAGGCGACCGGCAGGTACGACATCGTCACGTTCGGGAATTGACCGCTGGCAAGGTCCATATGGTCGCCACCGTCGGTCATGATGCGATTCCACCAAGTTTCCTTGGGAATATTATTCTCATAACGGCATTGGACGGCGCAAGTATGACAACCGACGCAACGTTTTGTGTCGATGGCAAATCCGTAACGCATCGTTTATTCCTCCCATTTCCTGATTTCGACGGTCGCGTCGTAAAAGACATATCCGCCGGCACACCAGTCACCCGCGTTCAACGTCATTTCCTGGAAACTGCCTTCGATAAACTGGTCCATCTGCCAGCCTTTGGGAATGAAACAGACGCCCTCGGGAAGCGCATTGTCGATAACGGCCTTGATAACGCAGTGACCGCGATCGTTGAAGACCTCTACGATTTCCATGTCCTCGATGCCACGCGACTCGGCATCCTGGGGCGAAACGTGAACGTAGGGTTCCGGATCGATCTCGCGCAAAGTCTCGCACCCAAACCATTGGGTGTGGGTGCGTCCGCGTTCATGCAACGTCAGGTAGCTGAGCGGGTACTTCTTCTTCGCTTCGGAGCCCGGCCAATTTTCGTACGGCTCCTTCCAAATCGGGAACTGCTCGAGCTTCGCCTCGCTCTGCCAATCCTGTCCGTAGTCGTAACGGGCCGTCGGAACTTCGTTGTAGATTTCCGCACGACCAGACTGCGTCGGAAATTCCTCGCCGTATCCGCCGATAATCCAAGGCTCCTCTGGCGTTCCAAGGCAGCGCAGAGCGCGCTCTTTCTTGATGCGCTCCTGGTTGAAGCCCTTGGCACGCATGGTATCGGAGTCAAAGCAAATATCGATCCACTCTTCGTCCGTACGCGGCGGATAGTATTCGCCAACACCGAGCGCTTCCGCAAGCAAAGTGCTGATTTCGTTGTCAGTCTTGCACTCCCACAGCGGGTCGATGCATTTCTCACCGTAAACGATGTACGGGTTTGAGAAATTGCCACGAATGTCCGTGCACTCGAGCCAGAACGCTGCGGGCAGCACGTAGTCCGAATACCGCGCAGTGTCGGTCATCTCGAAGTCGATGTCGACAATGAGCTCGAGGTTCTTCACGTCCTTGTCGAGCCAATCGCGCTGGCCTCCACGATTTGATGCGATGTTGTCGCAATTCCCGATATAGCCCTTGATGGGATAATCCTGGCCACGGAACTTTCCCGTCGCGACCACCTCGCTCCATGCGCAGGATGCGATACTGGTCATGACCTTGTCGGCTTTGATCGGATTCGTTCCGCGACCCATAGCGGTGTTCTGGCCGAGCGGGGATAGTGCACCTTTCGGGGCGCCCGGACCGCCGATACCCGTACCATGGCGAGAAAGGTTGTTAGTGAGCGCATGGAGGATGGCGAGAGCCTGGCCCCACAAATGTCCACCGCGATAATGGTCGATTCCGAACTGGGTATAAGCCGTCACGCGATCACCTGACGCATAGATGTCAATGATCTTGTTGATAGTTTCCACGGGGATTCCGGAAAGCTCGGAAGCGTCTTCGACAGTGTATTGCGCCATGTGCTCTTTGAGAGCCGTATAGGCAGTCTTGACCCGAATGCCGTCGACTTCGAACTCGCCTTCGAGAACCGGGTGTTCGCACTCGGTGTAAAGCGCGATCTGGCCGGTCGCCTCGTCCATGACGTACACTGGATCGGTTTTGTCGTAACCAACAGAGTTGAGCGACTTCGAATCACGCACGCTCGCGAGTGGTCCACCTTCTATGTCCGACCTGCGCAAGAACAGCCCGGTGTCCTCGCGGATAAGGAACGGCGAAGTGGTGCACTGCTTTGCGTACTCGACGTCAATACGGTCGTTCTTCACGATTTCGTTCAAAATCGCAAGTGTGACGTAAAGGTCGGTGCCGCAGTGGATTTGGATGTATTCGTCAACGTACTGAGAAGTCGCCGAACGAATCGGGTCTATGCAGTATAAACGCGCTCCATTGTCCTTCGCGGCAAGAATAATTCGCCACGTCTGCGGCTGCGCCCACACCGGATTGGTTCCCCAGATGATGATATGTTGGGCGTCCACCATGTCCTTTGGCTCGTTGGAGTAGCCGAAAACATTGCCGCCCATGACGCGGTTCGTGCCCCAACCCATCGCGAAGTCATACATGCCCGCCGGAGCAGTACCGCCCGTGACGTAAGCAAGACGGTCGATGGCGCCACCCTGAACTGCACCGTAGTTGCCCGAAGCGGAGTTGAAGGTCATCGCTCGTTCACCATATGTTGACTGGATGTCCTTGATCTTATCCGCGATCTCCTGAATGGCCTGCTCCCAAGAAATGCGCTCCCATTCACCAGCCCCGCGTTCGGTACCTTCGACGCGCTTCAAAGGATACTTCAGACGGTTGTCGCTGTACGTGCGCTCATGCATGGCCAAGCCGCGAAGGCAGCAGCCGGAATAGATATCCTCCGGGTAGTCGGCGCGAGACATCTTCACGACTTTGCCATCCCTCACATGGGCGTTCAACATGCATGCTTGGAAGCAGTTCGCGCGGCAGATAGTTGATATGACTTTCTCCCCGCTGTCGTTCGAAGACGCATCCTCCGCCATCGCAGTCAGGCCGACGGCCCCAGTTCCGAGAACCGCCGCAGCACCTGCCGCGGCACCGGTTGTCTTGAGAAAGCTCCTGCGCGTCAGCCCGCCGTGCGGGCTTTTCGTTCCTGACATTTCTCCTCCTAAAGTCCTGTCAGGACATCTCCCCCTGGAAGAGCTTGCGGGCGGCGGTCCGAGAGCTCCACGCACCCCAAGTCCAATCCTTCGGATGTCCCCCAACATCTCTCGAAAAGAATTGGCCTAATTCTTCATGAGTACAGTATGACAAATAATCCTATGACAATCAATTATTGTCATAGGATTATTTGTCATATGATTGTACTAATTTATGGATAATAACTTCTCGCCAAGCAGACCAAACCGAAAGCAGATTCCCTTGATCTGCCGCCTGCTGTCGCTGCGATTGCGCAGACGGCTCAAAGCAACTCGTTGGCACATTTCCGAAAACAGGAGCAACCAGCTAAAATTGTTTCTATACCATTTTAGAAACGGCGATAGCTACGCGGCAGGAAGGCTCGGCATAGAAATCTTCGATTTGAGGGATTGCCCACCAAGCGGCTTTTTCTATGCCGGCAGAGCAGGCCGGAAAGACGGCATCGTCTTCCACGACGAACACTGGATTGCTAAGTATCCACGCACGACACGCGATCTAACCGGAAAACACCTGCCCCTGCATACCTCAAGCCCTATTTCGGAATACCTCGGTTCACATATCTATCACCTGCTTGGCATTCCGGTCCACGAAACAGTACTGGGATACCGAGAAGGCAAAATAGTTTGCGCGTGCAAAGATTTCACGTGGCCGAACAAGCGATTGTTCGAATTCAAAATGTTGAAAAACTCCCTGTCGGATGACGAGGAAGGATTCTCGTCAGCGCCTTCAGATGGTGAAAGCATCTATCTGCCCGACGTGCTTTCCGCCATTGAGCTCTCCCCCGTACTGCGTAGCATCCCCGGCGTAAGAGAGCGTTTCTGGGGTATGTTCGTCATAGACGCTTTTATCAAAAACCCTGACCGCAATAATGGAAATTGGGGTGTGCTTTATTCGCCCGACGGAACATACGAGCTTGCGCCAGTCTACGATAATGGCAGCTCGCTTTTCAGCAAGCGAAGTGCATCGTTGGCCACACGCCGACTCGACAGTCCTGACGAGCTTGAACAGGATGCTTTCGGCACGAACGTTTCCTGCTATCGGCTCCCAAGCATCAACAACCCGAAAGGAATCCCCATTCATCCTTTCAGCTACATGGAAAGCACTCATAACCCTGATCTTGACGCTGCCGTTGTTCGCTTCGCAGAACGAGTGGACCTTGCCGCCATAGATGAGCTCATCGACTCTATTCCGGAAGAGGCATACGGCATCATCCTCATGCCCGACCCAGTGCGCACATCGCATAAAACGCTCCTGAGAAAACGCTATGAGGAAGGCATCTTGCCGGTCTATCGTCGTATCACGACCGGCTAATCGCAACCGTTATCGTGCGCCCTGCTTTCCAAGCATGTCCTTTGCCGCATCTCCCAGCACGTCCCCAAAGCCTTCGCTGAAGCTGCTCGGAACCACGATGGTTCCACCCGTCTCGCGCACGCTCTCATAAAGCAGGTGCATTGCACGAAGACGAAGCGCCGCGTCGTTTTCAGCGTACGCTTCGCCCATCTCGGTCATCATCTCGCAAATATCCTGCTCTGCCTCCATAAGGATAATGCGCGACTTTTTTCGCTGCTCAGCTTGCGCCTCAAGTGACATTACATCCTGCAGCTCTTTTGGAAGCAGAATATCGCGCACTTCAACAGACATGATGCTCACGCCCCAGGCGGACACCTTCTCTTCCAACACGCGCTTGAGCTCTCGGTCGAGTTGCTCTCGCTTGATAGCGACCTCTGCGGCGCCGCTTCGCCCAATAGCGTCGCGCAACGCCGTTTGCGCTGCCAGCTCCACCGCGCGCGTGAAATCGCTCACCTCCGTGCATGCAGCCTGAGCATCCCACACCATCCAGAACAAGACCGCATTAACGTTCAGTGGCACCAGGTCAGCTGTCAGCGTTTCCTCAGCACCGAACGTGGTTACGCGCACGCGGCCATCGACGCGCATGGCATTTTGCTCGACGATAGGGATAGTCCAGAAGAGCCCCGGCCCCGAAACGCGATTGAACTTCCCCAGTCGTAAGACAACGACCTTTTCCCACTGTTGAGCAATATGGACAGCCATCGCCGCGAGCGCGCCAGCCAAAACCGCGCATGCAACCAGCACAACGCTTGCAGAAAGCAGCACCGTCCCCGCTGCCAGCACAACGCCGAAGACAGCTGCAAACACGACTGCCGTAAAGAGAACGACGCCAGCATTTGAAGCGCGTTCTCCTACCGCAAGCTGGGTGCTCGCAAACGAGCCCGGCAGCGGGAGACAAAGCTCGTGCGCGGCGCGACCTGATTTGTCTTTGCGGCCGCTCCGTGGATTGCTTTTGAACATGCAGCCATCCATCCCTTCTTTTCGAATCGGATACCCTGCGCCATGATGACAGGGCATGAATCCTTACTCGCTCACCCGGCGTGCGGATGCTCAGGAAATGTCCTGCGCAGCAACGCCGTCCTCCCCGGCAAATTCCACAATGCGCCCTCGAACGCTCGCCGCCTCGCGTGCTGACGCCATGCCCTCTACGCGTTTAATCGACTTGATTTTGCGTTCCATGCACAGCTGCACTTCATCAAGCGTCAGTCCAAGCTCTCTGCATGCGGACACACAATCGTCGAGCACCTGGTCGACTTCCTGGGAGTACTCGCGCTCGAGCTCGGCGTCGAAATCACGGACAAACACGCCTCTACCGCGCGTCGACTCGAGATATCCGTCCGAAACGAGGCTGAGGTAGGCCTTGTTGACCGTGTTGTAGTTGATGGAAAGGTCTGCCGCGAGGCCACGTACGGTAGGAAGCTTATCCCCTGCCTGATAGTAACCCGTGCTAATGAGGCTCATCAGACGTTGGCGAAGCTGGACCCATAACGGCACGTCACTGTTTGCATCCACTTCGAACGTGAACGGCTTCTCGTTCATTTCAACGCCCTTTCTTTCTTGCTAGTCAACACGCTGCCACCCCGCCCTTTCCTGCATTCTACGTCATGCAGGATCTCTTGCCAGGTCGCGTACCGTGCGCAGCTCGTTCGCGACTACGCTTTCGATTCATGCGCAACAACGCTTTGCTCGCCTTCATCCGATCGCCTATCAGTTTCTATCCCGCGCCAAACGCCATAAGCGATTCCATGATGAAAGGATGGGTTGCCGCTGCTACGACGCACCAGCGCAAGACAAATCCTCCAACCATGACGCAAGCAGATGCGGTGAGCCCGACGACATTGTTGTCCGGACGCAAAACGACCGTAAAATCAGCAACGATCGCCCCGCAGAGGCCAACGGCAACAAACCCCAGCCAGAACACCCACGAACCATCACCGAACAACAAGGTCTCCAAAGAAGCAGCCAGCGCGACTTCCGTGCCGTTTGATCCGCTTGCTGATGCAGCAAAACCACCGAGCGCCAACAGTAAGCATGCCGCTCCTTCCAAGGCGAGAAAGACCATATCGATGCCCGAAAGCACGCGAACACATGAGACATCGGATGTCTGCCCGCTCAGATGCACAACGCCGAGCACCAGGGCAAGTCCGCACGAAAGGGACGATAAGACAAACAGCACCACGAGCCACGGTGAATGCCAGAGCGGAACAGCCGGTATGCTCGCAAGCAGGATGCTCGCGTACAGCACGACCGCCAAGCCGACTACGATTGCAAGCGCATGCAGAACAACGAGCAACGTCGTCCTGACGCTACGCCAGGGAAAGCCCCACAGCGAACCGACAATCAACGCTATGAACAAGCATGCTGCAAGCGCGTACGCGCCGAACGTCAGGAACGTCAGGCGCGGAACGAACAAGTCAAGCATGCGATCCGCTCTGCCGACATCCAGTACAAGGCAAGAAATGCCGGCCAGCAACGCTACGGACGCCGCTCCGAACGAACGGGCCAAAACGCGACAAGAAGGCAAACTTGCAGGGACAACACGGCGCGGTTCCGAAGCGCACAAGACGGTCTCTACGGAAGCGAAAGAACGACCGCGGCTGAATGACATCAGGCACAGCGCTCCCAAGACCATTGTCGCGCCACCGCCCATACCGCCCGCGAACAGGTAGGCGACTATCAACGAGCTGAACATTGCCTCCCCTTTCGCTGAGCAGCACGCTGTCGGGCTGATGAGGCGTTGGCCATGCGCCATCTCCACATTTCGCCCGCCTGCTTGCCTCAAATTATCCTAAGACAATTTTCATTGTACGACAGCATGCAGCGAAAGAAAACGCACCTGCCCTCTAGGCGATTCCCTGTGGGATAAAGCACCGTGAATGAGGCGCCCTAGGCAATACGCTCGTTGAGCATTATGAACAACCTGCCGCCTATGTCTTCAGCGCACGAAAACCCTGGCGAGCGGTAAAAGGCAAAGCGAGGCTTCCTGGCCCGCTACTGTTCGTAGATCAGCACTTTGTCACGCTCTACGGCGGCGGCGAGCTCCTGGTTCGTGATTACCTCGGCCGAAATGACGTTTACGCGGCGGCCTGTCGGCTCTTCGAGAGCACCGGAAAACACGAGCAGATCATGCAGGCC
>DVKR01000012.1 GCA_018715935.1 Candidatus Aphodovivens excrementavium
TGCAGGTCAAACGAAAAAGGCCGCCAACCTGAGCTGACGGCCTTGACATTGATGGTGGAGCATAGGGGGATCGAACCCCTGACCTCATGGCTGCCAGCCATGCGCTCTCCCAGCTGAGCTAATGCCCCGTATTGGGTTGCTGCGTAAACAGCGAGGAATATAATACGCAAAGTCGCGCCCTCACGCAAGACCCATTTTTCAGTTTTTCTATCTCTGCAAAGTCCGGCAATTCAGGAGACAATCGCTCAACGCCCGCTTCCTCTCTATTGCCGCCTAGCACGCCGATGCTACCCCCCCTGCAGGCGCTATGAAAAAGGCGGCCGATGAGACCGCCTTACGTATCTGTTATTTAATTATCCGCCGCTATTCGGCCTTCTTCTCCGATGCATAGAACGTTGCTTCGCCGAACAGGTCTTTAATAGACTTCCCGTCCAAAAACGGCAGCTCCAAAAACTCGCTGATCGTTGGGACCAGCTCGCTGCAGTCGACATAATGGCCCTTGTCGTTGAACTTGGCGGTATCTTGCACGCGCCAGTAACGATCGTTCACGTCGGTGAGGTAGAACGTCTCGCCGCCGACCTCCATGTATACCGCGTGATTGGCATGCAGGTAGGTCGTCAGATCGTCGAAGGTCACATCCAGAGCCTCCGGTGCTTTGATTCCCATAGCGAACCCCTTTCCCTTGGGAATATTGTTATTCCTATCTTACAATAACCACACCCGCTAGTTGCCCCACAACCTGTAGTTGGCTTTTATTTTATGGCAACAATTCCATGACACAGCCCTGCCGTCTTTCCCTATCGACGCAATCAGGGGCCCACGACCATGTCTTCTCCTGCGATCCCCGCTTTATAGGCAAGCTGAACAGCCATTTTGGCCTGCTCTCCCGTTCCGGGGATTGCCACTGCGCAACCGTAGCGCTTCGCCACCGAAATCACTTGCCCGAACGCCTCTACATCATCCGAGCACACACCTACCAAGGGCTTTCCCGCAATGCTGCGAACCGCACGCTCCAACACGTCCGCCTCGTTTGCGCGAATGAGCAACGGCATCGGCGAGGTTTCCTCAAGCTCTGCCAGCACCTCCTCGAACAGCGCGCCTTCTTCGTCGGGGGAAAGCCCCGCTGCCGCAAAGGAGAGCTCCACAACGTCCGCGTCGTCAAAAGCGTCCATCGCCTCGTCTGCCACCGAGTCGACATCGCCTTCGCGGACCTCTTCGATAGCTTCGCTGTCGGCAGGATCGATGGCAGGAGAAACCTCCAGCTCTTCGCCCGACTCCGCATCCACACGCGCAACCGTCTGCGAACTGCATATTCGCAACGCCGGTTCATACGCACGCGTCACTGGCTTGCTGCGATCTCCAACAAGCGCAGCAAGCTTCTCGATGAAGGCGGGGTTCGTGCCGCAGCACCCTCCTACAATAGTCACTCCCCCGTCAAGCATCTGATCCATCGCCTGCGCGAACTCCTCCGGCGTTATGTCATACACCGTTCTGCCCTGCTCAAGCCGCGGCATACCAGCATTGGGACGAACCGCAACCGGACAGCGCGACGAGCGGGCAAGCTCTCGCACAATGGGCGCGATCTCCTGCGGTCCCAACGAGCAGTTCACGCATACCGCCTGCACCCCTAAAGACGAGAGCGTTGCCGCAACAACTTCGGGGGTTGACCCGAACAAAGTCCTGGCGTTTTTACTGTAGGTCATGGATGCGAAGATCGGCAGCTTGCAGGCCGCCCTCGCTGCAAGCACGGCGGCTTTTGCCTCACGCAAATCGGTCATCGTCTCTATCGTTATAACGTCGGCACCCGCTTCGGAAAGCGCGGCTGCCTGCCGATAGAACAGGCCAAAGGCCCGCTCGAACGACACGTCGCCGAACGGGTCAAGCAGTTTGCCCAAAGGCCCGATGCTTCCCGCGACGTAGCGCGCTCCCGATTGCTTTGCGCAGGCAACTGACGCAGAACACACCTCTTCTACCGAAGCTTGGCCCTTCAGTTTGATTTCATTTGCGCCAAACGAATTGGTGGTAACCATCTGCGCACCGGCATCCACATACTCCCTGTGCACGAGCGTAACGACATCGGGGTCGGTAATGCTGGCAAGATCGGGTATCTGCCCTCCCTGCGCAAGGCCGTGAGCTTGAAGCTGGGTGCCTATCGCTCCGTCCTGCACAAGATACGCCTTTCCTCGCAGCACCTGCTCGAGATGGGAATCGGCAATTGTTAAGCCCTCCAAAGGATCCGGCAGAGTTGACGAGCCCGGGTCGTGCAACGCATTCCACGCCGAATAGCTCGACGGATCCAGTTGTGTGCAGGCAGATACCATAGGCATAAGATGGTCTCCCTTCAGGACGTACCTTGACTCACGATCCCATTATACGCATCGAAAAACACAGATGCCGAAGATGCAACTCGGCGAATCGTGCGCCCAACGGCTCGGCGTATCGTCCGCCTAACGGCTCGCCCCAACGCTTCAGCCTATTCCTGCGGCAGGCGAACGCGAAGAAAGTCGCCTTCGTGCAAGGCAGTCTCGGAACAAAAGCGATAAGACGCCATGGATCGATTCGCGACCTCTACTTTTTCAGGAGCAGGCACATGGCCGTCTTTGTCTGGGTCGGGCAGCCACCAAAGGTCGTTGACCTCGATGCGTCCTATCGGCCTTTTCGGCGAAAGCACCTCAAGTGCCTCTCCTTCGCAGAACCGGTTATGGCAATGCGCCCGCACAGCCCATCGGCCATCGTCTAGGGGTTCGCTCGCGTCCACCGTGGCGACATGCAGGCATTCTTTGACGTAGCCGTCGCGTTCCGGCGTTTGGTTGGGTTGACCATAATAAAATCCGGTGCCGTACGGTCGATGAGAGATCGCCCGCAAATCGTCGTAAACCGACTCCGGACTCGCCCCGTCAAGAACCGATCGATACGCATGCACCACCGTTGCCACGTAAAAGGCCTTCTTGTTGCGCCCCTCAAGCTTGACAGAGCTCACGCCCGCCGCCGCCAAATCGTCAAGGTGGTTGATCATGCACAAGTCTTGCGCGTTGAAAACATAGGTGCCGCGCGTGTCTTCCTCAACAGGGAAATACTGTCCTGGACGCTGCTCTTCCACCAAGGCGTAGCTCCAACGGCACGATTGAGAGCAGTGTCCTTTGTTGCCCGAACGACCCGTCATAGCCGCAGACAACAAGCAGCGCCCCGAAACCGCCACGCACATTGCCCCATGCGCAAATGCCTCGATTTCAAGAGACGAGGGGGTGTTCGCCCGCATGGTGGCTATGTCGTCCAAGCTCATTTCGCGAGCACAGACCACGCGCGAGGCTCCCATGTCGTGCCAGCGGCGCGCAGCGGCGGCGTTGGCGACGCTTGCCTGCGTGCTCACGTGCAGAGCCACTTTGGGAGCGTATTGCTGAGCTAAGGTGAAGGCGCCCAAATCGCTCACGATGAATGCATCCACTTTTGCTTCAGCAAGCGCTTCAAGGTAGCTCGGCAACGCCTCGATATCGTGGGCGTCCATAAGCGTGTTAAGCGTCACGTGAACAGCCGCCCCCTGTCCATGAGCAAGCTGCACGGCGGCAGGGACGTCGGAAAGCGAGAAGTTCTCGGCTCGTTGGCGCATGCCGAACCGGTCGCATGCCAGATACACCGCGTCGGCGCCAAAGCGCAAGGCGGCTTCAAGCTGAGACTGTCCGCCAGCGGGGGCAAGCAGCTCCAAGGCAGATACAGACTGCGGCGTCGTGTTGTTCATTACAGTAAACAGGATCGAAAAGCCGTTACGCGCTAGGCGCCAAACGTCACGCGCGCGCCCTGCGGAGTGTCTTCGATGACGAAGCCCAAGCCAGCAAGGCCGTCGCGAACGGCGTCGGCCAAAGCCCAGTCCTTCGCCTTGCGTGCCTCCGCGCGCGCCTCAAGCAGTGCATCCACCGCAGCGCCTTTGTCGGAGCCCGAATAGCCGGCGTGCTGCTCGGCAAGCGTCAGAACAGCGTCCGGCCAGCCGGCGCAGGAGCAGCCGTCCTCAAGCGAACACGACGCATCGATGCCCAGCACGCTCATAAGCTCCTCAACGGAATCGCGCGCATGCTTGACGGCGGGAACATCCGACGACGAGATGGTGCTGTCCCCCAGACGCGAATTGAGCGAAGCAACGAGCTTGCAAATCTCGCCTACCGCACGGCACGTGTTGAAATCGTCGTCCATAGACGCAACGAATTCGTCTCGGCACGCATCAACTTCGGCGACCAGCTCCTGAGCGTCAAACGTCGAATCGCCCTCCGCCGCCGTCTCGATAAGCCAATCGAGGTTTTTCACCGTGTTGCGAATGCGGCACAGCGCCGATTCAGCTTCGGCAATGCGTTCGTTGGAAAAATCCAGAGGACTGCGGTAGTGAGTTTGAAGCATCAGGAAGCGCAAAACCGCTGCGTCGGTGGTTTGCAGCACATCGCGCAACAGCTTGAAATTGCCCAGCGACTTGCTCATTTTCTCAGAATTGATACGCAGCATGCCGGTATGCATCCAATGCTCGGCAAAGGTGCATCCGCACGCCGCCTCGCTCTGCGCGCGCTCGTTCTCGTGATGAGGGAACACGAGGTCGCCGCCGCCGCCGTGAATATCGAAAGGCAGTCCAAGATACTTGCGCGACATCGCAGAGCATTCGATATGCCAGCCCGGACGACCCATGCCCCACGGCGACTCCCACGCAGGCTCTCCGGGCTTAGCCGCCTTCCACAAAGCGAAGTCCAGCGGATCGCGCTTGCGGTCTTCCAAACCCTGCCCGTCGGCGCGAAGCTCTCGATGGCCGCCTTCCATCTCATCGACGTTTCGGCCGGAAAGCTCGCCGTAGCCACTGTACGATCTTACGGAGAAGTACACATCGCCTTCCGATTCATAGGCATGACCGCCCTCGATAAGCTGCTCTACCAGCTTTATCATCTCGGGGATTTCCTCGGTTGCCTTCGGGCGGATGTCGGGATCAAGCACGTTGGCGGCATGCATGTCGTCGATGAATGCCTGAGTGTACTCAGCGGCCACCTCGGCGGCGCTGCGCCCCTCCTCGTTGGCCTTGTTGATGATCTTGTCGTCTACGTCGGTGACGTTTTGCACAAACGTCACGTCGAACCCGCGCCACATCAAATAACGCCTGATCACGTCAAAGCTGATGAAAGTACGCGCATTGCCGACATGAATGTAGTTGTATACCGTCGGCCCGCAGACATACATGCTTACCTTGCCCTCTTTTAAGGGGGTGAAATCTACCTTTGTATGCAGTTTTGTATCGTAAAGCTTGATCACAGCAATCCTCGTTTCCTTGTTTGTGCAATGTCAGATCTTACCCGATTACCCGCGAAATAGCCCGGGCGTGTCAAATCAACATCGGCACAACAAAGCAACGGCAGATGCCGAAATGCCCTCTTCCCTACCCTCGAAGCCGAGCTTCTCGGTTGTGGTTGCCTTTACGCCCACGTTTTCCACCGAAACGCCCATGGCACGCGCGAGGTTCTCGCGCATGGCGTCTCGATACGGCGAAATCTTGGGACGCTGAGCGGCAATGACCGAATCGACGTCAATAATCTCAAACCCATCGGAACGCACTTTGCTTGCCACCGCCTCCAAAAGTTTGAGGGAATTCGCCCCTTCGTAGGCAGGGTCGGTGTCGGGAAACAGCTTGCCGATATCTCCCCCGCGAATGGCTCCCAGCAACGCATCGGAAATAGCATGTGCAAGCACATCGGCGTCCGAATGGCCCAACAAGCCCTTTTCGTGGGGAATCTCCACGCCGCCGAGGATCAGCTTGCGATCCGGCACAAGCGCGTGGACGTCGTGGCCAAGCCCAATGCGCAGCCCAGAAAACGAACTCACAGATCGCGTCCTTCCTTTTCGCGTAAATGCGCGCCCACTGCGGCAACCATCATCAGATAATCTTCGGGAACCGTCAGCTTGATGTTGTCGCGCTTTCCCTCCACCACCAAAACGCGGCCGCCCAAACGCTCGATGAGAGACGAATCGTCCGTCCCCACAAAACCGTCGGAGAGCGCCGAGGCGTGCGCGCGCCGATAGATGCCCGTGCGGAACACCTGAGGAGTTTGCGCGTTCCAAAACACGCTGCGATCCGGCGTACCTACGATAACGCCGTTTTCTACCACTTTGAGCGTGTCGATCGCCGGATGCGCAACCACCGCACCGTCGGCGTCGAAGTTTCCCTTGAGAGTGTTGATGGTATGCGCGATGAGGTCGGAGGAGATGAGCGGGCGGGCGCCGTCATGCGTGACCACGTACTCGTAGTCGTCGGGCACGTACTCAAGCCCGGAAAACGCAGACTCCTGGCGCGTCGCGCCCGACGGCGTCATCACCACCGGCGTAACGAACGGAAACGGGTCGATAGCGGTTTTAAGATACTCTTCGTGACGCTCTTCGGGGCACACGATAACGATAAGCCCGATGTCGGCTACGGCGTCAAACGCTTCAGCAGACCACGTGAGAATAGGCTTGTGCGCGATCTCAACGAGCTGCTTGCCGCCCTCTTTTCCAAAACGCTCCCCTGTTCCGCCCGCAAGGATGATCGCGGCAGTTTTGGGGTTTTTGCCCACCTTCCCCTGGAGGCTGTGCTCCTGGGCAAGGGCGTCCATGTCAAAGTCGTCGGGGCCGAGCGCAAACCCGCGCAACACGGAAGGTGAGTATATCGGATCGATGGTTTGCGTCATTTGAATGCCCGCCCCCTGACGTAAGCTGGTACTTTGCTCCAATCATTATACCCACAGGTTGCAGGATATGAAAAAGGAACAGCCACTATTTCGCGTCGCGTGCAGCGAAACAGCGGCCGTTCCCTTGTTACGCCCGAAGGCTGCCTTCTCACAAACGCAGCCCGTGCGCTTTAGTCGGAAGCTCCGTCGGTAAGCGAACCGGCAGGAGAAGGCGTCATGCCGGCATGGCTCAAGTCGTAGTTAGTGAGCAGCAGCTCTGCCTCGCGGGCAATGCTGTCGCGCTTGCGTGGGGCAGGAATAGCTCCAGAACCCAGCGAAAACACCAGCTCGCCGTCTTTCTCGTCCACATCGATGACCGAACCGCTCGTCCACTTGCCCTCCAAGATCTGCTCGGAAAGCGGATCTTCCAGCAAGCGCTGGATAGCGCGGCGCAGGGGGCGCGCGCCGTAGGCAGTGTCGGTGCCCTCCTTCGCCAGCAAAGAGCAAGCGGCATCGGTGAGATTGATAGACATGTTCTGGGCAATCAGGCGCTCGCGCAAATCTGCCACCATCAGCTTGACGATCTCGTTGATCTCGTCGGCAGAAAGCGACTTGAACACGATGATCTCGTCGACGCGGTTCAAGAACTCTGGGCGGAAGAGCTTTTTGACCTCGGACATTACGCGGCTTTTGATCTCTTTGTCGGAAAGCCCGGCATGCTCGTCGGTAGAAAAGCCCACCGTCGCCGGCTGAGCGATCTCACGCGCACCGACGTTCGACGTCATGATGATGACCGTGTTGCGGAAATCCACCGTGCGACCCTGCGCGTCGGTAAGGCGCCCCTCTTCCAAGATTTGCAGCAAAATGTTGAACACGTCCGGATGCGCCTTTTCGATTTCGTCGAACAGCACAACCGAATACGGACGCTGGCGCACCGCCTTGGTGAGCTGACCGCCCTCATCGAACCCCACATAGCCCGGAGGCGAACCAACCAAACGGCTCACGCTGTGCTTTTCCATATACTCGGACATGTCGAAGGAGATGAGCGCCTCTTCCGAATTGAACAAGAACTCGGCAAGAGCCTTCGACAGCTCGGTTTTTCCAACGCCCGACGGCCCAAGGAAAATGAACGAGCCGGCAGGACGGCGCGGGTCTTTCAGGCCGCTTCGAGAACGGCGAATGGCTTTCGAAAGCGCGGTAACCGCTTCGTTTTGCCCGATGACGCGCTCGTGCAGCACCGATTCCATACGCAAAAGCTTCTCAGTTTCCGCCTCGGTAAGATTGGAGACGGGCACGCCGGTGGTCATGCTCACCACATCGGCGATCTGCTCGATGTCTATCTGCTGCACCGTCTTTTGAGCCTTGTCCTCCCAGTTCTTCTGAGCTTCGTCTCGTTGATCCTTCAGCTTCGTCTCCTCGTCGCGCAGCTGAGCGGCGCGCTCGAAATCCTGCGCGGCAATGGCAGCGTCCTTTTCCGAGCGCGTATGACGCAGCTGATCGTCAAGATCGCGCAGCTCTTTGGGCAAAGTCATGTTGCGAATGCGCATGCGCGCGCCGGCTTCGTCAATAACGTCAATTGCCTTGTCGGGCAAGTATCGATCTTGAATGTAGCGGTTGGACAGCGACACCGCAGCATGCAGCGCCTCTTCGGTGTAGTGCACCTGATGATGCGCCTCGTATTTGTCGCGCAAACCCTCGAGAATGCGGATGGTCTGCTCTTCGGAGGGCTCGTTCACCATAATGGTCTGGAATCGGCGCTCAAGCGCAGAGTCCTTCTCGAGGTGCTTGCGATATTCGTCGATGGTGGTAGCGCCAATGACCTGTATCTCGCCACGCGAGAGCGGCGGCTTCAGGATTGCGGCGGCGTCGATGGAGCCTTCCGCCGAACCGGCGCCGATAAGCGTATGCATCTCGTCGATGAACAAGATCACGTCTTTCGAGTCGATGACTTCCTTGATAACCTTTTTCAGGCGATCCTCGAACTCGCCGCGATACTTGCTGCCTGCCACCAGCGCCGAAACATCGAGCGTGATCAGACGCTTTCCGCGCAGGATATCGGGAACCTGGTTAGACACGATAAGCTCCGCCAACCCCTCGGCAACGGCGGTCTTGCCCACGCCCGGCTCGCCGATAAGCAATGGGTTGTTCTTCTGGCGACGGCTGAGCACCTGCATAACGCGCTCGATTTCGCCCGCGCGACCAATAACCGGATCCAGCTTGCCATCGCGCGCCTTCTGGGTAAGGTCGGTGCCGAACTCCTTCAGCATGCTATCGGCTTGCGGGCCGCCCTGCCCAAATGCGTTGCGGCCGGCGTAGACCGGGCTTTGACCCACCAAATCGTTGAGGGAAGCGCGAATATCGTCGCCCTTCACGCCCAAGCGGCCAAGTACGGAAAGCGCCGTGCCCTCTCCCTCGCGCACGATGCCGAGCAGAAGATGTTCGGTGGAGATATAGCTTTGACCCATCTGCATGGCTTCACGCAGAGAGTTTTCCAGCACGCGCTTCATTCGCGGCGTGAAGGACAGATGACCCGACACGTCGGCCGTCTCATCGATTGCCACCGTCTGGCGGATTCCCGCCACAACATCGTCATAGGACACGTTCAGGCGTTCAAGCGCCTGAGCTGCCAGGCCGTCCTTCTCTTTGATAAGCCCGAGCAGGATATGCTCGGTTCCCACATAGGGCTGATGAAGCGCACGAGCCTCGTCTTGAGCCAAAACGAGCACTTTGCGCGCTTTGTCAGTAAACTTCTCGAATGACATGTAAGCCTCGTTTCTTCGGAGCTTGTTGGAGAGGCGTCAGATGACACCGCGTAACTTACACCGAACACTTTAGCACTCATGTCAACCGAGTGCCAATTCGTCACCAAAAGGTGAGAAATCGACACTCGCCCATTCACATTAGTACAGTTTTGCGCCGGCGGGAATGCGATCGTCGAGCATGAGAACGTTCAGGCGCTCCTCGTCTCCTTCTTTGTGGATGGCGCTGATGATCATGCCGCACGAATCGATGCCCATCATCTTGCGCGGAGGCAGGTTGACGATGGCCACCAACGTACGTCCCACCAGGTCCTCCGGCTCGTAATACGCACGAATTCCCGACAGAATGACGCGATCGACGCCCGATCCGTCATCGAGCGTGAACTGCAGCAGCTTCTTGCTCTTGGGAACGGCGATGCACTCCTTCACCTTCACTGCGCGGAAATCCGACTTGCTGAAGGTTTCGAAGTCGACTTGATCTTCGAAGATCGACTCGACCGCGACGTTTTCCAGGTCGATCGTGGGCATCTTGTTGGGCGCGTAGGGATCGGGCGACACCGTGGCGTCAGCATGAGCGGCCGGGTGCTGCTGTTCCCGCACTGCGGGGCCTCTGGAGCCCTTTTCGGGTTTCATGTGCGGGAACAGCAGCACATCGCGAATGCTGGCAGAATCGGTCAGCAGCATAACCACGCGGTCGATACCGATGCCGATGCCGCCTGCCGGAGGCATACCGTATTCCAACGCGCGCACGTAGTCCTCATCGTACTCCATGGCCTCTTCGTCGCCTTCAGCCTTCTCCTCCATTTGGCGCGCGAAACGCTCGGCCTGGTCGACCGGGTCGTTGAGCTCGCTGAACGCGTTGGCGTACTCGTGCCCGGCGATAACAAGCTCAAAGCGGTGCGTAAGACGCGGCTCGTCTTCGTAGCGCTTGGCAAGCGGGCTCACCTCGATGGGATAATCGCACACAAACGTAGGGTTGACGATAGTCTCCTCACCTAGCTCGTCGTAGATCTCGGCAATAAGCTTGCCCGTGGTCCAGTCTGGCTTGACCTCGATACCGCGTGCCTTGCACTCTGCCGCCAGTTCTTCGGCAGGCGTGTCGAGCGTCACCTCGCGCCCGAGCACTTCCGACACGATGTCGGTCATAGGACGGCTCGGCCACGTTCCGGAAAGGTCGATAATTTTACCCTGGTATTCGATTTGCTCGGAATCGTTCACCGCCGCATTGGCGGCCTTGATAACGCCTTCCGCCAGCGCCTTCATGCCCTCAAGGTCAGAGTAGGCGCGGTATGCCTCCATGGTGGTGAACTCAGGGTTGTGGGTAAGGTCCATGCCCTCGTTACGGAAGATGCGTCCGATTTCAAACACGCGCTCAAACCCGCCTACCAGCAAGCGCTTGAGATGCAGCTCGGTGGCAATGCGCAGGTAGCATTCCTGATTAAGCGCATTGAAATGCGTGATGAACGGCTTTGCCGTGGCGCCGCCCTGAATGGTCTGCAGGATAGGCGTCTCCACTTCCATATACCCGTCGGATTCCATATAGCGGCGAAACGCCGACAAAATGGCGGAGCGTTTGCGGAAGGTCTCGCGCACGTCCTCGTTAACAATCAGATCAACGTAGCGCTGACGATACCGCGTTTCCTTGTCTGAAAGACCGTGGAACTTTTCCGGCAGCGGGCGAACGCTTTTGGCCAACAGCTTCAGCGCCTTGGGGGCAACCGAGAGCTGACCGCGCTTAGTGCGCACAACGTTACCCTCGACGTTTACAATGTCGCCTACGTCGAGCTTTTTAAGAAGCTCCCAGTCTGCCTCGTTCATGTCGTTAATACGGCAGAACAGCTGGATGTCGGCAGTCGTGTCGCGCAAAACAACGAACGAGATCTTGCCCTGGCCGCGCTTGGCAACAATGCGCCCACCGATCTTGACGACGTCTTGAGTCTCGCCCTCGTTGGGCAGATCTGCATACTTCGCCTCGATGTCAGCGGCGTAGTCGGTTACCTCGGAATGCTCGGGGTACGGGTTGGTTCCCGCCGCCAGGTACTCTTCACGCGTCGCCAGGCGCCGCGCCCGCTCGTCGTTGAGCGTCTCGGGAGCAGCCTCGGCGGCGGGGGTATCGTTTTGCTCGTTTTTATTCTCGGTCATGAGAAGCCTTTCAACCTATCGCGTAAGGGCAAGATCGGACGTTCCTGTCGTTCGTGAAGTCAGCGTGGGACGTTGTGGCGAGTACGGATGGCGCGTTCGACAAGCCCTCTGGCTTGTCGAATCCCCAACTATGCGCCCGAGCGGGCGCGTCCTGCGCAGCTTGCCTGCGCAGAACCGAAGCGGCCTTCGGGCCGTGAGGAAGCCTTAGAGCGCCAGCCGTGCCGCCAGAACGCCCCGCAGCGTCGGCCGGTTCCGCCGGTCGGCAGACCGGCGGAACCCCCCTAGTGCTCGATCTTCAGGATGGACATCTTGATAACGCGGCCGGTGGGTCCTGTCGTCTCGATGCTGTCACCCTTCTTGTGACCCAAAAGCGCCGCGCCAACCGGAGACTCGTTGGAAATCTTGCCCTCGGCGGTGTTCGCCTCGGCTCCGCCGACGATGGTGAACACGCGCTCGCGGCCGCCCATGTCGACGGTGACCGTAGAGCCGATGTTGACCTTGCTCGAGCGCTTCGGCGCGTTAACAACGGTCGCCTCGGACAGGATACGCGTGATCTCGGCGATGCGCGCCTCCATCATGCCCTGCTCGTTTTTAGCGTCGTCGTACTCTGAGTTCTCGGAAATGTCGCCAAACTCGCGGGCAACCTTGATGCGCTCGCCGATCTCGGCGCGCTTCTCGGTTTCCAGATAATGAAGCTCTTGCTCCAGCTTATCTTTGCCCTCTTGAGTCAAAATGAAGTTGTCGTTAGCCATAATTCTCACCCGTTCGTTAAACGCAACGGACGCGCCACAGGCGCGTCTGTTCTACCCTGTTATGTATGCGGTTCGTTTGGATACGCAAAAGTGCGGTGCGCGTCTCGCACGCACCGCACGCCTGATAAGCTATTCGGCCTTCTTGCGAACCGTCGCCTTGCGCGTGGTCTTCTTGGGAGCCGGTTGCTCTTCTACCTCTTCCTCGACAACCTCTTCCGCTACCTCTTCGACGACCTCTTCCTCGGCGTCTTTTTTGTTGTCGCCAATGCCTTCGCGCAGGTTCTTTACTGTCTTGCCCAACGCGCTGCCAAGCTTCGGAAGGTTCTTCGGGCCGAAGATCAGCAGGATGACGGCCAAAATGATAAGAAGCTCGGGCACGCCCATACCTAGGATTTTCATGCGGTTCCTCCAACTAAACCTAAGACGGAAGCTTTTCACCCTCCGCCCTTTTCTCTCCGCCGAAACGCCACCTTGGAAAAGCGGCAAAATTCAGCCCCGCTAGAATAGCACAAGCCGTGCGAAATGTTGCCCGTGTACAAAATGAACATGCGCATAACCGCGAGAATCGGCAAAGAGGGTTCGCACCGCTAGCTAGCCTCAGCGCAAAACAAAAAACGCGAGCCGAAACCGTCTCGCGTTTAAAATACATGGTCGGGTTGACAGGATTTGAACCTGCGACCTCTGCGTCCCGAACGCAGCGCTCTACCAAGCTGAGCCACAACCCGACTCGCGTCAGATGCCGAAAAAAGCGGCAGAAGGCATCCTATCACAGCCCCGGAGTCGCGAGCAATAGAACTCGGGCTTGTGTTCAAAGAAAACCCAAAAGGCTGAAAGGCTATCTCCGCCCTCATAACGCAGTCGAAGTGCGCACCCTACGCCCGCTGAGACAATTTGTCCCAGTAAAGGCGAGCTCCAATATTTAGGTATGAGTGCATCGCATATTACGCCTCCGCTATCAAATCGAGTTGAGTCCACGCTCTGTGCAAGCTAAACCTTACCATGTCGTCGACTGCTCACCGCAACGCATTCCGATGAGCCTGAAGCCCGATGCGGGACCTCCTCTTTCAATCTTCATCGATGCTCACTATGTTTCGCCAACATCTTGCCATTAACGCATCACGATCTTGATTCCCCCGCGACCTCGCATGGCAGGCCGCCTTCCCTTCAGCGGCAAGACTTGCCGAGAACCATCACGCGCGCAAGTGCCGCGAAAACTTTTCACGGTGAGACGAATCTACGGCATCACCTTGAAAACTCAAGCCCTTACGGGTTTCGCATTCCCCCCTTGCACCCCTCGATGAACCTCGTCAGCTCCCCGCCCAGAAGGCGAAGGCATGGGGCCTAGTCAAAGACAAGGAGATCGCAAACCATGGGAAATCGAGCTGCCATTACAGCCAAGGAGCGCAAGGTCGTCGTCTATCTGCACTGGAACGGAGGGCGCGACACCGTAGCGCCGCTACTCAAGTACTGCGAGCTGCAGGGATACAGGCCGCCGAGCTCCGACGAGTACGGCTTCGCCCGTATCCGCCAGGTGATGGGCAACTTCTTCGGAGGATCCCTCTCCCTGGGCGTCGGCGCATACACCACCGACCGGCAGATGGACCCGGTGACAAAGGCACCTACATCATCGAGGGATGGAACATCGCGGATCACCTGCGGACGGAGTACGACTCAGACTGGAACCCCGTCGGGATGCGCTCCTTCGGGTCCTCCGAGGAGGAGAATTGGCACGGATTCGACAACATGCTCCGCGCCTTCGACGCGTCCATGCCCGAGGAGCTTCGCCTCGGCCAGTTCCTGGACTCGGTGGAGGTTCCCGCAGGCAAGCTGCAAGTCGGCGACGAGGCGTGGATGTTCGACAGCATATACGGCAAGTGGGAGGCATGCCCTGTCGCGGGCTTCGGAGACGGCATCGTGAACGGCCTTGACCGCACGGGCAAGGCGTACGTCGGGCGCTACGGCGCAAACGGCGACTACTCGCAGAACCCGAACAACTACCCGCAAGGCGAGGTGTGCCGCATCAGGCCCCGCAACTAAGCTCGCCCCTAGCGCCGTCGGCATTCGTCGCTGACGGCGCTTTCTCGAATTGTAATCGCCATGAAAGGATCTCCCCTGCCCCGGTCAAAGAGCACTTTCACCCCGCAAGACACTAACCTGCGCCGAGTCACGGAGGCCTTCTCGCGCCTGGAGGCGGCGGGGAGGGACGATCGCGACATCTGGTCCGCCTTCGTCACGATGGCTGCTGCGCCCATGGCCATAGCGGCAGGATGTGCGTCAAGCTCGCTCGTCGAGGATTCCAGAAGGCAGTTCGCTAGATACGAGGGGTTCGTAGGCGAATTCGACGAGATGCTCTCAGCCGTGGTCGATGCGCTTGAGGAGAACCCCGACCGCGATGTCATGGGCTACGCGTACAACGCCCTCGGCCTCCCGATGAGCTCCCGCTCGCAGTGACCTGTGTCAAAATTTCGGACACGAAAGCTCGAAGAATCAGGCTGCCATCGGGAGCCCTTCGGGCTCTGGTGCCGTGCGCTCGAAGAACGCCGCCATGGCCTCGGCGGGCACCTTGCAGCCTATCGAGGAATGCGTGCGCCGCCTGCTGCAGTACGCCTCGATGAACTCGATCACGGCGTGCCTTGCCGAAGCCCTGGTGGGGAACGACCTTCTGTAGCACATCTCGTTCTTCGGCGTGGCAAAGAACGACTCCGCCGCGGCGTTGTCGTGGCAGTTGCCGGTGCGGCTGCAGGACAGGCGCACGTCGTTGGCGCGGGCCCACTCGGCAAGGAGCCGGCTTGTGTACTAGGCGCCCCTGTCGCTGTGGAACATAGCGTTGCCCGCCACGTATCCGCGCGCCTTGGCGGACGCCAGCGCCGCCACGGCGATGTCCGCCGTCATGCGCTCGAAGGCGACCAGCCCGCCATGCGGGTGTTCAGGCCGATCGCGGTGGCGAGGTGCAGCCACCCCTCGCCGGTCCGCAAATTCGTGATGTCGCCCACGGGCTTGTAGGTGGGCACGGGGCTCGTGGAGTCGCGGCGCACCAGGTCGAGCCTGAGCCTTGCCTTAGAGCCGGGGATCGCGGCGCGCTTCTTGGCGTTGGGCGTGCAGCCGCGTATCCCCAGCTCGCGCACCAACCTACGCACCCTGCACAGGCTCGGCCGCGAGAACTCAGCGGGCAGGAAGCACTCCATGAACCTGACGCCGAATCTGCGGTCGGACTCCAGCCACACGCGGTGCACGGCCTCGCGCTCGGCGGACCAGCCGTCCCGCAGACAGCCGCTGGACAGCCACGAGTAGAGGCCTGGCATGCCCGCGCCCAGGATCCGCGCCATCAGCTTGATCGGGAATCCGGCCCTCTCCGCCAGCATCAGCCGGTAGCGCGCGTCCACCCTGCTCTTTGGCGAAGAAGGCCGCGGCTTTTTTCGGGAAGGCGTTCTCCATCCCGAGCTCGCGGATGCGCTTCCTGGCCTCGCGCGGCTCGCGGCCCTCTGCCCCCCGGGTCGGGCTCGCCGGCCAACTCGCGGCGGCGCTTCTGCACCCAGCTGTTGACGGTCTTTGAGTTGAGCCCGAGCTCGGAGCAGCACTCGGCGACGAGCCTTCCCGTCGAGATGATGTAGTCGGCGATCTCGCGCTTGAACTCGTCGGTGTACTTGGCGGCACGGGTTGGCCACGGCGCCGTCCTTTCTGTCGTCGTCGGCTGCATTCTAGGGCATCGAAATCTCTAGCATGCGTGTCCGAAAAGACGATACAGGTCAGTCGTAGCATTTCTTGCAATCGCACTCACGGATGTGCAGCCTATCGGAATACGAATGAATGAAATCGGCCGCAGACGAAGGGATGCCCGCGAACAGATTAGCGCCCACTGCCAGGGTCAACTCGTCGCCCGGCGAAGCACCCTGCACGAACATCACGTCGAAGTTCTCGACCTGCTCGACGATTCCGCGCGCAGCAGCAGTGGCTTTCATGCCTTCTGGTGTAAGGAGCATCTCATTGCCTTTGCGATCGAACAGAACGACCCCGAGCTTGTTTTCCAGGACCTTGATAGAATGTGCGATGTTTTGCAGGCTGGTGAAGCACTTCTTCGCGGCTTTCGCGAAGCTGGAGCTTTCCGAGGCCGCCGCCAGATGCTTTAGGTGCTGTATTTCCACGACAGAGGTTCTCCTATACCTACGCCCGCCCAATTGGCCGCCTAGACGGTTCGACAGGAACGCGAAACCCTCCCGCAACTTCATTGTAGGGCACTCCTGCGGCGCAAACGTATGAATAGATTGCGGGAAGGCAAAAACGATTTGCCACAAAATGGATTATTATTATCCGACATCGCACGAATCCTCACCCGCATCCACCGGATACACTGGAAAGCTAACGCATGCATGGCCTACAAGGCTTCCGCATCTTCCGCCCTAAAGCAGTTAGAAGACCAGCATGCGCGGCGCATGAAAGGCATGGAATGCGGTAGTCTAGTAGCTGAAGTCCGTATGGAAGAGGAGGATGCATTGCATGGAGACTCAGCAATTGGAGTTCGTCCTGGCTGCGATGAAGGCTGACAGCTTCGCGCAGGCCGCACGCAAGTGCTACACAACCCGACAGAACGTTTCCCATGCGGTAAAGGCCACGGAGCGTGAGTTCGGGATAGTGCTTTTCAGGCGCGAGGACAAAAAGCTGGTGCTAACGGAGGACGGGAAGGTATTCTCAGCCAAGGCGCAGCGAGTGCTCGACATCGTCAAGGAAATGCATCAGATCGCCACCCACAGCGGCCCGCAGGTGTCCGAGCCGCTGAACGTTGCCATTTCGACCACCATGTTCAGCGCGCTTCCCTCGGGCATCGTGGAGATGCTGCTTAACTGGCCGGGCGGCGTGCGGTTCGACGAAATGGACTACGAGGATTGCATCGGCTGCGTGAGAGACGGATTGGTCGATGGCGCCCTGGTGATAAGCATGAACCGCGACTATCCCGGATGCGATTCGTTTCATATCGCAACGATGCCAGTGTATGCGTGGATAGGGAGGGAATCCCCGCTTGCGCGGCAACAGGCGATAGCGTTGGAGGAGCTGGAGGGCAGGCGGCTGCTGCTCGTGTCCAAAGGGGATTCCCAGTACCGGCAGATGTTCCTCATACTCCGCAACAGGGGGATACACGACGTGGGCTACAGCGTGATCACGGGCATCGATCTCGCCCACGAGCTCGTGAAGCACACAGATAGCATCGGCGTCGTGTCGGAAGCGTTTGCAATGAGCGCCCCCGACGACACCGTCGTTATTCCGTTCGACGGCTCGTTCCCGGCATGGCAGGTCCAATTGCTGTACCAAGCGTCCGCGGAGACGTCGCGGCGAGTCCTGGCGCTTGCCCATTTCACCAAGAAACGGCTGAGCGAAGCGACGCGGTGACAGGCGCAAAGGCCAGCCGCCTCCCATGCGGTCGCAGGGCAGGCGGCTGGCGATTCGGTCGACGGCTTTTGCTGATGGCCTAGTCTGCCCGATGCGGGGCCACGTTGTAGTAGGGAGAAAACGGGCTGGGGGCGACAAGGTCGCCGTACAGGTTGGGCCTGCGGTCTCTCAGAAGGTCCACGGTGCCCATGGACGCCGTACGAGCGGCGGCAACCTCCTGCTGCACGTCCAGCTCAGCGACTACCATCTCCTCGTCATACCCGGCGCATGCGATAACGCTTCCAGCCGTTGCACCCAAGATCATGCTATGGCCCTCAAGATACTGGCCGCAAAGCGTGGCGGAAACGACAGGAACCATGTTCTCAGCCGCGCGTGCCTTCTGGAACGTCATGTACTCGATATGACCACTTGCGTCGTCGGTGCCGGTGATGTTCGGCCACCCGGTTATCGAGATCAATAGTTCGGCTCCCTTGCTTGCCAGGATCCTTGCCACCTCCGGGAAGCACATGTCGTAGCAGATGTAGAGCCCGATCTTTCCCAGCCTGGTGTCGAACACCGGGAACTCCGTTCCCGGGAAGTGGTAGAAGTTCTCGGTCAGAACGAGGTGGGTCTTGCGGTACTTGCCAACGTAGCCCTCTGGGCCCACAAGCACGGAGGCGTTGTGGCAGACGCAATCACGCTCGGGGTCGCGCTCCGCCATGCCCCAGCAGATGTACATGTCATACTTGCGCGCCAGGTCGGCGAACATCTGGGTCGACTCGCCCTCGGGCACGAGTTCCGAATTGTCGCGTATCGTCTGCTTGTCCTCCGCGCTGGCCACCGCGAACCCCTTTTCCCCGATGCCCGTAAGGCTCTCCTCGGGAAAAACGATCAGGTCGCAGCCCTGCTCGGCCGCCTGCGTTATGAATCCAACCATCTTCTCCCGGTTGGCGGGCTTGTCGCCGGATGTCTCGAAGTTGACCACTGCGATCTTTGCCTTGCTCATTTTATTCCCCTTTCGTTTTCGTGCAAATGCTGCCTTTGGAGTCATTCCTGCGTCGTCTTTTCGGGCTTCTTGGAGATGGCCATGTATGCGAGGATGAACGCAAGCCCGATGGCCATAACCGCCGCCAGCACGTAGCCGCCGGTCTCCCAGGATCCGGTTCCGGCTATGGCGTAGAGCACGATCGGGCACCCGATGAAGATGCCAACGCTGTAGAAAAGCGTCATGAGCGCGATGCCGTAGCTGATCTGCATAGGGTTGTCCACGTCGCGCGGAACCAGGTAGTTGCAGGCGGTGTACATCAGACCCGGGAAGGCTGCGATGACCAGGGTGTGGACCACGAAAAGGGACGGCGTCAGCCTGGTCATGAACGCGCACGCCACGATCACGCAGACGGCCGACGCAGCCAAGAGGATCGGCGTCCCCTTGAGTCCGAGACGGTCCACTATGAAGCCGCCCAATATGCAGAACGGGATGCTGAAAAGATTGTTGAGGCTGCTGTAGAAAGTCGCTCCCGCTGCGTCTACGTCATAGACGGTCATGAAAAGCGAGGGGTAGTTGTTCAGGAAGAAGTACAGAACGAAGCCCAAGGTGAGAGCCAGGAAACATATCATCATCACGCGCTTGTTCTTCAGAATGGGCGCAAGCGAAGGCTTGGAGGCCTCTCCTCCTCCGGCATCCGACATGGGGGCCTCCCCAACTACAAAGAGGAAGACGGCGGTCATTGCCGCGGAGACGATCGCCGTCACCCACCAGGCGCTTGCCAGGCCATACGCTGCGGTAAGAGGGATCATGCAGTTCAGGGCCACGATGGATCCTATCGATATGAACGTCATGAATATTCCCACGAATAGGCCGGTGTTCTTGTTGGGAAACCATATGTTCACGAACACGACGCCCGCGATTGCGACGAAGGCGAAAGCGCAGCCCTCCAATATCCTGCTCACTAGCAGGACAGCGTAGCTGTCTATGCCGACGGCTCCGATCACGTTGCCGCAGACCATTATCACCATGACGATGGCCCAGACCTTCTTGGGCCCGTATTTCGCGATCAGTCCTCCGGCTGGTATGGCAAGGACGATGCCAGCGACGGTAAAGACGGACATGAGCCAAGAAACCTGCTCGTAGGCGATCCCCAAATGCTCCGTTATGGGACCGAGGATCGGAACGATCTTGAATTGGCTAAGCGCCAACGTGGCAGCACAGAAGTACATGACGAAGAACATCAGATAACGGTTCTTCATTCTCGGTGCTCCTTTCTCAAAATGATTCAATCAGCGAGGGTCGGGCTCCGCGCGGTTCCGGAACGCGGCAACGGTTTACGTTCAGCTCCTTTCGATTCGCTTCACGTGAAGACTAATGCTCTACGCGACGTCCGCCCTTGTACTGGCATCAAGTATATGGAGGATGGGTTCGGGCGAAGTCCTTGATGATTTGCGCACAGCGCAAACACTTTCTGCCATCAAGTAGGCTGTCGCGGCGTCCATACGGCCGAGCATCGCGGAAGCCCCCGCATACGCATGAATATGAAATCGGTGCACCTGTTTGTTTTGGAAGCGGTCGGAATAGTCCTAGGCCATCGAGCTGATCACCCAAATGACCACCCAGATTGCCTTATGGCGCCAATAGATAGCGAAGTTCAGATACAGAGTTTTCCCAGCTCAGAAGCAACATTGTGAAACAAGAGAAGTGAGAAAATGGTCGGGATGACAGGATTTGAACCTGCGACCTCTGCGTCCCGAACGCAGCGCTCTACCAAGCTGAGCCACATCCCGATGCCGCTAAAAACAGCGGCAGATATATTAGCACAAGGTCTACCACTGCGCGACATATTTTTTATTGTTACCGCTATCTTCACCCTGCCGTCTTAGGCAGAACGGAAAACCTAGAGGTATTCGCCCAGCTTGCCCCAGCTCTCTTGGAAAATATCCGGGTTCATTTCCACAAGGTCGTCGGAGACCTCGGGCGTAAAGCCCATGTGCGCCAAGACGTCCTTTTCCACATCGATGCCGGGCGCAATCTCGGTGAGCACCATCTTGCCGTCAATAAGCCTAAACACCGCGCGCTCGGTGACGTAAAGGACGGTTTGGTCGGCGCGCGCGTACTGTCCGGCAAAGGTGATCTGCTCAACCTCGTCAACGAACTTTTGCGCCGTGCCCTCTTCGTCAATGACGAGCTTTCCGTTTTCGACGTGCTCCTTCGCCTTGGCCATGAACGTGCCAGCGAACACGATCTTTTTCGCGCTTCCGGTGATGTCGATGAACCCGCCCGGGCCGGTGGGACGGTTGCCGAACTTCGATACGTTGAGATTGCCGTGCTTGTCTGCCTGGGCAAGCCCAAGCACCGTAACGTCTACGCCGCCGCCGTCGATGAAATCGAACATGTCGTTGTGCACCATGATGCATTCGGCATTGTAGTTGCTGCCGAAATTGGGGAGCGCCGCCGGCACGCCGCCGACGCCGCCCGCCTCCGCCACGATGGTGATCTCGTCGGTGTAGCCCTCCTCCGACACGATAGCAGAGGTATCGGCGGGGATGCCCACTCCCACGTTTGCCACGTCGCCTTTCTTAAGCTCCATAGCAGCACGGCGGCAGATGATCTTTCGCGGCGAGAGATCGAGCACCGGAAGCTCGTCCATTGGTTTTTTGATCTGACCGGAAAACGCCGGCTCGTAATAGACGCCCTCCGTCTGCCAGCAGGCGTCTTGGCTGGTTGCCTGGACGACGTAATCCACCAAAATGCCGGGAATGCGCACGTCTTTGGGGTTGAGCGTGCCTTTTTTCGCAAGGTATTCAACCTGCACGATAACGATGCCGCCGGAGTTGTGCGCCGCCGTGGCAACCGCCAAACCCTCGTTCATGACGCTTTCGTTCGCAAAGGAGATGTTGCCGTTTTCGTCGGCGATTGTGCCGCGCAGCAACGCCACATCAAGCGGGAAGCTTTTGTAGAACAAATACTCCTCGCCGTTGAATTCGATGAGCTCGACCAAATCCTCGGTGGTGACCTCGTTCATCTTGCCGCCTTCAACGCGCGGATCCACGAACGTTCCCAAACCAACCTTGGTGATAAGACCCGGGCGGCCTGCGGCGATCTCGCGCCACAGATTGACGATGACGCCCTGCGGAAGGCAATGGCAATGGATCTTGTTTTCCAAAACCAGCTTGCACAAGGCAAACGCAGAACCGATGTGAGCGCCCGACCAATGGGTGACCAGCCCCGGACCCGCTTCTCCCAGATGCGTGACGCCGCGCGTTTTCCAGTCGCCCATGGCGCAACCTTGTTTGAGATTGAGATTGCACGGATGACCCGTTTCCGCAAAGCTGTCGCGTATTGCAATGGAAATCTCTTCGGGCCAACCCGACAGCCCCATACCTGCCAGGCCAACCGTAGCGCCGTCGGGAATGAGCTTTGCCGCCTCTTGGGCAGTGACGAACTGCGCCATAGATAGTCCCTCCTCAATTGAAGCTTCCCTCCAACGGCAACAGTCCGCCTTGGTCGCTTTGCATAAGGAGACCTTACGGCCACTTCTCATTGATGACGCAAAGCCCTCGGATCGCACATCGCGCAAGTACCGGATCCTCGTACGGTTGCCGCTGCGCTACAGTCTAGCATCCTTCACGTGCACCGTCGGGTTCATTTTGCTGGGGCCTCCATAAGAGACAGATGGGACGTCCTGCTTCTTTTCGGCAAGGCGGGAAAGCGGCACGATCATCGTAAGCATGGTGCCTTCGGAAAGCACCTCATGACTGTCGTTGTATGCGACCACGCGCCAAAACTGCTTGCGCCCTCCGTGGCGAGACGGCTCTTCACGCTCGATGTCGGCAAAACCATGGACGCTGCCGCTAACTTCGCTTTTCCGATGCGTCACGTTGAGGTTGATGCCGAATGGACGCTCGGTTTGCGGGTCGGTGCGCGCCGCAGCGCCGTAGCTTGCCGCCGACTCCAGCAACGCCAGCGTTGCGCCCCCATGCAGAAAGCCCCATTCCTGCAACACGTTTTGGCCGATAGGCATGGTCAGCTCGACATGATCGGGCGTGATCTCTTCAACGGAAATGCCCAGTACGTCAAGAAGCGTTTTCATCGCCGGTCCTTTTCACGGCGCCGCTGCTCTTCGGTGCGCGCCTGATACGTACGTAGCGCCTCGGCCTCACTCGCCGCGCCCTCCATCTGAACATCGGCAGCAACCGGCTGCGGCTCGAACGTCTCTTTGCGCAGAGTAGTTGATACGCCCGGTCGAACGTTGCGTCGCACGAGAGGCGCATGCCCAGGCGACAACAGCTCCGCCTCGGGGTTGGGCTGCTCCATTTCGGGGGTCTTCTTTTCGCGTTCGCCGCGGAAGGTTTTCGTGACATTGATGAGAATGGCGCCGATAATGAACGGCATCCAGAACACGATGCCGCGATACACCAGGCCAATGGCCATGCCCGCCGCACTCGACTCGCCGAAAGCGGTAAAGGCCACCACCACCATAGCCTCAACCACGCCTACGCCCTGGGGCGTAATGGAAATCATGGCGAAGAGCGTGGCAACCACATAGCCGCACACCAGCGGCTCGATGGCGGTCACCCCGAACGCAACGCCCACCAGACAGAAGCAGGAAAGCTCGCAAATCGACGCGATGATGGAGCAGCCATACGCCTCAAGCGCAGGGCGCGGGTTGTGCCCGATAAGGCCCGCTGCGTCGGAGAACGAGCCAACGGTTCGCGCCGCCCATGGCTTGAGGGGATTTTTGCGAAAGCGGATCAGAATGCGGTTGATAAGACGCTCGATAGGCCCAAGCACGCGCAGCACTGCCGCTGGCCGCTTGCGACCAAGCACCATGATGCAGACCATCACGCTCACCAAAATGACCACCAGAAGGCCGAGCAGAAACCATAGCGGCGAAAGCCCTACGGTCAGCGCAAGCAGAATGAACCCGGCGATCATGATGGTGGCAAACGCGCCATCGATGGTGATCTGCATCAGCAGCGCCGCAGAGGTGGCCTTTCCCGCCTCGATGCCGCGTTTGCGCGCATCGTTGACCACCAGCGTCGTGCCCGCCAGGTTCAACGATGGCGCAATCGTATTCATGAAAAAGGTGCCGAACACCAAAGGCAGCGTAGAGCGCGGTTTCATGCGCTCGTCTACCGCCTTGAAGCAGTGAGAGTAGGCAAAGCTTTGGGAAACGTACTTCCCCAGCTGTGTGCAGACGGCGGCAACCAACGGCAAAGCCGAACCACGCTTCATCGTCTCGACCAACTCCACCAGCTGATCGCCCCGCATAACCACCACCAGCAACACGATGATGACCACCAGGCCAACCAGAAGAAGTCGGATATTGTTGCCCTTCATCAGCTACCCTCGACTCCCGCTGCCACGATTCTCGTCTTAGTGACGGAAATGGCGGTGGCCGGTAAACACCATGGCGATGCCGTGCTCGTCGCAGGCTTGGATGCTCTCGTCGTCGCGGATGGAGCCGCCGGGCTGGATGATGGCAGTCACGCCGTAGCTCGCCAGCATGTCGATGTTGTCGCGGAACGGGAAGAACGCGTCCGACGCGGCAACCAGGCCCTCGGGCGCAACGCCCATGCGCTCGCACGCCTCGTGGGCGCGCTTGCAGGCAAGCTCGGCCGAGTCGACGCGGTTGGGCTGCCCGGGGCCCATGCCGATGCCCGCGTGGTCTTTGGACACGAGGATCGCGTTGGACTTGACGCCCTTGCACACGCGCCACGCGAACAGCAGCTCATGCATCTCCTCGTCGGTGGGCTTGCGCTTGGTGGGCACCGTGAAATCTGCGGGCTTCTCGTTCACGCGGTCGGTGCACTGGGCCAGCATGCCGCCGTCAACGCTGCGGAACTCGATAGCCGCAGGCGCGTCGACGCCGCCGGTGCGCAGCACGCGCACGTTCTTCTTCTGCTGCAGCAGCTCGAGCGCTCCCTGCTCGTAACCGGGGGCGATGACCACCTCGATGAACTGCTTGTTTGCGTTGATGTGCTCTACCATCTCCTGGGTGACCTCGACATTTGCCGCGATGATGCCGCCAAAAGCGCTCTTGGGGTCGCAGGCGAACGCCTTGTCGTAGGCCTCGGTAACCGTCGCCGCGACCGCCGACCCGCAAGGGTTTTGGTGCTTGAGGATCACGACCGCCGGCTCGTCAAACTCGCGCACGAGCGACCAGCAGGCATCGGTGTCCAGGATGTTGTTGTAGGAAAGCTCCTTGCCGTTGAGCTGCTCGGCGTTGACCAGGCTGTGCGGGCTGGCAAAGTCGTCCATGCGGTAGAACGCGGCAGTCTGGTGCGGGTTCTCGCCGTAGCGCAGACCCTGCTGTTTGACCAAGCGCAAGTCGCACGCCTCGGGCGGCTCGGCGGGCCACTCCGTGCCCTCGCCCAGCTGCGCCTCGAGCCAGCGCGCGATGGCGCCGTCGTAGGCGTTGGTGGTGCGAAACACCTCGAGCGCGAGCTTGCGGCGGGTCTCAAGCGTGGTTGCCCCGCCGTTGGCGCGCATCTCGTCGAGGATGGCGTCGTAGCTGGCAGGATCGGTGACCACGGCAACCGACGCATGATTTTTTGCAGCAGAGCGCAGCATCGACGGGCCGCCGATGTCGATGTTTTCGATACAGGTGTCGAAGTCGGCGCCGCTCGCGACCGTCTTCTCGAAGGCGTAGAGGTTGACAACCACCATGTCGATCATCTGGATGCCGTGCTCGGCGGCCTCCTCCATGTGCTTGGGGTTGTCGCGCTTTGCCAGCAGCCCGCCGTGCACCATCGGATGCAGGGTCTTGACGCGGCCGTCCATCATTTCAGGAAACTTGGTCACCTCGTCGATGGGCGTGACGGGGACACCGCCCTCCGAGATCGCCCGAGCGGTGCCGCCCGTAGAAATGATTTCCGCACCGAATTCGTCGTGCAAGGCGCGTGCAAATTCCACAACGCCCGTTTTGTCGGTTACCGACATCAAAACGCGCTTAACCTTGGGGTTTTCCATGCTGGTCCATCCTCCTTGCCAGAAAGTCCATTACGATCAAGGGTAGCAGCCTTGCGGTTGTTTTCATACATTGCGCCCGGTAAACGCGCAAAAACATCAGTGCAGCGCTTCGGAAAACCGCTGCGCGAAAGCGCTTTCGGAAAACGCCTCCACACCCCCCTAAGCGTTTCGAGAAGGCGCGTCGGAGCGGCACCCGCGTAACGACGTTTCCGGAACAACACAAGCGCAACGCACGCGTCCGCGCATTCAGGGAGCGGCTATTCGCGGCCCAAACTCGCTTCGTGCTTAGCCTGCGCATCGGCGCTGTAGCGCTGCCGATAACGCACGTCAACCAGCTCGGCAACAATGGAGATGGCAAGCTCGGCCGGAGTTTTCGCGCCGAATTTCAACCCGATAGGTCGCTTGATGCGCTCCCAGTCTTGCTCGGACGCGCCCTTGGCAAGAACTAGATCGTGCACGGTTTCGTTTTTGCCCTTGCAGCCCATCATCCCCACGTAATGCGCATTATGGCTGGTAGCCCACACGCATCCCTCGGGGTCGAACATATGCCCGCGCGTAAGCACGCACACGTAGTCTTGCGGCGCGCAGGCGTAATCCCGCAGGCCGTCGAAGTTGCCGCCATCGAGCACGATGCGGCGCGCATCGGGGAAACGCTGCTCGCTTATGTACGCCGGGTCGTAATCCACAACGGTTACCTCAAACCCAACATGAGCCGCCAACGCCGCCACCTCGCTCGCCGCATCGGAGGCGCCAAGCAGCCACACTTTCACCGCGTCGAATAGCGGCACCGACAGCCAGGTGAGGCCCTCGAACTGCTCGTTGTGCATGCTCGGCCCGCGGGTGACGTCTTTCATTTGGAACTTGTCTCGGTCGGAATACGCGCGGGAAGCAACGATCTCTTTGGCGTCGTTGCAGAAGAACACCAACGGCTCTCCGTCGGCAGAGCCGATCTCGCCGTACTTTTTCGTCACCTCGTTGTCGGTATTGCGCTGCGCCTCGCCCGCATCGTAGACGATCTTGAAGCCAAGCCAGGCAAGATCGCCTTCCTCTATTGCCTTGAGGGCGCGCTCGAATGTAGGTATATCGTCTGCGGTAAGGCTCTGCGCAACAGCCTGCAAATAGTCTGGCCGCACGTGCTGGTTACCCGCCAAAGCCTCTTCGGAAAAGCAGGCAAAGTCTGCCGGATGAAGCACAGGGGTGCGCCCGTCGCGCAAATCGGCAACGATGCCTTCCAGTATCGCCTTGTCCATCGCTTGCTCCTTACCATCCTTACAACGAAATAGATACCTTACGATCCGACCCAACCGTAACGCGACCTTCAGCAATCCAGCGAAGCACGCGCGGATACAGCTCGTGCTCTACCGCATGGATGCGCCCTTCGAGCTGCTCAACCGTCATATTCTCCTCGACGCGCACTGGCTCCTGCGCCACAATGGGGCCTTTGTCGTAATCCTCGTTGGCGAAATGCACGGTAACGCCCGTCACCTTCACGCCCGCATCGAAGGCGTCTTGTATAGCGTGAGCGCCCTTGAACGACGGCAAAAGCGCCGGATGGAGGTTAAGAACCCGGTCGGGAAACGCCTTGAGCATCACCGGCGTTACCTTGCGCATATAGCCCGCCATTACCACGTACTCAGCCCCCGCTTCGCGCAGCTCGTTTACGATAAGCTCGTCGGCGGCAAGCGGGTCGGCGTAGCGTTCGCGGTTCATCACCAAAACGGGGATGTTCGCGGCCTTTGCGCGCTCGATTCCATAGGCGTCAGGCCGGGACGACACCACCTTCACGATGCTGACAGGCAGGCCCTCCTGCGCAATGCCGTCGATTATCGCCTGCAGGTTTGTGCCGCTGCCCGAGAGCAACACGCCAATCTTTACCGGCTGGGTCATAACGCCTCCTCGCTTGAGCTTTGCGCAGCCCGCCTCTTCCCAGGAGCATACGCTTTTTCCAGTATACCGAACATACACGCCTCGTCTTGTTCGATTACGCCAAAACGCTTGGGCAGCACATCGACATTTGACCGAAGCAGGTCTAGCATACAATCAACAAGAAGGAATTCCTGTTCTTTCCGTGCGCAGGTCGACGGAGGGCACACAACGAAAGAAGGCGTCATGCAGACCCTGCGAAAAGATTGTATTTGCGGACTATGCCAAGGCGGCTGCGATGTCGTCGTAGAAATCGAAAACGACCGCATATCCAAGGTGCGCGCCAACAAAAACTCTCCTCGCGGGCGCGTCTGCCCCCGCGCGGCGCACACCCCCGAGGCACTCTACGGCAGGCAGCGCATCTTGCACCCCATGGTGCGCGAGGGGAAACGCGGCGAAGGGAAACTGCGGATCGCAAGCTGGGACGAAGCGCTCGAGGTGGCAGCCCGGCTCATTTCTTCGGTAGTCTCTTCCTTTGGGCCTCGCGCTTTCGCCACCTATTTCGGACGCGGCGTTCTCGGCACGCCGGTTGCGCGGCTGGCAAAGGGTAAAGAAGCGTTCGCGAAGCGACTCGGGTCTCCTAACGACACCTCGTGCTCGTCTATCTGTAACCTGTCTGCTAACACCATCGTTCCGCAGTCCACCTTCGGCCTGGCAACCCGCCAGATGCTGTTCGACATCGAGCACGCCGACCTGATTGTGTGCTGGGGCAAAAACCCCTCAAGCGACGAAGGGCCGCGCGTTTTGCTGAAGCGCATCAAGGCGGCAAAAGAGCGCGGGGCGAAGCTGATCGTGGTGGATCCGCGTCAAACGGGAATCGGGCAGCTGGCAGATTGGTGGGTGCCCGTGCGTCCCGGATCCGACGGTGCGCTTGCGTTAGCGCTGCTCAAAGTCATCATCGACAAGAAAGCCTACGACGAAAGCTTCGTATCCGACTTCACGCGCGGGTTCGACGAGCTTGTGGCCTACCTCGATACGCTTTCCCTGGAAACCTTGTCGCACCAGTGCGGCATTGGAGTTCAAGACATCGCCAAGCTTGCAGACGCGCTTGCCTCTACCACCAAAGCCCCTCTGGTGTTCTACACCGGCATCGAATACCAGGCATCCGCCCTGCAAAACGCGCGTGCGATATGGACCTTGTGGGCCATTACCGGCAAGCTCGATGCAGAAGGCGGCGTGTTCTTCCGCATGAAAGGCGTTAAGCCCTTCCCCGCCAACCATCTTGCCGAGGATGCCGAAGAGCCTATCGGGGCAAAGGAGTTCCCTTTGTTCTATCGCTACATTGGACAGGCAGACTTCGTCCGCTTTCCCCGCGCCGCACTCGAAGACGACCCCTACCCCGTACGCGGCCTGCTCATAACGGGAGGCTCGCCTGCCACCACCTTCCCCGACAGCTCCGCTTGGAAACGGGCATACGCCAAGCTGGAATGCCTGATTGCCATCGACCGCTTCTTCACCGAAGAGTGCCGTTGGGCCGATGTGGTACTGCCTGCAACAAGCCTTTTCGAAACGCCGCGGCTGGCATTCGGGGAGCACGGCGCCTTCGTTCGGGAGCCGGTTGTAAAGCCGGCAGGAGAAGCCCACAACGACGTGCTCATTATGTCCGGTATCGCCAAGCGCCTGGGGGTAGACGAAGGACTGCCGCACACCGACGAGGAGCTGCGACAGTGGATGGTCGCAGGCGCGGTTGCGCCCTACACCGACATGTGGACGCGCGCCGTGCCCGAAAACGCAGAGTTCCGAAAATACGAAAGCGGCGCTTTGCGCGCTGACGGAAAGCCAGGCTTCGCCACCCCGTCGGGCAAGTTCGAGATCGCGTCGCTGGTTTTGGAGGAGCACGGGATCGAGCCGCTGCCCAAATACGTTGACATCCACGACTTCACCGGGCAAAGCGAACGCGAATGGCCGTTTTTGCTCTCAACGGGCGCACGCGACGATGCGCGCATGGGCGCTTTCGGCGCCAACATCGACAGCATTGCGCACCTGGACGACCCGCATGCGGAATTGTGCGCTGAAGACGCCGCCCGCCTGGGCGTCTCGGACGGCGACAGGGTGCGTGTGAGCACTATCTACGGCAGCCTCGTCGCGCCGGTTCGCATAGCGGGCATAGCGCAAGGAGCAGTTCATCTGCCCCACGGCGGCGGAAGCTCCTACATGCCGCCCGCCTGGAGAGACAGCAACTGCAACGACCTCGCAAGCCTCGACGCCGTCGACCCCGACACCGGATTCGTCCTCATCAAAACACTGCCCTGTAGGGTGGAGAAGGTCGCTGGCTAACGAAGAAGGCCGCCTCGCGAATCGCGCGAGGCGGCCTTCTAGGAGACTCTGAATGTCAGAAGATTACGCGTAGCGCACGACGCCCGTTCCGGGGACGACCTTGCCGACGACGACGGGATCCTCGCCCGCCGCGCGCAGGTTGTCCATCACGGCGTCTACCTGAGCGGGGTCGACCAGAAGGATCATGCCCAAGCCCATGTTGAACGTCTTGCGCGCCTCCTCGTCGGTAAGCCCGGCGGCCTTGCAGCCCAGCTCGACGACCGCAGGGACGTCCCACGAATCCGGCTCGACCACGGCGTCAAGGGAGCCGGGCAACGCGCGGTTCAGGTTCTCGGTGATGCCGCCGCCGGTGATGTGGGCAAGCGCGTGCACCGCGCCGGGCAGCGCCTGCAGCACGCCCAAAACCGGCTTCACGTAGATGCGCGTGGGCGCCAGAAGCGCCTCGCCGAGAGAACGGCCGTCAAGCCCGGCGCAAGGAGCCAGAAGCTCGTCTTTCGTCTTGCCCTCCACCAGCACGCGTCGCACCAGCGAATACCCATTGGAATGGAACCCGCTCGACGCAAGCCCCACCAGCACGTCGCCGTCAAGCACGTTGTCGGGACCTATCATCTTGGGTCGGTCGACCACCCCCACGGTGAAGCCGGAAAGATCGTAGTCGTCAGGATCCATAACACCGGGATGCTCGGCCATCTCGCCGCCGATGAGCGCGCAGCCCGCCTGCCTGCATCCTTCGGCAATGCCGCCCACTACCGAGGCAACATGCTCGCGACGCAGCTTGCCAATGGCAATGTAGTCCAAGAAGAACAGCGGTTCTGCCCCGCACGCCAAGATGTCGTTTACGCACATCGCAACCAAGTCGATGCCCACGGTGTCGTGCTTTCCCAGAAGCTGAGCCAGCTTGAGCTTGGTGCCCACGCCGTCGGTGCCAGAAATCATGACAGGATCGTCCATCTGCTTGAACGCCGCCGCGCTAAACAAGCCTCCGAACCCGCCGATATCGCCAATAACCTCGCTTCGATAGGTGGAATGCACCGCATCTTTGATTGCGTCAACCGCTGCAGCGCCTTCTTCAATGTCAACGCCAGCCTGGGCGTAAGTCATCCGATCGTCCATAGGGTTTCCCTTTCCTTAGGGCTAAAGCAACTTGCGACTATTATACGTTTCCTGACGGCGTTGCCATCCTAGCTTTTCCCGCGTAGTTCGTCTTCGCTATCCAAGCTTTTCCAACTCCGCCTGCCATTTGGGCGACACCTCATCTGCGGCAAGGAAGCTGCGCTTGCGCATTGCCTGCGGTATGTCCACGACGTAGTCCCCCGAGAAACAGGCATCGCAATACCCTTCGTGATCTGCAGAGACGGCCTCATAGAGCCCTTTCAAAGAGATGTAGGCCAAAGAGTCGGCCCCAATCCATTCGCACTGCTGCTCAAGAGTCAGGTTCGCCGAGATTAGCTGGTCTTGCGTGTCGGTGTCGATGCCGTAGAAGCAAGGCCATTTTACCTCGGGAGACTCGATGCGCAAATGCACCTCTGCCGCACCCGCCTCGCGCAGCATCTGCACAAGTTTTTTGGAGGTGTTGCCGCGCACGATGCTGTCGTCAACAACCACGAGGCGCTTCCCGCGAATCACCGAGGGCAAGGGGTTGAGCTTCAGCCGAATGCCCAGTTGGCGCATTGCCTGTGTCGGCTGGATAAACGTGCGGCCAACGTAGCGGTTCTTCACGATGCCGTCGGAATAGGGAATCCCGCTTGCCTCGGCGTAGCCCAAAGCGCCGGGCACGCCCGAGTCGGGAACGCCAAGCACCAAATCGGCCTGCACGGGAGCCTCGCGCGCCAAAATGCGGCCCATTGCGCGACGGGCCTGATAGACGCTGCGCCCATCCATCACCGAGTCGGGACGCGCGAAATACACGTACTCGAAGATACAGGCAGCTCGACGCCGAGCGGGCACCGCCTGCTCGCTCGCCATTCCCTCCGCGTTGAAGCGCACCACTTCGCCAGGCTCTACATCGCGCACATACGTGGCGCCCACGATGTCGAGGCCGCAGGTCTCCGAAGACACCACCCACCCGCGATCTTCGGGAAGACGCCCTATCACCAAAGGACGAATGCCGTTCGGGTCGCGGAAGGCGTAGAGGGAATCGGGGCTCGCAAGCACCATGGCGTAAGCGCCTTCAAGCTGCTCCATCACTCCGCGTATTCCGTCGCGAAGATGGTGCGTTGCCCGCGTGATGCTTCCGATGAGCTTGGCGGCCGCCTCGGAATCGGTGCCTGCGCGCAAGTGCTCTCCGGCATCTATCAGGCGAGCGCGTATGGCGTTCGTGTTCACCAGAGTGCCGTTGTGCGCCAAGGCGATAAGCACGTCGTCTATTGCCGAAATATGAGGCTGCGCCGCCTCCCACGAGCCACCGCCGCTGGTGGCATAGCGCGCATGGCCTACCGCAACAAAGCCCTCCAGCACAGCCAAGCTTGCCTCGTCGAACACCTGCGTGACCAAGCCAAGGTCCTTAGCCACCATGATGGTCTCGCCATCGCCTACGGCAATGCCCGCGCTTTCCTGTCCGCGATGCTGCAGGGCCTGCAGCCCGAAGCATGTCATGCGGGCAACGTCTTCGCCCGGAGCAAAAACTCCAAACACCGCGCACTCTTCTTCCAGCCTATCGGGGCGCTCGCCGGGAAAAACCGAAGTGCTCATGCCGCAGCCAACTCCTCAGAAGCATCGGATACCGCCGCAGCCGCATCTTCCTCGTCGGATTGCTCAGACGATGCGCTTGACGCCTGTCCGGCCGCATGCTCGCCCGCAACCGTCGTTTCCTCCACATACGAATACAGCACGTATCTGCCATCGCTCGGAAGACTGTCGCACGTGACCAGCGCAAACGTATGGTCTATCTCGGAGGCAGTAGGAATATCCCCCTCAGGAGTCACCACCGTTCTATCCATTTTGTCTTGCACGTACTCGGTTTGCCCCTCGGTGCTTTCAAACGCAGTGACGGCAAGCGGATCGTCTGCGGAGCAATGCACCAGAGAGAACGTTCGCAGCTTGTAATTTCCCTCCGGTGTCAGGAGATAAATCGTACGATGGGAGTTAAACTGCGCAGCGTCCACGAATTGCGCAACGCACGCAAACATCGATCCGTTGCGCAGGTGATGCCCGTAAATGATGTTGTTTGCATCGGAGAAATCGGCGTTGTTCGCCGCCTGCAGGAAAATGGTGCCGAACGTCGCGCCCCAGCCGCGTTCCCCGTTGAAGTTGTAGTCGAGGTAATACTCATCGTTGTCGGTCTGCACGATGGGATAGTTCACTACCGTGCCGGGTATATAGATCCAACCAGCAACCTCGGAGTTGATGGCGCGCAAGGCGTCCCAATCGACCGTAAGGCTAGCAAGGTCGCTTCCTTCGATATCGTCGGGAGCCTCAAAGGCCTGATCGGCGATTTTGTCGTAGGCATTTTGCCCCTGCCAGTACGAGAAGAAAAGCGCCCCAAGCACTGCCAAAGAAACAACGAACACGGCAAGCGCAATCCAGAACACCACGCGCCACGGACCGCGCGATGTACGCGAGGAGCCCGTTTCGCCTCCTTTTCCTTTCCCGCCATTGCCTCCGCCTGGCGAGACGGGCACATATCCCGATCCGTCGTTGGTGCGACGATAGGCATAGGCGGCGTTGCCTGTCTGGGGATGCCGTGCATACCCATTCTGCGTTTTCGGTTGCCGCGCGCCCATCTCGCGCGTGCGCTGAACGCGCGAGGCGCTTGAAGGCGACTCGCCATACGTCCTGCGCGCATGAGACCCTCGCGCATGCGTCCCACGGGAGCGGGCTTCTTGTCCGTACGCGCCGCGAACGGGAAGCTGCCGTCCCTGGGCGCCGCCCGCGAGAGGCTCTTTCCTATGGGCGCCGCGCGCGCCCGGATTGCCTTCGCTTCTGTCAGTAAAGGAGCCGGAATCGTGGTTTCTCTTCTGCTGCACGTCACACCCTTTCGAATCGCAGCTGGCATAAAATGCCGTTTAGCCCGCAGCGCAACGGCGACTGCAAGCCAGAGCGCCACAGCATCAGCGAGCATGCGGTAGCTCATGCCTCATCCTACGCAAAACGCCCCTGCAAAGGAGGCGCAGAAAAGAAAAAACCGCCCGGCTTACACGGGCGGCTTTCCCTAAGCTGCGGCACTTATTTCTTTTTCATTTCATCAATGAAGCCCTTAACGATAAAGGCGACAATGATGATAACCACAATTGCCGCGATGACGGGAATCGTCCACTCGGGCAAAAAGCTGAATCCTTCCATAAGAACATCCTTTGTACAAGTGCGCGGGCGGGCGCACGGTTCATTCACCCATTACGCGGTCATGATAGCGCTATCCTCAGGCGAGCGCAAGCGAGCCTCAAGGGCATCCGCCATGGTGGAAACCACCTCTATACGCGCGCTTTTCTTGTCGTCACCAGGCACAACAATCCACGGGGCAAACGGCGTGGAAGTCAAGCGAAGCATGTCTTGGGCCGCCGAACGGTTCTGCTGGCGCTTGGCGCGGTTGCGCCAGTCCTCGGAAGTGATCTTCCAGCGTTTCGCGGGCGTGTCTTCCCTCTCGCGGAAACGCCTCAGCTGCTCTTCGGGGCTCACGTCGATCCAGAACTTCAGCAAAATGGCGCCCCAGCGCGAAAGCTCCCGCTCGAAATCGTTGATCTCGTCGTAGGCGCGACCCCATTCAGCCGGCGTGGCAAAACCTTCCACGCGCTCGACGAGCACGCGGCCGTACCAGCTTCTGTCGTAAATGCCCACATGCCCTGCCTTGGGAAGGCGCGTCCAATACCGCCACAGATGAGGGTGCAGCAGTTCCGGGCGCGTAGGTGCGGGGCTGGGGAAAATCGTATAGGCACGCGCATCAAGCGCCTGCGCCACGCGCTTGATGGCGCCTCCCTTGCCTGCGGCGTCCCACCCTTCGAACAATGCGATGAGCGGAATGCGCTTGCGATACATCTCTAACTCGAGGCGGTACAGGCGCTTTTGCTCTTTCTTCAGGCGTTTTTTGTACTCGCCCTCGTCCATGGGAACCACCGGCTCGTATTTTTTGGGAAGGGTCGGCGGGTCTTCCACAAGAATGTAGCGCGAGGCGGTGGGCGCCTGGGAATGTTGCAGCTTCGCGATTGCCTCGGCGCGAGCCACAAGCTCGGCGTCTTCCGCCGGATCGGGCGTGTGCGGGAATCCGTCGGGGGCAAATCCCGCGCTTGCGCCGGCGGCGCCGCTCTCGGAAGCGTCGGCAGACGATCCCGAAACCTCCGCCAAGGCTTTGTCGGAGTTTGCCGCAGCCGCCTCGGCGGCAGCCTTTGCCTCAGGATCTTGCGGGGCGTTAAGTGCGCCCTCAAGCGCCCGACACAGCGTTTCGGCTATCTTGAGATTCGCCGAACGCTTATCTTCGCCGTTGATGAGCGTCCAGGGAGCAAAGCTGAAATCGCTGCGCGTCAGAAGACGGTCGTAAAGCCGGTACGCATGGGGATAGTCGGCAGCGCTTGCAAGCTTGCCTTCGCTCACCCGCCAACGCGTTGCCGGGTCGTCGTAGAGTCGCTCGAGGCGGCGGCGCTGCATCTTTTCGCGCACATGCACGAAAAACTTCACCAGAACGTAGCCGTCGTTCACCAGCTGGCGCTCGAACTCCGCCGCCGATTCCACCGCGCGGTCGATGGAGCGCGCACGTCGCTCTTCGCGCGCGAAAATCGCCGCCTCTACCGTGCGGTTCTTCTTGCCCTTGCCTTTGCGCTTCTCGTGGTCGAAATCGTCGTCGCGCTTCTTGTCGCGCTCGTCGTCTTCCAGCAGGGCGTCATCGCCCACCTCGGTAAGCAGCATGCGCTCTACGCTTGAGGAGTACCAGCCGCGATCGTAAAACGTGATGGTGCCACGCTCTCCGAGCGACTTCCAGAACTGCTGCATGGGAGGAAAGTAGTCTTGAACGCCCCACGGCAGGCCGGCGAAGGTGCGTGCCGAGGCCATATCGAGGTCGGAGGTAACGTGAACCGACGTCGCGCGCGCATCCAGCCGGTACATCAAGTCGGAAATGCGGCTGCCTTTGCCAGCGCCGTTCCACCCTTCGAACAACACGACAAGCCCCACATGCTCTGCGCGAGCACGCTGCTGCAGCTCCGTAAGACGCTGCATGAGTTCATCGCGTTTCGCCTTATACGTTTCTTTGTCGGGTGCCTCTTGCATGAAATCGACGGTCTCAAGCATCCGTCTCCCCTTTCGCGAGCCATCCCCTTTGCTGCGGAACATCGCCCCTTACGGACACTCCCTTTGTTTCGCGCAGAAGATGAGTGAGATGGTTTGAAACAACAACTTATTCTACCATCTAGCGCTCGGTTGACGAAACGTTCACCGAGAACCAGCCGAGCCGCAAGGCGCGCCGGAAGCGCCGTTTGCTCGGCTGTTTGTAAAATCAAAGTCAAGCGAGCTGCCATTTTCCGCATCATTTACCCGGTTGCCTTACAATCGCTTACGATTGAACGCGAAAACGAAGAAGGACTCTGAAACCTATGCCCAATTACGCTGTCATCGACCTGGGATCCAATTCCGTCCGTATGGTTGTATATGAGGTCCGCGACGACAAGAAGCGCACCTACACCTGCAAAGACTTCCGCAGCCTCATCAACGACAAAGTAATGGCAGGTCTTGCCGCCTACGTGGAAGACGGCGTGTTCGTCAAGGCGGGCGTTAAGCGGGCGGCAAGTGTTCTAAAAGGCCACATCAAGCGGTCGGGTTACTTTCAATGCAAGCGCATCGACATCTTCGCCACCGCCGTGTTGCGCAACGCCTCTAACTGCAACGAGGCGGTAAGCGCTATTGAAAAGGAGATCGGGCTCCCGCTCTCCCTGCTCTCGGCGCGTGACGAGGCGCACCTCGGCTTTGTGGGAGCAACGTGCGACCGCAGCATCGAGCGAGGCACCCTTATCGATATTGGCGGCGGCTCCACCGAGCTCACCCGCATCGAAAACGGAAAAGAGCGCGACAACGTAAGCCTCGGGCAGGGCTCTTTGTCGTCATACGCGCAGTTCGTAAAAGACATCCTGCCCACGCCTATAGAGGCGCAAGAGATCCGCGAGGCGTTCTGGAAGCACATCGACGCTCTGCCCGATCGCGAGGCATTTCGCGCAAAAACGTTTTACGGCATCGGCGGCACCGTGCGTGCTGCAGCCAAGATGTACGCGCAGACCCACGGGGAGGGCGTCCGCCCCAAAACGCTTACCCCTCAGCAGGTAAGCGACATCCTGCAGTTCCGCCGCACCGACGCCTCCGCCTACGCCCATAGCGCCCTCAAGGCATCTGCGGAACGCATCCATACCCTCACCCCGGGTTGCATCATCCTCGAATCGCTTCTGAAAGGCCTAGGCGCAACCAAGCTTGAAATCTGCAAGTACGGCGTGCGCGAAGGCTACCTTATCGAGCGCATGCTCGCAAAATAAGTTTTCTGTTTCCCGAGTTCACCACGTAAAACAGCGCAACGCTGCAAAGCGTCTAACGAATACGTGGTATGCTTATCTAAGTGCGCTTTTCGCGAAGTACCCTATCGAAAGGAAGCCATATGGGCGAGCAGCCAACCACCCTTCAAAGCCAACCGACAACCGGTCTGCGCAAGGAGGGATACCCGCCCTACCTGCAAAATCGCGAACTCTCATGGCTCACTTTCAACGAGCGGGTACTCGATCAGGGCTCAGACGAGACCGTCCCCATGCTCGAACGCTGGAACTTCGTGTCTATCTTCTGGAGCAACCTGCAAGAGTTCTTTATGGTTCGCGTCGGCAGCCTGACCGACCTTTCCTTGGCGAAAAAGGAGATCGTCGACTCCAAGTCGGGCATGACGCCTGCCGAGCAGATTGCCGCCATCCATAAGCGCTGCCACGAGCTCTACCCCATTCAAGAGCGCGTGTTTGAGACGATTCGCACCGACCTCATGAAAAAGGGCGTGAGCCACCTTCGCCCCGAAGACCTCAACGACGAGCAGAAAAGCTTCCTCAAAGACTATTTCGAAGCGAACGTCATGCCGTTTCTGTCTCCCCAGATCATCAACTCGCGCCACCCCTTCCCCCATCTGGAAAACGGCGCGCTCTACGTTGTCGTGCGCCTGGACGAAGAGGCGAAGGCGGAAAAACCCAGCAAAAAGGGAAAGGGCAAAAGCGACAAGGACGCGAAGGGCGCCAAGAACATGGGCGCCGAAGGCGTATTGATGGGTCTTATTCCCATGCCTCGCCAGGCGCAGCGCGTCATCAAGCTGCCCGGGCAAGACTTTGCGTTCATCCTTCTTGAGCACGTCATCGAAATGTTTGCTGCAGAAGTGTTCAGCATGTACACGCTCAAGCACACCAACGTTATCTGTGTTACCCGAAACGCGGACCTTGATGCCACTGAGCGTGCCGATGAAGCCGACGACGACTACCGCGAGCACATGAAGCGCATCCTTAAGCGTCGCGGCCGCCTTGCCCCGGTTCGCCTGGAGTGCGAGCGTCCCTTGTCCGACACGCTCAACAAGCTGCTGCTAAAGCGCCTGAACCTCAAGGCGCATCAAACCTACGTGACCACCGTGCCGCTTGACTTGAGCTACACCTGGGGCTTGAGCTCTATGGTGTCCAAAGAAACGCGCGCGGCGCTCACGCCGGTTCCCTTCACGCCCCAATGGCCCGCATCGCTTGACCGGAACCGCTCGATCATCGAGCAGGTAACCGAAAACGAAGTGCTACTCTCCTACCCCTACGAGAGCATGGACGCCTTCGTGCAGCTTCTGCGCGAAGCGGCAAACGACCCGCAGGTTATCTCCATCAAGATCACGCTGTACCGTCTGGCAAGCCAGTCCCACCTTGCCGAGGCGCTCATCCACGCGGCAGAAAACGGAAAGCAGGTAACGGCGCTGTTCGAGCTACGGGCGCGCTTCGACGAGAGCAACAACATTGAATGGTCTCAGCGCTTCGAAGAGGCTGGCTGCAATGTGATCTACGGCTTCCGCGATTTCAAGGTGCATAGCAAGATCTGCTGCATCACACGCCAAACCGAAAACGGCCTGCAATACATTACGCAGCTGGGCACCGGCAACTACAACGAGAAGACCGCCAAGCTCTACACCGACCTTTCGTTTATCACCACTGACGAGACGTTTGGACGCGACGCAACCGACTTTTTCCGCAACATGGGGCTTGAAAACGCTTCCGACGACTACGACATCTTGTGGGTGGCGCCGCTGCAGATCAAACCCTATATCATTGCCGGCATCGACACCCAAATCAAGCTGGCAAAAGCCGGCGAGCCGTGCGGTTTGATGTTCAAAACCAACTCGATCACCGACCGAGCCATCATCGACAAGCTGGCAGAGGCGTCGCAGGCGGGCGTTCCCATCACGCTGTTGGTGCGCGGCATCAGCTGCATCGTGCCCGGTGTCGAGGGCTTTACCGAAAACGTCCGCGTGGTATCGATTGTCGGCCGCCTGCTCGAGCACAGCCGAATCTACGGTTTCGGGCCACGCGAGACCATGCGCGTGTACCTCTCGAGCGCCGATCTTATGACGCGCAACATGGACAACCGCGTTGAGATAGCCTGGCCGGTGCTTAACGACGCCCTTCGCCTAAAGGTGATCGAGTATTTCGACACGTGCCTCGCCGACACGGCGAAGCTGCGCGAGCTGCGTCCCGACGGCACCTACACTCCGCTGCGCGCATTCGCGAAAGAGGGAGAAAAGCCCTTCGACTCCCAAGAGCATTTGATCAGGCAAGCACAGGTGGCTCACTCCGCTGCCGTGCGCGAGGAAGTCACGCGCGGCGCCAACAGGCGCGCGGTAGAGCAGGTCAACGCGAAAGACGCCCAGGCGGCCGTAGCCGCAAAGATCGCAGAAGCGCAGGCTGCGCAGGCGAAGGCCGCAGGCAATGTTGCCGCCCAAGCAAAATCTGCGCAGGCCAAGCCATCTGCACAACCGTCCCAGACGCTTACCATCACGCCAAGCTCAGTAAGCTCCACGCCCCAGACCAAGCACAAGGGGGGTTTGGTGTCGGGCATCCTGGCCGCTTTCCGCAAAGGAAAGAACCGCAAATAGACGCACGCGTCAAGACCGCATGAAAAGAGGCGCCGGGCTTTCGTTTAAGCTCGGCGCCTCTTTGCTCTTGCTCTTTCAAAGCCCAATGCGCTCAAGACAGGTTTCGAGCGCATGCCGGACGAACCCGCTAGTCGGTCAGGTACTCCTCCAGCAAATCGTCGTCGGAAGGATCCTCAAGCGCAGCCATGCGGGCGCGACACGCGCGCATCCGCGTGCGCAAGCTGTCGATGCGTTCGTCAGTCTCTTTTTTCGCTGCACGCCCCCGTGCGGCATCTCGCTGCGTCTCCGCATCGCGTCGCTCCTCGCGCAGGTAGGTGAGTTCCTCTTCGAGATCTTCTTTCTCTTTCGCGTGGCGCTCCTTGAAGGCCTTCAGCAGTTCGGCGCGACACGACTCTTTCACGTAGCCGCATTTTCCAATCACTTCCTGCGGAAACGCATCGGGAAACGTCCACAGCAGATATTCGGGAATCTCGTCGAAATCCAATGAATCGCATCCCGCAAACACGTCGCTGCCCATTTCTTTCACGGTTTCGGGAATGGCTATACGCCTGAGCGCCTTGCACGAGATAAAGGCCTCGCGGCCGATTGACGTCACTGAATCCGGCAGGACTATCTCTTCAAGCTGCTCGCACGACGCAAACGCACGGTTGCCCACATGCTCAAGCCGCTCGAAGGGCTCAATATGGGCGAGCGCCTTGCAAAGGGCAAACGCGCGGTTTCCAATCGACGTAACCTGTGCGTTGCCCCGCACAGAAGACAGCTGCCGGCATCCCACGAAAGCGCCATCGGGAAGCTCCTTTAGCGATTCAGGCAGCTCGATTGACTTCAAAGACCGGCAATGCTCGAAGGCGTTTGGAGCCATTACCGAAACATTGGGAGAGAACTCCACTTCGGAAAGCTTTGCGCACCCGGCAACCGCGCGCTCGCCAATATAGGTAACCGAATCGGGCATGCGAAGAAAGTGAATGCTTTCCTGGTTGCGCAGCGCTTGGCGACCAATGCCCGTGCACCCCTGCGGCAGGACGACCTCATGACACCCCTCTTCGGGCGTATAGCCAACCACTTCCGTCTGAAACATCCTCCATCCTTCCGCAAAGTGCTTTGGCGCGGCGCCTGTTCGCATCGCGCGCTCAATAGACAACTCCTGCCTATGATACCCGCATATACCTGCGACGATATATCAAATTATCTTAAAGTCCAATCTGCGTTCCGGGAAATCGCACTTAACATCGAAGGCCGTACGCTACCCTTCGCGCTCAACCACCTCAGCAATCGCGCGGGCGTGGTTTTCGGCATCGGCAGCTTCAAGCGCCTCCACCATCACGCGCACAACCGGCTCGGTGCCAGACGGACGCAGCAGCACACGGCCGTTCTCGCCAAGCGCCGCTTCGGCAGCGGCAACCGCCTCTTTAACGGCGGGCTTCTCGCTCACGGTGTGCTTGTCGGCAACCTTCACGTTGATAAGCGTCTGCGGGAAGCGCGTCATCACCTTGACGGCATCGGAAACCGACTTACCCGTGCGTTTTACCGCAGCCAGGAACTGAACCGCCGTCATCAGGCCATCGCCTGTCGAGTTGTGCTCAAGCATGATCATATGACCAGACTGCTCGCCACCGATGGCGTACCCATGGGCACGCATCTCTTCAAGAACGTAGCGGTCTCCCACTTTCGTCTGCACCACGTCGATGCCGGCATCGCGCATCGCATGCACGAAACCGAGGTTGCACATAACCGTGCTCACCGCCGTGTTTCCCGCAAGCACGCCACGCTCTTTCATGTCGAGAGCGCACACCGCCTCAACGATATCGCCGTCTATCTCGTCGCCCTCGGGAGTCATGAGCATCACTCGATCGGCGTCGCCGTCATGAGCGATGCCCACATCGGCACCCGTTTCCTCCATGAGCTCTCGAAGCGGCTTAAGATGGGTTGACCCGCATTCGACGTTGATGTCATTGCCGTCGTAATCGTCGTTGATAACTATCACCTCGGCCCCAAGGCGGCGCAGGGCTGCCGGGCTGGTGAGCGAAGAGGCGCCATGCCCCGTATCGAGCGCGATAGTCAGGCCTTCAAACGTGATGCCCTGATCGCGGATAGAGTCAACCGCATGCTGAATGTAGATCTCGCATGCCTCTTCAACCCCAACCGCCACACCGAGCTCCGGGCCGCTTGGCATAGCTGCGTCTTCGTCGCCCGACTCCTTCGCACGCGCGACCTGGCCCTCAAGGCCGCCCTGGACAATGAACGTCTCGATGTCGTCTTCAACCGCATCGGGCAACTTGAAGCCTTGAGCATCGAACAGCTTGATGCCATTGAACTCCGGCGGGTTGTGCGACGCGGAAATGACCGCACCGCCCGCCGCGTTTAGCTCGCGCACCAAAAGCGCGACGGCAGGCGTGGGAATGACGCCGGCAAGCAACGCCGTTCCGCCTGCGCTCGTGATTCCGGCAACCATGGCAGATTCGAGCATGTCCCCCGAAAGGCGCGTGTCTTTGCCCACCACGATCGACTTGCCCAAAAACGTGGCTGCCGCCTGGCCCAACCGGTAGGCAAGCTCGCAGGTAAGCTCGGTGTTTGCCACACCGCGAACGCCGTCGGTTCCAAAGAGTCGTGCCATGTTATTTCCCCCTTTTAATGTGCTCGGGCTTCAACCGCACAGCACCGCATGGACGCTCCTCGCTCGTCATGCGGCTGTTAAGCTCTGCGGCGAACTCGTCGATAGAGATGCCAAAACGCTCAAGCACCACCAGCAAATGGTACACCACATCGGCAGCCTCGTAGCGCAGATGGTCGATCGCCGCATCGGCAGCTTCGTCGTTTTGCGAAACGGCAGATTGAACGTCTTTCGCCGCCAGCGCGACCTCGACCGCTTCTTCTGCCACCTTCTTTAGCGGCGCGTCAAGAGACCCGGTCAACAGACGATGCGTGTAGCTTTCCTCCCCCGCGTCGCGCCGCGCCGCGATAGTTGAGCAAAGCGCCTCGAGCGTCGCCCCTATCTGCGAAGACGGCGGCGTCTCCCCTTCAGGAACGAATATCTTGTCAGACATGGAATTACCCTTTCTGAAAGGCGTCAAAGCCGCGTGCCGGCGTGCCATGCGGTGCGTCCCTTTGGCACGCTAAGCAGCGTTTTGGAACCTGAAAGAAAGAAGGGGCGCCAAAGGGGGCGCCCCTTCCAAAGTTAGACGCTACTGCTCGTCTTCGTCAGCAGCGTTGGCAGCTTCCTCATCCTCCTTGGAGGTGATGCCGAATCCCAGCGAACCTACCGATCCCAAGAGAGCGTCAAGCTCTTCGATGTTGCGCTGATAAGAACGCGGCGGCAAGGCCTCGCCGAGCATTTCCTCGCCTTCCGTATTGAAGGTCGGCGGCTCATCGCCACCGATGAGGATGTTGTCGTCGGGGCTGAACACCATGTCAAGCAGCTGGCTCATGTCGTCGCTGCTTGCGCTCAAATCATCTTCGATGACGCGCGACAGCCCGCGTTCGGACAGGCCTTCCTTCAGCTCTTCGATGGCCTTAGCGCCAATGCCCTCGATGCGCAGAAGGTCTTCTTCGGTGTGCCCAATCAAATCGGCAACCGTCTCGATGCCGGCCTCGCTGAACTTGTTGGCCCAGCGCTGCGAAACTCCCAGGTCGTCGTAGATGTAGAGACGGGCTTCCTCGTCGGACAGCTGCGGCCCGCGATGACCCAGCGACATACCGCTGTAGTATCCGCCGTAGCTGTTGCCCATATTGAGATAGCCCTCGCCGTCAAGCGACCAATCCTGCGGCTGCGGCAGCAGATCCTCGATGTCGCGCAAAGCTTCGGGAGCGTAATCGGGCAGCTGCTCGCCTTCCACATGATCCTCGATCGGGCGACCCTTGTAGGTGAGCGACACATCGTGGTAGCGCCTCAAGCCCGTACCGGCAGGAATGGGCTTGCCGATGATCACGTTTTCCTTCAGGCCAACCAAATGATCGGTCTTGCCCTCGATGGCGGCATCGGTAAGCACCTTGGTGGTTTCCTGGAACGATGCGGCAGACAGCCACGAATCGGTTGCCAGAGAAGCCTTGGTGATGCCCAGCAGAAGCGGCTGGCCGACCGGCGGGTTCTTGCCCTCTGCAATGAGTTCGTTGGCAGCCTTCTCGAACTCGAAGCGGTTGACCTGACGGCCCGGCAGGAAGTCCGAGTCGCCGGAATCGAGCACGGCCACCTTGCGCAGCATCTGACGCGCGATAACCTCGATGTGCTTGTCGTTGATGTCTACGCCCTGGCTCACGTACACGCCCTGAACCTGGCCAACAATGTAGCGCAGCGTGGTGTTCGGGTCGGTCAGACGCAGCAAGTCGTGCGGGTTCACCGAGCCCTTGGTGAGCTGCTGGCCTACGCGCACTTCGCAGCCGTCCGTAACGCCGGGCAGCATCTGGGCGCGCGGCGACACGGCATACTCGCGATAGTTTCCGTCCTGATCGTGAATGGTCAGGATCTTTTGCGACTTGTCGCCAGAGATCTGCAACGTACCGGCAATCTCTGCCAGCACTGCCTGACCCTTAGGCTTACGCGCCTCGAACAGCTCCTGAACACGCGGCAGACCGTGGGTGATGTCCTCGCCCGCGACGCCGCCGGAGTGGAACGTACGCATCGTAAGCTGCGTGCCCGGCTCGCCAATCGACTGAGCGGCAATGATGCCAACCGCAGTGCCGATGTTCACCGGACGCGAGGTTGCCAGATCCCAGCCGTAGCACTTCTGGCATACGCCATGCTCGGCGTGGCAGGTCATGATCGTGCGGATGGTTACCTCTTCGATGCCCGCCTCGCGCATATCGGCAAGCTGATCCATGCTGGAGATGTAGTTGTCGGCAGCCAGGACAACCGTGCCGTCGGCAGCCACGACGTCTTCCAGCACGCAGCGGCCGATCAGGTTGTCGTCCAGATCGCCCTTTTCGTTGAGCAGCGGATACGGAACGCCCTCGGTAGTACCGCAGTCGATCTCGCGAATGATGACGTCTTGCGCAACGTCTACCAGACGACGCGTCAGGTAACCGGAGTCTGCGGTACGCAGCGCGGTGTCGGCAAGACCCTTACGAGCGCCATGCGTGGAGATGAAGTACTCCAATACGCTCAATCCCTCGCGGAAGTTCGCGCGGATAGGCGTGTCGATGAGCTCGCCTTTCGGGTCGGACATCAGGCCACGCATGCCAGCCAGCTGACGAATCTGCTTGATATTACCGCGAGCGCCCGAGAACGCCATCATGTAGATGGGGTTGAAGTGGTCGAAGTTGTCGGCCATCGCCTGTCCAACCTCTTCATTGGCCTCGTTCCACACCTCTACGACCTGACGGTGACGTTCGTCGTCGCTCATCAGACCCATCTCGTAGTCTTCGTCGATGGCGGCAACTTTTTCGTCCGCCGCGGCCAAGATCTCGGTCTTGGCGGGAGGCACGGTTGCATCGTAGACCGAAACGGTCAGACCCGACTTGGTCGCGTAGTGGAAGCCCGCATGCTTCAACCCGTCGAGAATGGGTGGCACCTCAGAAAGGCTGTAGCGGTTGCAAACATCCTCAACCAGGCGGCCGATCTCGCTCTTGTTCATCTCGTAGTTCAGGTACGGGTAGTCGTCAGGCAACACATTGTTGAAAATCACGCGGCCGATGGAGGTCTCGATGCGCTCGCCGGCCTTACGCTCCTCGAACTCGCCGTACGCACTTGCAACCTTCGTGTCGGCGGAGAGGCGAACCTGCACGCGAGCCTGCAGATCGACATCGGCATGCGCGTCATAGGCGTTAAGGGCGTCTTTAAAGTCGATAAAGACGCGGCCTTCGCCCATGAAGCCATCGCGAATGGAGGTCAGGTAATACAGACCAATGATCATGTCCTGCGTAGGCACGGTAAGCGGACGGCCATGGGCCGGCGACTTAATGTTGTTGGACGACAGCATCAGCACGCGCGCCTCAGCCTGAGCGGGAACGCCCAGCGGCACATGCACAGCCATCTGGTCGCCGTCGAAGTCGGCGTTAAAGGCGGTGCACACCAGCGGATGCAGTTTGATTGCCTTGCCTTCTACCAGCACCGGCTCGAATGCCTGGATGCCCAAGCGATGCAGAGTTGGCGCGCGGTTCAAAAGAACCGGATGCTCGGTGATAACCTCTTCCAAAACGTCCCACACGTAGCTTGCGCCGCGATCCACCGCGCGCTTTGCGGCCTTGATGTTGGCGGCGTATTCAAGTTCCACCAGGCGACGCATTACGAAGGGCTTGAACAGCTCAAGCGCCATCTGCTGCGGAAGGCCGCACTGATGCAGCTTCAGCTCAGGGCCTACAACAATTACCGAACGGCCGGAGTAGTCTACGCGCTTACCCAACAGGTTCTGACGGAAGCGGCCCTGCTTGCCCTTGAGCATGTCGGAGAGGCTCTTCAGCGGACGGTTGCCCGGGCCGGTTACCGGACGGCCACGACGACCGTTGTCGAACAGGCTGTCAACCGCCTCTTGCAGCATGCGCTTCTCGTTGTTGACGATGATCTCAGGAGCACCCAAATCAAGCAGGCGCTTCAAACGGTTGTTGCGGTTGATCACGCGACGATACAAGTCGTTCAGATCGCTGGTGGCAAAACGGCCGCCGTCCAACTGCACCATCGGGCGCAGATCGGGCGGGATCACCGGAATCGCGTTCAGGATCATGTCCGTGGGCTTGTTGTCAGACTTCAAAAACGCGTCAACAACCTTCAAGCGCTTGATGGCCTTGGCGCGCTTTTGACCCTTGCCATTGGCAATGGTGTCGGCAAGTTCGTCGGCAACAGCCTGAAGATCCATATCCTCCAGCAGGTCGCGCACCGCTTCGGCGCCCATTCCGCCCGTGAAGTAATCGCGGTAGTTCAGGCGCATCTCGCGGTAGAGGGCCTCGTCGGGAACGAGCTGCTTGGGCTCGATCTTCAGGAAGGCGTCGAACGCCTCCTTGCGCAGCGCCTTGCGCTCGTTGAACTCGTCGTAGATGTCGGCAATCTCCTCTTCCACCTCTTCAGGCGTGAGGCGCTCGTCTTCTTCGATGTCGTCGATGAAGTCGTCGTCTTCGGGGACGTAGTCGGTAGACAGGCGGCGCGTCGACTCGATAAGGCGGTCGCGCTCGGCGTCCAGCTCTTCGAGGTCGGCAGCCAGCTCGTCGCGCAGCTCGTCCACGTCTTCGTCGCGTGCCTCTTTGTCCACCGAAGTAACGATGGAGCTGGCGAAATAGAGCACCTTCTCCAGCTCTTTCGGCGGAATGTCAAGCAGGTAGCCCAGACGAGAGGGCGAACCCTTGAAATACCAAATATGGCTCACCGGAGCGGCAAGCTCGATATGCCCCATGCGCTCGCGGCGCACCTTCGAACGCGTTACCTCGACACCGCAGCGCTCGCACACGATGCCCTTGAAACGCACGCGCTTGTATTTGCCGCATGCGCACTCCCAGTCCTTGGTGGGACCGAAGATCTTCTCGCAGAACAGGCCGTCCTTTTCCGGCTTGAGCGTGCGGTAGTTGATGGTCTCGGGCTTTTTAACTTCGCCGCGCGACCAGTTACGCACATCATCGGCGCTTGCCAGCGAGATGCGCAGAGCGTCGAAGTTGCTCACATCGAATTCGGTCGTCATTTATCGATCCCCTTCCTCGCCGATAAGGGTGTTGATCTGCTCAGTTTCAGTGGAGGCGCCACCAATCAGCTCCTCCAAGCCAGCTGCAATGTCGTCCAATGCGCTGGTGGATTCCTCTTCTGTCTTGCGCGCGTCTTCTGCAAGAGCCTGATACAGAGAGGAGTCCTCGTCCTCCTCGGTGGGAGTCTCAATGTCGACGGCCTTCGTGCCATGGCCTTCAAGCTCGACGTTCAGACACAGCGACTTCATTTCCTTCACCAAAACCTTGAAGGACTCGGGCACCTCGGCAGGCGGAATGTTTTCGCCCTTCACGATTGCCTCGTAGCTCTTCACGCGGCCGGAAGTGTCGTCGGACTTCACGGTCAGGATCTCCTGCAGCACGTTGGAAGCGCCGTATGCGTAGAGCGCCCACACTTCCATCTCGCCGAAGCGCTGGCCGCCGAACTGAGCCTTGCCGCCCAGCGGCTGCTGGGTGATCAGGCTGTAAGGGCCGGTCGAGCGGGCGTGGATCTTGTCGTCGACCATATGACCCAGCTTCAGGATGTAGGTTTGGCCTACCGTGATGGGCTCGCGGAACGGCTCGCCGGTGCGACCGTCGTAGAGCGTGGTCTTGCCGGTGCGGGAAAGCTGCGGAACGAACTCGTCGCGCGCCTTGTCGCCGTACTTGGCGTGGTTGATGTTGATGAGGTTGCGGTTTGCCGCCTCGATGGCGTCGGAAATCTCCTCTTCGGTTGCGCCGTCGAACACCGGCGTTGCAACGTACTGGGGTCCTTCCACCACTTCGGTGCTGTTCGGGTCGTCCGACCAGCCCCACTTAGCAGCCCAGCCCAAGTGGTTCTCAAGCAGCTGACCGACGTTCATACGAGAAGGTACGCCCAAGGGGTTCAACATTACGTCGATGGGGGTGCCGTCCGCCAGATACGGCATGTCCTCAACCGGCAGCACGCGGCTGATAACGCCTTTGTTGCCGTGACGGCCAGACAGCTTGTCGCCCTGCTGAACCTTACGCTTCTGGGCAACGTAGATGCGGACGAGCTCGTTCACGCCAGGAGCCAGCTCGTCTCCTGCAGCGCGGCTGAAACGGCTGATGCCGATAACGCGGCCGCCGGCGCCGTGCGGCACCTTAAGCGACGTGTCGCGCACTTCGCGCGCCTTTTCGCCAAAGATTGCACGCAGCAAGCGCTCTTCGGCAGTGAGCTCGGTCTCGCCCTTCGGGGTTACCTTGCCAACCAACACGTCTCCCGGGAACACCTCGGCGCCAACGCGAATGATGCCGTCGGCATCCAAGTCGGAGAGCATGTCGTCGGAGATGTTGGGAACCTCGCGCGTGATCTCCTCAGGACCAAGCTTGGTGTCGCGCGCATCGATTTCGTACTCGGAGATATGAATGGACGTGAGCAGGTCTTCTGCAACCACGCGCTCGGACACGATAATAGCGTCCTCGTAGTTGTAGCCTTCCCACGGCATGTAGGCAACCATGAGGTTTTGGCCCAGTGCCAGCTCGCCGCCGTCGCAGCTCGGACCGTCGGCAAGCACGTCGCCCGCCTGCACCTCGTCGCCCTTGCGAACGATCGGGCGGTGGTTGATGCAGCCGCTTTGGTTGGAGCGCTGGAATTTCGGCACGAGGTACTCGTCGTATTCGCCGTCGTTGTTCAGCACGATGATGGTCTGGCCGTCAACGTAATCGACAACGCCCGGATTCTGCGCAACCAAAATCTCGCCGGAGTCAACCGCAATGCGATGCTCGATACCGGTTCCTACCAAAGGAGCGTGAGGCTTGAGCAGGGGCACTGCCTGACGCTGCATGTTCGAGCCCATCAGTGCGCGGTTTGCGTCGTCGTGCTCCAAGAACGGGATGAGCGACGTTGCAACCGAGGTCATCTGACGCGGAGACACGTCCATGTAGTTGACCATCTCGGGCGCCACCTCGTCGGGGTCGCCGAACTCGCCGGCCGAGTTTTTCATACGGCACAGAACGCGCGTGGACTTTACGAAGTTGCCGTCGGAGTCGCGATAGCCGAATTCGCGCGTTTCGGGGTCGAACAAGGCGTTTGCCTGGGCGATAACGTAGTTTTCCTCTTCGTCAGCGGTGAGGTAGTCCACATCATCGGTCACCTTGCCGTCGACAACGCGGCGGTACGGCGTCTCGATGAAGCCGTAAGGGTTCACGCGAGCGTAGGTTGCCAGCGAGCCGATAAGGCCGATGTTGGGGCCTTCGGGCGTCTCAATGGGGCACATGCGGCCGTAGTGCGAAGTGTGAACGTCGCGCACCTCGAAGCCAGCACGCTCACGCGACAGACCACCCGGGCCGAGAGCCGACAGACGACGCTTGTGCGTAATGCCGGCAGCGGGGTTGGCCTGGTCCATGAACTGAGACAGCTGCGAAGAGCCGAAGAACTCGCGGATAGCCGCAACGATCGGGCGGATGTTCACCAGGCTCTGCGGCGTGATCTCATCGGGCTCCTGCATGCTCATGCGCTCGCGCACGACGCGCTCCATGCGCGACAGGCCGATGCGGAACTGGTTTTGAATAAGCTCGCCCACCGTGCGGATGCGGCGGTTGCCGAAGTGGTCGATATCGTCGGTGGCGAAGCCCTCCTGGCCGTCGTGCAGGCCGATGATATAGCGCATAGTGCGAACGATGTCTTCATCGGTGAGCGTCGAGTCGGCATGGTCTTCGTCGAAACCGAGCTTCTTGTTGATCTTGTAGCGGCCAACCTTTGCAAGGTCGTAACGCTGCGGATTGAAGAACAAGCCCTCAAGCAGCGTGCGCGCAGAGTCGATGGTGGGCGGCTCGCCGGGACGGAAGCGCTTGTAGAGCTCGATCAGCGACTCCTCTTTCGTCGTTGCGGGGTCGCGGTCAAGCGTGCGCAGAACCATCTCGTCGCTGCCCAGCAGCTCGATGATGTCCTCGCGCGTCTCGGCCAAGCCCAAAGCGCGCACCAGCAGCGTGGCCGGCTGCTTGCGCTTGCGGTCGATGCGAACCGACAGAATGTCGCGCTTGTCGGTTTCGAATTCCAGCCAAGCACCGCGGCTCGGGATAACCTTGGCGTTGTAGATGGTCTTGTCGGACGTTTTGTCGCGCTCGGACGCGAAATACACGCCAGGGCTGCGCACCAACTGGCTAAACACGACGCGCTCGGTACCGTTGATGATGAAGGTGCCGCGCGGGGTCATCAGCGGGAAGTCGCCCATAAAGACGTCCTGCTCTTTGATCTCGCCCGTCTCACGATTGATGAAGCGAATCTCCACGAACAGGGGCGCTTGGTAGGAAACGTCTTTTTCCTTGCACTCGTCCACCGTGTACTTCGGCTCGCCAAACTCATGCCTGCCGAATTCAACGCACATGTCTTTGGTGGAGTTCTCGATAGGGCTGATGTCCTTGAACGCCTGTGCCAGACCCTCGTTGGTAAACCACGCGAAAGAATCCGTCTGGACGGAAATGAGGTTAGGCATATCCATCACGTCGGGAATTTTCGCAAAGCTCCTACGATTCCGGTAAAGGGCGCTGTGATCAGCGGTTTTTCCTTGGGCCACGAGGTCTTTCCTCCTTCAAGAGAATCCGTGAATCTGCGAAAAAATGCAATCAAATAAAATACAACGCGCATGCACGCTCGTCAAGAATTTTTTTTACGAGATATGGAAAATTGCTGTTGATCTGGGGGAATTCAGGAAGCGAGCTACTTGCCGTCCCTGAGCTTAAGGAGCTTCGCGAGCGTTTCCGGAGAAACGCGTTCGGCGACGGTGTTTTTTCGCGAAACCTTGGGCGTGTCGTCTAAACGGGCATCGTCGTAGTAGGCGCCAAGCTCGCGACAAAAGCCCTCGGCGCTCATGCGATCGACGCCAAACCCAAACACGGTGTCTTGAATGGTCGCATCGCTTGAAACCACGAGCGTTTCCACCTGGCGCTCGCGCGCATCGTGAGCGAGCTTCTCTATCACCTTGTCTGCGGTTTGACCCGCCGGCGAAAACACGATGCGAATCCCCCCGATGGTTTGCGCCTCGCCGGCTGAGAACTGATTTCCCCCGCCGTCGAACACCACGATGGCGCGCCACTCGCGACCCGCGTAGTTGATAACGTCGTTGACGAGCGCGTCGCGCGCGGCGTTGAACCAGTCGTCGGTGTAGTCGGGATCGTCGATGCGCCGATAGCGGCTCCCCGATCTCAGTACGTTGTAGCCATCAATGATGAGCAGTTTTTTTCGTTGTCGGGGCATCTTACGCCTGATTCTGGCGAAGCCATTCGTACATGCACGCGGTAGAAGCTTGCGCCACGTTCAACGATGCAACCTCGCCCTCTAAAGGCAGCTTCACCAGAAAGTCGCAGTGCTCCATCACCACGCGCGACAAACCGTCGTGCTCGTTGCCCATCACCAAGGCGATTTTGCCCTTCAGGTTCGCTTTCCAAATCGAATCGTCCGTATGCTCGGTGGCTCCCGCAATCCAAAAGCCCGCATCTTTCAGGCGCGACATCGCCTGAACCAAGTTCGCAACCTGGGCAACCGGCATATGGGAGATAGCGCCCGCCGAGCTTTTGTAGGTAGCCGCGTCCACGCGCGCGCTGCGCTTGTTGGGTATAACGATGCCGCTTGCCCCCACCGCTTCGGCGCTACGTGTGATGGCGCCGAGGTTGCCCGCGTCGGTGAGGTGATCAAGCAAGATCACCAAAGCGCGTCCGTCGTGCTCTTCAGCATAGGCGTTCGCCAGATCAATCAAGTCGTAGATCCCCCGATACTCGAAAGGCTTCGCTTCGGCAATCACCCCTTGATGGCTTCCGCGCTCGGAGATGTCGTCGAGCATTTTGCGTGCCACCAGCTGCACTTCCACGCCGAAGCGCTTCGCCTTGCGCTGGACGTCGTTTACCAAGGGGTCGCGCTTGATGTTGTCGGCCATCAAGATGCGGCGCATCGGCACGCCTGTGCGCAGCGCTTCGATAACGGGTCGTTTCCCCTCAATGTAGTCTGGCATGAGCTATCCTTTTCTCAATCGGAGCTGACTGGCAAACTCCGCAACGGCAATTCAAGCGAACAACTGATAGTACACCATAGTTTAGTGGATGCACACAGGCGGCCTACTTCTGCTTGTCGTCTTCATGAGAAGAGCGGGAAAACCCTCCGCGCAGCTTTGCCATGCCCTCTTTCACCTTGGGAGTCAAATCTGCCTCCTGTTTGGTTTTCAAATCAAGCATTACGCTTGCGTAGCGCAGCGCGATCACGGTGCCCACGCACAGCACCCCCGCCACCGGCAACGGGCATCCCGCCAATGCAAGCACCACGTACATCGCCGATCCGCCAAGGCCTGCAACGGCATAGAAATTCGACTGCTTGAAGATGGAGGGAATCTCGCCCACGCAAATATCACGAACGGCACCGCCGCCGACAGCAGTTACCCCACCCAGGATGATGGACACTACCACGCCCGAGCCCGCAGCGAACGCCTTGCTCGCGCCGGCAAGGGCGAAAAGTGCAACCGAGAGCGTGTCGGCAAGAAACACCGCTCTGTCAAGATGTTTGAACAACCCCCTGAAATAGAAAACGAAAATGCAGATGAGAATGCAAATTACAATAAGATCGGGATGCTCGGTGAAATACACCCCGTGATTCTGCAGAATCACGTCGCGGATGAGCCCGCCGCCATACGCAGTGATAAGCCCCAGCACAACGGTGCCGATAATATCGAGCTTTCGCTCGCACGCAAACAACGCGCCGGTAATTGCGCCCACAACAATGGAGAAGTAGTCTATCCCCCATGGCACCGTGAGCACCTGACCTTGGGAAAGCATCGTATCCAATAGCGCCGCGACATCCATCGTTGAGCTTGCTTGCCTTTCGTTTCCTCACCTGCGCCAGCATGCTCTGGCTTAAGGAGCCTCTCTCAAACCGCTCCGCTTCGGGCGGGTTCGAACCAACCGCCCCAACCCGCTTCCGCCCACGCTTGAACCCACTTCCGTCCAAGCATCTACTGAAGCAGCCCGGGCGTCACCGCGAAAGTCCGCCCTGTTGCACTGCCGTCAAAGTATACCAGCGCCGTGATAGAATCTTTCGAGGGAACGCCCTCCTCTGAGAGCTTTCCCCGCTAAGCAAGATTGTCGCAGAAAAGGATTCGCTATGCCGCGAGAGAGCCTTACCCGTATGCGCGAGCGCGCCGCGCAGATCGAACAACGCATGATCGGACATTACGGCGAAGGGGAATGCTCGCTGGACTACGAGACGCCGTTCACGCTCACGGTTGCCGTCATCTTGTCGGCCCAATGCACCGATGCCGCCGTAAACAAGGTGACGCCCGCCCTTTTCGAGAAGTACGGCACACCGGAGAAGATGGCGGCGGCGCGCCTTGCCGACGTCGAAGAGATCATCCACCCGCTAGGCTTCTACCGCAACAAAGCCAAAAACATCATCGCATGCGCGCAGACGATTCTGACGGAGTTCGGTGGAGACGTTCCCAACGACATCGAAGCGTTGCAGAAATTGCCGGGCGTGGGGCGCAAGACGGCAAACGTCGTGATGTGCGAGGCCTTCCGCAACCCACAGGGCATTGCCGTTGACACCCACGTCTTTCGCATTGCCCACCGGTTGCGCTTCGCTACGCGCAACGATGACACGCCGGCAAAGGTAGAGGCAAAGCTGCTCAAGATCTATCCTCAACGCGACTGGCTGTTCATCAACCACCAGTGGGTGCACTTCGGCCGCGAGTTCTGCCGCGCGCGCAACCCCTTGTGCGCAGGCTGCATCGTTGCCGATTTGTGCCCAAGCTGCGGCAAAGAGGCGTAATCGCTGCTTAGCCTCTTTCGCCTACAATGCGCGCTCTCCCTCCTGCGGTGCACGCAGCCTCTAGCGCAAAGGCTCCTTCTCGCGCCACTTCCCGCCGAGCCGTGGCGCTTTCAAAGCTTCTTGCGCAGATCAGGGGCGTTGTCTCATTAGAAATGTTGCGCAACAAATTCCGAAAAACCGATGAGACAATCAACCAAGAGGTTTCGAAGGAAGGAGTTGAAATGAACACCTTGTTGTTAAGGATGGGAGTTGTTGCGGCAAGCGCGGCCTTGGCATGCTGCACGCTCGGATGCTCAGTTCAAGCCGCAGACAACAATTCCGAAGAAAGCGCGTCAAGCGAGCAGACTAAAGCGGTTCAATACTTCGAACAATGCACGGAGCTTCCCACGCCCGACAGCGTAATCGATGCGACCGAAAGCTCCACCATCAGTTCCAGCACCGATGGAATTGAAACTTCGACCAAATACTCATACAAATTGAACGAGGACGACAGCGAAGCAGCGGCTTCACAGGCGCAATCTTACGCCGACTCTCTTTCTGATTACGGCTTCCAAGCGATAAAAGACTCCGAAACGGAATGGACCGTCGTCAAAGATTCGACCAAAATGGGAACGATCTCTTACGACCCCTCCGATATGACATTGAAAGTTGAAGTATATGCCGAGGGCAGCAGAACAACGTTGGAAAGCATCAGCCTTGGCCAAACCGTAGAAGCCGACAACTACACGTTTACTCTTACAAATGTCGAATGGGGGAAGGAGCTGTATCCTCCCGACACTTCCGGCGGTTACAACTATTATCAGGAACAACCAAACAAGACATACTGCGTCGTTAAAGGAACTTTCAAGAACACCGGAAGCAACGCGTTCGACCTTGGTAGCACTTCGCTCGAATTCAAGAACATGAACGGAAAGTATAATTTTTCCGGCTCCCCCGAATATGCTTTTTACAATGCAGTTGGATATAGCAGCTTGGGCAATTTCTACAGTATTGAGCCTTTGACCGAGGTTCCGGTATACCTCTACGCCAGCGTTCCTGATGAGGTTGCAGAAAATTTCACGGGTGGCACCATGACGTGGACATTTAGAGACGGAAGCACCTACTCTCTGACATTCGAGTAATGCCACGTTTAATCGAATAGCCCTCTATCGGAGCGCCCTACGAGGGCGCTCCTCCTGTATTCTAGAGAGAAGTCTTTCTACGCCCCTCAACAGCATGTCCACCGTAAGGCGCGAGAAAAGTTGCCAATGTGGTTCGTTGGCGCGAATGCGTCGACTCTTCCAACTCGCCTTTCTTGAGTTGGTGATCGAGGGAGACTGACGCAACGTTTTCGATGGCGCTCTTACCCTTCTCCTTGTGGCATATGAATAATAAATGTACGTATGTACATTTACCTTAACTTCCGCTACTCTTTTACTGTACAAACGTACATTAGTTACTGCGGAGGGAACCATGACCGAGAAACCCAAGCGAGCCAAGCGCGATCCAGAAGGCAGAAGGCGCGCCATAGTGGAGGCTGCCGCAGAGCTCATAGGGCGCGAGGGAACGCGAAAGCTCACCCACAGACGGGTGGCTCAGCACGCCGGCGTGCCGCTCGGTTCCACAACGCAGTATTTTTCGAACATCGACGAGCTACGTCGCGCTGGCCTTGAGGAGCTTGGTCGTCTCATTGAACAAGATTACGACGAGATGTTTCGCGATATAGCCAAGCTTGGAGGAACCCCCGCCGCCTTCGCCCAGGTGATAAACGATTACCTTTCCGACCAAGCGCAGGTAGAGGTTGACACCGCCTTTTACGCCGCCGCCGTCAACGACCCGCAGATGCGGCAGCTCGCGCGCGCCTCGTTCGAGCTGTCGGTACGCCGTTCGCTGCCCTACGTCGATGAGACACGGGCAACTGCGCTGACAGTGCTGCTCGACGGGGCGATGCTTGACACCTGTCTGCGAGGCGAGCCCATCGATCCGGCAGTCGTCACACTGGCGGTCGAGAGCATCTTTGCCGCAAAGCTCGACCCAGGAGATGCCCGCTAGCGACCCCGAGACACTCCTCCGCAGCGCGCTTTTTCACCTACCCCCCGCAGCGCACGCATGTGCCATTGAGCAGACGTCCACCGAAACGCGCAACCGAACCACCCGAAGACGCACGAAGCAGGCGGAATCCAAACGGACGCTGCAGCGGCGCACGCGCCCAGAAAACCGCGCGTCCTGACGACGCGCCCCTCCCACCTCCAAAACGCAAAGGACAAGTGACAACAATGGATGACTTGATACGCATGAACCCGCCAACGATTTCGAAGAGGCGGCGCTGGGCCGCGCTTGCCGTGGTGCTGTTCGGGCAGTTCGTCGTGTCCATCGACATGACGGTGCTCAATATCGCCCTGCCCGACCTCACCGCAGAGCTACAACCGACATCCGACCAGCAGCTTTGGATCATCGACGTGTACTCGCTCGTGCTTGCCGGCCTGCTGGTGACGGCAAGCTCGCTTTCCGATCGCTGGGGTCGCAAGCGCATGATGCTGGCGGGCTTCGCCGTGTTCGGCGTCGGATCGGGCCTGATCATGTTCGCAACCGCCACCGAAGCTGTCATCGCGCTGCGCGCGCTGTTGGGCGTGGGCGCTGCGATGATCATGCCTACCACCATCTCGATGGTGCGCAGCATCTTTCTTGACGCAAAGGAGCGCGCGTTCGCGCTGGCAGGATGGTCGGCCGTCGGCGGCTTGGGCATGGCCACAGGGCCGCTGATCGGCGGCTTTTTGCTGGAGCATTTCAGCTGGCATGCCGCGTTTCTGGTAAACGTTCCACTGATGGTACTGGCGCTGGTCGCCGGGCTTTTGATCCTGCCCGAAATCCGCGTGAAGAGCCCGGGCGGATGGGACGTTCTCGCTGCAATCATCTCCCTTGTGGGCATGACGCTTTTAATGTGGGGCATCAAACACGTTGCTGCAATCATGGCTTTCGACACGGCCGGAGTCGCGTCGCTGCTCGCCGGCCTGGCTCTGATGGCGGCGTTTTTGGTGCGCTGCGCCCGTTCCGACAACCCCCTGCTCGACGTGTCGCTGTTCCGCAGCAAGCCGTTTACCGCAGGAATCGTGGCGGCGCTGGGATCGATGTTTGCATTGGCTTCGCTTTCGTTTCTGCTGTCGCAGTGGCTGCAGCTGGTCGACGGATGCAGCCCGCTTGAGGCCGGCATGCGGCTGGTCCCCATGGCGGTTACCAGCATCATCGGCGGAGTTGCCGCACCGGCGCTGGCGATGCGGTTCAACGCGCGCGACGTTACCGCCGCGGGGCTTGCCATCGGGGCGCTCGCAATGATCATGCTCGTGGCGTTCCACGGCAACCTCACCTACCTGCCCGTGATGGTGTCGAGCAGCCTGGTCGGCTTGGGTACCGGCGCGCTTGCCGTGGGATCGTCGGTGATCATGTGCGAAACGCCGGTAGAAAAGGCGTCCAGCGCCGCCAGCCTGGAAGAGGTCTCCTACGATTTGGGCAACGTGCTGGGCGTCGCCATCCTGGGCAGCGTGGCGTCCATCGTGTACCGCCTGGGGCTCGACCCTGCCGCGCTGGCAAACTCGGGTCTGGATTCACAAGTCATTACCGAAGCCATGCAGTCGTTCAGCGCCGCATCTCAGATAGCCCAGCAGACGGGTGCCGAAGAGCTGCTGCGCGAAGGCGCGGCAGCGTTTTCCAGCTCGATCATCATCACCTGCTTCGCCGGCGGAGTGGTTCTTTTGGCGGTAGCCCTCATCGTATGGAAGCTCATCCCGCGCAGCTTGGACATCGCGGAGGGCGAGCACTAGAAAACCTGGCGGACAGCCCCCGAGCGACACGGATGCTGCTCCCGCCTCATGTTAAAAGCACTGCGGCTCCGCGTTCGCTGGGGCTGGCGCCAGGAGCAGGATGCGCATTGCTCAGACTTCCTCCTCACGATACAATGGCATTGCGCGCGTCCAAGGAGACCGCGCTCCATCGCACCCCGGAACAGGGTGCCTGAAGAGGAGGAACAGTCCCATGGAGCTCAAGGGAAGCCAGACCGAGAAGAACCTCGAGTACGCGTTCGCCGGCGAGTCGCAGGCGCACACCAAGTACCAGTACTACGCCAGCCAGGCGAAAAAAGACGGATACGTGCAGATCCAGAACATCTTCCTGGAGACGGCCAAGAACGAGAAGGAGCACGCCAAGCTCTGGTTCAAGCTGTTGCACGGCGGCGCCGTACCCTCCACCATGGAAAACCTCGCAGACGCCGCTGCCGGCGAGAACGAGGAATGGACCGAGATGTACGCCGAGTTCGCCAAAGTGGCGCGAGAAGAGGGCTTTGCCGACATCGCCGAGCTGTTCGACGGCGTAGCGGGGGTTGAGAAAGAGCACGAGGAGCGCTACCGCAAGCTTATGGCTCGCATTGAGGCAGGAGAGGTGTTCCAGCGTGACGACGTCTGCGTGTGGAAGTGCGGCAACTGCGGCCACATCCACATCGGCAAGGAAGCGCCCGAGATCTGCCCCGTATGCGCGCACGGCCGCGAATACTTCGAACTCAAGGCAGAAAACTACTAGGACGCATGCCGCATAGGCGGCTGCGCAGCAGAAGGGAGGCGCCCCTCACCAATCAAGGGCGCCTCCCTTCTTTTTTCGCTCGAGAAGACGCGCCAAAGGCGCGCAGTTTGATGCGCCTCTTTTGCACGCCCCGCAGCCCTAGCGCGCTTTCCCGTGCGTGAGCCGATAGGCGATCAGGAGCACGGCCAGCCACACTGGGCCGACGATCACCGCCACCAGATAGCTGGGGCTAAAGCACATTACCACAACCACGCACGCCAAAAAAACGAGCACGATATAAGGCATCACCCGCGCAAACGGCAGCTTGAAATGAATTGCATCCGTAGCCTCTTCGCCCGAAAGGCCCGCTAACTCGCCCGGGCCTTCGCCCGCCGCGACCTTCCGACGGAACTTCAGCTGCGTGACCATGATCATGGACCAGTTGATGATTGCCGAGATGGTGGCAATGCTCATCAGGTAGTTGAACGCGAATTCGGGCCACAAAAACACCACCACAACGGCAACCACCGTCACAGCCGCCGAGGTGAGCACGCCGGCAACGGGCACGCCGCGCTTGTTGGTTTTCGCAAGATAGGACGGGGCGTTTCCCTGCTGCGCAAGAGAATAGAGCATACGGGAGTTGGAGTACAAACCCGAGTTGTAGACGCTCATAACGGCCGTCAGGCACACGAAGTTCAGAATGCCCGCCGCGGCATGGACGCCCACCGAGTCGAAGATCTGCACGAAGGGGCTGGTTGCGCCGTCAAGGGTGTTCCACGGCACCACAGCCATGATCACGCCCAAAGCGCCGATGTAGAACACCAAAATGCGCCAGATGATGCCGTTGGTGGCCTTGGGGATAGTGCGGCGCGGGTTTTCCGTTTCCCCCGCAGTAACGCCGATAAGCTCGGTTCCGCCAAAGCTGAACATGACTACGCACAGCGCCATCAAAAGACCCGTCCATTGGCCGCCGGCGGTCTGCGTCATGACGCCATTCGGGAAAAAGCCCCCCGATTCACCTGCCGGCGTCAAAAACCAATTGGCAAACGACGCCGCAATACCCGATTCGGTGGGCAATGCGAAGGCAATGACGGCAAGGCCGCCCAGGATCATGGCGATGACGGCAGCAATCTTGATGATGGCGAACCAAAACTCCACTTCCCCAAAACGCTTCACGCCCAGCAAGTTGATACACGTGATGAGCACGAGGAAAAACGCTGCGGAGACCCACTGAGGAATCTCCGGGAACCAGTAGTTCACAAACGAGCCTACCACCGAAAGCTCAACCATCGAAACCAAGATGTAGTTGAACCAGTAGTTCCAGCCCGACACGAACCCGGCGCGCTTGGACCAGTAGCGCGTGGCGTAGTAGCTGAACGCGCCGGCACGCGGGTCTTCAACCGACATCTCAGACAAAGCGCGCACAATCATGAACATGACAAAGCCGCCAATAGCGTAAGCAAGCAAGATGGACGGCCCGGCAAGTGAGATCGAGTCGCTCGATCCGTAGAACAAGCCCGTGCCGATAGCCCCTCCCAGCGCAATGAGCTGAATGTGGCGGTTCTTGAGAGAGCGGCGCAAATCGCCATCGCTTGGAGCGCTGCCCTCTCCATTCGCCTCGACGGCGCCGACCATGCCGCCACGCAACTGGCGCGCAGCATCGCCCTTCGGATCGTTTCCTGTCATGTGAGCCCACCTATCCTCAAGCCTCACCGCGCCTTGTCCGCGATGCGGCGAAAATGCAACGGCGCTATTGTACGGCAACTACCCGTCCGATAGGCTCCCGACGAAAAACTAACCGGCAGGAAGCGCAAGGCCGCGAACCGCCGACAGGCCGCCTTCGCAAGCGCGCTTGATCTCTTTCCATTTGCCGCCTAGCGACAGCCGGGAGATGATATGATGGCCTGCGGTGCACCGCGCCACAAACCGTTTATTCGATCTGCTCGAGGGGTCATTATGTTCAAGAACAACGAAGGCGAATACGGCAGATACATCGTTCAAGACCTCCAGGCGCCGCAAACGGGGACGCCCGAGTTCCAAGAGATGTACAAACGCTTCTCGCACCGAATCCTATGGATGGATAGCAACGTATGCCCCGGCGCGTTTCAGATGAATACGGCATGGTACTACGCCGTCCCCGAAAAGGATCCCGTCTTTGAGGAGCACAGCCACGAAGCCGACGAGCTCATCGGCTTTTTTGGAAGCGATCCCGATGACCCTTACAACCTCAACGGCGAAATCGTGGTAACCATCAACGGAGAGGAGCATCTGCTCACAAAAAGCAGCCTGATCTTCTGCCCCTCGGGAATGCCCCATATGCGCATGAGCATCCGCCGCGTCGACAAGCCCATTTTCCACTTTTCCGTGGTAACTTCGGGAAGCTACGACAACGGTGCCTACGATACGGGCGACGAATAGAGACTCGCTACTCCATGCGCCCGCCTGAACCCAAGACCGAAAATGCCCTTTGCGGCACGAACGCGCGCGAGCCCCACCGCCCCGCGCTGCGGCTCGCGGCGCTTGTTGCCGCATTTGGCTGTGCGCTTCTGCTCTGCCTTTCCGGCTGTGCGGCGTCGGGCGCCGCCCGGGAAGCCGACCTTTCCCGCTCCGTCTCTCTAAGCGAGATCGATCCCCTTGCCGCGCAAACGTTCCAAGAGGAAGCGGACGGGTTCGAGGTGCTCGCAGAAGACTCACCGTCCGTTATAGACGAAAACGGAGGCGAGCCCTCGTTCACCGACGAAGACACTGCCTACGCCAAACAGCATTTGGGGTACGAGAGCTACAGCGCGCTTGATCGGTTCGGCCGCTGCGGAACGGCAACGGCATGCCTAGGGCCTGAAACCATGCCCGCCCCCAACGAAGAGCGAGAAAGCATTTCCGAAATCAAGCCGTCTGGCTGGGACCAGGCGTTTTACGACAGCGTCCAGAACGGCGCGCTGTGGAACAGGTGCCATCTGATTGCATGGTCGCTGTCAAGCGAAAACGCCAACGAACGCAACCTGGTAACCGGAACGCGCAACATGAACTCCGCACTAATGCTTCCCTATGAGGAAGAGGTTGCACGCTACATCGACCGCACAGGCAACCATGTGCTCTACCGCGCAACGCCGCTGTTCGAAGATGCCGAGCTGGTTTGCAGAGGTATTCTGCTCGAGGCGGAATCGCTTGAAGACGAAGGGCGGGGCGTGTCGTTTGCCGTGTTTTGCGCAAACGTCCAACCGGGCATTGCCATCGATTACGACAACGGTCAAAGCCGCGAAGCCCATTCGGAGCAAACCGCGCCAGCGGAAGCGCAAGACTACGTGCTTAACACCTCGTCGATGCGCTTCCATCTGCCAACCTGCGATTCGGTGGCAGACATGTCGCCGAAAAACCGAGCATACGTTACCGAGAGTCGCGATACGCTCATTGAGGAAGGATATGAGCCCTGCGGCAACTGCCAGCCATAATACCGCCAACCGCAAGCAACAAGGAGGAAACCGATGTTTGACCACGATCCGTTCAGCAACGTGCGCGTGCTCACGCATAGCGCAATCCGCATGGAGTCGGAATACGGCGCCGTGCTCTATTTCGACCCCTACGATCTCGCGGAAGAGTTCCACGACGCCGATGTGATTGCCATCACTCACACCCATTACGACCACTTCTCCCCCGAAGACATCAAAAAGGTCGCCAAGGAAGACACCCTCATCGTCGCTCCCGAGACGTGCGCGAAAGAGGTTGCACAGATCGGACTGCCGCTCATCACCCTTGCCGCCGGAGAAGCGACCGCCGTCAAGGGCAACGTCATCCACGCCGTGCCCGCCTATAACGTCGAGCCTGAGCGCCTCGGCTTTCACCCGCAGGAAAACGGGTGGCTGGGCTATCAGGTGGTAATGGACGACCTCACCTACTACATCGCCGGCGACACCGACCAAAATCCCGACAACGAAACGCTGCGCTGCGACGTCGCGCTCGTTCCCATCGGCGGAACCTACACGATGGATCCCAAACAAGCGGCGGAATTCGTCAACAAGATCCGCCCGCGCATCGTCATTCCCACCCACTACGGCACCGCCGTGGGAACCAAGGAGGACGTTGAGGCGTTCGAGCCGCTGGTTGACGAAAAGATCGAGGTCATGCGTAAGATGGAGTGGCACTAATGCGCGCCGTTGTCCAATGCGTTTCTAACGCATCGGTACTCGTTGACGGATCGACCGTCGGCAGCATAGGAAAAGGCTTTCTCGTTCTTCTTGGCGTAGGGCACGACGATACCGAAGAGCAGGCGGAAAAGCTCTGGCGCAAAATATCCCGCCTGCGCGTTTTCGAGGACGAACAAGGGAAAATCAACCTGTCGCTTTCCGACGTCGGAGGCGAAGTTCTTGTGGTATCGCAGTTCACCCTCTATGCCAGCTGCAAGAAGGGAAACCGCCCCTCTTTCACCGAGGCGGCGGCTCCAACGCACGCCAACGAGCTCTACGAATACTTCTGCCAGCTGGCGAAAGACGAGGGGAAAACCGTCCAACAAGGCGTGTTCGGCGCGATGATGGACGTACATCTGGTCAATCACGGCCCGTTTACCCTGTGGCTTGACACCGAAACGCTTTAGGGAGAAGGGGCACTCGACCGCAAACGGCTCGGCTCCCCCGCGCGTCAGACATGCTCAAACTAATAGTTAGATTGTCTAATTAACAACTAAAATTAATTGCAGACAACTAAAAGTTGTCTAATTTCGAGAATAATACCTGGTAAGATGGAAGAGACGAAGCGGGGTTTCCCTGTAACGACAATCGATAAGGTTTACGCAGCGACCCAGACAAAAGCGCACGTAAGACCCCGCTTCCTATGCCAGCATAGCACGGTTTCCCAGCCGAAGGTAACAACGCGGCCTTCCCTTTGCTATTCGCCCACAAAACGATACCCAACTCCCACTTCAGTTGCGATGAATCGAGGCTGCGCAGGCTTGTCGCCAAGCTTGCGCCGAAGCGACGCCACCAAAACGCGCAAGGTCTTATAGTCGTCGGAAGTCGCATAGCTCCACACGGCATGCTGGATAAAACGGTGCGTGAGCGCCTTGCCCTGGTTCTGCACCATCACCACCAAAATGCCGTACTCGTAGGGAGTGAGATGTATGGGCTTCCCGTCGAGCCGCACCGTACGCGTTTCGCAATCTATCTCCAAACCGTCAACGCAGTATGCCGCCATCTCCGCCTCGTCGCGTTGCGCACGCACGCGGTGCCGCAAGGCAACGCGAATACGCGCGAATAGCTCATCCATGCTAAACGGCTTCACTACGTAGTCGTCGGCACCCGCGTCGAGCGCGGCGACCTTTTGATCGTCTTGCGTGCGCGCCGTCACCACGATGACGGGGGTTAGACCCTCGCTGCGGACATGCGCCAGCACGTCCATGCCATCGCAATCGGGAAGCCCCAGGTCAAGCAAGACCAACGTCGGGTTATTCGCCTCGAACAGAGAAAGCGCCACCGTGCCGCTTTTCGCCTCGCAAACACGATACCCCTCGGTCTTCAGAGAAATGCGCAGCAGGCGACGAATGTTGTCGTCGTCTTCAACCACCAAGATTTCCTCGCCCATCACGCCTCCTTTTCGCGCACTGCGGTTGTTCCGTTCTCTTGACAAGCCGGTTCTAACGGCAGCCAAAACTCGAAGGTTGCTCCTCCCTTGTAGTTGTTGTACGCCACGATTTCTCCCTGGTGCGCCTCAACGATTGCCTTGCAGATGCTCAGACCCAGGCCGATACCGCTCTTTTTCCCCGGCTCTCCGTCTTCCGAAACGAATCTGCTGAATATCTTGTCCAGCATTGCCTCGTCAATGCCGCCGCCGTCGTCTTCCACCCTAAACACCATCCTGTCGGAATGAGGCAGCATCGAAACGCGTATGAGAGAGGTAGGAGCCGAGTGCTTGATGGCGTTGTCAATGAGGTTGATAAGCACCTGCCGGATGAGCTTTCCGTCCATGGGCACGAGCATCACCTCGTCGGGAGGTTCCACCGCGATTTCGTGCTGCTCCCGATACGGCATTTCGTGCATGACCGCATCGCCCACCACGTCGTCCACTACCTCCGGCTGGAAGTTAAGCGGCACGTCCTCGTCTTGCACACGCGTCATGCCCAGCAAGTTGTCAATCATCTCGGCAAGCCAGCGCGCGTCGCTTGCCATCGACGAAAGCAGAAAGCGACGCTCCTCCGCCCCCACGCTATCGAAGTTCTGGGCGAGGAACTCGGCGTTGCCCTGAATGCTCGCAAGCGGCGTTCGCAGGTCGTGGGACACGCTGCGGAGCAAGGTTGTCTTGAAACGCTCTCGTTCGATTTTCAGCTCATCGGCTTTTGCATGCTCTTCAAGGTTGTTTCGTTCCACCGCAATAACCGTCTGCTTGATAACCGAATCGAGAAACGACATGTCCGATTTGCTTAGCGGCTCGCCCGTGCAGTCTATCTCGATAATGCCATAGACCTGCGTTTTGCTGGCAAGCGGCACGTAGAGGCACGTGCTCTCCGAAAAGCCGGCGATGCCCGCTCCCGTTCGATAGCCTTCCTCAAAGCATTCCCGCGCCGCCCGCACATTAGCGGGTTTCTCATCGCACGAGGCGAGAGAATCCCCCAGAGCAATAGTCACCGAACGGCCTAAAGACGCCCCCAGCGCATCTGCAACGAATTCGCACGCGCCCTCGGCAGAAGTGCTGTCAATGAGCCCCGCGCTCATCTTGTTCAATCGGCGCAGCACCAGCGCGTTTCGCTCGGCTATAGCCACCTGCTGCTTCATTCGGTTGGTAAGCGCCCCCGTGATAAGCGCCACAACGGCAAATATCGCCAAGGTAACCGCATCGGTCCAATTGAAGATGAGAAGGGAAAGGTGCGGCAAGGCAAAGAAGAGGTCATACACCAACAGATACATAACGCCAAGCGCCAAGCCCCACAGCCCCGAGTCGGTTTCGAGCGAGGCGATAAGGATGCCCACGATGAAAAGCAGGAAGCTCGCTTCGGGCTCAAGGCCCACCAAAGAGAATCCAAACGACATAGCAATGCCCGCAACGAACAGCAGCGCGACAACGCCCACGTTGCGCAGTGCGCACGTTTTGGCACCGGGTGTAAAAAGCTTGAGAAGCCGCAAGGGCGCCCGCTCTTCTGGCGAGCACGACGGATTATCGGCGTTTGCGCAAAATAACATAGTGCGCCTCCTCTGAAACGCTTTGGAACATCCAGCGTATTCCGAACAACAACGGGAATATCTCCAGACGCCCAAAAAGCATTGCCACTGAACCCACTATCAACACGATAGGCGAAGAACCGCTTTGAATAAACCCCACGCCAATACCGGTGTTGCCCAGGCAGGAAGCCGCCTCGAAGAACGCGTCTCCCACAGACGCGCCAAAGAGCGTAAACAGGAAGGCGCAGGCAACGAGCATTCCCACATACACGCCCACAAACGTTTGAACCGACGCCACCTCCTCTTTCGAGCACTCCATGCGCTTGCCAAAACGCACGATCTTGTTGCTATAGACCCTACGTCGATGACCGAATTGACTCCGCAAGGCCCACACTAGGCCCTTGGAATACACCACCAGGCGATACACCTTGATGCCGCCAGATGTTGAGCCCGCTTCGCCGCCCACCACCATCAGAAAGATAAACACGTACAAAATGCTTGGCACCAAAACGCCGAAATCGGGAATGGTTTGAAGCCCCGTAGAGGTCATAACCGACACGGTCTGAAACAGCCCCAGCCGAAGAGCCTGAGAAGGGGAGCTCGCCTCGCCCCCCGCGAACAACAAAGCCGCCACCACCGCCGTCGCCGCAATGACGACGCCGAGAAACGCAAGCGTTTCCTCATGTCGCACGAACGCGCGAAAGCGGCCTTGAAGCAGCATGAAGTTCAAAAGGAAATTCGTGGCTCCCCCCATCATGAGAATGACGGTAACGAGCTCGATCGCAAAGCTATCGTAAGAGACCAGGCTGTCGGGGCGAACGGCAAACCCTCCCGTAGACACTGCGGAAATGGAAATGTTGATGGCGTCGAAGATCGGCATTCCTGCAACAACGTATGCCACCGCCCCTAAAATGATAATTCCCGTATAAAGCACCAACACCATGCGAGCAGAGCTTGCCGTACTCGACAAGAGACGCTCGGTGTGGCCTTCGGCGTTGTAGAGCTTCAGGCCATGCGCATCGCTCACTATGCAAGTTAGCACCAAAATCAGACCGACGCCGCCCACGTAGTGCATCATGCTGCGATGCATGAGCACGATGTGCGGGCACTCGGCTACGTTCATCACCGAAAGGCCTGTGGTCGTAAGACCGCTCGTAGACTCGAAAATGGCCTGAGGAACGGAAAGCATCCCCGAGAGCACCAAGGGCAGCGCATATACCGCAATAGCCAGCACCCAAATGAGCACAGTCACCCCCGCCGCCTCGGCGCGCGAGAGGGTGAAGGACAAGGCCTTCCGGTCGCTGAAGAAATAGGCAAGGTACCCTGCAAGCATGGTAACAACCCCAGGGAAAATGACATAGGGGGCAAACGACACCTCGTTGGGATATGCAGGCAAAACCGCAAGGGAAACCAAAAGCGAAGCCCCTATGGCAACAAGCGCCATTCCCAGGTAGCCCACAACCGCGCGAACGCTATTTCGATGCACGACGCCCATGGCTTATTTCGACAGTTCGGCAATTGTCCGCTGATCGCCAAGCGCCTCAAGCGACGTTTCCTCGATGAGCTTTGCCATCAGGTACGTTGCGCTGACAACCGACGATATGCCGAGCTTTTTGAAAACGGAAACGTTGCGCGGGTTGTACACCGTGCAAACTTGATGATCGATATCGAAGTAGTGTTGCGCCATCTGGCAGATCACCAAATTGTCCGCATCGCTGTCAGAGAGCGCAATGACAAGGTCGAAGCCTTCGATGTCGGCATCGTCGAGCACGTATCTTTTGGTGGCGTCTCCGCAAACCACCGGCACTTCATGGCGCGACGACAGATACTCGCACCAGGCCCGATCTCCGTTTACAACCACCACCTCGTGGTCGGACGAGGTGAGAGACTCAACCAAGAAATCGGTGCGGGAGCGCCCTCCGGCAATAACCACTCGCATGACTCCCCCTACCCAAGATGCGACAATCTGCGGAACTCCGCCAGGCAGAGAGCGTGAGGGCAGATGGGCTCGATCGTGGTATCTTCCAGCATGCCAATCAAATCCTCGTCTTCAATGCGACAGAACACATGGGAAACGCCGTATACCTGGCTTGCAACACACGCGATGAAGTAATTGACCGAATCGCGTTCGGTGCAAGCCACCAGAAGCGAGGATTTTCCCACTTCGCACTCTTCCAGAAACGTGACATCGGCACCGTCGCCCACCACCGACTCACCGCCGAAGCGGGCGGAAAGGCCCGAGAACGCCTGCTCGCTTTTGTCTATGGCTACCACCGAATAGCCGGCATCGGAAAGCGCGTCGGCCACCACCAGACCGAAATCGCCGCACCCAACCACCAGCGCGCGCTTCACTTTCACCAACGCCATGAAGCCTCCCTCTCTCACAGACGGAACGCGCAGACCCGCCCCGCGATGCGACCAGTATAGGAGGCGCGGTGTAAAGATAGGATTAAGATCGGGCAACGCCACGACGCACTCCTTTTTGACGGCTTGGGCAGAACCGCGACGCACTCCTTCCGGGTGCAGGCAAACCACGTCGGCAACGCCCGATTCTCATCCCGAACATCGCCGAAAGAGCCACAAACGATGCCGAGTCCCTGTCGATAGGTGCAGCGGAACCACATCCCCGTCAAAAAAGGAGCCCGGAAACCCGGGCTCCTTTGGCTGGCATCGTCGGTGCGCTGCGCGGCTACTTCTCTTCGTAGAGCTCGATGATGGCGTCGTCTTTGACGACGAAGGCCAGGCGCACGCCCTCGCCGAGGCTCTCAGGCCCGAAGATGACCCGGTCGGCGTCGGCAATGTAGTGCTCGATGTCGTCGACCGCATAGGCCACGTGCGGCTGCTTGGAGAGGATCTCGGGGAAGCGCGTCCCCTCCTCAAACTTGAGGTACTCGATCTTGTAATCGTAGGCGTCAACGCTTTCGTTGACCCAGAAGCCGCCCCACTCGTTGTAGACCATGCCGGGCTTTTTGTTGAGCACGGGAATGCCGATGTGCATATACGTGGCGGACATGAAGGTTCCTTTCTCACTGCGGCTTGAGCGCCCTCCGCGCCAGGCGGACGGCGCGATGGCCCCCCTTCCCATCGGGTGGGTCGGGACGCGTTTCAGTTGAAGCTACTCCCTGAAGAACACCGGCGTGTGCGCAGGCGTGTTCCACAGGCGGATGAACTCGTCGTCCCACTTGGCGATGTTCATCTGGAAGCCGCCTGCCTCCTGGACGGTGAGGATCTCGCCCACCATGTTGGCAACGACCTCGACGCCGATCCCCTGCAGGTACTCGACCGCATCCTTGTAAAGGATCAGCTGCTCCATCATCGTGGTGGCGCCGCAGCCGTTGATCATGACGAACGCCTTGTCGCCGGCGGCCAGGCCCACGTGCTCCACGAGCTTCGGGGCGATGAGGGCCACCGTGTCGGCCGACGACGCCATGGGCACGCGCACGCCGCCGCCCTCGCCGTGCTGGCCGGCGCCGATCTCCATCTGGTCGGTCTCGCCGAGGTCTCCAAAGCTCATGCCGTTTTGCGGATGAGTGGCGTCGGTCGATTTCACCGTGATGGAAGCCATGTTGTCGGCATAGCGCTGGGCGATGTCGGCGACCTCGTCAAGCGTCTTTCCCTCCGCCGCCGCCGCTGCAGCAATGTGGTAAATAGGCACGCAGCCCGCCAGGCCGCGCTGGTTGTCTTCGCACTCGTCGTTGTAGCGGATCTCCTCGCCGGTAACGACCTGGCGCACGTTCATGCCGGCCTTCTTTGCCAGCTTCATTGCCTGCTTGCCCGCCAGCTGGTCGCCCGCGTAGTTAAGCGTGAGCAGCAGCACGCCATGACCCTTGTCGGCAAGCTTCATCGCTTCGAACACCGCAGCGCCGTTGGGTGCGGCGAAGATGTCGCCGTCAACCTGAATATCGAGCATGCCAGGACCGACAAACCCCTTCTGGGCGGGCTCATGGCCACTGCCGCCGTAGGTGACGATGGTCACGCGGTCGGCATCGGCAAGCGCACGGCTCACTACCGTGTGATCGTCGACTGTGAGAATGTCGCCGTAGGCCAAGCCGAAGCCGGCAAGCTCTTCTTCGGTTATGGTCTCCTGGCTGTTGATGAACTTCTTCATCATGTCGCTGCTCCTTTTCTTCGCGAAACGATTATGTCCTCCCGCGCGGCGCACGGGATTGGAACCGTTGGGGTCTTAGGCGCGCTACGCCCGGGCGAGCCCCTTGAAGAACCGCGCCATCGACACCGCGCCGGCGTCCGGCGTGCCGATGGTCTTGTCGCCGTAGCTTTTTGCACGGCCGAACTTGGATGCGAAGTTTTTCGTGTCGTCGGCGCCCTTCTGCGCGGCAGCCGCTGCAGCATCGAGCAACGCGGCCTCGTCGCCCCCGCAGGCGGCGATAGCCTCGCAGGCGGGGATGAACGCGTCCATCATGGTTTTGTCTCCCACCGCAGCGCCGCTCATGTCGGAAAGCTCCTCGAGCGCGTGCGCGAACATCTTCTTGAGCTGCGCCGCGTCAACCGCGTCGCCTGCGGGCGCAGCCTCCTGCAGGGCGTCGAGCCAGGTGTTCCACAGGGGAACGGCACTGCCTCCGTTGAGCACCATCACGGCCATCGCGGCGTCGTCGAGCATCTCCTGGACGCCGCCGTCAGCCGCAGCGACCGCTCCGTCAATGGCTCCTGCGATCTTTACCATCGTAAGGCCGTGATCGGCGTCGCCGAAGCGCGAGTCAATCTCGGTGAGCTCGCCTTCCGCCGCAACGACCTCGGCGCAGGCGTTGCGCAGCCGCGCGGCAAGCTCTTCTTTCGTCATCATGGAAGCCTCCTTTGATTCAACTGCAGGCGGCTACCGCACGCAGCCCAGCACGCGGTAGTAGCGCCTCAGAACGTCTTTCATGGCCTCGTCGGCAGTGTGGAGCATCTTTGGCCAGCTGTCGGGATGCTGGTCGTAGACGGCGTCGCGGGCCGCGACGATGAAGTCGGTATAGAGGTTGACCTTCGCCACGCCTCCCTGGGCGCAGCGGCGGAGGTTGTCGTCGCCGGAACCGGATCCGCCGTGCAGCACGAGCGGGATGCCCAGCGCCGCATTGAGCTCTGCCAGACGCTCGAAGTTAATGTGAGGCTCGCCTTTGTATGCGCCGTGCTTGGTGCCAACCGACACCGCCAGCGAGTCGACGCCGGTTGCCTGCACCAGCTCTTGCGCCGCGCCGACCTCGGTGTAGACGTTGTCGGAGAGCGCGTGGTCGTTTCCCTCCTCTTCAGTGCCCACATGCCCGATCTCGGCTTCCACCGCAACTCCGTGCGCGTGCGCAAGCTCGACCACCTCGCGGGTGCGGCGGATGTTCTCGGAGAGCTCCTCACCCGAAGCGTCTATCATGACGGAAGTGAAACCGAGCGCGATAGCCTCCTCGATGACGGAGAACTTGACGCCGTGGTCGAGGTGCAGCGCGACGGGGGCGTCGGCGCGCTCGGCGTAAAAACGCCCGAGGAGTGCCGCTTCCTCAAGGCAGAGATGCTGAAGATGGACTTCGGCGAAACTAAGGATGAGAGGCGTGTGAAACTCATCCGCCACCTGGCAATACGCGCGGGCGGAATGAGAATCGAGGAAATCGGGGGACGGGATGGCGTATCCGCCCTCCCGAGCACGGAAAAGCATGTCCTTCGTGGTGACGAGCATAAGCTGCTCCTCTCTCATCGACACCGCCCGCATCGCGCGGACGCGCGGCGACGCTTTGGCGCCGCACTCCAACATGGGGCATACCGTTGCGCAAAGCCCCTTTTCACCTGCTGAAGCGCCCCGCAGACCGCCAGCTGATGGGCAATCGAAGAAACACGTTGCGCCCATTATATCTCGCACGAGGCTCATCGGAAGTTTTTCGTGCAGCAAAGCACCAATTCGGAGCGCCGCACAAGCGAAAGCCCACTGGCAGGCGCAAAAAGGGGCGCATCCCAGACAGGATGCGCCCCTTCGGCAAGCCGCGCCGGAAACGGGTCCTACAGAACAGCCGCTGCACCCTCCCAGGGCTTGATAGCGTCAAGCGCAGGGCCAATCTTCCCGCGAGCCACTTCAAGATCGTAGAGGGATTGGGCACGCAGCCAATAACCGTCTGTGAGCCCGAAAAAGCGGCATAACCTCAGGTCGGTATCGGCAGTCACGCGCCGACGGCCCAGCACGATCTGCCCGATGCGCTGCGCAGGAATGCCCGTCTCTTTCGCCAGGCGGTACTGGGACAGACCCATTGGCTCCAAAAACTCCATTTTGAGCAGCTCCCCCGGAGAAAGGGGGTCCATACGCTTCGCCATGTACGCCGCCTCTCAGTGATAATCGACAATTTCCACGTCAGCCGGACCGGCAGGCGTCCAGGTGAAACAGATGCGATACCGGTCGTTGATCCGGATGCTGTGCTGGCCTGCCCTGTCACCCGCCAGCGCTTCGAGCCGGTTGCCCGGCGGCACCCGCAAGTCGTTCAGAGAGCCCGCGATTTCAAGCTGGCGCATCTTGCGGTACGCCACCCGCTCGAACGCCGCAAAGCGCTTCACGCGAAAACCCGCAGCGAACCGCTCGGAATCCTTGTCCTTGAACGACACGATCATAGTATCGCCTCTCGTTAATAACGTCAAGCATTACTAGCTCTTTCTCAAGATTGCACCATCCAAATCATATCATATTTTAGAACATTTGTTCCTGTATTTGAAAAGGACGCAGGGTTCCTGTTTACGCAAATAGGGGCGCATCCCGGACAGGATGCGCCCCTTCGGCAGGCCGCGCCGCCCGCCGCGGCAACCGTACCTGAGAGCTACGCGCCGAGCAACCGTTCGATGAGAGCGTCGCCGTTTGTCTGCGACCCTTCACGTCGCCCAGCATGCCATGACGGGAGAGATCCTACCATCAAAACCGCCTGACACCTCGCGAAAGCACGGGCGCAAGGAACGTCAAAAGTTCTTTACGGGGGTCTTCACCTGGAAAAACACGAAGTTCATCCCTACGGTCGTGCTAGGCTGTCGCAATACGCTCGCGCGCCGTCCAGCCGTTCCGCGACCGATCCGCGACCGTTTCGCGCGTTTGCGGCAGGTGAATCCACGCGAAACGGTCGCGGATTTGTGCGAGATAGCGCGGCTTGGCTAACAGGGACCCGCGTCTCGACACGAAGGCGGAGGCGGCGTATACTGCGAGGGTCGGCCGAACGGGGCAGGAAGGCTCCGCAGCGCGTGTGGCGACGCCGTCGGACCGGCAAGGAGGAACGAGGTACCGTGCGCATCTGCTAGACATTTCAATTTCCGTATTCGCCTGCGATCGGCGCGTTGCCGCGCTTGTCGCACGATTGCCGCCGCAAGCCGCGACTGCGGCAAGGCGCATTCATTCAGGAGAGATGTCGAATGCAGATCACCCTTTCAGGCGTAAGCTATACCTACCCTTCCGCCATCGAACCCATCTTGAACAACATATCAGCAACCTTCCCCCAAGGTTGGAGTGGCCTTTTGGGCGACAACGGCTGCGGCAAAACCACCCTCGCAAAGATCGTCTGCGGAATGATAGAGCCGGACTCCGGCACTGTCACCCGCGGTCTATTTGCGCTGATGTGCGCCCAACAGGCAGCCGTAGAGCCCGAGGGCCTGTCCGATTTCGCGCTGGACTACGGGCGCGAAGCGCGCGAGCTGCGCCGGATCTTTTCCATCGAGGACGATATGGCATGGCGCTATGCCGAGCTCTCGTGCGGCGAGCAGAAGAAGCTGCAGGTGGCGACGATGCTGTGGCAGCGCCCGGACGTGCTCGTCCTGGACGAGCCGACCAACCACATCGACCGCGACGCGCGCGAGCAGCTCGCCTGCGCGCTGCGGCGCTTTGACGGCGTCGGAATCCTGGTGAGCCACGACCGCGAGCTGCTCGACGCCCTGGCGCAGCGCTGCGTCTCTTTTGAGGCCGGCGGATTGATCGTGCGTCCCGGCGGCTACACCGCCGCACGCGCGCAGGCAGAGCTCGAGCGCACGACGGCTCTGCGCGAGAGAAAGGCCGCCAAAGACAGCCTGGCGCGTCTGGCAGCGGAAAAGGATGCGCGGGCGCACGAGGCAGCAAGGGCGAAAGCCCGCATGAGCAAGCGCCGTCTCGACCCTAAAGACCGTTCCGCAAAAGCAAAGATCGATCTCGCGAGGTTCACCGGCCAAGACGGCGCCCGCGGCAAGCTATCGTCGCAGATGGACGCCCGGCTGGCGGCGGCGCAGGACCGCGTGGCGAACGCGCGTGTGGACAAGCGCTACGACGGCGACCTCTGGCTCGACGCGCGCCCCAGCCCGCGCAAGACGCTCGTGCGCATCGAGCCGACGACGATTCGGTGCGGCGAAGGGACGCTCTCCCTCCCCCGCCTGTTCGTCGGCAACACCGACCATATCGGCATCGTCGGGTCCAACGGCGCCGGCAAAACGAGGCTTCTCGGGCACGTGCGAACGCTCTTCAGCCAGGACGTCCCCGTACTCGACATCCCGCAGGAGCCCGACGCCCAGCAACGGGCCGAGACGCTTGCGCGCGCCGCAGCGCTGCCCGATGCGGAGCGCGGGCGCGTCCTGTCGGTCGTAGCGCAGCTCAACTCGCGCCCCGATCGCATCCTAGAGGGCGAAAGCGCAAGCCCCGGCGAACTGCGCAAGCTCATGCTGGCGCTCGGCATGCTCGACCATCCCGAGCTGATCGTCATGGACGAGCCGACCAACCACCTGGATCTGCACTCCGTCGAAGCACTAGAGCGGGCGTTGGCGTCGTATCCCGGCGCTCTTCTTTTGGTCAGCCATGACCGCGCGTTCCTCGCGGCGTGCACCGACCGCGTCTGGGAAGTGCGCGACAGAATCGTGCGGGAGGTTCAAGGCGAGGCCGCCTTCCGGTAAGGGCTACAGCGCCGTGCCGCGCTTGGGGACGGTCAGCCGGCCGACGTCCGCGCCTTCGTGGCGCAGCAGCCAGAGCTTGCGCTCGATGCCGCCGGCGTATCCGGTCAGGCTGCCGTGCGCGCCCACCACCCGATGGCACGGCAGGATGATGCTGATGGGGTTGGCACCGTTTGCTGCGCCCACCGCCCGGGCGCTACAGCACGCCTTTCCGTCTTCGCGCGCGATCTGGTCGGCGATATCGGCGTACGTGCGCAAGGTTCCGTACGGAATCTGCGCGAGGATCCCCCACACCCGTCGCTGAAACGCAGTGCCGCGCGGCGCAAGCGGCAGCTCGCCGGGGTCGGGGCGCTTGCCGGCGAAGTAGCGGTCGAGCCACGAGCGCGCCTGCGCGAACACAGGCAGGCTGTCGTTGCGCGCGAACGGCCGAGGCAGCCGCGACCCGAAGTACTTCTGCCCCGCCATCCACAGCCCGACGATCGCCTCGCCGTCGCTTGCCACCGTAAGCTCGCCCAGCGCGTTGTGGCGATACGTCGTCGCGTAGATCGCCCCGTCGCCGCCCTCGCGCATGGCATGCGCCGACCCGGCGCTCACAGCGCCGTGCCCTTCTTGGGAACGTAGAAGCCCTCCATGTCGGTCTTCTCGTGCTCGAGCAGCTTCACCTTGGTGGCAATGCCGCCGCCAAAGCCCGTAAGATTTCCTTTGGCGCCCATCACGCGATGGCACGGGATGATGACGCCGATGGGGTTGTGCCCCACCGCACCCCCCACCGCCTGGGCAGACATCTTGCCGCCCGACTCTGCGGCCAGGCGCCGCGCGATGTCGCCGTACGTCACGGTCTGGCCGTAGGGGATCTCCAGCAGGATCCTCCACACACGCTGGCGAAACGCGCTCCCCTGCGGCGCAAGCGGAAGCTCGCCGGGGTCGGGGCGCCCGCCGGCGAAATAGCGGTCGAGCCACGCGCGCGCCTGCGCAAGCACGGGCAGGTCGTCGTCGCGCTCCATTTCTGCCGTGCGCGGGCCGTTGTAAAAGCGGTCGTTTTCAAACCAGCAGCCGGTAAGCGCCTCCCCGTCGGCGTCCGCGGTGAGCGTGAGGGTGCCGATTAGGCCGGTGTCGTATTCGGTATAGCGGATCATCGGGTTCCTTTCGTTCGTCGTTCGCTGCGCGGCACAGCAGTCCGCCGGGAGCCTTCGGGAACAAGCCGCCAGGGCTTCCGAGGAAGGGCCGCCGCCGCGCATCGCCGGGAAGGCGCCTGCCGCGCGCCGTCATCCCAGCGAGTTCCACAGGCACAGGTTGGCGTACGCGCGCCACGGTCGCCAGCGCTCCGCAGCGGCAAGCCGCTGCTCGGGCGTCAGATCGGGCAGCGCGTGCTTGACGCCCGCGTCCGTCTCCAGAAACGCGTCGGTGTAGCCAAGCGTCCGCATGGCGATGTAGTTCGCCGACCACGGACCTATGCCCTTGATGGACAGCAGCGTTTCCATCTGGCGCTCGATATCGGCGCCCGGCACCAGGTCAAGCGTACCCTCAACGACCAAGCGCGCCAATTCGCGGATAACGCGCGAGCGGGTCTTTATGACGCCAAGCTCGCCCAGAGCATCCTCAATGGGATCAAGCGCGAGAAAATCGCGAGGCGTGGGGAAAAGGCGCCGCAGCCCCTCAACCCCCGAATCGACCGGCGTACCATACGTTTCAGCAATGCGCGCTGCCAGCTTATTCGCCGCCTGAACCGAGATCTGCTGTCCCAACACGGCGCGCACGGCGGTCTCGAACGAATCGAACGCCCCCGGCACGCGCGTGCCGCACACGGCAGCGCCCGGAACAAGCTCGTCGACGGTTCGGATGCCCTCATACACCGCCATCGGGTCGCAATCCGTATCAAACTGCCTCCGCACATAGGCAGCCACCTGCGAAACGGCAGGCAAAAGCGACTCGCTTATCCGTACGCTCAACCGACTTTTTTCAGGCTCGTTTTCGACGCGAACCCATCCGACAACATCCCCACCGGCCTCCGCAGCTCCCTCAAGGCGAACCGTGCGCGCGTAGGACGAGTCGTCAACCGCTTCAACCCCCTCCAGCTGACGAGCGCGGAAAAAATCAAGCAATCGAGCGAATCCATAGGGTGGACGGTACGCCAGATGAACAACGATCCCGTCTGCATCGAAAGCGTGAGACTTATTTCTGCGCAGCTGCGTGGGCGTGAGCCGGTAGCGCTCTTTGAACAGGTGGTTGAACCGCCGCACGCTCCCAAAGCCCGCAGCGGACGCCACTTGAGCAACCGGGATACGCGTGTCGGTAAGCAGGGATTTCGCAAGCAACAGACGGCAGGTTTGCAGATACTGCACAGGCGTCACGCCAAGCTCATCCTCGAACACGCGGCGCAGATGGCGGTCGGTGTAGCCAAGCTTCGCCGCCAGTTGTTCGACCCCCTCGCCGCTCGAGCAACGCTCGCGCAAAAGAGCCGCCGCCCGGCGCGCCAGGCTCGCTCGCGCGTCGGCGTTCGAGGCGCCCGGCGCCAGCTCGGGGCGGCACAGCATACAGGGGCGGAACCCCGCCGCCTCGGCCTCCGCCGCCGAATGGAAAAACGAACAGTTCTCGAACTTCGGCATGCGCACGCGGCAAACGGGCCGACAGTACACGCCCGTTGACGAAACGCCGACGAACACCCTGCCGTCACAGCGCGCATCGTTCGCCTTGAACAGCGCGTAAACCGCGCGTCGGTGCGCCTCGGTATCGTTGAAGTCGCCTTCGAACATGCTCGTCGAAGCGGCGGCGCAGCTCCTTTCCGCAGCCAGCATCGCCCTCATGCCCCCTCCAATTTCCCGTCATACCAGCTTTGCAATCCCCACTGATACTGTCAGCACCTATTCTATCAGGTGGAATGAGCATGATTAGCCGTTTTCGGACATATGGTTGACTTTGCGACGATTCACACGTTAGAGCCCGCCAAAAGGTTGGGTGGCGGATTCTAGGCCACAGATGCTTTGATTCTGGGATCCTCGTCGCTACAATTGGCATAGCGTTCCCCATTACAGAAAGGTCGCCTATGGCCGCATCTTCGATCTCAGAGGAACTCGCCTCTCTCGCCGACCCCGCCTATCAGCGTTTCCAGTCGAAGCTCGTTCCCACCATCGACCCTGCAACTATTCTGGGCGTGCGCGCTCCCGCTTTACGCCGCTACGCACGCGAGCTGGCACGCACGCGCGAAGGCGAGGCGCGAGCATTTTTGGAGCGGCTGCCGCATGCGCTCTACGAGGAAAACAACCTACACGGAGAGCTAATCGGCCTCTTGGCGAATACTCCCGACGAGGCGTTCGAAATGCTCGATGCATTTTTGCCCCACGTTGACAACTGGGCAACCTGCGACCTCATCCGCGTGCCGTCGTTCAAGCAAGACCTGCCTGCGGTGCTCGAGCACATCCGCGACTGGATAGCCGCCGAGCCCGAGTACATGGTGCGCTTCGGAGTAGTGCAGCTGATGACGTTGTTTTTGGACGATTCATTTGAGCCCGAGCACCTCAAGCTGGTTGCCAACATCCACCGCCCCGAGTACTACATCAACATGGCTCGCGCCTGGTACTATTCGTTTGCGCTGATCAAACAACCCGAGGCGACGCTCCCGCTGTTTGAGAAACGCCCCATCTCCCTCGATGCGTGGACGCACAACAAGTCGCTGCAAAAGGCGAGGGAGAGCCGTCGCATCGACGCTGAGCAAAAAGCCTATCTGCAGTCATTGAAGGTGAAATAGGCAAGCATGATCTTCCGCGAGACAGAAGACCATGCGACGCGCATTTCGAACAACGCGACTATAATCATGCGAAAGCCAATTGGAAACGGAGCAGGACAGGGCATGGGAGATTCGACGTACGGCATACGCACGCTTGATGAGGAGTCGATTGGGCTTGCCGTCGAGGTAATCCGCTCCGGCAGGCTCGTCGTCATCCCCACCGACACGGTCTACGGCGTAGCCGCCGACCCGACGAACGCCGAGGCGGTCGCACGGATTTTTGCGGCAAAGCGCCGCCCGGCAGAAAAATCGGTACAGGTACTGCTGCCCTCCCTTAACGACCTGAGGCGTTTCGGCCTGACCCTCCCCGCCCCGCTCGATGCGCTGGCGCGCACGTTTTGCCCGGGCGGGTTCTCGCCCATCTGCATCGCCGAGCCCGACTGCCCGTTCACAACGGTGCGCGTCGCCGAAAACGAGCCTGTCTCCCGCACCCAGGGAATCCGCATCCCCGCCTCACCTGCCACGCTCGACATCCTCGCGCAGACTGGGCCTTTGGCAACCTCAAGCGCCAACCTCTCGGGTGGCCAGGCGGCGCAGACCGTCGAGCAGGCGGCTGCCGCGCTGGGAAACTCCGTCGCCCTCTACCTTGACGGCGGCCCGGCGCCCGGCCCTCTCGCCAGCACCGTCGTAGCGGCCGACCCCAAGGCGCAAAGCGGCATTGCCATCCTGCGCGAAGGCGTTGTTCCCGCCGAAGCCCTCAGCAAGGCGCTTGCCGAAACGAGCTAGGCACATCCCATGCCGAGTTGCGCATTCTTCGCACTCGGCAGGTGCGCCATCGCCAGCCGCTAGCGCTCTGCGGCCTCAAGCATGCTGGCGATGGCGCGCATGAGGTCGCTGCGGTGGAGTGCGCCGATGAGCTTGCCGTCCTCGACAACGGGCAGCTCCTTGAGGCGCTTCTCCGCCAACACGCGGCACGCCTCCTCGAACGAGACGTCTGACCCCACGCTCACGACCTGGCTGGTTGCCATCTGGCCGACGTTGATGTCGTTCATTCGCCCGACACGCTCGAACACGCTCTCGTCGTCAAGCTGCCTCAGGACCAGAATGCCGGTCGCACCCGTGATCGCGCGCATCTCGTCGCCGAAATAACGCAGCACGTCGCCGTTGGACAAAAACCCCTCAACCGACCCGTCGGCGCCCGTCACGATCGCGCCGCTGGCGCCGGACACCGCCAAAGCGCGCGCCGCCTCGGCCATGTTTGCGCTGGAGGGGACGGTGAGCGGATGGGCGTCCATCACCTCGTTCGCAAGACCGGCCTCAAGCACGTCGTCGTCGACCCGGAGGCAACGCGACGGTAGCGCCCCGCCTCCCGCCGAGCGATGAGCGACCCGCTGTGCCCTATTTGCCGGAGCCGTTGCGGCGGCGGACGACGAACCCGACGCCCGCCTTGGCAGCCTTTGCCGCGGCGCCTGCCACCTTGGGAGCGGCCTTTGCCGCAGCGCCGGCGACCTTCGGCGCGGCTTTCACGGTTGCCTTGACTGCCTTGCCCGCAACCTCGGGCGCTTTGGCGGCAACGGTGCGCGCAGCCCGATCGGCAACTTCTGGCGCTTTTTCGGCGGCGGCGCGAGCGGCGTTTGCCGCCTGTTCCTTGGCGACCGCGCCCAAACGCTCGGCAGCCTCGTCAAGCTTTGCCTCCAGGGGAGTAGCCTCGCGGCCGGTGAAGTTGCGCTGCCCCTTGCTGGCAAGCGCCGCACCGCCGGCGATGCAGGCAACGCCCGGACCGGGCAGAACGCACAGCGGCACGCCTGCCACCATGAGCGCAGCGCCGCCCGCCATCTGAGCCGCCCCCTTCACCTTCTGAACAGAAGGGACAGCACAGGCCGAACCGCGCCGCGCGGGGTCTTCCACGCGGATGCGATCGGCGGAAATCTCCGGTGCCGCGTCTGCCGCCGAGGCGCCGGCGTCCTTCACTTCTACGTTGCGCGCGGGCACAACTCTCTCACCGCTTCTCGGCTTCGCGCCCGTCTCAACAGGCACCGTAAAATAGCCGCCGCAAGAATTGTTTTGGGAGGAGGTTGTCATCGGAGAGCCTTCCACTAGGGATCCGCCTTCATTATATCGGCATACCCGGCCCCGCCCGCACGCCGCAGCTTCACGGTTTGGCAACGGCGCCGGCGCAGCCTGCTTGGCTTTACGTTGATTTTGCACAAAATCGTCTGCCCGCACGCCCTACGTCTGGTATGTTGGACGGTGGGCGTCAATCCACGTGTCGAGAGGAGCCGTTGTGATCGAGTACTTCCGCACGCACGAAACCACACGCTCTCTCGTAAAGCTTGACGAAGAGGAGTCCGGCTGCTGGATTGCCTTGTTCGAACCGACCGACGGAGAGCTTGCCGTCATCGCGCACCGCTTCTCCATCGAAGAGGAGGATCTGCGCGCGCCGCTTGACCTCGAAGAGGTATCGCGCGTGGAAACAAACGACAACTACACGATGTTCATCGTCGACACCCCTGTACGCAGCCATTCCAAAGCTCCTTACGGCTACGAGACCATTCCCTTCGCCGTGTTCGAGACGCCCCATCACGTGATCAGCGTGTGCTCGCGCTACCACGTACCCATCATCTCGGTACTCAAATCGGAACGCGACCTCTACGACACGTTTCAGATCAAAGAGTTCACAAGCAACCTCCTGATGGCGTCGTCAACGGCGTATTTCCGCGCCCTGCAATCACTCGACCGCCGAAGAAAAGAAGTTTCCGCCGACACGACCACGCCTTCGCGCAAGGATCTCGAAGAGCTCTACACGCTTGACGAGTCGTTCGTCTACTTCACGACATCGCTTGCCACCAACGACACCGCCTTCGAGCGCTACCGCCGCTATGTTTTGCTCGGCTGCAGCAAGGAGGTGAGAGAGATATTCGACGACGTGTCGCTGGAGAACCGCCAGGCGCTCGAGACCACGCGCATCTACTCTGACATCCTCGACTCCACGATCGACCACTTCGACCGCATCTTAAGCTACGACCTCAACCGCACGATGCAGCTCGTTGCCACCATCACGCTGGTGCTTTGCGTGCCCACGGTAGTGGGCGGTTTGTTTGGCATGAACCTTGCGGGCATCCCCTTCACCGACTCGCCTTACGGTTTCGCCATCGTCACCGGCATCACTGCGGTCTTGCTTGTGGTGCTGCTTATCGTGCTCAAACGCCTCAAGTGGTTTTAGGGAAGACCCGAAGCAAAAAGACCCGCCGCAATTGCCTCCTTCCCGCTTTTTCGACGCTCGCCCCGCTCTTGCTTGCGCTATAATTTCCGGGTTCGAAACGACTGCTCCAACCGAGGAGCCTGTCTTGTTACCGCTCTGCTTCACGCCATGTCGCGCTTGAAGAAGTGCCGCATCATGGCCGAATGGCTTGTTGAGGAAAAGGAGTGAGCCGCCCTATGCACATCGGATTCGACAACAACAAGTACATCGAGCTGCAAGCTGCGCACATCAAAGAGCGTATTCAGCAGTTCGGCGGCAAGCTTTACTTGGAATTCGGCGGCAAGCTTTTTGACGACTACCACGCCTCGCGCGTTCTTCCCGGCTTTCAGCCCGACACCAAAATCCGCATGCTCGAAAGCCTGATAGACGACGTCGAAATTATCACGTGCATCAACGCAAACGACATCGAAAAAAGCAAAACGCGCGGCGATTTGGGCATCACCTACGACGACGACCTTCTGCGCCTGATGGACGTGTTCCGCGGCATGGGGTTTTTGGTGGGCGACGTGGTTATTACCCAGTACTCGGGACAACCCGACGCCGACGCGTTCCGCCGACGCCTCGATTCGCTCGGCATCAAAAGCAGGCTGCACTACCCCATTGCCGGCTACCCCTACGACATCGAGCATATCGTAAGCGATGAGGGCTACGGCAAAAACGAGTACGTCGAAACCAGCCGCCCGCTTGTTGTCGTTACCGCTCCCGGCCCCGGATCGGGCAAGATGGCAACGTGCCTCTCGCAGCTCTACCACGAAAATAAACGCGGCATCAAGGCAGGGTACGCCAAGTTCGAGACGTTCCCCATCTGGAACCTGCCGCTCAAGCATCCCGTCAACATAGCCTACGAGGCAGCCACGGTCGATCTCGACGACATGAACGCCATCGACCCGTTCCATCTAGAAGCCTATGGCGAGACCACGGTCAACTACAACCGTGACATCGAGATCTTCCCGGTACTGAAGGCCATGATGGAAAAGATCATGGACGAGAGCCCCTATCAGTCGCCCACCGACATGGGCGTAAACATGGCGGGCAAGGCAATCATTGACGACGAGGCGGTATGCGAGGCGGCAAAGATGGAGATCGTGCGCCGCTATTTCCAAACCGCCGTCGAAGTTAAGCGCACCGGATCCGACGACGACCGTCTCGGGCGCTTGGAGCTGCTTATGAACCAAGCCGGCGTAGACACGAATTACTCGCCCGCACGCAGCGCTGCGCTTCTCAAGGAAGAAACCACCGGCGCTCCCGCAGGGGCAATGGTGCTGCCCGACGGCACAGTGGTAACCGGAAAGACCTCCAACCTGCTTGGCGCGGCATCGTCTCTTCTGATGAACGCCCTTAAGGGCGTCGCGGGGGTAGAAGACATCGACGTCATTTCCGACGACGTCATTAAGCCCATCTGCCATCTCAAGACCGAGCACTTGCACGCCCGCAACCCGCGTCTGCATTCCGATGAAACGTTGCTGGCGCTCACGGTTAGCTCGTGCTCGAACCCCCTGGCAGCCAAACTCATCGACTGCGCCGAACTGCTGCGCGGCTGCGATGCGTTCTTCTCGGTGATCATTTCCGAAACCGACGAACAGCTCTATCGCACCCTCGGCATCAATGTTTGCTGCGAGCCGAAATACGAACAGCACCGCTACTACCACAAGTAGGCGATGCGCTAGGCGGCGCAGCAGGCAACTTGAACTAGCGGCAGACGCCGCAACAACAAAGCCCCGTTGGGGCTTTGTTGTTGACGAAGGCGCAGCAGCGGCGCTCTTCTGAAGACAGCAGCCGCCCTCTTCAGAAGACGAAATTAAAAGAACGTTTTCGCAATATGCTCATAGAACCCTTCGCGCTGGTAGCGCAGAAGAATGGTGGGGCGCTCTCCCCTGCGAACGTAGACGTGGCGAACAGGCATGGGGAACTCTATCAGCTCGCCGTCGACGAACAGCGACGCCTCACGCGGATAAGACCCCTCAGGCGAGGCCGCCAAGGCAACCTCCACAACATCGTTTTCGCCCGTGACGATAGAGCGGGAATGCAGGGTATGCGGAGCGATGGGAACCACCACCAGCCCGTCGTACCCAGGCGAGACCAAAGGACCGCCGGCAGAAAGCGCATAGCCGGTTGAGCCCGTTGCCGTAGCAACCACCACGCCATCGCCTCGCATATCAGCCACCCGGTCACCCGAAACGCCCAGGGAGAAGTCTATGAGCCTACCGTTTGCGCCGCGCGTTACCGCAAGCTCGTTCAACGCGAAAAACGTCCGCACGCCATCGGGCTGTTCGCCGGAAGCGTCTTCCTCATCGCCCCACGGATCGCGCTCTCCTTCGCACACTACGTCGATCCTCAAGTTGGCACGACGCTCCTGAACGACGTCTCCCGCAAGGGCGGCGGCAACTATGGCAACCACGCCGTCGTCGCTCGCGTTTGCCAAAAAACCCAATCGCCCGAAATTGATTCCCAGAATCGGTACGCCCAGAGTGCCCACCTGACGCGCCGTGCGCAAGATAGTGCCGTCTCCCCCCAGCACCACCACCAGGTCAACGCCTCGTTCGATTACGCGGCGAACCTCTCCCACTTCCGCAGGCCCGGTCAAGTCGCATGACTGTACCAACGCATGCTCAATGCCCTGCATCCCCAAATAGGCTCCCAGGACCAGCGATGCCTCTTGCGCCTGCGAATTGGAGTTATTGCGCACGACCAATACGAACATAAAGCCCTTCTTTCCAGCTTTGATATGATGAAGATTATAACGAATTCCGCTTAGTTAGAGAGTGTCCTGCATGCACGACAAGCTCAAAAGAGCTCGACATATTCACGGACAGCGTCCCAGCGAAACGGCGGGCAGCCGCGGCAAGCACGCCGGCGTCGACCGCACGCTCACGTCGTCGCCAGCAAACTCCGGGTCGCCCAAACACGCGCCAAGAACTTCAGGTTCCGCGCAAGGCGCCCTTGGCTCTTCTACCGACGACAGCGCGCAAGACCTCGCTGCCGACGACAGCTCGGCGATCTCCTCTTCCCAGCAATCTTCCGAAGAGGAGATCGGCTCGCAAGCGGCAATTATCAGCATCTGCACCATCATCTCGCGCATCACCGGTTTTTTGCGCACGTGGGCGATGGCGTTCACCTTAGGCGCTTCGCTTCTTTCCAGCTCCTACCAAATGGCGAACAACCTCCCCAACATGCTCTACGAGCTTGTAGTTGGCGGCATGTTGGTCACTGCGTTTTTGCCCGTCTATGTTTCCATTAAAAACCAGTCGGGCAAACGAGCTGGCAACGAATACGCCTCCAACCTGCTCACCATCGTCGTGGTGTTTTTGGGCATACTCTCCGCCTTGTGCATCATGTTTCCCGGTGTTGCCATCTACACGCAAAGCTTCTTCTCCGATCAAGGAAACATGGGTCAGGCGACGTTCTTCTTCCAGTTCTTCGCCATTCAGATCGTCTTCTACGGGGCATCCACCATCGTGTCGGGTCTCCTCAATGCGAATCACGACTACCTCTGGTCGTCAATTGCGCCGGTGGCGAACAACGTCATCGTCATCGCCTCATTTGTCCTTTACGCGCTGATTGCCCCCTACCACGAGCCTCTCGCCATGGTTGTGTTGGCAGTTGGAAATCCACTTGGCGTATTCGTGCAAATGGCGATGCAGATCTCCGCTTTGAAGCGCTACGGCATTCACCTGCGCCCGAAAATAAACTTCCACGATCCTGCCTTGCGCGACACGATGGCAATCGGGCTTCCCACCGTTGTGGTGGCGATCACCTCCTACATCACGGTGTCGGTGCAAACCGCCGCTTCGCTGGTGTTCACCGATGCCGGCCCTTCCGTCATGATGTACGCGCGGCTGTGGTTTACCCTTCCGTATTCGTTTTTGGTTGTGCCCATCACCACCACCATGTTCACCGAGCTTTCGGAAATGAAGGCCCGCGACAACATGGAAGGGGTCAAGCGCGGCATAACAACCGGCGTCAACCAAATCCTCTTCTTCACCATTCCGTTCATGTTGTATTTGGTCGTCTTCGCCTATCCCCTGGTAAGCCTTTTGTGCGTCGGCGCGTTCACCATGGAAAGCGTGGGCATTATCGCGGCCTATTTGGTGGTGCTCTCTTTTGCTCTGCCCTTTTACGGCGTCAAAATGTATTTACAGAAAGTGTTTTCCAGCCTGAGAATAATGGGAGTCTACGCCGGCATCAACATCGTCGCCACCATCGTTCAGGTTGCGTTCACTGTCGCCGGTGCGCTTTTGGTGTCCTACGGCGTTGACGTCAACTCCGTAGCCGCAGGAGAAGTTCTCTTCTTCGTCTTCGCCGACGTCTGCCTCTTCATTGTATTGCGTCGCACGATAGGCTCGTTTGGCTTTGCCTCGACTATCCGAACCTGCATTTCCTCTTTGGTTTTGGGCCTTATCGGAGCCCTGGCAGGCGCAGGCGTGCTGTGGGCGCTCCAAACGTTTGCCGGGCCTTTAAGCGGCTCGTTGTTGCAGTCGCTGCTTTATGTGGTCTTAGGCGGCATTGTGAGTCTTCTGGTGACCTTCGGCGCGGCGCTTGCCTTGAAAGTACCGGAGTCGTCCATGCTTGCTAGCATTCTTTCTAGGCTGACGCGAAAAAGCAGACGCGCTTAGCGGCAGGGCGCACAAAGCCCTCACCCAGATCGCCCGACAAGGCGCTTCGGCCGAATTCCCGCTCAATGCGCCAGCCGCTCCGTGCTGTCTGCCAAGTGCAGTCGCGCTAACAAGCGACGCTTGCTGCTTCCCGCGCGGGAAAGACTATCGGCCTTCCTACACCGGACGCACTCTGTCGGGCTCGACCGTCAAAAGAACCGGCCCGTCCTCAGTTATTGCAACCGTTTTCTCAAAATGCACCGCCGGCTTGCCGTCGCGCGTGCATACCAGCCATCCGTCTGGCATTTGACGCGTCCTGTGCGTCCCTGCAGTAATCATGGGCTCGATGGCAAGTACCATGCCCACTTCAAGCTTGATGCCAAGATGGCGGTGGCCAAAATTGGGAACGTTGGGTTCTTCATGCATATCGCGACCGATGCCATGGCCGACATACTCTCGCACTACACCGTACCCTGCCACTTCTGCGACAGACTGGATAGCATGGCCAAGATCTCCCATGCGGTTTCCCGCACGTGCGGTTTCAATTCCCGTCCACATGCATTTCTCACCTGTCTTGAGCAGGTCTTTCACCTCATCGGACACCGCGCCAACCGCAAACGTCCAGGCATTGTCGCCCACCCAGCCGTCAACGATTGCACCTGTGTCAATGGAGATGACATCCCCCTTTCGAAGCACCGCTTTCTTAGAGGGAATACCATGCACAATCTGATCGTTTATCGATGCGCAGATGCTTCCTGGGAATCCTCCATAGCCTTTAAACGCCGGAATCCCGCCATGCTCGCGAATGAAGGTTTCAGCCAAGTCGTCCAATTCAAGCGTTGAGACGCCGGGCTTGCAATGGGCGCCCACCTCGCGCAGAACCCGCGCAGAAAGCTGCCCCGCCTCCTTCATTGCATCAATTTCACCAGGAGTTTTAAGAATAACTGCCATGCGACGAGCCCGAACCACCCTTCATGTGAGCAAAAGCCATGCGCCCGTAAATTGCCAAACGTCCGTAAACGAGTATAGCGCTACCGCAAGCTTTACGCCCAAGAGCTTCCCGAAGGAGCGTAATGCTCCATTTAAACGGCTGCAGCACGCTCGTTAGGGCGCTTCAATTGCCAGGGAATGCCCACCGTAACCCCAAAAAACAAAAACCCTCGCTTCCAAAACGAGGTTTGAAAGCGAGGGTACCTGCGAGAAGAGAGACTCATCTCTTTTCTCGCCCTTCTAACTCTTTGTGCTAGTAGCGCACAAACACCATGCCGCTTTGAACCGGGCCCACGATAACGCCCACGCCATAGGTGGAGCAGTGGATCATTTGCCCACCGCCAATGTAGATGCCGCAGTGGCGTTCGTTCACGCACACGTCACCCGGCTGCGGGTCGCTCGTATGAGGCCAGGTAAGGAAGGTGTAGGTGGTGCCCAAGCGGCTGTAAGAGCCACTCAGGCAGTAAGATACGAAACCGGAGCAGTCAAAAGCACCCGGCGAGCAAGCGCCCCACACGTACTCGGCGTTGCCGACGTAGCTGTAGGCACGATCCACTACCGCATTACCCGTCACCGGATTGTACTCCGGCTCTGAATAGGAAGAGCCGCTGTTGGTGCCGCCGCCGTTTTGATGCTCGTTAGCCGCATCCTGCGCCTGTTCGACAACGGATTGTGCCGCAGCCGCCTCTGCCGCCTCCTGAGCGGCGCGCTCCTGCTCTAACAGCTCGGCAGCTTCAGCAGACAGGCTGTCATAGGTTGCCTGCATCTCGTTTACCGTAGCCTGAGCTTCCTCTTGGATCTGCTTGGCCTCGGAAGCCTTTTGCGCAGCCACCTGCTCCTGCTCGGCGTAGACCGCCTTCTCGTCTTCGATCTGCTGGCGCAGGTCTTTAGTCTGGTTCACCAGTTCCGTATCGCTCTGGTTCATCTTGTCGAGAAGATTCCAGTTGTTCACGAACTCGCTAAAAGAAGCGGATCCGAGCAAAACGTCAACAAGCGTTGCGCTGCCGTTTTTGTACATCGACGTCGCACGGTCGCCCAAACGCACCTGCAGCTCGCCGATCTGCTCGTTCGCCTCGTCGATGCGCTGCTGCGCCTCGTCCATCTTTTGTTGGGCTTGCTCTTGCTCGTCAAGGGCAGTGTAGTAATTGTTAGAAGCCTCATCCAACTCCGCTTGCATAGCATTCAGAGATGCAAGAGCCGATTGCGCTTCCGCCTGTTTTTCGGCGGCGGTAGGAGTTGCGTACGCCTCGGTCGGCATTGCAACCGGCAGCATAACGCCCACGGCAAGCACGGCAGATAGAGCCGTCGTACCCGCTACGCGGAGGGGGTTTCGCTTCAAATAATCCATGTTTAAGCCTCCTCGTTTTCCGGTAAACCCTGCTTTGGACACGTCCTGGGGCAGAGAAACCAGTTATTAGGATACCAATGCGCACTTTTTCAATCAGCCTTTTTCAGGGAATACTCACAAGGCTGACATATTCCCACTCTACAAAAGACGTTCAACCACAAGGTGTTGTGGCTCAACGCCAAGCAACACACAAGCGGGTGAAGCTACGCAACCAAGGGGGATATAACAAAAGGGTCTTCGCACAAGGCAAAGACCCTTTTCCAGTCGATAGTAGCGTACGATGCTATTCGGCAGCGGTGGTGTAAGCGCGATTCACAGCGGAATCCACCGGCACACCAGGGCTCATCGTGGAAGCCACGGTAATGGACTTCACGTAGCGTCCCTTTGCCGCGGCAGGCTTCATACGAAGGATCTCATCGTAAACAACGCCGTAGTTCTCAGCAAGCTGCTCTGCGGTAAAGCTTACCTTGCCGATGATGACATGCGCGATACCGTAACGGTCTGCGCGATACTCAACACGGCCGCCCTTCAGCTCTTTGATAGCCTTCGCAACGTCAGTGGTAACCGTGCCCAGCTTAGGGTTAGGCATAAGGCCACGCGGGCCGAGGATCTTGCCCAGACGGCCAACCTTGCCCATTTGATCGGGCGTAGCAACAGCAGCGTCAAAATTAAACTCGCCGGCCTGAACCTGCTCGATCAGCTCTGCAGTGCCAACGATGTCTGCACCAGCCTCTTTAGCTGCCTCTGCAGCTGAGCCTTCAGCAAACACGGCAACGCGAACCGTTTTACCGGAGCCGTTCGGCAGGCTCACCGTGCCGCGAAGCTGCTGATCTGCCTGACGCGTATCGATGCCCAGGCGGAAGTCGGCGGTAACCGTCTCGTCAAACTTTGCAGAAGAGATCTCCTTAAGCAGCTTAAATGCCTCAATCGGCGCATAGGGAGTCTCGGCAACCTTCTCGGCTGCTGCACGATAATTCTTGGACTTCTTTGCCATTTCTTTTCCTTTCGTGGTAGGTAGCGGGCGCTTCTTAGCCCTTCCACTTCAGCACCTTATCAGGTACCGATTTTCATCTTTCAACAGACCGAAACTAGTAACTAGTTCCCCTGAAGCATCGCGGCAACCTTCTTGGACGCCACGTACTTCTTCTTCATCTCGCGACCCTCGATGCGCACGCCCATGCTGCGGGCGGTACCTGCAATGATCTCCATTGCAGCCTCGATGGTGTTTGCGTTGAGGTCGGGCATCTTCACCTCGGCGATCTCGCGAAGCTGATCTTCGGTGAGCGTGCCAACAGCCTTGAGCTGCGGAATGCCAGAACCGCTCTGGATGCCCAGCTTTTCCTTGATCAGGAAGGCGGCAGGAGGCGTCTTGCAGACAAACGTAAACGTCTTGTCCTCATACACCGTGATTTCAACAGGGATGATGGTGCCAGACTGATCTGACGTCTGGGCATTGAATGCCTGGCAGAACTGCATGATGTTGACACCCTGGGCGCCCAAAGCCGGACCTACCGGAGGTGCGGGGTTGGCAGCGCCAGCCGGAATCTGAAGTTTAACGAAACCGGTGACTTTCTTTTCAGCCATCGAACTTTCCTTTCAGCTGATAAGCAACGTACAACTATCTATCGACATAGCACATGCGCGAGAAGCCCCGGTCCACGGCGGGCACGCATCATGCCAACGTCAACTAAATCTTAGCCACCTCGTTGAACGACAGCTCAACAGGTGTCTCGCGTCCGAAGATGGAAACCATAACCTTGACCTTGCCAGATTCAGGCGATACCTCGGACACAACGCCCTCGAAGTCGACAAAAACGCCGGAGACAACCTTTACGGACTGCCCCACTTCCAAGCTCGAAGAAGTTTTACGCGGAGTCTGACGGCTTGTGCGTTTCATGATCTTGTTGTATTCCTCGCGCGTAAGAGGAGCCGGTTTGCCGTCGCTGCCCACAAACCCTGTAACACCCGGAGTGTTACGCACCGCAGCCCAGCTGCGATCGTCAAGCTCCATGCGAACCAGCACATAGCCGGGAAATACTTTCTTTTCGCTCTCCACACGACGGCCGCCCTCTTTGATTTCGGCAACCATTTCGGTGGGGATCTCAATGGCGAAGACGTTGTTCTCAAGCCCCATCGTCTCAATACGGGACTCCAAAGCGTTTTTCACCTTGTTCTCATACCCTGAATAGGTATGGAGCACGTACCATTTCTTAGACATAGCCTTACGCTCCCAGTCCGGAGATACCAACAAGAACGGGCGTAATGATCAGATTGTCTAGAACGGCAACCACAATGCCGAAGAAAAGCAAAGAGCACACTACAACAACGCTCCAACGAAGCACGTCCTGCTTGGTTGGCCACGTAACGCGTTTCATCTCTGAACGGACATTGGAGAGAAAACGCTTCTTCTTTTTCTTTGCGGGAGCGCTCTCTTTTTTCTCGGACTTGGTTGCCGTTGCCGCAGCCTTGTTAGACTGCTCTTCCTTCTTACGGCCGAAAAAGCGCTTCTTTGGCGTCTCGACTGCAGCCTCTACCTCAGGCTTCTGCTCCTTCGCCAATTCCTCGGCTGCGCGAGCCTCCTTGCGTGCAGCACGGGCAGCGGATGCCTTTGCGCGCTGAGTTTTTGATTTATGAGCCATGTGGTTTCCTTTACCCTACTGGGTTTTTCGCTTTCGTCTAAACGTCAAACAAGCAGCTTGACTTCAAGCTGCTCAAAAAGCAACCTGAACCCAAGCTGCTCATCAAATAAGCAAGCTGGCAGGCCAGGAGGGACTCGAACCCCCAACATGCGGTTTTGGAGACCGCCGCTCTACCAATTGGAGCTACTGGCCTATTGCTTGTGCCTCCCTTGAGTTCTTATCGAGTCTCGCGATGCAGCGTGTGATGACCACACCACTTGCAGTACTTCTTGAACTCGATACGATCAGGGTTGTTCTGCTTGTTCTTCTTGGTCGTGTAATTGCGGCGTTTGCACTCCGTGCACGCCAAGGTGACCAGCGTACGCATGAATACTCCCTCTAAACGATACCTTTGTCCAGCTTAATGTGACGTTACACATGAATTCATCAAGCTGGGAACCTGCCGATGCAGGTTCCCAGCATTAGAAGCGATTCAGCGTTACCTGATCTTCAGTTGTTATTTAACGATCTTGGTAACACGACCCGAGCCAACGGTGCGGCCGCCCTCGCGGATAGCGAAGCGCAGACCCTCTTCCATAGCGATCGGGTGGATCAGCTCTGCGTGCAGCTCAACGTTGTCGCCAGGCATAACCATCTCGGTGCCCTCGGGCAGGTGTGCAACACCGGTAACGTCGGTAGTGCGGAAGTAGAACTGCGGACGATAGCCGTCGAAGAACGGGGTGTGACGACCGCCCTCTTCCTTGGTCAGGATGTAAACCTGGCCATAGAACTCGGAGTGCGGGGTTACCGAACCGGGCTTTGCCAGAACCTGACCGCGAACGATGTCCTCGCGCTTGATGCCGCGAAGCAGGCAGCCGATGTTGTCGCCAGCCTGGGCCTCGTCGAGCAGCTTGCGGAACATCTCGATGCCGGTGCAAACCGTGTTCTGGGTCTCCTTGATGCCGACGATCTCCAGCGGGTCGTTGACATGCAGCACACCGCGCTCGACACGGCCGGTGGCGACGGTGCCGCGGCCGGTGATGGTCATGGTGTCCTCGACAGCCATCAGGAACGGCTTGTCGACGTCGCGCTCGGGGGTGGGGATGTAGGAGTCAACGGCGTCCATGAGCTCCCAGATCTTCTCCTGCCACTCCTTGTCGCCCTCCAGAGCCTTCAGAGCGGAGCCCTTGATGATCGGCAGATCGTCTCCGGGGAACTCGTACTCGCTCAGCAGCTCGCGGGTCTCCATCTCGACGAGCTCGATGAGCTCTTCGTCGTCAACCATGTCGCACTTG
>DVKR01000013.1 GCA_018715935.1 Candidatus Aphodovivens excrementavium
AGACGATATTTCCGAACCGTGTAAGGGCTTGTAGGACAAAGGCTTCCCAAGCTTACAACGCGGGTTCGATTCCCGTCGCCCGCTCCATCGCATCATTCGGGCGCCGATCCTCGGGACGGTGCCCGTTTTGCGTCTGGGCGTATTAAAAGTTCCCGGATTTTCCAGTATACTTTCCAGTATGCCGGAAGGCTGAGAACCGTTAGTTAGGAAAGGGGCAGGTCAGACGATATTTCCGAACCGTGTAAGGGCTTGTAGGACAAAGGCTTCCCAAGCTTACAACGCGGGTTCGATTCCCGTCGCCCGCTCCAGTGAGAGCGCAGCGACCCCCTGAACTGGGGGTCGCTTTTTGTTGCGGCCAAAACACGTGCAAGAATGCCCCCGAACGCGCGTTTTGGAGCTAACGGCATAATAAGGTTAGCTGCCAAAAGACGGTGCTAAGTCCGATACATTCCGCCAGATAAGCCCCGTTTTTGCGTATTGCCCCGTCGCGTTCGCTAATCGATTTCGCGCTACTCCTTTGCCACGGAACTCTTGACTTGGAGCTTGCTTCAAGTGCTTCAATCGCTGCAGGCGCTATACAATTCAACCGGGAACCGCCGCAGCAACACGGCAACGCACAGCGATCGGTAACCGCCGCAGCAACACGGCAACGCCACGGCAACCGGGAACCGCCGCAGCAACCGGACGCCGTCGCAGCAACCGGGAACCGCCGCAGCAACCGAGCAATGCCGCAAGCGCCGGAAGACAAGCCAAGCCGAGGGGGCATCTATGAAAATCGCCGAAGTGAGCAAACGCTACGACATTTCAAGCGACACGCTACGCTACTACGAGCGCATCGGCCTCTTGAATCCCGTCGCCCGAACACCAAACGGCATACGCAATTACACCGAAGCGGACTGCCAGCGCATCGAGTTCGTTAAATGCATGCGCAACGCCGGCATGCCCATCGAGGCGCTCATCGAATACATGCACCTTATGGACCAAGGCGACGAAACCGCAGCGCAGCGCAAATCGCTTTTGGAAGAGCAGCGCGACCGCATCGCCGAGCGCATCGAAGCGATGCAAGAAGGCCTCAACCGCCTCAACACCAAAATAGAAACCTACGACACGCACCTGCTTACTGTAGAACGTCAAATGAATCAAGCCCGCCACTAACGAACTTCTTCGAATCTGTTACATTGCTACATTGAACGCAAAACAGCATCAAGGAGGAATCGTGAATTTACCTGGGCTTATCACCGTTTCGCCCGAGCAACCGGAACTGCTTGACACGTGCGCGCGCATACTGGGCGATAGCTTTATCGAAGAAAACTGGACCGCAACATGGCTTTCGTGCTTAGACGAGCTGGGTGTCACTCCCCAACGCAAGCAGGAGATCCTTCACGCCACCTATCTTGACGAGCTGGGGAACCACGCTCCTTATCAGGGCGTTTACCTCCTTGAAGACAAAACTGCCGCTGCGGGAGGCTACCTCTATAGCGAACTCGAAGGGCATACGCACCCGCAATTGCAAGCCGCCTCAACGAAGCATTTCCACGCCTGCGCAACACCGCAGGAACTCGAAAGACTCATACGGCAAGAACAGCGCATGGAGCCAATTTCCCAGTTCGACTGGACGCGCACGCTGGACAACGAGGGAGATCACATTTACTTCTACATGTGGGCGGTCAGCAAGGACGCGCGCGGAAAGGGTGCGTTCCGTCGCTTGATTACACCGTTTTACGACTTCGCCGACGAGCACGGCCTCAACATCTACCTCGAGTGCTATTCAGACCGCCTGCAAAGCATGTACGAGCATGTGGGCTTCGAGCTCATCGACGTGCTCTCAGACCCCGCGTTCGACGTAACCGAGCGGCGCATGGTCCGCCGGCACGCATAGCGGGCAAAGGGAGACGCCACCGCTCAAACCCTAAGGGCCAAATAAAGAGTACGTCTCCACCGGCAGGTACCGCGTCTTTTGAGGCGCCCCGCCCAAAACCCCAAGGGTCAAATAAAGGCTTTCGAGAAACGCTTACCGCAAACCGCAAGACGCTCGACGGCGTGCTGTTCTATGAAATAAAGGATTTCAAGAAACCATTACCGTAAACCCTCTATTTGACCTGGTATTTTAAAAGACAACTGAGCGCGAAGCAGCAACCCTGAAACCGTAAATCAATAATAGTAAAGCATTTTGAGTGAACCTCTTGAATACCGCATTCTCCACGCTACAATGAGGGCAAAGTGGAGCACCGAGCGAAGTGTTCGCGCGCTGTGGAAAGTTCGCGCGGATCACAAACTTTACGGTTTTCGTTAAGGCGATACTAAGGACGAACCCCTAAGGTTTGCAGAATATCAACCTATCGATCTGGCAACAGGAGGGGGAAACCATGAGGATCCTGGTAGCAGACGACGAAAAAGACTTAGTAGCAGCTCTCGAAGAATTGCTGAAACGCGAGCGTTATACCGTAGACACTGTATTCGACGGGCAGAGCGCCTATGATTACGCCTCGTCCGACAACTACGACTGCATCATCCTAGACATCATGCTGCCCGATATCGATGGGCTGGAGGTTTTGCGTCGCCTGCGCGCAGACGGCATAAAGACGCCCATCCTTCTCCTGACGGCGAAGAGCGACCCCGCCGACCGCATCCTCGGTCTTGATCGCGGCGCCGACGACTACCTGCCCAAGCCCTTCGTTGTTGGCGAACTGCTTGCGCGCATCCGCGCACTTACCCGCCGCACCTCGGTGGCGGAAACCCCCGAGCTTTCCTTCGGCGATTTACGGCTCGACCGCGTTGCCTTCACGCTTGTGTGCGGCAAAACCGTCAAGCACCTCGGCAACAAGGAGTTCCAGATTCTGGAAACCCTTATCCGCCGCCAGGGCTCGCCCACGCCGGTGGAGTACCTGATGGATCACATCTGGGGCTACGACGCTTCGGTGGAGCCCGGCGTCGTGTGGACGTACATGTCGTATCTGCGCCGCAAGCTTGAAGGCATCGGCTCTAACGTGCGCATTGCCATGCGCCGCGGGTTTGGCTATATACTGGAAGAACGGAACAAGTAGGCGTCGGTGCATCTCGCCAAGAAAAAACCACCTGCCGCAAGCAAGCCCGTTCCCGCTGCAGCCAATAGGATTCGCCGCAAGTTCATAGCCATCACCATGGCGGCGCTTATCGCAACGCTCGCAATAATATGCGTGGGGATTTTCGTCTTCTTCTCTGTGTCAAACATGAACCGCTCCGACAGCATCATCGACCTGCTCTACGAAAACGACGGCAGCTTTCCGGAAGCAGACTCCACTCGCGAGCCATCCATGGATCCCACGTTTCTGGTAACCCCAGAAACCAGGTACGAAAACCGCTGGGCATGGGCCAACGTCGACGAGAACGGCTCTATTACGGAAATCAACAGCAACCACATTGCCGCCTTCGACGAAAACGAAGTGCGCACTGCGCTGGAAAACGCCTGGAACTCCGGCTCGTCGCGCGGCTATTTCGGCCACTACCGCTACGGCGTGTTCAAGAATGCCGACGGCGGCGGCATGGTCATCATCCTCGATTGCTTCCACCGACAGCAGGCAGCCCTGGTGGTACTGAGAATCAGCATCGCGGTTTCGCTCACCTGCGCCGCGATGGTTCTGCTGATACTCATCCCGCTTTCAAGACGCGTTGCGCACCCTCTCGTGCGCAACGTCGAGCGTCAGCAGCGCTTTATCACCGACGCCTCGCACGAGCTGAAAACGCCGCTTGCCATCATTTCTGCCAACAACGAGCTCACCGAGCAGATCTCAGGCGAAACCCAGTGGACGCGCAGCACCAAAACCCAGATAGATCGTTTAATGAAGCTCGTAAGCGGCCTCATCGACATGGCGCACACCGCAGAGGTGTCAAACGCGGCGCTGTTGCCCTCTTTCGACATAAGCGAGCTCGCCAATCGGACGGTGCAGGACTTTCTCCCCCTTGCGGAAATAAAGGGAAAGACCATCAAGGCGTCAATAGAGCCAAACGTGAAAATGAAGGGCGACCCTCAAGCCATCGAGCGCCTAATGAGTCTTTTACTGGATAACGCCATTTCACACGGAGATGATACCTGCCGCATCGACTTCACGCTCACCTCCGCAAGAAAGAAGGTTGTACTTCGCACGTCGAACCCAGCAAAAGACCTTGATGAGAAGGAAGTGTCGCTTCTGTGCGACCGGTTCTACCGGTCGGACGCCTCGCGCTCAAGATCGACCGGCGGCTACGGCATTGGGCTTTCAGTTGCCCGAGGCATTGCCGAGCAGCATAACGGCAAACTGGTGGCGTCGAAGGAAGGCGACCTGGTGGTGTTCACGGTCACCCTGCCGCGCGCTCTATTTTAGAAGGGGCTCTGCGGCGCGGCGGCGGCTGCGGGTCCACGCGGCGGCTCTGCGTCGGGGTGGCGGCGCGGCGGCGGCTCGGCGGCGACGGCCTCGCAAAGCCCGCAGCGACTACCTGCTTTCTGCCTGATGCGAGGTCATCGGCTTCATGCCGTGTCCCGGGTAAGCGAACCACGCCACCACCAGCGATACCGCCATGCAGCACATCGCACACATGATAGTTACGGGGAACCCCGCCGCATCATTGACAATGCCCCACACCGCCGACGCAACACCGATGCCGATATCACTTGCAAGCAGGTACAAGGCATTTGCCGCGCCCCAGCGGTCGGCAGGCGAATTCTTCACCGCAACCGACTGGTTCAGCGGAATCGCCACGCCAACGCACACGCCGTAGGGCAAACCGGCCAGATAAAACAACAGCTCGTTTTGACCCCCAAACAGCGCCATCGTGAAGCCGACGAGGCCGCACGCAACGGTGACCACCATTATCTTGAAAGGCGCCACGGTGTCCATAAACGCCTTAGACACCAGGCGAACGCCAATCATGGCAACCGCCGACACGGTATAGAACAGTCCGGCATTCGCATAGCCCAGCGAAGTGCCGTACAAACCCATAAAGAAGATCGAGAAACCGAAGGCAGGGCTGAGAATGAGCATGGGAATCATGCCGGGCAAGGCATGCGGCTCGAATATGCCGTCGATAAATTGCTTGATCTTTCGGGGCTTCTGCGGCGTCTCGGCTGTCCCGGCTGCCTCGGCTGCCTCGGCGGTGCCAGCTGCGCCCGTCCCCCCGACCGCGCCAGCCTCCCCGGCCACGCCAACGGCTTCTGCCGTTGCGACAGCGCCCGCTCGATCCACCGCTGCAGCCTCCCGCTGCGATGCGGTGCCGAACGCACCTTTCCGAGCGGCACGAGCAGCGGCCGCGTTCGCCTCGGCTCGCGGGCGATACGACGACGTCTCGGGCAAACGCGCCGGATTCTTCTCGTAGCGGCACAGCATTGCGAACACAAACGCGAGCGCCGCCATAACAGACATGCCCCAAAACAGGTTGGCGGCAGGGTCGGTGTTCACCAAAAACAGCGCCAGCGCCGGCCCAATTGACATCGCGAGCGCCTGCCCCAGGCCGTAGTAGCCAATACCTTCGCCCAGCCGCGAAAGCGGCAATACGTCTGACGCCGCCGTTGCCGAGGCGGTAGTTGCCGCAGAAAAGCCAATACCCTGCAGCACACGGCACACCGCAATCACCATCGTGTCCGACACGAAAGCCGGCACAATAGTTCCCACGAAGAGAAACGCCGCACCGCCAACCATCACCACCACACGGCCAACGTTGTCGATGATCGGCCCGCACGCAAGTCGGGCTACGGCTGCCGCGCCCGAAAACACCGTCGCCAGAATGCCGGCGACCGTGGCTCCCTCGCCCATGTGGTCCAAGAACACCGACGTGCCCGAGTTCAAGCCCTGACCCACCACAAAGCAGCATAGCGTCATGATGATAATGAACACGAACAGCGGCGACCAAAGGCGCTCCCTTTTCGTCTCGCCTCCCCGTTTGACAGCGTCGCCCTTGCCGGCCGCGGCGCCTCCGTCGCGCACTCCCGCATTTTCGCAGGCTCCGCTCATGCCCGGCATGCGCGTGCCCTCATTATCGTGGGCTACGCTCGCACCCGGTATGCTCGCGCCCGCCTTATCGTGGGCTCCGCTCGCGCCTGGCCTGCGCGCTCCCGCATTTTCGCAGGCTCCGCTCGCGCCTTGCCTGCGCGCTCCCACCTCTGAATAACTGCTCTCGCTAGCCACAGTCGGCCTCCCCCTTGCCTCCTTCTGGCTTGTATGCCACATGCACAGCGGCAATGCCGCCGGTATAGTTTTTCCAGCTCACGCGCTCAAAGCCCGCTTGCTCCATCAGGGCGGCAAGCCCCTGCTGGTTCGGAAACGCCTTTATCGAACGCGCCAGGTACACAAACCCCTCGCGATCTCCCGTGATAAGTCCTCCCCAAAACGGAATGAGGTGCTTGAGGTAAAAATTGTAGAGGGCTCGCCACACGCGGTTGGGCGGCGTCGAGAACTCGAGGCACACCAGCGCTCCGCCCGGCTTAAGCACGCGGAACATCTCCGACAAGGCGCGCGGACGGTCGGGCATGTTGCGAATGCCATACGCCATGGTGATGGCGTCGTAGGAGCACGAAGCGTAGGGAATGTCCTGCGCGTCTACCACTTCGAAGTCGACCGGCACCCCTTCCGAAGCGCCGTCGGCATAGTGCGATCGCGCCACGTCAAGCATTTCGGGAACGAGGTCGGTGCACTGGATGTGAGCCGGACGCTTGGCACGCGCCATCGTGAACGTGACATCGCCCGTGCCGCCTGCAATGTCCAGCACGTCGTCAGTTCCCGAAATGGGAGCCTGCTTCGCCATACCCGCTAGCCACACCTTGTAGGCGCCGAAACTGCTTACCGCATTGAAGCGTTCGTATTTTTTCGCAATAGCCGAGAAGATGTCCTTCACGCGCTCGGAAGACACTTCGGCTGGCGCTTCTTTGCCAGTTGCGGTATCGATGGCCATGGGCATAGCTCCTACAGCGCGCTGCGCAGACGCAACGCTTGCTCGCTTGTTCTGCTGGTTGCGCCCATCAGGCAGAACAGGTGCCGTCAGGGGAGATATGGGCGCGCCGCCTTGGAACGCTCCGCACCAAGGCGGCGCAAAAGTCTCAGCTAGTAAGTATACGCCATGAATGGCCTGCCCTCCGCCAGCGAAAGTGACGGGACGCGCTATGGCGCCAAGCACGCCAAAGGCGCCACAATCACGCCGTCGGGACGCCGGTACGCCGCTTCGGTTGCCGTAAGAACCATGAGAAACGACGGGGTTCCTTCGTGCTGTGTATCGACACGCGCTGCCAGCTTGATCAGGTGCGCCGCGCCTTCATCGATCTTGCTATAGCCCATCTTCACCTCAACGGGCGCCCATCGCCCATCCGGTAGGACAATAACCGCGTCGGCCTCAAGCCCTGTCTTGTCACGGTAGTGATACACCGTTCCGCCCAGCGCCTCGGCATACACGCGCAGATCATGCACGCACAAGGATTCGAACAGAAGCCCGAACGTCTCGAAATCCTCTAAAAGAGAGGTCGGCGTAACGTGCAGTAGCGCCGCAGCTATCGCCGGGTCGGTGAAATGGCGCGTAGGGCTGGTGCGAACCGCCGTCTTCGACCGCAGACGCGGCTTCCACGCCGCAAGATCCTCTGTAACGTGAGCGCGGGAAAGCGCATCGACATAGTCTGCCACGGTTGCGTCCGACGGAGGCTCACCCTGCATATCAGCCGCAATTGTGCTCAACGCCGCCTGCGAGGCAACGTTGCGCGCATATGATCTCATGATCGAGCGCATCCATGTCACGTTGCGCCTTACCCCGTCCATCTCCTCTATGTTCGCGTTAATGAGCTCATCGACATACAGCCCCGCCTGCATGAGGGCGATCTCGCCGTCAGGTTCGAGAACCGCCTCTGGCCAGCCTCCTCTGCAGATCGCAAACGCGTACTCCTCAACAGTGAAATCGGCGAGGGCGGCTACGTCGTCTTCGCCATCAAACAGCCCTTTGAGCGACACTGCAGCCGACGAGTCACCCGACTCGAACAGCGACATTGTCCTCATGCGCAAGGGGGCAATCCTCCCCACACCGGAATGAGCGGGCTTTTTCTTGGGCGTAGAAGACCCGGTAAGGATAAACCGACCCTTGCCAGCCCCGCGGTCAACCTCAAAGCGGACTGCATCCCACAGCTGCGGCGCCTCCTGCCATTCGTCGATCAATCGCGGCTCGGCGCCTTCGAGAATGGCTGAAGGCCTCATTTCCGCCAGAGCCAGCAACGATCCTTTGCGATCCGGATCCTGCATGTACACACAGCTCGCTGCGAAATGTTCCGCCGTCTTCGTTTTCCCGCACCATTTAGGCCCAGTAACGTGAACAGCACCCGACGCGCGCAGCATCCGCTCCATAGACGAATCGACCACGCGCGGCACGTAGCCGCCTGCGGGCAGGTTAGTGATGTGTCGGCTCATAACGCGCTCCTATCGAGTTTTTGACAAGGGGACAATAGCACGAATTAGGAAGTTGGACCGTTTTTGTTTGGGAAGTTGGACGGATTTTGTTTAGGAAGTTGGACCGTTTTTGTTTGGGAAGTTGGACCGTGAGGAAACCTTCGCGCCGTCTACCAGCGGAAGCCGCACGGGAAAGGCGCTCTTCCCTCCCGTAAAGAGCACGACATGCGCTGCCAACAGCTTGCTCCCCGCCAGCGAAAGCGGCGGGGAGCGCTCTATGGCGCCAGCGACTTGCGCCCCGCCGCCAATGCTTTAGACTGCTCAGAGACTACTAATGCGCGGGCACGGCAATTGCGCGCAGGGCAGACGGAACGCGTCTGCTGCAGTCGCCGAACGCGAACGCGGCAACCGCGCGCATGCCGGGTGGAACGCACCAGGCACGGCACCCGCGCGTGAAGGCGGCCATCACCCGCAAGCCACGAGGGGCAGTCGCACGCGAAGGCGGCCATCGCCCGCAGGTCACGAGGAGAAGGGACAGACAGAATATGTTGCATTTCGACAGCGATTATATGGAAGGCGCGCATCCGGCCATCATCGAGCGCCTCGCGCAAACCAACTTCGACCAAACTCCCGGCTACGGAACCGACCCTGTGTGCGAAAGCGCCCGCGCGCGCATCTGCTACGCCTGCCAAACCCCCGATGCCGCCGTACATTTCTTGGTGGGAGGCACCCAGGCGAACGCCGCCGTTATCGACCAGCTGCTAAACCCGTGGGAAGGCGTTATCGCCGCCGACACCGGACACATTAACGGCCACGAAGCCGGCGCGGTGGAGGCCTGCGGACACAAGATCTTGCAGATTCCGCACCGCAACGGAAAGCTCGACGCCCAGGACGTGCGCGCCTTTTGCCAAGCGTGGGCGGAGGGAGAATCTCGCGAGCACGTAGTAGCGCCTGGCGTCGTATACATTTCGCAGGCGACCGAATACGGAACCTTGTACACCCTCGGCGAGCTGCAGGCGCTGCGCGCGGTTTGCGACGAGTTCGACATGCGCCTGTTCATCGACGGAGCGCGCCTGGGCTACGCGTTGGCCGCCCTGGAAGGCCAGCTGACCCTGCCCCAGCTGGCAGAGGTGGCGGATGCCTTCTATATCGGCGGCACCAAGGTGGGCGCGCTGTTCGGCGAAGCGGTGGTGTTCACCAAACCCGAGCTTGCCGGCCACTTTTTCACGCTCATGAAAAAACACGGCGCGCTCCTTGCGAAAGGCCGCATGCTCGGCCTGCAATTCGACGTTCTCTTTGAAGATGCCGAAGAACGCGACGGAAACCCCGCCGCGCGCGCCGATGCCTCGCAGCGCAACGCCGACGTCTCGCAACATGGCGCCGATACCGCCGGCTCGCCTTTGGTGGAAGCAGCGCGCACGCGCTACCTGGCATGCGGCCGCCATGCGGTGAAGCTGGCACGCAAGCTGGCCGAAGGCTTCGAAGGCGCCGGCTACGAACTGGCAATCGACTCTCCCACCAACCAGCAGTTCGTCGCCATCGACGACAGAACGTGCGAGCGCCTTCGCGAGCATGCCACGTTTGAGGTGTGGGAGCGCCGCGCCGACGGCAAGTTGGTCGTTCGCTTTGTAACCAGCTGGGCCACGCGCCCCGAGGCAGTGGACGAGCTGCTGGCGCTACTGTAGGCGCACTGCCAGCACGGGCGAGCGCGCGCAAACACGTCTTAGCCGCCGGCACTGCCGCACTGCCGCACCGCCGTCACTGGCGAGCGCGCGCAAGCCCATCTCTTCCACCAGCGCCGCCACACCGCCGTCACTGGCTTGGCCGCGCACCCACCGCACCCCTGCGCCCGCACCGCCACAAGCTGCCTGCGGTAAAATGCATAAAGAACCCGAGCATGTGAAAGAGCCGCTGTTCTTTTTGCATTGGAGGAGCCATGAACCCCAAACGACACGCAGGTATCAAAGTTGCCCTGGGCGCCGCGTTGGCGGCGGTGCTCTGCCTTTTGGTGGTGTGGTGCGTGTTCCTGGTGCGCGACAAGCTCCTCTCCAACGCTGACCGCATGGGCACCAGCCTCGCCACCACCTATGCCGCCGAGGAGGAGAACCGCTTCTCGGTGTATCGCTACTTCTTACGACTGGGCGGCTCGTATCTCGACGACCTTCTTGACGAAGGCGCAAGCGAGCAAGAACTGAGCGCATGGCTTAACGAATTCGCCGACAACATGACCGAAGCCCTCGGCGAGAGCATCATCGACCCCTACGTTGTTGTCAACGGAACTATCATCGCCGCAAACCCCTGGGAAGGCGACGACGCCTACGATCTCGCTGCCACCCAGTGGTATCAAAACGCCGTGAACCATCCCGGCAGAGCAACCTATACCGACGCCTACACCGACGCCATCACCGACGGGCAGATCGTCACCCTCGCAACCACCCTGAGCAACGAAGAAAACGTTGTCGCGTTCGACATTCGCCTGGACAGCCTCAACGCAAGCCGCAGCGCCACTACCGTTCCCGGCGACGGTTCGTACTATCTGTTCGACCGCAAAGGAAACCTGCTCTACACCACCTCCGCCCTCGACACCAGCACCGAAGAGGTTCAGGCGTATTTGCAGCATTTGCTGGAAGTCATCGAAGCCGACACCGACGAAACCGACTCCACCAACATCGCCGGCACCGACGGCATGAACCGCAACGTGTACTACTCGCAAATGGGCAACGGCTGGCTGTCGGTAATCACCATTCCCACGCACGTGATCCTGCAAGACGGATGGGACTCTACGCTTTTGGCCATAGCGGGCGTGTTCGCCGCCATCGTGCTTGTTGCCGCTTGCTTTATGGTCTATTCGCGCATACAAGAGCGTCGCGCGCGCCACACTGCCAACACGCTTAAGCTTTTGGGCGACACGTTCTACGCAATCTATCGCGTCAACTATGTGAAAGGCACCTACGAAGCCGTCAAAAGCTCGCCGGATGTTAAAGACGAGCTGGGCGAATACGGCCAAACGGGCGACTATCAGCACCTCATAGACGTGGTGAAGCAATACGTTGACGAGCGCACGTACACCGAGTTCGAAAAGAGTTTCTCGCTGGAAAACATCCGCTCGCTGGTAAACGAAGGCGTCACCGAGTTCGGCGGCGACTTCCGCCGCAAGTTCCCAAGCGGCGTGCGCTGGGTTTCTATCCGCATCGTGCACAATGGCGATTTAGGCCTCAACGAAGTAATCATGTGCTTCCGCGACATCGAGCGCGAAAAGCAGCGCGAACTGGTGCGTAAGGAGCTGCTGGAAAACGCGCTTGACTCCGCGCGACAAACGGTGGAGAAGAAGTCGGTGTATTTCCGCGGGGCGTCGCACGACATGCGCACGCCGCTCAACGCGATTATCGGCCTGACCGAGCTCGCGCAGCGCGACGTTGCCAATCAGGAGAAAACGCTCGACTACCTGGGCAAAATCGAGAGCGCGGGACAGCAGCTGCTTGAGCTGGTCAACGACGTTTTGGACGTGTCGCGCCTCGAGCACGGCGAAAGCGGCATGGTGAACTACGCCCCCATGAGCCTGCGCGAGTGCGTAGACAAAACGCTTGCCCTCTTCCAAGACCAAGTGCGCCGCGAAGGAAAGCACCTCGACACCAGCTTCGACGTCGCCGACGACAAGGTGTATGGCGACGCCAAGCGCATGAGCCAGATCCTGAACAACTTGGTATCGAACGCCTTGAAGTATTCGTTCGAGGGCGCGCGCGTGCACGTTTCGCTGCGAGAAACTGCCCGAAACGGCAGGACCGCGAAATACCAGCTGGATGTATCGGACACCGGCGTAGGAATGTCGGAAGAGTTTCTGTCTGAGGTGTTTGAGCCGTTCGCACGCGAGACCATGTTTGCGCCTACCGGGGTAACCGGCACCGGCCTTGGCATGCCTATCGTAAAAAGCTTGGTGCAGCAAATGAGCGGCGAGATCTCCGTGCGCAGCAAGCTAGGGGAAGGCAGCACGTTTTCCATTGTGCTGCCGCTGATTGTTGTGGAGGACGACGAGGAAGCCACCAGGGGCGCCTTGGATGGGGCGAGCGCAGACAAGAGCGACACGACAGGCGCAGGCGCAGGCGCTGCGGCGGTGGACGCAAGCGCGGACACTGCGGCGGCAGGCGACGCCCAGGACACTTCCCCTTCTGCACCCGAAGCGCCTTTGCCAAACGCCGATACGCAGGTATCCGACGATGGCGAGGACGCCGAAGCGGGCGGCACTCCCGCTTTTACCCTCGAAGGTAAAACCGTATTGCTTGCAGAGGACAACGAGATAAATATGCTCATCGCAACGGAGTTCTTGCACACCCTTGGCGCCCACATCATTGAGGCATCGAACGGCGAAGAGGCTTTGCGCGCCTTCGCCGAGTCTCAGCTTGGCGTGATCGATGCCGTTCTGATGGATATGCAGATGCCCGTAATGGACGGTTGCGACGCCGCGCGCGCCATTCGCGATCTCAAGCGCGAAGACGCCGCAACGGTGCCCATCATCGCCGTCACGGCAAACGCCTTCTCCGAAGACATCGCCAAAACAAGCGAGGCGGGCATGAACGACCATCTGCCCAAGCCGTTCAGCGTTGAAGAACTGGTGACGGTGCTGCAGAAACACTTGGCAAAGTAAGGTTCTTGCTGGGAAGCAGGCAATCTGCCCTGGGGCAGACTGCACGGGGCAGACTACACGGGGTCGCGGCGGCGGAATTACAGACAATCGCTCTAAATCGAACCTTTTTGCCACACGATGACATAATTGTTCGATTTAGAGCGCTTCAGCAGCGCTGCGAGGGCTTCTCTGCGTGTAACGCCTTCCCCTCTTGCACAGATCGCTTCTCACCTGGGAAAACGCTTCTTCTGTCGCGCTCGTCTAAACGCAGGGAAAATCGCGTCGCTCTAAATCGAATCTTTTTGTCGAGATGCTCCAATAAGTTTCGATTAAGAGCGATTCGAGGCACTCCAAGCATGAGGAAAGAAGCAGGGTGCAAATCCGCGACCGAAACGCGCGTTTGAAGGGCACTTTCGCGCGCGTTTCGGTCGCGGATTTGTATTTCGGTCGCGGATTTGCACGCACCAAAGGATTTGGGACAAGAATGAGGGTCGCACAGCCAAGAACGAGGGTTGCGAGTCAAGAGCGAGGGCTGCAGGGGCAAGCATAGGGGTTGTGGGACAAAAAATGAGCCGGGGGTTAGCCCGGCTCATAAGGTGGGATAGTGCAGCTGCGCTATCTAGCGGTTTGTCTTTCCGACTTTCGTCACCAGAACAACTCCAATGATGATAACGATCCACCAAACCACGCTCAGCACAAGATCGAGCGGTGCGTCGGTAGCGCTGAACCCCTGGAAGTGCCACAGGCACAGCAGAAGAATGGAAAGGGCTGCCAGAACGACCGTAACAATGATGTTCGACTTGCTCATAATGCTCCTCCTTCCGTGCCTATCGCATGTTTCCTGCGTTGTCTGCCTGCTGCTTGCGGCGAACGATCACCGCAATGTAGTACACAACCGTTGCGGCGATGCCAACGAGTATCAGCCAGTGCACCCAGCAGGTGGCGCTATGCGTATGGCCGGCCGCCATGGGCGTAGCGTCGTCCTCGATGCTTGACGTGCTTGCCATAGGCGTTGCATCGTCGTCGATGGCCTCTTCGTCGGTGGCGTCGGCGCCGTCAGCAGCATCCGCATCAGCGGCGGTTGCGTCTGCGCCCGTGGTGGCAGCCGCTGCTACAGCCCCGCCAGCGCCAGCTCCCGTCGTGGTGCCCGCGCCTGCGCCGCTGCCGCCGTTACCACCGTTACCGCCGGTGGTCATGCCGTTGTTGGTGCCACCGCCGTTGCCGTTTCCGCCACCATTGTTGGTGCCGTTGCCATTGTCGGAGTTGTCACCGTCGCCCGAGCCGTTAGGATCGTCGTCGGTGGTGCCGTTGGGGTCATCCGGGTCTACGTTCGGGTTGTCCGGATCATCGGGATCGTCCGGATCAACGGGAGCGGCATTGATAACGAAGGTTGCCTCAGTGAAGTCAATTACGTAGTTGCTAGCAAGGAAGCTTCCGTTGTCGTCAAGCGCGAGGGTGCCCATGCTGATGACATACTCGCCAGCCTTCTCACCGGTCGCACGAGCAAGCTCGCCGGTAAATGCCGGGGTTTCGTTATTCTGAGCAGCACCAACCGTATACGTCAGCTCCGGGTCGGCCTCCCCTTCGGTCTTCGATGCATCGCTCGCCTGAACCGTCAGGGTTGCGGGGTTGATCTTGTAGGTGTAGCTGAGCTCGGTTCCTTCGTAGTTGCCCTGCGTGAACGTCACCTTGACAGTAAGGCCTTCATCGGTCACGTTGGTCGCATCGCCATCGTAGGTAACCTCGTAGTCGGCCGAGCTGACCACGGCATCGCCCTCGACGTACTTGACGACGGGCTCCTTCTTCTGCTCCGTGCCGTCGTAGGTCACGTCGGTCAGGGACTCGGTGTCGATGTAGAAGACTTCGTTCTTGGACGGGTCTTCGGGATCGGGCTCGAGGTTCGCCGGCTCGATGGTGAACTTGACGCCCGCCGCCACCTCAAGCTTGTAGTTCGCCGCAAGGAAGTCCCCTTCGCTGTCAGCAAGCGCGAGGGTGCCCTGCGTGATGGCGTACTCGCCCGCCGTCTCGCCGGCAGCACGGGCAAGCTCGCCGGTAAATGCCGGGGTTTCGCCGTTCTGGGCGCCACTAACCGTATACGTCAGCTCCGCCGGGTCAGGATCGCCGTAGGTCTTGGACTGGCCGCTATCCGGGGTGACGGTCAGCGTTGCAGGGTTGATCGTGTAATCAACTGTCTTGGTTCCGGTAAAGCCTGCGGACTCGATACCCGTGATGGCTACCTGGTACGTACCGGCGTTAACCGCCTCATCAACAGATTGGTCGTCACGAGACAGAGACACCGTGTAGTCTTTACCCTCTTCCAGGATGGCGCCCTCATATTCAACCTTCACCTCAGGCATCTGCGAAGTGCCGTTGTAGATCGTTTGCTCGTCAATGGTCACCACAAAGTCAGTCGATTCGTTTATGTTGACATATGGAGTGTACGTCCACGAACCCACTAACTCGAGAAGGCCGCTTTGGGGCATCTTGACAGTAGTGACCTCTACCGGTTCGCCGTTGAAGGTCCACCCGTCGAAGGTGTAGTAGCCTTCTCCTTTTATCTCAACTTTCGTTACGGTCGGATCCTTAACCGTTACCGTTTGGCCTGGGTAATACTGCGCATCGTCAGTGGGCAGCGTATCCTTAACAGCCTCAGGTAAGTCCTCTTGGGCATAACGGTACGTTACCCCCTTCATAGGAGCAATCTGGCAAGTTACCGTATCAGTACCAGTAATAGTCGCTTCGCTGGTAATAGTGGAGTCATCGCCAGCGAACGAGTAACGATAGTCGACAGCTGCCTCTACAGTGAACTCGATCTTTTTTGCGGCACAGTCTTCTTTTGTTGCTTCGTGAGCAACCGTGCACGAATAGGTTCCATCACCGTTGGAAATAACGTTTGACACATCATGCTTGACACCATTAATTGTCAGGCTGTTTACACGAACATCTTCGATCGAGAGGGAGCGACCGTCCGTGGTAGTAGCTTGGGGCTTGATAGTTACATCAAGCGTGAGCTCGTCTCCCGGAACAACATTTTGCGTTTTGTCCACGGTAGCGCTTACTTCGATTTCCGGCTGATAGCCATTTACCGTAAAGGATGCGTCGAAATCGGCGAAAGCCTGGTTTCCAAACGTGCGGCTATAACCAAATGCTGCAACGTAACCCAGTCTATACGCCTGAGAGATAAGGGACTCGATCCCCGGATAACCCAGAGAAGAAGCGGCAGTTTCTAGAGAATACAGGTTTCCATCTCCCGAAGCATTAAGGCCGGTAACCAAGTAGTTATTCTCAGGCTTCACAAAGAAGACGATATATCCATCGTGGGCATCCCTCCAATCCCAATCCCAAGGAACAACCGAATGATTATGCCCCACCGCAGCAGCAAAGCACTCGATGTGAAGAGAATCACCGTTATTAACCGTCACGAACTCAGGATTGCTGGAATCACCATTGGTATAATACACATATGCAACTTCGGCACCCTCGATACTTGCCGTTCCTGTCATCTCCGAGCACAGGCTCGTATCGCTTCGCGCCGTCTTCGCTGACGTCAGTTGGGCGGATGCGGAATGCGCGCTCAGCTCGATGTCGGCACTCTCTTGCTCGCCGGCCTCGTCGCCTTGGTCGTCGGAGAGAGTTGCCACAGAGTCCGCAGACCCGGATGCGTCAGCATCCTCGGTTCCCGTGGTAGACTCCGTACCTTCCGTGGTCTCGGTGGTCTCGGTGCCTTCCTCCACCTCGGTGGCGTCCTCAGCAGAAGACTCGCTTGCTTCCGGCTCCTGGGTTGCCGAAGAGGCCTCTTCCTCGGGCGTGCTTTCGGCACCTAAGGCGTCGGTCGTTGCCTTCGTGTCTTCTACCTCGGTGGCAATAGCCTCCTCGTCTGCATCCTGCGCACGCGCAACGGATGGCACGCCCAGCATCTGCGTGGCAAGAAAACAGGTCAAAAGCACGGCAGTTGCTTTAATGCCGAAGCCTTGCCACCCTTTCAGAACTCTCGAACCTAATTTCATGAAACACACCCCACCTTACAACTGCAGCTACTCGGTATTTCTCGTCTCCGGATTCACCCTCAAAGACTTCCCACGAAAAAAGAGGAGCGCTTTGATCCTCTTTCACGTAGGAAGGAATGCCGCTGCCGACATTTGAGCGGTATACTCCCGTAAATCTAACGTGTCTATAATACTGATAGTTGGTTCGTTCGTAAAATCTCCGGGAATGAACTTAGCGGTTACAGGAACGAATGCGCCGCTTTTAGGATCGTTTTTATTCCTAATCCACGTATACCATATATGAATGCGTTAAATTGAGGAATGAATGCGGTTTAGCGGGCTAAAGCGAGGGAATGAGAACGAAACTGAATCGGAACGAATGCGGACCCGTCGTGGAACTCATGCAGAACACCCGCGAAGCTAACGTGGAGCCCATGCAGAGCACTCGCGAAGTTAACGCGGAACGCCCATGAAGCCCCTATCGGATGCCCGCGAAGCTAATGTGGAGCACTCTCAGAGCCAATGCAGGGCACACACAACGCCAGCGCGGAGCACACGCAGGACGAGCGCAAAACTAACGCGAAGCCCATGCAGAGCGCGTACAGAACGAGCGCACGTATAATATGGTAAAAGAGATGCAGAGCAAGCACCTCCGACAGCAAGGAACCCATCGGAAAAGGAGCTGCAGCACTCACCACGAGCAGAGGAAACGCTCTTGTGCGCTGGAGTGTGTGCGGGAAAAGGAGCTGGGTGGCACTCACCACGAACAGAGGGAAACGCGCAAGCGCAGACGCAAAGACCCGCCACTTGGCAGGGGTTCATCCTTTCGCAGGGGCTCATCCCTTTGCAAAGGCCCGCCCCTTTGCAAAGACCCGCCACTTCGCAGGGGTTCGTCCCCTCGCAAAGGCCAGCCACTCCGCAAGGGTTCGCCCCTTCGTCTCCCTTTTCTCCTGCACGCTGTGCCTTGCCCTTGCGTGCCTGCTGGGCGGCTGCGGCGGCAACGGCGCAGGCGAAAGCACCACCGACGGCCCTGCCTACGAAGAGCCCGCCTCCATCACGCCAGCCGCCTTCGACGCTGCAGCAGCCATCGCAACCGGGGGCGGCAACATCGACGTCTCGCACGTTGCCGAGGGCTACGTGGCGGCGTCGGCAACCAACGCATCGCGCCTCAAGTTCCAGATCGTATGCGGGCAGGCGAGCTACAACTACGACCTTCCCGGCGACGGCACGCCCATCGTGTGCCCGCTCAACATGGGAGACGGCGCCTACACCTTCCGCATCATGCAAAATACCAGCGGAAACAACTACGTTGAGGTGGCGTCTGCCTCCGCCCAGGTGAGCATGGCGTCGGAGTTCGAGCCGTGGATCCGCCCGAACGTGTTTTGCAGCTTCACCGATTCCAGCGCGTGCGTCCAACAGGCGCGCGACCTAGCAGCAAGCGCCGCCAACGAGGGCGACGTGGTGCGCGCCATATACGGCTGGGTGGTGGACAACATCACCTACGACAACAACAAGGCAAGCGAGCTTGCCAGCGCAACGGGCTACGTGCCCGACCCCGATCAAACCCTGCGCGACCGCACGGGCGTCTGCTTCGACTACGCATCGCTTGCTGCCGCGATGCTGCGCAGCCTTGGCATTCCGTGCCAGGTGATTACCGGCTACGTAGAGCCTGATTCGCTGTATCACGCATGGAACATGGTCTACATCAACGGCAGCTGGGTAAGCGTGGAGTTCAGCATCCAGCCCAACACCTGGACGCGCATGGACCTTACGTTTGCCGCCGCAGGCGCCGGAGAAAGCACCGGCGACGGAACCGGATACACCGACCGCTACGTATACTGAAAGCGTGGAGGAGGACGCTATGGATAACGAGTTGAAAGACCCTCGGCGCACGGAGGCTGTTACGCCCCCAACACCAACGCGCCTGACTTCGGCAGACGTGAGCGTGTTCTGCGAAGGCATGGCAATGATGCTCGCGGCCGGCATCCAGGTGGACGAGGCGCTCAGCCTGCTTGACGTCCGCCGCGGAAACGCCCGCCTTTCAAGCGTGTGCGATGCGGCCTACCGCATTGTTTCTAACGGACAAGGGCTTGCCGCCGCCATGGAACAAACCAAGGCGTTCCCCCGCCATGCCGTAGACATGGTGGCAATTGGCGAGCGCACCGGCCGCTTGGAGCAAACGCTTCGCCGCCTGATGCTGTATTACGACGAGGAAAGCCGCGTCTTCTCCAAAGTGCGCACGGCGGTAGGATACCCCGCCGCTTTGCTGTGCGTGATGGCGGTTATCATCGCCTTCACCGTGTGGGTGGTCCTTCCGGTGTTCGTCGACGTTTACGAAAGCCTGGCCGGCAGCCTCACCGCTGGGTCGTCGGCCTCTATTGCCGCCTCCATCGCCATCGGCTGGGTGGCGCTTGCCGTCACCATCATTGGCGCCGCGCTCACGGTTGCAGCCGTCATTGCCAGCCGCACTCCCCGCGGCAACGCCTCGCTCATAAAGCTGCTCGAGCGCCTGCCCCTCACGCGCAACGCCATGGAAAAGCTCGCGCTTTCGCGCTTCGCGCTGGCCCTTTCTACCTACATTTCCTCTGGCGTGAACGACGACGTTGCCCTTTCCGAGTCCATCCAGACCGTTGAGCATCCCCGCATTCGCGCACGCGCGGAGCTAGCCCTGCAATTCATGCAAGACCCCGAGCGCGGCCTGGGACTTTCCGCCGCCCTTGCCGAATCGAACTTGATGGACGCCCTCTACTCGCGCATGCTCATCATCGGCGCGCGCACCGGCAGCGCCGAAAACGTGCTGGCGGGTTTGGGCGAGACCTTCTTCAACGAAGCAACCGACAGCATCGACCGCGTTATCGACAGCGTGGAACCCCTGCTGGCCGCGCTGCTTACCGTTGCGGTGGGCGCCACGCTCCTGGCAATAATGCTGCCGCTTATCGGCATCATGGGATCAATCGGCTAGGACGGGGGCTGCCATGGCTGCAAATACCGCTCACGCCGCATACCCCCGCACGGGCGCAGGGGGGAAACCTCAGAGAGAGGGTTCGTCGCAACCGAGCCTGCACGCCACACTTCCCCGCACGGGAGCAAGCGGAAAAAGAGGCGAATCGAACCGGCAACGCGAGCCGCGTGCCCGGCGCCTTCGCGGAGGGCTTGTGGCGCTCGCTTCGCTTGCGGCGCTCCTGCTTGTTGTCGCGGCGCTCATGCTGGCCTCTTCCGCCACGCGCGCCCAAGGCGCCGAGAGCGTTCGTCAGGCAGTGCTTTCCGCCGCCATGCAGTGCTGTGCCGTGGAAGGCTCCTACCCTTCCACCCTCGAACATTTAGAAGAGCACTACGGCCTTTCCGTCAACCACAACGACTACGTAATACTGTACGAGGCCTTCGCCTCTAACGTAGCCCCCACGGTTACGGTGGTGCCCCGATGAGCCTGCGGGAGAACAGCACGCAAACGCGCAACCGCGAACAGCAAAGCTGGGCGCGAAGCCGCGCGGGGCTTTTGAGCCGTCTGGCGGCGGCAGGCAAGGCGCGCATCGAAAACGGCGAGTTTTCCGCCTCCAACATATTCGCCATCCTGTTGTTTGCCGTGTTTGCCCTGGCTTTGTTCGCCGCGCTCATTGGGGCATCCAGCGCCTACCAGCGCATTGCCGACGACTCCCAGGCGGCCAACGCCAAGCGGCTGAGCACGTCTCTTCTGAGCAACATCGTGCATGCCGCCGATTCCGCAGACGCGGTTTCTGCGATGGAAGGACCTGAAGGCGGCGTTTTGGTTCTGGCAGAGCATCTGGACTCCGGCACCTACGAAACGCGCCTCTACCTACACGAGGGCTGGGTGGTTCAGGAATACGCTTTGTCCGACGCGCCGCTTTCGCCGGAAAGCGCCACAAGGCTGGCCGAGTCGCAAACCTTTTCGTTTACGGCCGAGCCTCGCTTGGTGCGCATCTGGTGCGACGAGGGCGAAACGACGGTGGCGCTTCGCTCGCACGATGCGGTAACCGACGCCGCGCTCGATGCTTCGGAGGGTGGTGAGTAGCATGCCCGGTATCGACGAGCGCTCTTCCGCTAAGCAAGACGCGCGGCTTTCGTGGGCTTTGGGAACATACGGCATGAAGCAGCACGGCGCCGGCGGCGTGTTCGCCTCGCAAACCGATTCGCAAGACCACCTTTCCGCCCGCGCGTTGCGTCGCGCCCACCGGCAGCGCATCACGCCCGGATGGCACGGCAGGGCGTTTTTGGTGGAATCGCTGGTGTTGCTGGCGTTTCTGGTTGCGTCTCTTGCGGTTTTGATGGGTCTTTTCACCCATGCGCGCATCGAAAGCACCGAAGGCGAGCGCTTGGCGAGCGCCGTTCAGCTCGCCCAGAACGCAGCGGAGGAATTCGCCGCCAACCCCTTGGCCGCCCCGGGGCAGACCTTCGAGCACGACGGCCTTGAGGCCGAGGTGCGCGTTGAGCCCGAGCCGTCTTCTGCCGGCACCTTGTTCCACGCCACCGTGGTGGTTTGCGACGCCGATGGAAGCGGCGCGTTCGCCGTCGGGGAGGAAGTCTATCGCCTGAGCACGGCGTGCTACGTTCCCGAAGCAAGCGGAAGCGAGGTGGCGTAGATGAAACGCAAGCCGTCCACTATGCGCATGGGCCCTGCGAGCTTGTTCGCCCTGATCATCATCTTGTGCTTGGCGGTGCTGGGCGTGCTCTCTGCCACCAGCGCCCAGGCTGGCTCGGCCATGGCGCAGCGCCAAGCGAGCTTTGCCACGGCAGACTACGCCAACGAAACCGTTGCGCAGACCCTCTACGCTCGCGCAGACGAAGCGCTTGAGCCGGTGCGCGCACAAGGAGGGGGCTCGCAAGCGGGCTGCACTGCGCTTGACGCCGCGCTTCCGCGCATTTCGGAAGAGGCCGCCGCTGCGGTGGAAAATCCGCCCGCCCTTTCCGTTTCGCTTGACGGCTCCCAGCTCACCGCCCATCTTGAAACCGAAGACGGACGCTGCCTGGATGTGAGCCTGCAGGTAAACGACGATGCTTCGCTGTCGGTTGCGTCGTGGAAGGCGAGCACGTTGTGGGTAGAGGACACCAGTGACGTTTTATGGACAGCAGAGAGCTCGCCGACGGTGTAATTTTGCATTCGGCGGCATGGTTTGCTTGATAGAATTAAGGATGCGTTGCGCAAAGGATGGGAGACCGGCATGAGACTCGATGAGTTTTTGAAAGAAATGATTGAGGCCAAGGCTTCTGACGTGTTCATCGTCGCGGGGCTGCCTATCGCCTACCGCGTAGGGGGCAGACAGGTTCGCGCCGATTCCCCGGCGCTCATGCCCGCCGACACCGAAGCCATGGTGCGCGCAATTTACGAAGTTGCCGGCCGCTCCATCGAGCGCTTCTTGATGGTGGACAATCACGACGAAGACTTCTCGTTTGCCCTGCCGGGTATCGGGCGTTTCCGCGCTAACGTGTTCCGCCAGCGAGGGTCGCTCTCGGCGGTCATTCGCGTTATCCCCTTCGGCCTCCCCGACCCCGAAAAACTCAATATCCCCGAAGCCGTGCTGCGCACCGCTACCCTGAAAAAGGGCCTGGTTCTGGTAACCGGCCCGGCAGGTTCGGGCAAATCGACAACCCTTGCCTGCATCATCGACCGCATCAACCATCAACGGACAGGCCACATCATCACGATGGAAGACCCCATCGAATACGTGCACAGCCACCGCAACTGCATCGTCACGCAGCGCGAGGTTCCCACCGACATCGCAACCTATGGCGAGGCATTGCGCTCGGCCATGCGCGAGGCGCCCGACGTTATCCTTCTGGGCGAGATGCGCGACGCCGAAACCGTCGGCACCGCCGTAACCGCCGCCGAAATGGCGCAGCTGATCTTCTCCACGCTGCATACCACTGGCGCCGCCGGCACGGTAGACCGCATCATCGATGCCTTCCCGCCCTCGCAGCAGCGCCAAATTCGCCTGCAGCTTTCCATGGTGCTGCAAGCCATCGTGAGCCAGCAGCTCGTCCCCGCCAAAGACGGCGGACTGGTTCCCGCGTTTGAAATCATGTTGGCCAACACGGCCATTCGCAACCTCATCCGCGAAGAAAAAACGCATCAGATGGACTCGGTCATTGCCGCGGGCGGCGCTCAGGGCATGCAGACGATGGACCAAAGTCTCTTCGATTTGGTGCAGCGCGGCGTAATCGACCGCGAAGTTGCCCTCACGCACGGCATCCATCAGGAGGCGCTGGAGAAGCGCCTGTCTGCAGCCGGGCTCTAAGCGCGGCAAGAACACACGAAGCCGCAGGTGCGCACGATGACCGCCGCCAACACACCATATAGCGCAAACGACGCAGCAACACCGGGCGACGCGCAGGATGCTGCTCGCTCCGGCGGCGCGCAGGGCTCCCCTGAGGCCGGCAGCACGCAGGAGGCTGCCGCGCTTGATGCCGAAACCCTGCGTGCGTCGGACATATTGGCGTGGTCGTTTTCGGTTGAGCCCGACACCATCCTCATTGTTGACGACGACCCCATCACGCGCCTGGTATTGGGCGAAATCTTCCGCCCCTACTACAAAATCGAAGAGGCGGAAAACGGGCTGCAGGCGCTCTCACTGCTGCTTGCCGACCCGCTGCGCTACTGCGCCATTTTGCTCGACTTTGCCATGGAGGGCATGGACGGGCTCGAGGTGCTGCAAAACCTGGTAAAGCGCAACCTGCTCACCCGCATTCCTGTGTTCCTCATCACCGCCGAAACCGATTTTGGCATCACGAAAGGCGCCTACGACCTGGGCGTTATGGATGTGATTGGGAAACCTATCGTTCCCTACGTGGTGGAGCGACGCGTTAACTCGGTTATCGAGCTCTACCAATCGCGAAGGCGCCTGCGCAACGCCGTCGAAGACCAGCAGGCTCAACTGCTCGACCAGGCGAATCGCATCATCTCGCTGAGCAACGGCATGATTGAAGCCCTTGCCGCCGCCATCGAGTTCCGCGACGGAGAATCGGGCGAACACGTGCGGCGCATCCGCACCATCACGCGCATTCTGCTGGAAGGAACGCCCCTTGGCGAAGGCCTTTCCACTCACCAGATCAACGCCATCGAGCTTGCCTCCATGCTGCACGATGTGGGCAAGATCGCCATTCCCGACGCGATACTCTGCAAGCCCGGAAGGCTTACGCCCGAGGAGTTCGAGGTCATCAAATCGCATACGGTGGTAGGCGCAGAGCTTTTGGAGGGCATTCCCCAATTCCGCGAGCTCGATGCCTTCGATTTCGCCGTGGACATTGCGCGCCATCATCACGAGCGCTGGGACGGACGCGGCTATCCCGACGGCCTGGAGGGCTCGCAGATTAGTATTTGGGCGCAAGTTGTTGCTTTGGCGGACGTCTATGATGCGCTGCGCAGCAAGCGCGTGTACAAAGACGCCTTCACGCGCGAGCAGGCGCTGCAGATGATCACCGACGGCGAGTGCGGGTCGTTCAACCCCGAGCTTCTGGAGACGTTCAAGGCGGCAGAGCCCGCCATCGACATGATGTATCGCTAAGAGCAGTACGATGCGCGACGCTCGGCGAGCACGCAGGGGAAGCGACACGCACGCAAGCCTCGGCTCGCGCCCAAGCTCAAGCCGCCTACGAAAAGCAGCGCAAGGCCTAGACACACACCCGCGCTAGAGTCGCTTGAGCGCCTCCTCGACAGCGGCAATCTGATCTTCCGGCGTTGATGCGCCGGCTGTCACCCCAATTGTCTGACAGCCCTCAAACCACGCCGGATCAAGCTCTTGCGCGTCTTCCACATGATGCGTGCGCGCACAGCGGGCACGGCAGATATCGGCCAAGCGCGTGGTGTTCGACGAGTTGCGCCCCCCAATAACCACGAAGGCGTCAACTTGGTCGGCAAGCGCGGCAGCGGCTTCTTGACGCTGGCGCGTGGCAAAGCAGATGGTGTCTTTCACCTCGGGGTTCACCCCGAGGTCGCGCAGCGCGTCAAGCACCGCGTCGAGCGCGGCGCGCGTCTGGGTGGTTTGCACCACCACTCCCACGGGCGGGTGCAACTGCTCGGGCAGGTCGTCGGGGGTGGCAACGATAGTAACCCGCGTGGGATTGCTACTTGCCTCGCAGGCGCACGCGAAAAGGCCTTCGACCTCGGGATGCCCCGCTTCGCCCACCACGATCACCTGCATGCCCTTGCGCGCCAAGTTTGCCGCAGCCTTCTGCGCCCGCGCCACATGCGGGCACGTCGCGTCCACCATGGGCAGCCCCCGCTGCTGCACCGAGCGCTTCACCTCGGGCGTCACCCCGTGGCTGCGAATGACAACGGTTTCGCTTTCGTGAGCCTCGTCGAGAGAGCCGACGGCGCGCACCCCGTGCTTCTCCAAGCGAGCAACCACGCGCGGGTTGTGAATGAGCGGGCCGAGCGTGCATGCCTGGCCGCCGTCCTGCACCGACTGCATGGCCAAATCGAGCGCGCGCTGCACGCCATAGCAAGCGCCCGCCTGTTCTGCGCGAACTACTCGCATGGCGCATCTTTCTGCGACGCTTCGCCACCGGCCGCAGCTGTGGCTTGAGGCTCGGCTTCCCCCACCAGCTCCGCCGTAGTGTGCTCGGGAATGGCATGCTGGACAAACACCTCGGTGAAGTCGCGCCCGGTGGGGAACAGCGCCTTCATGTCGACCTGCTCGCGCGGCACCTGCTGCGACAACGCGAAGCACTCGCGCATGGCATACCAGGCGCAGCCTTCCATGCGGTCCTCTTTGGGAAGGAAATCGAAATCGCTCACCAGCAACGGCTTGCCGTACTCGATTGTGATTTTGGGAAAACGAATGCACTTGCCCTTCTGCTTTACGTACTCGGCGTTGCGCACGGTCATAGGCAAAATGGGCGCCTTCGCCATCTTCGCAATGAACACCGCGCCCGCATGGATCTCGGGATCCTTCGACCCTTTGCCGCGCCGCGTGCCTTCGGGCAGAATGCCCACGCACTCGTTGTTTTTCAGCATGCGGGTGGCGCGCTTGATGGCGGTGCGGTCGGCGGAGTCGCGCTTGATGGGAAAAGCGCCCACGCGCGAAAGGATCTGCCCCGCCAAGCCGTGCGCATTGTCGAACAGGCTCTCGCGGCCGATGAGGCGAACCCACTGAGAGGGACGCCCCGCAAGGTACATGAAGGCAACGTCCAGAAACGACGTGTGGTTCGCTATCACCAGCACGCCGCGCTTTTTGTTGAAGCCGCGCAGGTTTTCTCTGCCGTCAACCCGAAAGCGGAAGCACAGCTTGAAGATACCGCCGATGACAATCCAGGCAAGGTTGCCGAACCAATGCGGAATCTGCTTCTCTTTCGACGTGCCGCCAAGGGGCATGTCCCACATTTTTTCGTAAGGAAGAAACATTATGGGTTCCGCCGTTCTACCGAACGGCGGAACCGGCCGCCTGCGCCAAGTCGCAAATGCGGTCGATCACGTCTTCGATGAAATGCCCAGTGGAGTCGAGCATAACCGCGTCGTCTGCCGGACGCAGCGGCGACGTTGCGCGCGACGAATCGCGCTCGTCGCGACGTCGCAGGTCGGCAAGAACCTCTTCGAAGTCGATAGAGCCGATGCCCCGGTCCACATTCTGGCGCACGCGGCGATGTGCACGCTCTTCGTCCGACGCAGTAAGGAACACCTTCACCTCAGCCTGCGGAAACACCACCGTGCCGATGTCGCGTCCCTCCACCACGTAGTTGCCGGCGTTGCCGATACGCCGCTGCTGCTCAACCAGCGCCTCGCGCACCGAAGGAGCGGCAGACACCGGGCTTACCGCGCGGTCGATCTCCGCCGTGCGGATGGCTGCGGTAACGTCCGTGCCGCCAATAAGCACGCCGCTGGGCGTAGGCTCACCCGGCTGGTGCGTGAATTCGATGTCGTAGGTGCGGGCGATTTCGCCAAGACGCTGGTCGTCGTCGAACGCAACGCCGTTCTGCGTTGCCTGCCACGCCACCGCGCGGTACATCGCGCCGGTGTCCAAGCAGGAAAATCCCAGCTTGCGCGCTACGGCTTTCGCTACCGTAGACTTCCCCGCCCCGCTGGGGCCGTCGATGGCAATAATCATTGCGTCAACCTTTCTATATCGGACAAAAAGCCCGGGTAACTAATGTTTACCGATTCGAAGCCTTTCACCTTGACGGGCACGCCTGCCGTCATGCCGGCAACCGCCCAGGTCATTGCAAGACGATGGTCGCCCTTCGAGTCGAACTCCATGCCTTCGGGAATGCGTAAGTCGGGCTGCCCCTCGATGAAAAGATCGTCGCCGTCTTCCCATGCGTCAACGCCCAGCTGCTCAAGACCCGCAACCACGGCGGCAAGGCGGTCGGTTTCCTTCACGCGAAGCTCGCCCACCTGACGGAACACCGTCACGCCCTGGGCATGAGCCGCCACCAGCGCCAGGATGGGAATCTCGTCGATAACCGACGCGATGTGCTGAGCCGGAATCTCGCAGCCTTTGAGGTGAGGTGTGTAGCATGCCTCGATCATGCCCGAGGGCTCTTTGCCGGAGGATCCGCTGCGCGCGACCTCCACCTGGGCGCCCATGCGCTCGAGCGTGCGCGTGAAGCCAATGCGCGCCGTGTTGAGGCTGACGTTCTCAATTTGAATCGCGCTGCCGGGATGCAGCACTGCCGCGCACACCAGAAATGCCGCCGACGACGGGTCGCCCGGAACGCTTACTTCGCTTGCCTGGAGCACGCGCGGGCCTTCCACCGACGACATGAGGTCGGAAGCGGTGGTGGGAACGCCGTACTGCGGCAGCATGAGCTCGGTGTGATTGCGCGAGCGCGCAGGCTCGTTGAGCACGGTGGTTCCCTGCGCGTAGGTGCCCGCCAGCAACACGGCCGTTTTCAGCTGGGCGGAGGCCATGGGTGCGTCGTACTCGATGGCGCGCAGGTTCGCGCTGCCAATTTCTGTGAGAGGCAGGTGCTCGCGCCCTTCGGGTTCGAAGCGAACGCCCATCTTCATAAGCGGAGCGGTGATGCGGCGCATCGGACGCGTGGAAAGGGAGCTATCGCCTGAAAGCGTCACACGGATGTCCCACGGAGCCAAAATGCCCATGAGCAAACGCGCCGTGGTCCCCGAGTTTCCGCAGTCCAACGGCTCGTCGGGCTGTTTGGGACCCTGCGCGCCCCAGCCGGTAATGCCGCCGGCCAAGCTGCCGTCTGGCTGCTTTTCCAGCGACACCTCGGCGCCCAATGCGCGCACGCACCGGATAGACGAACGCACGTCTTCGGAATCGAGGACGCCCGTTACGCGGCTGGTGCCTTCTGCCATTGCCGAGAACAGCACCGCACGATGCGAAATCGACTTATCGCCCGGCACGTGAATGCTGCCGCGCAAAGGCCCTGCCAAAGGAGCGATCTCGGTGGACTCGGGGCTGGCGCAAGGGGCTGCCGCCACTTCGAAATCGGCTGCGTCCAAAGCGTTTGATATCGAGGTGTTGTTTAGCTCATGAGACATGACTGTGCTCCTTCGCGCTCAACGGTGAAAACGATACCGAGAACCCCGCTTTGATAAGCGAGGTAGACAGCTTGCCCACATCTCCCTCGTCGGTGAGGATAAGAGACAGCACCGCGCTGTCTTCGGTGATGTGGTCGATTTCAATGGACTGGATATTGCATCCCGCCGCGCTGGCAATGGTGGTAACCTCCGCCACCACGCCGCGGCGATCTTCCATGGGAATGCGCACTTCCAGCAGATCTTCGGTTGAGGGAACCCATGCTGCGGGCAGGGCGCGGCGCGCTTCGGCGGCGTCGGCGAGCAATCGCGTGAGAGTCATGCGGTCGCCCTGCTGGAGAGCCTGGGAGAACGATTGAATGATCTGGCACATTTCGTCTAGGCCCGCTTTGATGGCAGGCGCGTTGTCGAAAGCGATACCGCACCACAGCTCGGGCGAGCCGGCGGCAATGCGCGTGGAGTCTTTAAAGCCGCCCGCCGCCAATCGCATGAGCGAGCGATCCTTGTCGGCGTGGCGGTTGGCAAGCTGCATAAGCGACGACGCCATGAAGTGCGGCACGTGGCTCACGATTGCCACCGACTGATCGTGGTCTTCGCGTCGCAGGGCGATAACGCGCGCGCCCATGCCGGTAACCAGCTCATGAAGACGCGTGAAATGCTCAGGCGGCGTGGAGGCGTCGGGGCACAGTATCCAGTACGCACCCTTGAACAGCTCGGGGCGCGCCCCTTCAATGCCGTTAACCTCGGAGCCCGCCATGGGATGGCCCGGCACGTAGTTTTGCGGATGCGGCAGAATGTCGCCCGCCACCTGGGCGATGTGCTCTTTAGTGGAGGCGGTGTCGGTGATTACGCCTGCGTAGTCCCATTCGGCAAGCAAACGCAGAATGGATTCCGTGGCGTCAACCGGCGTTGCCACCACCACCAGATCCGCCGAGCTCACGAATGCGCGGAATTCAGGGGCTTCGGGCGCGCAGGCGCCGTCTACCCAGTTACGCTGCACGGCTATTTCGCAAGTCGATTCGTCGATGTCGGCGCCATACAACTGAACAGCGGGGTAAGCTTCGCGCAAAGCAGCGGCAAGCGAGGCTCCAATAAGCCCCAAGCCCGCTATGGCAATGCGGGAAAACGGCGCCTCGGACGAGGCGTTGACGCGTTCAGATTGGTCGGCGGCCAGCATAGATAAACCCTTTCGTTACTAGAATACAATTCAGCCTTTTCATTCTAGCATGCAGCCTGCTGGTTAACCGTGTTTGTAACACAAAGCAGCAGCTCGAAACCGCACCGAGCGGCGCGGCGCTACTCGCTCCCGGCAACGCGATGCAACGTCGCAACTTCCTCTGCAGAAAGCAGCCGCCAAGCGCCGCGCGGCAGGCAGCCCAGCTCCAAAGGGCCAAACGCTGTGCGGTGGAGCGCCGCCACGGGATGCCCGATCGCCTCGAGCATGCGTTTGACCTGATGCTTGCGCCCCTCACGCAGTCCAATCTCCACCACGTGCCGGCGCGCCGCCTTCCTCTGGTATGCGGCGCGGTATTGGCGCGAGCCCTCCGGAGGGTCGGGTTCCTGCAGAACTGCCCTCGCCGCGCGCGCCTCTTCACCGGAAAGCAGGCGTGCCTCGGCGGGCTGAGTGGGGCCGTCGTCAAGCTCGATGCCGGCGCGCAGCCGCTCCAACTGCTCGCCGGTTGGCATGCTCTCAACCAACGCGACGTAGCGTTTGAGGACGTGATGACGCGGATGCAGAAGCCGATTGCCCAGATTGCCGTCGGTGGAAAACAGCAGCAGTCCGGTGGTGTCCTGGTCGAGGCGGCCAATGGGGAACAGCCCCGGATAGCGATCGGTTGGCACCAGCTCGGCAACGGTCGAACGGCCGAATGGGTCTGACATGGTGGTAAGCAAACCTGCCGGCTTATGAAGCATCAGCGTGACAGCGCCGTCCGCCAGGCTCACTACAACGCCGTCAACCGCCACTTCATCAACAAGAGGGTCGACCTTGCTGCCCAGCTCGGTGACCACCTTGCCGTTTACCGTAACGCGCCCGGCGGTCATAAGGTTTTCCGACCCACGACGGCTTGCGGCGCCCGCGCGCGCCAAAAACTTCTGCAGCCTCATCGGCACGATGCGCTCTTCGTCGGCCAATTGATCTCCCATCTCGTTCGCAGCATCGGGCGGTTCCGTCTGCCGGCAGGCAGACGGAACCTCGCTACTCGTCGTCCGTCTCGAATTTGAGCGTGCTGAAGTCAATCTTTTCCACTACGCCCAATCCTTGCGCAAGCGCAGCGGCAAAAGGAGACGGCGCCTCGGCTGCAGAAGCGGCAGAAGCGTCCGCAGAAGATGCCATGTCGTTTGCATCGGATGCGCCGGTTCCACTTTCGCGAGACGCGGCGGCCACCGCATCCATGGCCTCTTCGGAATCCACGGGCGCGGCAAGATCGGTGCGCGTTGCCGAAAGGCGCTCTCGAATGAGCTCGCGCGCTTTGTCGTCGGGCGCAAACTGGTCTAAATCGGGCAAATCGGCAGTGCTTCGCAGGCCGAACTTTTCCAAAAACGCTCGGGTGGTGGCATACAGCACCGGGTTGCCCGGAGCGTCCGCCGTGCCCGCCTCGCGCAAAAGACCCTTTTCAACCAGCGAATTGATGGAGCTGTCGGAATTCACGCCGCGCACGGCCGCCACTTGGCCGCGCGTGACCGGCTGGCTGTAGGCCACCACGGCAAGCGTCTCCAGCGCCGCCTGGGAAAGGCGGCGCGTGTCCCAGGAGATCACGTACTTCTCAATAAGCTCGTGATACACCGGATGCGTGAACAGGCGCCATCCGCCGGCAACCTCGCGGAGCTGAACGCCGCGCTCTTCGCGCGCCAGCTTGTCGCGCAGCTCAACCAGCGCTGCCTCAATCTGCGCCGGATCAACCTCCAGCATGTCCGCCAGCGTGATAACCCCCACCGGCTCGTCGGTCACAAACAGCATCGCCTCTATAGCGCCTGAAAGCTGATTTTCCTGAAGACCCTGAAACATGCCTAGCCTTCCTCCCCAACCGACGTGAGCGCGTCGTCGCCCGACAAATCCAGCTCGCCGGAACCTTCAATGTATTCGATGTCGATGTCGCCGAATTGCTCGTCTTGGTTCAGCCTCACCATGGCGCGCTTGTAGAGTTCCAAAATGGCCAAAAATGTCACGACGGCAACCGGGGTGGGCGTTTCGTTGTTCACCAAATCTGAAAAGCGCATCTTCTTCTTGTTGCGAATGCGCTGATGGATGGCGCGGACATGCACTTCCACCGGAATGGGCTTGGCAGCGATGTGCTCCGATTCAAGCAGAAACGCCTCGCGACGGGCAAACGCCCCCGCCGCGATGAGAGCCAGGCTGTCCAGCGTGACGTCGCGCAGGAAGTCGGGCATAACCGCCAGAAACGGCGCATCGGGTCCAAACGGGCGCGCGTGCATGCGCGCTTCTGCCTCGTAGCGCGCATTGAGCGAATTGGCAGCGTTTTTGTACTGCTTGTAGACCAGAAGTCGCTCGACCAGCATATCGCGCGCGGCGCTGGGAGCAAGCTCTTCTATCTCGGAATCGAGCTCGTCGCGCTTGCGTGGTATGAGGCTTTCCGCCTTTATTTCCAGCAGCGTTGAAGCAACCAGCAAAAAGTCGCTTGCAACGTCGAGGTCGAGGTTGTCCATACGAGCCACCTCGGCCAGATACTGATCGGTGATTTGGGTGATGTTGATGGACCCGATGTCCACCTTCTGGCGGCTTACCAGATATAACAGCAGATCAAAGGGGCCTTCGAACGAATCTATGCGAACGCGATACGACATGGGTGAAAGTATATCTCATTATGCCCCAAGCGCAGCGATCGGAATGACCATCACGCCGTCTTCACGCGTATACGCCAACGTGCTGCGACCGGTAAGCACCGCCAGAAACGCCGGCTCGGCATTGCGGGCAGCAGGGTTAGACAGAACCTTTTTCCGAAGCGCCTTTAAGTTCTTCGCCGCTTCATCGACTTTGGTATCGCTCAGCTTTATCTCTATGCCCGCCCACTTCTCTCCGCATTCGACGATCACGTCCACTTCAAGCCCCGCGCTATCGCGGTAGTACCGCACGCCGTTGCCAAGGTGCGCATATGTTGACACGAACACGCGAATATCGCGCAAAACCAGGTTTTCGAACAGCATTCCGAGCGTTTGCATGTCTTTCATGAGGCTACTTGGCGTTGCCCCTAGCAACGCGGCAGCCAGCGAAGGATCGCAGAAATAGCGTTTGGGCTTTACTCGGACGCGCGCCTTCGAGCGCAAGGGAGGCTCCCACCCGTACAGATCCTCGACGATCTTAAGACGACCCAGCAGCTCGAGATACGATGCGACGGTATCCTCGTCGGGGACGCTACCGCCGCGCCCCATGTCTTTTGCGATCGTTTTGTAGGTGACAGCTTGGCTTTCGTTCAGCGCCAATGCGCGCATAAGGCTAAGCGCCGTCGCGGGCGATTTGTTTTCATCTACCACGTTCACGTCAAGCACCGCTTGGATGTATTGGCTCGCTGTTTCCGCCGCCGCCTCATCGGTCAAGTTCATCGCAGCAGGCCAACCTCCCCTACAGCACCACCGAGCAACATCTTCAACGCTGGTTTCGCACCGGAAAGCAGGGAGCGGCTCGCCCTCCATCAATGCTTTGAGAGAAACGCGAGGTTCCGACTCGCCCAGTTCACAAAGAGTCATAGGCCTCATCGCGAGACGCGCAATTCTACCAGCGCCGGTATGGTGAACCTTTTCCCTTTCCGTTTTCCTCAGCGCCGTTGACCCCGTTAAGAGCAACAAGCCGTGCTCGCCGCCAGAATCGTCTACGAAACGGCGGGCGGCATCCCACACTTCGGGCACTTCTTGCCATTCGTCGATCAAATGAGGGGCTTCCCCCATCAAGGCCAGTCTTGGATCCGTTTCTGCCGCCTGACGTTCAATAGGATCGTCCAACTTCGTCACGCTAGCGCTACGCGACAAAGCCGTCCAGGTTTTTCCGCACCATTTTGGACCAGTGATCTCTACGCAGCCAAAGGCAGCCATGAGAGCATCCAGCCTTCCCTCGATAAGCCTTGGCTTATATCCTTTCGGGGTAAGATCACGTTTCTGAGGCATAGCTATCCTCCAAGCTCACATGCGTATAAGCTGTTGCACTGTCAGTGCTTTACGTGTCATTCGGTATTTTACCATTATTTCATTCGGTAAAATACACAACACGTATTCGGGATTTTTCACATTTTATCTTCGGTGAAATGCATGTCCTTCATTCGTGAGATTCCATTTTTTCTGACTAGGAAAACGCACGGAAGACACTCGGGATTTGCTGCCGCTGCACTAGTCAAGCTTCGTAGACATTTTTTCATCTTCCCTATAGCAATGGTGGACGCTGGAGCTGGAATTCACATCGCGTTCGTAGACACTGGAGCTGTTTTTCTGACTAGGAAAACGCGCGAAAGACACTCGGGATTTGCTGTCGGAGCTTTTGCCCGTCTACATCCACGCGTACAAGAGGTTGAACAGATTGCCCGCCGTAACGTCCATATACCAGCCGATAATGTTGAGCTGCGGCAACATGGCGGGCAGCAAGACCAGCAAGACGATAAGAATAAGCATCGCATACTGCTGGATCTTGTAATAGACGTGCATGTATTTGCGCGGAAGGAAGAAAGCCCAGATAGACGAGCCGTCAAGCGGCGGAATGGGCAAGATGTTGAAGAAAAGCAGGCACAGGTTGGTCATAACGTAGAAGGGCAGGAAAACCAAGAACACGTAATAGAACAAGGTGCTTGTTACCAGAAGCTGCCCAGCGGGAAGCGCAAAATACAGCGCCGCCGCAACGGCAGCACCCGCAACCGCTTGCGCCAAGTTGGCAAGCGGGCCTGCTAGCCCTACCACGAGGTCGCCTTTGCGGGGGTCTTCGAAATACGCTGGATTGTAGGGGACGGGCTTTGCATATCCGAACATCGGCATATTCATTGCCAGCAAGCACAAAGGCAGGATGACCGTCCCGAACGGGTCGACGTGCTTGAGAGGGTTAAGCGACAGGCGTCCCTTGCTTTTGGCGGTAGGGTCGCCCAGCTTGTAGGCGGCGAAGCCATGCGCCACTTCATGCAGCACAAGCGCGGGAATGAAGGCCAGTACGGCGCATATGATCGTGGGGAGATCGTAGTTCATGGTGTCTTTTCTTCGTCTTCTCTCTCAGAAACGCAAAAGCGGCTGCCCCTTGTTTTCAATGCGAAAAAGCGCACGGTCCCTTTCACCAAGGGACGTGAAAAAGCGCACGTCCCTCGCTCACCCTTTTCGCGCGCTTTTTACGCAAGAAGGTTGCGGGCGGTTTCCTCAAGCTGATCGAGCATGTCGTTTGCTCCTGCCTGATCGGGCGCCTTCGCGAACAAGTATGCCTTGATCTTGGGCTCGGTGCCGCTGGGACGCACGATAAGCTTGCCGCCGCCCTGCAGGCGAAACTCAACCACGTTCGCCTTGGGAAGGTCGCCCACGCCCTGCGCATAGTCAACCATTTCCGCCACCGCGCGCCCCGCAACTTCCGCAGGCGGCTGCGCACGCAAGCCCGCCATGATGGAGGCCATGCGCTCGGCGCCATCGGCTCCCGGATACGCCAGCGAGATTGTGCGGTTAGTCTGCCAGCCGTGCTTGTCGTAGAGCGCACGCATGGCCTGCACCAACGTCTTTCCCTGCGCGCGGTAATAGCGCGCCATCTGGCAGATGAGCATGCTTGCCACCACGGCGTCTTTGTCGCGCACGTGCGTGCCGGCCAAATAGCCGTAGCTTTCCTCGAAACCGAACATGAAGCGGTCGGGCTCGCCCGCCGCCTCAAGACGCGCAATTTGCTCGCCGATGTATTTAAAACCGGTAAGCGTACGGCGCAGCTCGAAGCCGTATTCCGCCGCGATGTCGTCGCACATCGCCGAAGACACGATAGTGGTAACCGCTACCATGCGGGCAAGGTCTTCGCCGCGCGCTGCGCGACGGCCTGCCACGTAGTCCATCAGCAAGATGCCCATCTCGTTTCCGGTGATAAGCGCGTAGTCGGAACCGTCTTCGCAGGCGGCGCCCACGCGGTCGGCATCGGGGTCGGTTGCAAGCAGCAAGTCGGGCGCGGCGCCCTCCGCTTTCCGGGCGCGGCAGCAGGCAATGCCCTCTTCCAACGCCTCGCGAATTTCGGGATTGGGGTACGGACAGGTGGGAAAATCGCCATCAGGCGCCGCCTGGCTTTCCACCACCGTCACCTCACTGACGTTGATGTCCTTCAAAACGCGCGTGACGGTTTCCAAGCCGGTGCCGTTCAGCGGCGTATAGACAATCGACAGCCGAAGCGCCGCCTCTTCAGGCGTTTCCAGCGATTGCGCGAGCGTGGCCTCAATGAAGCGGTCCAGCGTGTCTTCCCCTATGGGAGAAACCAGCCCTTGTTGCTGCGCTTCGGCATAGCCCATAAGACGAGGGGCGCGGCCTTGCGAGGCGAAGTAGGCGACCTCTCCGATGCGCCGGGAGATCTCGGCGGCGGCATCGCTGGCGATCTGGCAGCCGTCGGGGCCGTAGACCTTGTAGCCGTTGTAGGACGACGGGTTATGGCTTGCCGTAAGGTTGATGCCCGCCGAGCAGCCCAAATCGCGCACGGCAAACGAGAGAGCCGGCGTAGGCTCGATGCGCGGGTAGAGCAGGGCGCGAATGCCGTTTGCCGCCAAAACGGAAGCGGCGAGCTGGGCGAACTCTTCTCCCTTATGACGCGAGTCGCGCGCAATGGCAACTGAAGGGTTGTCGAAATGGGCGTTGAGGTAGTCGGCAAGGCCTTGTGTTGCGCGTGCTACGGTATAGCGGTTCATGCGATTGGTTCCCGCGCCGATGACGCCGCGCAGCCCCGCCGTGCCAAACTCGAGATCTTGGAAGAACGCGTCTGCCACGGCAGCTTCGGCGCCCTCTTTTCCCGCTTCGAGGTTTGCCTGCATGGTTGCCAAATCGGAGGCGAGCTCTGTATCGTCAACATTGGCTATCCAGGTGTAGAGACGCTCTTTATTCTCAGCGGAGATGGACATGGCGCACCTTCCTTGCAAATAAAACCGCACTGTCTTGCTGCATTGTATTGTATTGTATTCGAGCACGTCGGCTTGTGCATCGCTGTTGCTCCCGTTTAGCTGCGATACTCCTCGGCAAGCGCCTTAAACGCGGGCATGCTGTTGCGGATGACGGAAGCATCTACGCAATAGCCGATGCGCACCCATCCCTTCGCCCCGAAGCTGTCGGACGGAACAAGCAGCAGCTCGTGCGCCTTGGCGCGCTCGGCGAACGCCTGGGCGTCGGGCTCAAGCGCGCGAACCCACAAATAGAACGCGCCTTGCGGCTCGATGTACTCATAGCCCAGCTCCGAAAGCCCCTCGGTGAGCAGCTGGCGGTTGACGGCATACGCCTCAACATCGCTCGGCTCGTCCAAGCAGCGCTCGATCACGCGCTGGAACAGCGCGGGCGCGCATACGAAGCCCAGCGCGCGACCTGCACCGCACATTGCCGCGTATACGCTGTCTCCTTCGGGCTTCTCCATCTGATCCGATGCGTAGAGCCACCCTATGCGCTCGCCCGGCAGCGAAAGAGACTTCGAGTACGAATAGCACACAATCGTGCGTGCATAGATCTGCGGCACCCAGGGCACCTCGGCACCGTAAACGATCTCGCGGTACGGTTCGTCGCTGATGAGATAGATCTGGGTGCCGAACTGCGCTTCTTTTTCTTTCAGCGCCGCAGCCAGCTCTTCAAGCGCCTCCCGGCTGTACACGGCGCCCGTAGGGTTGTTGGGAGAATCGATGATCACCGCGCTCGTGCGCTCGGTGATGGCGTGCGCAATTGCCGGCACGTCCGGTTGAAAGTCGGCGGCACGCGCCGGCACCTCCACGCAGGTGCAGCCGGCGCTCTCAATGAACACCTTGTACTCGGGGAAATACGGCGCAATGACAATGACTTCATCACCCGGATGAGTAATTGCAGCCAAACAGATTGCCAGCCCCGCCGCTGCGCCTGCCGTCATGTAGATGCGGTTCGGCGATGCTTCGAGGCCGTGACGACGCTGGATGCTATCGGCGACCGCCTGGCGTACTGCGGGGGTTCCCTGAGCAGGCGTGTAGCCATGCAGCGCGCAAGCCGGCTCGGCAAGCGCGTCGACGATTGCCTGGCGCACCGCGTCGGGAGCGGGGATTGAGGGGTTTCCCAAACTGAAATCGAACACGTTTTCTTCCCCGATTTCCGCCTTGCGCTGCAGGCCATACGCAAACAGCTCGCGAATGGCCGAAGGCTCGTTGCCCAACGCCAGCATTCTGTCGTTGATCATGACTGCCCGCCCCTTTCTCTCCGGCTCGACCCCTGCACATCGCAGCATTCCGCACTACGTGCCTTCCCGATTATGGCACAAGAAAGCCCGGCTCCCTCGGGGCAGCCGGGCTCGAAACGCTGTTCTTACACAAGCGGCGCATCCGCCGCATCGCGCAACCGTTTAGCAGTGGCAGCAATGGCGATGAGCTTTGCGGCCCTTCTTCTTGCCGTTAACGCCCTTGTCCTTCACCGACAGAATCAGCTTCTCGGTAATGGCGTTCAGCTGGGCAACCTCTTCCTCGGACAGGCAGCTCAGGATGTCCTCGGCGGTTTTGTCGTTGGCGGCAACGCGCTTCTCGGCGATCTGCTTGCCGTCCTCGGTCAGGCTGACGGTGTAGGTGTGCTTGTCGGTGTGATCGCCGATGGTAACGTAGCCGTTGCGCTCGGCCTTCTTGACGGTGTCCTTCAAAGCGGAGCGATCCCAGCCAAGAACCTTCACCAGTTCGCGCTGGGTGGTGCCGTCGTTTTCAAGCAGAGCGTTCATCAAAGCGCCCTGACCGCGTTTGTAGCTTTTCGGGCCATTCTTGTGGAAGGCCAGGCGGGTGAGCTTGCTGGCCTTCTTCAGTTGCGCCAGCGTTGCAGCTGCTTCGTTCATGGTAGTCCTCTTTCTTTCCTTTATGACATTTCAGCGGCGCTCACTATACCTGTTACTGCTCTTGCGGTAGCGTCCGGCGTCTAGTTATTCACTAAACATTCAATTATTTATTGTATCACCAGATAAATGCCTTAGTTTGAATTATTCATTGATCGCATTATTTCAAGATCGATTTATTGAGACATACGATAATTTGCCCCGGTTCACGCTTTGGGGGCATAAGCCGCACTGTCGCTGTGAACGAAAGCTACGTTGTTGCCGAGGGCGCTTTGCTGCTGCGGCTATTTTGCCGCCGGGCTCTTGCGATCGAAAAACGGGCTTTTCGAGTCGATGCTCACCGGAATGGCATAGACCTGCTTGCAGCATTCCAGAACCCCAAGGCGCTGCGCCGCCAACCCGGCTGAAAACAGAATGCGCGTGTCCACGCGGTAATCTGCCGCTTTCGAGCAGGCGCTTCCCAATGCAATGCCTACATCGACGCTGTTTATTGCGCACGGCACGCCGTCGGCACGCTCGCCGCAGCTTGCGTACCCGCAATGGCCGCAATTAAGCCCCTGCGCCTTTTCGTGCGTTCCCACAACCACGACGCATTGAGACGCCTCCACGTTGAGCGCGTCGCGCAGGAAAAACTTGAAGCCCTTTTCTTCGGCAATAGCCCGCATCTCGTCGGCAAGGCGCTGTTTGTCGCTGCCGTCGACAACGGCGCACTCAAGTATGTCCACGCCCTTGCCCTTTGGCGCCGTGCGCGCTGCCACCATCATCTTCTCGGCGATATCCATCGCCTGCTTTTCGCGGTTGTCTCGCTCGTTCAGAATCATTAGCAGCCCTTCGCTCGGCTTTGCAAGACGGTAAAACAACTGTCCCTTTTCGCACTAGGAGATGTGACCCAGAAAGTCCTTCGTGTAGTTGGACTGCGGGTTGTCGAGCTCCTCGTCGGGAGCTCCCCGCTCAACGGTCACGCCGCCGTCCTTGAGCGCCGCGCGAACCGCCGCGTCACGCAACGACAACGCGCCGCTGCTAGCGCTTTGCGCGCGCAGCCTTAAGCGAAAGCGCGCATCCCGCCAGCGCGGCACTTGCCAGCAGGCTCGCTGCCGCTGCAGCAGCGACAGGCGTCGCACCGTCGCCCGCCTTTGCCAAGACGGCAGCTTCGCCATCCGAGCCCGCCGCGCTCTTTGCAGCGCCGTAGCCCGATCCGGCAGCGTCCTGTCCAGATCCGTCTCCCGAATCGGCAGCGCCCTTGTTGGCGTCGCCCTTGTCCGAGGTGTCATTGCCGCTATCGGTTTCCTCTTCGCCGCCAGTAGGCGGAGTCGGCTCGACTTCCTCGCCCTCGCCAGGAGAAGTCGGCCCGTCGCCCTTCTGCCACACTGCGTAGTAGCTCAGGTTCTCAAGCCCCATCAGCTCCTGTGAGTCCCACTCGACCGGCTGCCCGTCGCGCGAGGTAGCCCAGCCAAGGAACACATAGCCCTCTCGTTCAGGATCCGGAGCGGGATCGCCCAGCGGCTCTCCGTAATGACGGTAGTAGCAGTAATCATACCCCCAATCGGATGCGTCGTAGTTGCGGTAGAAGGTAAGCGTCTGCTGGTCCGTAGAGTCGCAGTACGCCTCGATGGTCACATCGTTCGTGATTCCGGTCAGATAGAATTGCGCGGCATGCTTGTAGGACTCTCCCGGCGCGGTGCTCGGGGACGACTCGCTCATCGTGCCGCCGATGTTGATGCCGAGATTATTATTCAATTCGGAAGCAGCCCCCGGCTCGAAAAACTCCGCATCGAGATCATTCGGCTTGCACGAGGCGACAATAACCGTATCCGCGCCGCTGCTCACCTTGATCCACTCGATGCACATATAGGAGCCGGTTGCTTCAACGGCGAAATGCACTTCTCCCGGCGTCGCATCTGACACCCCCTGCAGCGTGATGGTCTTCAAACTCACCGCGTTCTCGCCACCGGCATCGGCTCCCGATTGTCCCTGGGCCACGTCCACTTTGCCCATGGGATTGTTGACCTTCGCGGTAACCTGCACATCCTGTGCGTAGGCGGGCAACACCTGGAAGACTGCAAGCACCCCTGCGGCAATACAAGCAGCAAACAGCAGCGCTGCAACGGATTTCAACGATGCGCGAACCATGAGGCCTCCTTTTCAATCGCTGCTGTCAGTATACAGAAACGCACCGGGCGGGCGATAGCCCTCTATGCAATATGACCGAGGAAGTCTTTCGTGCGGTCGGACTGGGGGTTGTCGAACACCTCGTCGGGAGTTCCCTGCTCAACGATCACGCCGCCGTCCATGAACACCACGCGATCCGCCACGTCACGCGCGAAGCCCATTTCGTGCGTGACCACGATCATCGTCATGCCTTCGCTTGCGAGCTCTTTCATGACGTTGAGGACGTCGCGCACCAGCTCCGGGTCGAGTGCGCTGGTTGCCTCGTCGAATAGCATCACATGCGGGTTCATCGCCAGAGCGCGCGCGATGGCAACGCGCTGCTGCTGGCCACCGGAAAGCTGGCTGGGCTTATAGTCCACGCGCTCGCCAAGCCCCACGCGCTCAAGCTGCTCGATGGCGATTCTTTCAGCCTCTTCTTTCGAGCGCTTCAGCACCTTCGTTTGCGCAAGCATGACGTTCTTCTTCGCCGTCAGATGCGGAAACAGGTTGAAGTTCTGAAACACCATGCCCACTTTGGCGCGCACTTTGTTGATATCGGTATCTTTTGCCGTGATTTCGGTGTCCTCGAAGAATATCTTGCCGCCGGTTGGCTCCTCCAGGCGGTTGATGCAGCGCAGCATGGTAGATTTTCCCGAGCCGGAAGGGCCAAGGATCACCACCACCTCGCCACGGTACACATCCAAGTCGACCCCACGAAGAACCACCAGCTCATCGAAGCTTTTCTGCAGGTTCTGAATGCGCACGATGGGCTGCTCGCCGGCGTCTTTGCGCTCTTGCTCAACCGCAACCGGGGCGGTGTGCTTGATGCCGTCGGCAGGCTTGTCCACAACGCAGCCGGCAGGAGCGGCGTCCGCTCTGCCAGCCTCCGCTCTCTCGGCACTCGCTTCGGCGGCGTTCGCATCGGTCGCGCTCTGCTCGACAGCGCTCATCTCGGCCGCGTCGGTTTCAGCAGCACTTGCCTGCTTGTTCTCTTTCTCGGTCATTGCATCAGCCCTTCCCTACAAGCTCGACATCTGCTCGGGCGTAATGCCCGTGCCGGACTCTTGGCCGCGTGCGGCGTCTGCCGCATCCCTCGTTTCGGAAGCGGGGCGCCCGGCCATATCGCTCACCACGCCGCGCTTTGCCTTCTTGCGCTTTTTCTTGCCGGTGCTCGCGCCCGTGTCGTTGCCCGCCAAGCGCGCCTCGAGCTTGCCGACAACCTTCGCAAGCGGCAGCGTAATCACCAGATAGAACAGCGCCGCAACAATGTAAGGCGTGATGGATCCGGTTGCCGCCACGATGGTTTTCGCATACATGACAACTTCCATAATGCCCACGGCGGCAAGCATCGAAGTGTCTTTGTAGAGCAGAATGAATTCGCTGGTCATCGTGGGGATGACGCGACGCACGGTCTGCGGGATGATAACGAAGAGCATCGTTTGGGCGCCATTCATGCCCAAGCTGCGCGACGCTTCGAACTGCCCCTTAGGAATGGACTGGATGCCCGCGCGGAAAATCTCGCATAGGTAGGCGCCCGAGTTCATGAACAGCACGATCACACCCAACGGGAACGACGGAATTTGCACGCCCGCCAGCGGAAGCCCGAAAAACGCGATGTAGATCTGCAGGAACAGCGGCGTGCCGCGGACGATGTTGACGTAGGTGGTGCCGATGCCGCGCAGAACGCGGAACTTCGACATGCGCATGAGCGAGAGCATGAAGCCCAGCGGGATGGCCAGCGGAAACGCGCACGCCACAATGGCAATTGCCATCAAGAAGCCGCTAAATACAACCGGCAGGCTGGTAACCAGAAGCACCGGGTTGAGGAACAGGCGCAAAAACGTGTTGGAGTTCCACGCCTGCACCCAGTCCTGCTCGGCAAGGTTGTTGCCCAAGACTTCAAAGAAGTCGACGCCGGCAACGGGCATCGCGGGAATGTCGGTAATCTCGTGGGTTTCTCCGTCGGAAGTGGTGTAGGTGCCCGTGACCTGCATGTCGCCGCCGGCAGCCGGGAAGAACACGCCGTAGATCTCCAGGCGCAAATCTCCTTCGTCAACGATAGGCTCAGCAAACGTTGCCGTGAAGTTTTGTCCCTCGGCGGCAAACTCTGCGTCGGGATAGTTGCGCGTCATGCGATCGGCGCCGGTCAGCAGCGTTGCGCGCGCGTCTTCGGTGGAAAACGTCGTACCCTCAGGCAGGGTGAGCGTGACTGAAGTGATGTTCTCTCCCGCTGCCACCTCGGCGTCCCATTGGATGCGCGTCTCGGTTGCCCCCAATACGTCGTTGCTGCCTGCAGCGTCGTCGTTAGGACGCGCCGAGCAGTCCTGGGTTTCAAGCGCAAGCGCCTGAGCAGGTATCAAGGACAGCGCAATCAGAAGGGCCGCTAAAAGCGCAAACGCCCTCGCAACCGCAGAGCGTTTGAGTGAAGCTTGGTTTTGCGATAGGTAGTGCATAGTTCTCGTTTCTCGAAAAGCGATCAACTGCCGCAAACCCTCGCTGAGAGAGGGCTTGCGGCAGACGAGCGCACAACAAAAGGAATTCAAATCGGTTTTGCCCCGGCTCGCCTGCCCGAAGCAACAAACGAGCCAGCTTGAGCACGCTCCAACAAGGAGAAGCGGTGCGTCTTAGAGACATGAAAGCCCGCCTTGGCTGGACTGTATCCGCCAAGGCGGGTTCGAATGGCCCAAGATGTGTGCCGGCGCTTCGCAGCGGCGGCTCGCTTCGCCGGCCGGAAGGCCAGCAGATGCTAAACTAGCCCAGCCACTGAGCAGTAAGAGCCTCGATGGTGCCGTCTTCCTCGAGAGCCTTGATGGCCTCATTGATGGCCTCGGTCAGGCCAGCGTTGTCCTTAGACACGGCGACGGCGTACTCTTCGCCCGTTGCCTCGGTCAGAACAACCTCGGCATCGGTGTAGGCGTCGGAAACCATCTGATCAACAACGGCCATGTCCATGCATACCGCATTTGCCTGGCCAGCCTGCATCGCGGCAAAGCAGTCGGTGGCATTGCCATAGGGCTGCACCGTTGCGTTCGGGAAGTTCTCCTGAGCGAAGGTCTCGCCCGTGGTGCCGCTCTGAACAGCGATGATCACGCCTTCGGCGTTCAGCGCCTCGGCAGCGTTGTCGGCGGTAACGTCGCCGCCCTTCATTACGGCAACAGACTGATCGGCAATGTAGTACGGGTCGGTGAAGTCAACCGACTCGGCGCGCTCGGGGTCAACCGTGATGCCGGAGATGCCCACATCTGCCTGGCCGCCTGCCTGGATTGCAGGGACGATGCCGTCAAACTGAATGGTGGTGAATTCAGCTTCCAGACCAAGCTGCTCGGCAATTGCCTTGCCCAGATCGATGTCGAAGCCTACATACTCCTCGCCCTCGAGGTTCTCGAACGGCGGGAAGTCAGGCGAGGTGGCAATGGTGAGTTTGCCCTCGTTGATCAGCGAATAGCTGGCCTCTTCGGCAGCCGGCTCGCTGCCGCCCTGCTGCTCGGAGGACTGGCCGCTTGAGCAGCCGAACAGCGCAAGCGACGCAGCCAGAGCGCCGCAGGCGGCAAGTGCCGCCATCTTCTTGAATTTCATTCCCTCTCCCCTTTCCTAGGTTCCTGCTCGCCCCGCGCACTCGCCAATGCGGCGCGAGCCTTGTGCCTACGCACCTCGTCCATTCGGACAGTTGAATCACTATACGCTTTTCATGCAAGAAACTCAATTGTTGAGCCTCAATTATGCAAAAGAGGTGTCGGGGAGAGGAATCCCGGGGCGGGCGGAGCGGGGTTTTAGCCTCTCGATTGAGGAAAGGGATGAGAAAAACGCTTTACCGCCGTCACAGTGCGCCCGCCCGGGATCGCGTGGTGGCTCGGTACTCTGCAAGGAGGGTATCGCGCGGGCAGCCCGCGGAAGGGGAAAGCCGCCCGCGCGAATCCTATGGTAGAAAGGAAACATCAAAAGCAGTTAAGCGAAAGATAAAAAGACGGCAAAGCGACACCGCGCCAACGCGCACAGTGACACCGCCTCAACACTTTAGCTCAGCAAAGGGCTATCAGGGGGCAGGCTGACGGAGCAGTAGCCGATGCGAGGCGGCGCGCCGAATGCGCCGTGGTAATCGGATCCGCCCGTAACGATAAGGCTGAAGCGCTCCGCCAGCTGCTCACAGCGCGCGCGGTCGGCAGGCGTGTGGTCGGGGTGATGCATCTCGATGCCGCGCAGGCCGCAGCTCACCAGCTCGGGAACAAGCTCATAGCTATCCAGTTGCCCGGGATGCGCAACCACGGGAATGCCGCCGTCTTGCGCGATGGCGCGCACGGCATCGCGGGCGTCTACGTAGGTGATGTCGCGGGCGCACAAGCCCTCGCCCTTGAATAGGCCGCGATACAGATGCACGTACTCGGGGCTTCCGTAGGGATCGTCGGTAAGCGCCGCCATGATGTGCTGCTTATAGAGGGCGGTTGAGCGCTGCGCCAGCCCCATGGCACGCGCAACGTTAACCCGGTAACCTGCGGCAAGCAGCTGATTGAGCTGCCAGCGCGAGTTGGCGTCGCGGCTCTCCAGGGTAGGTGCGCACAGCGCCTCGATGGCCGGCGAGTATTCGCGCAGGCCGTATCCCAGCACGTGCACCTTGCGGTCACGCGCGAAATCGTATGCGCTAATCTCAATGCCGCCAATCACGCGCACGCCGAAGCGCTCGCCCAAATCGCGCGCCTCGTCAAGCCCGCGCGTCGTGTCGTGGTTGGTGAACGCCACACACCCAGCTCCCTCGCGGCGCGCCTCGTCAAGCGCTTCCTCAAACGTCAGCGAACCGTCCGACACCGTCGTATGCACGTGCAGGTCGGAGCGAATTGTGTCCGTAGCTGCGTCCGTTCCTGAAGCTACGCCCGCGCTCGCGGCTGCGCCTGCTCCCTGGGCACGCTCCTCTTTGGTCGCCGCGCCTTGCCCGATACCCTCGTCGCTCAAGCCAACACCCCCTGTTGCATGTTGAACTCATGGTCGCAAAGACCCTCCATAAAGGCAAGGTCGTGGAAGATGCCCAGCATGGTGGTGCCCTGGTCTTTTAGCTGTTCGATGAGCTCGCGCACCTTGAGCTTTGACGCATCGTCCAGCGAGGCGGTAGGCTCGTCGAGCAGCAGCAGCCGCGGACGCTTGATCATGGCAGCGGCGATGTTGAGGCGCAGCTTCTCGCCGCCCGAGAACGTGCGGGGGTACAGCTCCCACAGCTCCTCGTCAAGGTCGAAGTGGCGCAGCATGCGCTCGGTCTCGGCCTCGGCATGGGCGCGGTCATCGACGCCGAACGCCTCCAGCGCGCTTTTGAGCACGATCTCGTAGGCGGTTTGACGCGGCAGGGCAGACAGGAACTGCGACACATAGCCTAGCTCGTAGGCGCGCAGGTACAGCATCTGACGCTGGGTTGCGGTGCACAGGTCAACAAGCCCGAACCGCTCTGAGTCATAGAGAATACGACCGGCCTCCGGCAGGTTGGTCCGCCAAATGCAACGCAGGATGGTTGACTTGCCGCTGCCGCTGCGTCCGGTGATGCCAACGAACTCGCCTGGCTGAATGCTAAAGCTCACGTCCTCGCAGCCCTGGATGCGCCGGCCGACACGGTGCAGGGTGAAAGATTTGGACAGATGCTCGATCGAAAGCAAGGCCATAATTAGCGCACCTCCGCCTGTTGCGCGTCGCAGACCGCAGACGCGGTTGTAGACGTTGCCACCAAGCCATCTGCGTGCGTGCCTGTGGGCACGGTTGCGGTTGCGGTCGCACTCGCAGGCGCGCTGGAACGTGCTCTGTTTGCAGCCTGGCGCCTTGCTCCTGCTTCGGCAACAATCTGCGCCTCGCGCCGATCGCGCCCATAGCCGCGCGGCTGATCGGGGTAGTGGGAGCGAAACACCGAATGACCCCCCACGAACGCGCGCGTTACCACCGGCATGGTTCGGCCGGCGCCGTCGCAGGCGATCTCGCGAACCAACAGCACGTCGGCGCGCTTGCCCACGGCGATGGATCCGACCTCGCCCGCAATGCCCGCCGCCTTGGCAGGATTGATGGTGACCAAGGAGAACGCCTTCTCAAGCGACAGGTCGCAGGCATCGCGCAACATGAACACCGCATCAAGCAGCGCTGCGGGATAATAGTCGCTGCACAGCATGTCGATAGCGCCGTCCTGTACCGCCTCGCGAGCCGACAGGTTTCCGGAATGGCTGTGACCCATCAGCACGTTCGGGGCGCCGGCAAGCGTGTGGAGGCCGCGCCGGCGCGCCTCGCGGGCAATGTTCAGTGTGATGGGGAACTCAGAAATCGCCGCCTCCAGGCCGTCCATCAGCTCCAGCTTCTCAACGCTGTCGTCGTCATGCGACGCAATTGAGATGCCACGCTCGCGCGCAATCCCTGCAAGGGTTGCCACCTGCGCGTAAGTGAGCTTGTTCGCCTCCTGCTGGTTTTTGATGATGCGCGCCACCTCCTCGTCGGAAAGGTCGCGATAGCCTTTAAGCGTATCGGCAAAGATCAGCAAGTCGCTGTACTGGCCCTGTCCCGGCGTGTGATCCATGAACGACACCAAGTCCACCTTGCCTGAGCGCAAATACGCCTCGATGTCGTCGTACAAATCCACCGAGTCCAGCTCAACGCGCATATGCAAGCGATGGCGAATAAGATGGTCGCGCTCTTCGCTTGCACGCATAGACGCCACATGGTCGATAAGCGCGCTCACGTTGCTGAAGTCGCGGATGGGCTTGTGGTCGAAAATGCTCGCCCCGTACACCGACAGCGAATGGAAAATAGTGGTGATGCCGTGCGACACGAGCTCGCGGTCGGCCTTGTAGAGCGAGGTGGACAGGTCCATGACCACGCTCGGACGCGGAGAGGCGACGTTTTCGACATAGTCGGAATGAACGTCGATGAGGCCAGGCGTTACGTAGGCGCCGCGCGCATCAACCACCGGCAGCATCCCCGCCGTGCCGTCGGGCACCATGCCCTCCCACACGCCGCTGATTGCATCCGTTTCGCGCGGAAGCTCGGAAAGCGCCCCGCCGACTTCGGTGGGCTGGATGGCAACGATGCGCCCGTCGACGATGACGACGTCGTGGTCGCGCAGCAGGCGGTCAGCGCACACTACCGTACCGCCGCAGATGAGGTAGGAGTTCTCGTTCATCGGTTTCCTTTCCGGAAAGGAGAATTCGTAGGTCGTTCGAAATGCCAGCGAGCTGCAGCGTCGGCTCTATTCGCCGCTCGTCAGAGCAGCGAATAGACCAGCTGTTGCGTGTAGGAGTGCTGAGGGTCTTCGAGGATCTGGTCGGTTAGGCCGCTTTCGATGATGCGGCCGTCCAGCATTACCAGCGTTCGGTCGGCAAGCATGCGGATGACGCCCAGGTCGTGACTGACCACCAGCATGCTGACGTCAAAGTCGCGGCGGATCTGCTGGATGAGGTCGAGCACGGCTGCCTGCACGGACAGATCCAACCCTGTGGTCACCTCGTCGAGCAGCAGGATGGGCGGGTTGTTCGACAGCGCCTTGGCAATCTGCACGCGCTGCTGCATACCGCCCGAGAACAGGCGCGGCGCATCTTTAGCGCGCGACAGGGGGATGTTCACACGCTCGAGAAGTTCCTCACCGCGGTCGCGCATGGCGCCCACCTGGCGGCTGCCGGCTGCAATCATCTGTTCGGCGATGTTGGACAGCGACGAGAAATCCATGCGCAGGCCCAGATAGGGGTTCTGGTACACCATGCCGAACACCGTGTTGCGGATGCGGCGCTTGTGCTGGGGCGACGCCTCAAGCACGTTGGCCGCGCCGCCGTCGTAGGGAGCGACGCGCACCTCGCCCTCGGTTGCTCGCTCATCGAAATACAAGCACTTCATCAGCGTCGATTTACCGCTGCCCGACTCGCCCACGATGCCCACGATCTCAGCGGGATACACGTCCAGGTTTGCGTCGCGCACGGCATGGACGGTGCCACACACGGGGCACACGTTGCGTTCGAGCTTGGCGTCGGGCGCCAGGCAATGGGGGCATCCGGCGCCAAAGCGTTTGGACAGGTGGCGCACCGACAGGCACGGCTCCTCGTCCGCACCGAACGGACGCGCGTCGCGCACGCCATCTGCCAACTGAGTGCTAGCGCTCACCGTCTTCCTCCTTCCCTTGAGCCTGTTGCGCACAGCGGGCGGCGCAGAAGGCAGTGTCATTGCATTGGTAGACGGTTGCGCCCGTCGCTTCGTCAACCAGCTCGTCCAAGAACACGCCCTCGGCGCCGCACAGGCGGCAGCGCTTGCCTTCGAAGCGCTCGACCACAAACGGGTAGTCCTCGAAATCGAGTGGCTTGACATCGGTATAGGGCGGCACAGCGTAGATCTTCTTCTCGCGACCGGCGCCCAAAAGCGTGAGATTGGCGGCTTGGTTGAGCTTCATGTTGTCAAAGCGCGGAATGGGCGAAGGCGCCATCACATAGCGCCCGTTCACGAGCACGGGGTGGTCGGCGCCAGTGGTGGTGGTGCCAAACTTGACGATCTGGTCGAACAGCTCCAGCCACGCACCGGTATAGTCCGCCTCGGCGTGCAGGCGCTTGGTGACCTCCTCGCGCGGCTCGAAGCTGCGCAGCGGCTCAGGGGTGGGAACCTGCAGCACCAGGATCTGATCCTCGCGCAGCGGACGCTCGGGAATGCGGTGACGAGACTGGATGAGAGTGGCTTCCTCGGTTGCTTCGGTCACTTCGACGTCGGTGGTTGCTGCCACCAGCTTTTTGATGTTGACGGCGTTGACGCTGTCGTCGCTGCCTTGGTCGATAACTTTGAGCACATCGCCCTTGCCGATGAGGCTGAGCGTGATCTGCAGGCCGCCCGTGCCCCAACCGCGGCCGATGGGCATCTCGCGCGAAGCGAACGGCACCTGGTAGCCCGGAATGCACACGCCCTTGATGACCGCGCGGCGAATCTCGCGCTTGGACGCCTCGTCGAAAAACGCGTAGTTATACAGCTGGCGCATCGTCGGCCTCCTTCCCCTCGTCGCGCGTCGAGCGGACACTAGAGAGCTTGGATTGGAACGTCACATAGTGGGGAAGCTTGAGGTGCGAGATGAAGCCGGTGGCCTCGACGCCGTCCACGTGGTAGAGCACGAACTCCTCGTCCTGCGTGGGATAGCGCCTGTCCACCGAGCTCAGGCAGCGGTCGAGCACGCTCATGGCTATCGCCTTGGTTTCGGAGGAGCCCATCACCAGGCCGTAGCCAATCTGGAACGACAGGGTTCCGTCGGCGTTCTCGTCGCCTTCCGAGAAAAACACGCTCTCGACCTCGGTGACAGGGACGGAGCCCAGGTAGTAAGCGTCCTCGGCAGCGCCCTGCTCGAGCGGGTGATCGACCGCCACCTCCACCATGCCGCTGCGCAGCTCGCCCACCGTGGGATGTGCGGGGCCGAACCCGCGGATAGCGGCATAGCCCAGCGCCTCAACGGCCTGCGTCATGCCGCGCGCCAGCGTCTGCAGGCGCACCGAGCGCGGGGCGGGGATGGTCAGTGGAACCATGGTTGCGTCGACCGGCGGGGTGTCGTCGGCCTGTACGGGGGCCACCAGCCCTTCGGCGCGCAAGTAGTCCAGCACGCGGGGGTACCCGTCCGCAGCGGCGGATGCGGAAGCCGCTGCGTCGACGTCGGCATTGACGCGGCTTCCGACAGACGCGCCAGCCGGGCGATCGTCGCTAGCGCGGTCGCCGGCAAATGCGTCGTCGAAGCGGCCGCCTGCCGATGCCGCATCCGCCTTTGAAACAACGGCGGCAAAATGACGCTCGAGAGAGCGACACTTCTCGGCTCGTTCGGCGTCGCCTTCTTGCTCCAAATCAAATTCGAGCAAACGATGGCTGTAGTCGCGCGTGGCGCCGAGCACCTGACCTCCCGGCACATCCTTGAACGCAGCAGAGATACGGCGCCGCACGCGCATGGCTCCCGTGTTTACGGGGCGCGAGATGTAGGGGCGTTCGAGCGTCGAGCGGAACGCGCGCAGCAGGAACACCGCCTCGTCGGGAATGCCGGACGCTTGCTTAAGCGCCAGCGCCGCCAGACGGGGCGCATAGAGGGAAGCCTCGCCCATCACCTGGTCGATAAGCCCGGGAAAGGCGCCCTCGATTTCCTTTACGTCGGCGGCGTCATGCGCCTTGACGCGCTCGAGCTCAAGCAGCTTGAGGCTTTCCTCGATGGCGACACCGCCGCCTTTGACCGCAACGTAGCCCATCAGCGCATCCCTCCTTCAACAGACACAGCGCTGGTGCGCGGAATTGCCACCACATTGCCTGCGGGGTCGACAAGCGCGATGTCGATGCCGCAGGGAAACTCGTCGGCGCGCTCCTGGCGCGCAGCAACCCAGCTGTCGCGGTCGACCGCGAACCGGTTGGTGTCTTTGACGCCAGGCCCCGCAACCTCCACCAGCACCATGCCCGGCTTCAAGGCCTCGTTGGCTGCAGGCGCCGAAGCGACATGCGTGCAGCCCAGCAACACCGTCGCTCCCATCTCGGGAGATGTCGGCGTGCCCGGCTTGGCGTGAGCGATCGACTCGGAAACCACCCGCGCATCGGCTCTGCCGGGAACGATAATGAAGTCCGCCTCATCAACGGAGGCGCGGCGCGCGTGGGTCTCGGAGGCAAGGTATATAGCCGCGGCATCGGACTCTGCGTCGGCGATCGCAAACGTCACCGCCTGGTCGACAAACAGACGAGCCAGCGCGCACAACGCACCGTCGAGGGAGGCGGGGCGTACGCCGTCTTCGGCATCGGGTTCAACCGCGCGCACCAAGCCGGGGCGCGCAAACGCGTCCAGCACCTGGCGGAACGACCGCTGAGCACGAAGCAAGTCCGCGTTGTCTGCGATCATCATCGCTGGCCCCCTTCCTCGGAAGCGTCGCCGGAGGCGGCGCCGGGTTCGTCCATCGTCGAGAAATCCACCTTGGTGCGCTGAACCAGTTGCTGCTCGGCAGCCTCACACGCACGGATCCGCGCTGCCTCCTGCGCCAGGCGGTCGTCCCAGCGCGCGGCAAAAGCAGCGCCGCCCGGACCTGAAAACGCCGCGTCGATCACGGCCAACTCGTAGGCACGGCAGCGATTGCTGCCCAAAAGCAGCCCCAGCCCTACCGTCTCGCCTACGCGCACGCGGCACGACGTCATGAGCGCCTCGCCCAAATAGAACAGGCTTCCCTGCGCCGTCTCGCGCACCTGAACCATCACCAGCTCTTCACGCGGCTCGTCGAGCACCGAGATCACAGGCGCGCCGTCGCCGCCCACTCCCGCCTCGACATCTCGCACGATCTCGGACGCCAGCGAGGGATTCCCCTCCACCAGCACCCGAGTCCGTTCGTAACGTTTCACTTGGGTTTTTCCTTTCGTTATCGATCGTTGTCGCGCGCCGGACGCCTACTTCTGCACGATGTAGCGCTTGCGCAGACGCGTCGCCATCACCTCAAGAACTACTGCCACCGCCAGGCACAAGTACACGATCAGCCCGATCTCGTGGATGTTCAGATAGAAGCTTCCGGCAAGGAACAGCTGGTAGCCAATGCCGCCCGCGCCGGCAACGGCGCCTACCGCAACCGCGTTGACGAAGTTGATCTCAAAGCGGATGAACGTCCACGACAGCATCTCGTTGACCTTCTCGGGCACCACGCCCGAGAACACGACCTGCCACCAGGACGCACCAGATGCGCGTAGTGCCTCCAGCACGCCGGGGTCGGCTTCCTCGAAGCTTTCGGAGTACGCCTTTACCAGGTACGCGACGCTGTGGAACAAAAGACCGGTAACCGCGGCTTCGGCGCCCAGGCCGATGGCGACGCTGAACACCATGACCCACAGAATGGTGGGCACCGCACGAGCAACCGACATGATGGCCTTGATGACGTTGCTCACCTTGTTGTTGGTAAGGTTTCGCGCCGCCAACAGCCCCAGCACAAATGCGATGAGAGCGCCAATGAGGGTGGTGAGCAAGGCCAGCGCCAGCGAAACGAACAAGCCCGTGATCACGTCGGCAAGCGTGAAGTGCCCCGCCAGACCCGGCTGCGTCATCATGGTGAAGAAGTCGCCGCACGCCTCGCCCAGCGCCTCGAAAAACGACACGTTGCCGTAGTCCATCGTTGCCATGGCGAACACCGTGAGCGCCGCCAACACCACAAGCGTCACCAAGAGCGCCCGGTTGGAGCCCGCCAACAGGCGCGTCTTGATCTTTCCAGAACGCGTGAAGCGCGCTCCGGGCAGGTTGGCGCCGTCCATCACAGGCTCCCCCGCGCATCGTGGCGCTCGTAGGCGTACTCGACCGTGCGCGGCGCGTCCTCAGCGACCTTGCCGGCAGAGCCGGCGCCCCAGCCCAAGCGCTCGAACAGCGCGTCGGTCAGCCTAGAGCGGGCAGGAGATCCCGCCTCGGCGGCAAGCAGCGTGGCGTTAGCTCGAGCGGCAATTGTGTAAGCAGTCAATTTTTCCCTTTCTCACATCTTTTCCCAGTTCACCGGCTTATATGCCGAGTGGGCTACATGATCTTGCGACGAACGTAGTTGGAGGTCATCTCGCAAGCGATAACCACGATGATGATGCCCAGCAACACCAGCCCAGCAACGTCGTAGCGGAAGCTCTTGTAGTAAATGTCGAACACGAATCCGATGCCCGTGCCGGTTAGAATGCCAACCAGCGTCGCATCGCGAATGTTGGTCTCAATCATGTAGAGCACCCAGCTGATCACCGAAGTGATGGAAAGTGGGATCACGGCCTGGGTGATGATGGCGCCGTAGCTCGCGCCCGACGCACGCAGCGCCTCAACGGGGCCGGCGGCAAGCTCGTCGATGTTCTCCAAAAAGCAGCGCACCAAATAGCCGAAGCTGGTAAGGAACAGCGCCAAAAACCCGGTGAAGTCGCTCTGCTTGAACGAGAACAGAAGGATAAACGCCCATGCCACCGTCGGAATGTTGCGGAACAGCGACGCAATGCCGCGCACGATAAGCGGAATGGGGCCGCCCAGCCCCACCGAGCGAGAGCCCAGCACGGCAAACACATAGGCAATCACCGCGGCAAGGCAGCTGGCGGCAACCGAAACCAAGATGGTTGATCCCAACGCCGGCAGGATGGCGTCCAGCTTCTCGAAGGACTCCACCGTCGGGACGAACTCGACGGCCATCCAGGCAAACCCGCTGGGAATATCCATCAGGGCGCCCAGAAAATCGAAGCCGACATACACGCCCGACAGTGCATTGACCGCAATGAACACCAGCCCGGCAGCAACAACCGCAACGGTGCGTCGCCGGAAAAACGCGTTTGCCTTCTCGGGCGTCTCTGCCGCGGGAGACGGAGACCCACCGGCGCCAGGGCCGCCGCCTGCAAGGGCGAATTTCGCACTCATCACGCCACCGCCACGCCTGACAGGGACGGCGGCACCGCATCGGAGGATCCGTAGATGTTCTCGATGGTGGCGCGATTCAAGGCATACGGCGAGCCGTTAAACACGACCTCGCCCTTTTTTAGGCCGACGATGCGATCGGAATACTCGATCGCAAAGTCAACCTGGTGAAGGTTCACCAGCACCGCAATGCTCCGCTCGTTGGCAACGCGGCGCAGGTGATCCATGACGTTGCGAGACGAAGCAGGGTCGAGGCTGGCAATAGGCTCGTCGGCAAGGATGAGCAGTGGATCCTGCACCAACGCGCGGGCAATGCCGACACGCTGCTTTTGGCCGCCCGACAGCTGGTCGGTGCGGGTGTAGGCGAAATCCGCCAGCCCAACCTCGGCAAGCACCTCAAAAGCGGTGCGCTTCTCCTCCTCGGTGTACAGCCCCAGCAGGCCGGCCAAGGCCGACTTGTACCCCAAGCGCCCCTGCAGCACGTTTTCGATGGAAGACGCGCGGTACACCAGGTTGTAGTGCTGAAACACCATGCTGATCCTGCGGCGCACCTGTCGCAGTTCGCGCCCGCGCACCTTGGTGATGTCGGCACCGTCGAAGGTCACCGTTCCTTCAGAGGGGTCAATCAAGCGGTTGACGCAGCGCAGCAGCGTCGATTTGCCGGCACCCGACGGGCCGATGATAGAGACGAACTCGCCTTTGCCGATTTCCAGGTTGATCCCCTCTTCCCCGCCGAGCGCACGCGTTTTGCCGTCGTAGCTTTTCGCCACGCCGGAAAGCGCCAGCAGGGTTTCACGCTTTTGATTCATGCAGCCTCGCATCCTTCTTGCTTCGCTTGTTCCGTTCCTATGCGCTCAACTCGCGGATGGGGTCATACCAGTCGTCGGTCACCTCGACGAAGCAGGTCTTGTCGGAGTCTTTCTCGAAGATGCCCTTGGCGTTCTCATCCTCGGGGTCAACGAAGATCTGCTCGTTGTTGGCAACTGCGTCGGAGCAGAAGTAGTCAACGATCTTGGTGCGCGTGTCGTCGTCGATGGCCTCTTCGTTGAAGCAGATGGGCGAGTTGAGAACGGCGGAGATGCCGATGATGGTGAACTGTTCGCCAAGCACGCTGTCGAAGGGAGCCTCGGCATCAGCCTTCACCTGGTACACGGCGCCAACCGTGTTCGCCTCGCCTTCAACTAGGTCGAAGTACATGTCAACGTCAACGTCGTCGAATGCGGCGGCGTCGGCGTCGCCGGAAAGCAGGTTGACCGCCGAGCCCTGATGGGAGTTGCCGAACAGCACCTCGGAGAAAAACGCGCCGCCCTCAAGCAGCTCGTCGGAGCTTTCCAGGCCGAAGTGGCTCACGATGGTGCTGGAGGGCACCTTGAAGCCGGAAGTGGAAGTGGCGGACACGAACGAGAAAGAGCCGCCCTTGATGTTGTCGATGGAGTAGCTGTCGCCGTCGGCGTAGTTGGCGGCGTTTTCGGTCTTCACGCAAATGCGGCTGTAGTAGCATGCGCCTTCAAGACCGCCCTCTTCGTCGCTGTTGGTGAACGCGGCCTGAACCGAGGGGTTCTGGGCGTTCGCCTGGACGTAGCCTTCAGGGCCAAGCAGCGCCATCTGCGCCTGGCCGGAGGCGATTGCCTCGATGGCGACGTGTAGTCGGTGGTGGTCATAAGCTCGGCGTCGCGGCCGCACGCCTCCTTGATGGCGGCGCCAATTGCCTCGCGAGAAGAGGTCAGATCCGAAGAGGAGTTGTCGGGCAGCCACACCATGGTGATGGGCTCGGTGGATCCGCCGTCGGAGGATCCGGCATCTGCGGAGCCGGCTGCTGCGCCACTGCCGCTTGCCGTGCAGCCGGTCATAGCGACGACGGCGCCCGCAGCAAGGGTTGCGCCTCCAATCAAGAAGTTGCGTCGGGACATCTGGTGTTCTGCCATGGTTCGGTTCCTTTCGTTGTGGGTATCGGCTGCGCAGTGCAGCGTTGCCTATCGTAGGAACGCGGAGTCAAAACCACGTCAGATGAGATTCAGAGACACGCAAAGCTTTTTACAAATTCACGCAACAACTTGATCAAATTTGACAAAAAGGACGCAAGAAACTGGTAAAACCCCTGGTCAAAATTGATACGAAACAAGCAGGAATTCCAAAATCCGCTTTACTGAGTCTTTAACGAAAAGACGCACGACACAGAGCAGCCACGCCCGACAAGCGCGGCAGGAGGCGAGCGGGCGATACGCCGAGCACCCGCAAGGAGCCCGGTGGTGAGGGTGCCAAAGGGGCGCATCTAAGACACCTCATCATTTCGCTTTTTGCGCCCCAAATCCCTGCGTTCGGGACGGAAACGAGCGGGTGATGCGCCGGGCACCCGCAAGGACGCTGGCGGGGAAGGCGCCGAAAGCGGTTCTTAGTAGAACTCCCCTTTTCGGCGAATCACGAAAAAGGGTGGAAGGGAGTCGTACGAAAAAGCGACGTCCGTCTTTTTTCGGGCAGTGGAGCATCCCAGGGCGGGCAACGCCGCATCGAGTCTCTTGCATGAGGAAAGGGACGAGACCTGTTCGCATGCTGCCTGAATTTGCCCGCCCGGGATAACGTAATGTTCCATACCTGCCCTTCGTATTTCTTGAACGCAAGCCAGATAGGGAAGGAGATTTGCTTGCGCAACGAATATGGTAGAAGGGCGACATCAAGCAAAGCTCAGCAGAAGTTAAAGATTGCGATAAATCGCCGACCCCCTGCGCAAACAAATCCGCGACCGAAACGCGCGCGAACGCGCCCCTCGGACGCGCGTTTCGGTCGCGGATTCGTCGGCACGCCGAAGTGGACCTGCTTTACCACCCGCATGCGCGTGCGAGCATGCCATTTGAGGTGTCCCTTTGGCGTGCAGCGTTATACAATGTACTTGCTTGTCTCCGCTGTCTTTTGCCTGATAAACGTCAATGCCGTATAACGAAGCGGTTCATCGAAGGAGTACGAGCCCCTACCGAGCCAGCCACCTGCCGCTCGAGCGCCCTACACGAGGGAGGATAGCCATGAACACCGACACTTTGGTGCATCGCCCACCTTACGACATGAGTTGCCCGGTTCTACAAGTAACACGCGGGTGTTCTCACGGAAAGTGCCGCTTTTGCGACATTCAAGAAGGCAAGGGGTTCAGCGTTGTCCCCTTCGAGGAGATAGCCGAGGACATCGAAGAGATCGCCCGCAGCGCCACGCAGCTCACAAAGCGCATCTATCTTGCGGGCGGAAACCCCTATGTGCTCCCCAATGCGCATCTCGTTAAGATCTTCGACGCCATCGAAGCGCGCATCCCTACAGTAAACAGCTATGGCGGCTTTGCGCGCATCACCGACTTCAAGGCAAAGACCGACGAAGAGCTTGCAGAGCTTGCAGCGCGCGGCGTCACCGACATCACCATAGGCGCCGAAAGCGGATGGGACGAGCTTTTGGAATACATGGAAAAGGGGCAGACTGCCCAGGATCTCATTGAGCAGGGAAAACGTCTCCACGCCGCAGGAATTAGGTTTACGTTCTTCTACTTGGCGGGTCTTGCCGGCGCGGGTCGAGGCCAGCAAAACGCCATTGAATCGGCTCATACCTTTAACGAGGCGGCACCCGATCGCATTCTCATCGTAACGCTCACCCCCGCTAAAAACTGGCCCCTCGCCGAGGACATTGCGTCAGGCGCATGGACTCCCTACGGAGAGCGCGAGGCAGCTGAAGAAATTCGCACGTTTGTCGCCAATCTGGAGTGCCAGACAAACATCATCGCCTCGCACGACTCAGACGTGATTCGATTCGACGGAGGCATCCCCCAGAACAAAGATGGAATGCTGCAGCTTCTGGATAACTACATCCCCAAAATCAACGAAGAGGCGGCGCGACGCTTCCGCAACCTCATACACAAGGCGACGTTTTAAATCGGGCGCCGAGGTGTGATGCCAAGCAGGCACCGCCACGCCGTAGGGGGGCGAGGCGCGTTTTTATCGGGCGCTGGGGGTGGCGCGAGGAGACGTTTTAAATCGGGCGCTGGGGGTGGCGGCGCCCGCAGCGCACACAAATAGCGAGGCTCTCACCGCAACTGGCGCGATGAGAGCCCGTTTTAATCCGGAGCTTCGCGGATGAACAGATGGGTTACCGAGCAAGTGAGCGAATAGGCAGCTAGGCGAACGCCCGCGAAAGGAAAAAGCCTGAAGCCAATCCACCGGTGAGCGCCAACCGTCTTGAAGCGACTGCCTCGATGGGGCTATTTCGCCCCGTACTGCTCGTAGTACGCGTCAAGCGCCGTTTTAACGGCGTCGTCAATTACCACGCGTCCTTGCACCTCGCGGTTATAAAGGTACTCGGTAACTTCCGCCATACTCACAATAGAGGCAACCGGGAACCCGTACTTCTCCTGCACCTCCGCCTGGGCGGTTTTCACGCCGCCCTTGCCAACCTCCATGCGGTTCAGCGATACAATCAGGCCTTTCACGTCTACCTGTGCAGCGCCCATGAGAACGGGATACGTTTCGTCGATAGACTTTCCTGACGTCGTAACGTCTTCGACCATCACCACGCGGTCGCCATCGTGCAAGTCCGAACCGAGCAGATTGCCCGCATCGGCGCCATGGTCTTTTACCTCTTTGCGGTTCGAGCAATAGCGAACTTCTTTGCCGTACAGTTCGTGCAGCGCGATTGCCGTGACCACCGACAGCGGAATGCCTTTGTAGGCAGGGCCGAACACCACGTCGAAATCGAGTCCGAAGTTGTCGTGAATGGCGCGCGCGTAGTATTCGCCCAAACGCTTGAGCTGCTCGCCCGTAACATAAGCGCCGGCGTTCATGAAAAACGGCGACTTGCGCCCGCTCTTCAGCGTGAATTCGCCAAACTTCAGAACGTCGCTTTCGACCATGAACTCGATGAACTCTTGTTTGTATTGCTCCATGAGGTCTCCTCCTGACGCTCGACTGAACTACGACGATCACCTGAGCTGAGCAAAAACACGGTTTATTGCCCGCGCGCCACGCGCCGCATTATCTCCCGCGCGCCACGCGCCGCATTATCTCCCGCATGCCGTGCGCCGCATTATCTCCCGCGCGCCGTGCGCCGCAAGCCAAAACGGCTTTCTCGCGTCGATGCGGCTCCCTAGTTTTGCCCACCTTTTCATGATACGCGAAAAACGCAGTCAGCAAAACGCCCGCTACACCGGCATGAGAGCAATGCGGCGAGCACGCGAGCAGCGCAACGCGCATCAACCCCGAGTGCGGGCTCGCTTTGTTCGCAAAGCCGCCTCAACGGCAATGGCAACAATGCCAATCCAGATGAGCCCCAGACACACCCCGTGCGCCAGCGTGAACTCTTCGCCAAAGAACGCGACCGCAAGCACAAGCGACATCGTGGGACTCACGTACTGCAGAAAACCTATCATCGTCATACTGATGCGATTAGCGGCGGACGAATAGAGGAGCAGCGGAACGGCGGCTACCACGCCACTGCCCACTAACAGCACCACAAGAAGCGTTGGGTCGAACACCGCAATGGCGTTGGGCACCGCAGGCGTGAGCTGCCATATCCACGGGAACAACGCGCCCACCGCCAAGATGGCGCATCCCAGCACTCCTGTGAGAAGCGACTCAAACGCCATGCCCGGCAGCGCAGGGTAGCCGCCGCGCTTCTTCACCGCGCCGTACACGCTAAACGTGAGAGCAAGCGCAAGAATTATCCAAATGTCGCCGCCGTTGACAACCAGGAAAAACACCACGCCGATACCGGCAAGGACGGTGGCGCCCAGCTGCATGGGAGTAAGGCGCTCACGAAACACTATCATGCCCAATGCTATATTGCACAGCGGGCACAGGTAATAGCCCACGCTCGTTTCAAGCACATGCCCCGTGCTTGCCGCCCACACGTAAACGCCCCAGTTCACCGTGATGATTATGCCCGAAGCCAAAAACGTGCGCACCGCGCGCGGATCTTTTAGCAGGTACAGGAAGCGCGTGCGTTTAACCAGCACACAAAGCGCGATAACGAACACCGCCGACCAAGCCATGCGCCAGCTGAGCACCTCAAGAGCAGGAACCGCCGAAAGGAGGTTCCAGTAAAGCGACATAAAGCCCCACAGCACATAACAAAACAGCCCTTGCAGAAAACCCGTGCGATCGGTGTGAGTGGGAATAGCCGACGTAGGCAGTGTTTCCTCGTCAATCGAGACCGTTGTTGAACGAGGCACCGCGGCAGACAGCTCTGCCGAAACGGAGCCAGAACCAGAAAGCGGCGCCACCGAGGACGCCGCACTTAACGATGAATCGTGCGATGTGGGAGAAGGCGTGCCCATAGCAAAAACGCCGAGTTACTCGTCTTCTTCTTTAGCTGCCTCAGCTGCCTGGCGCTTGATTTTGCGCGCCAGCACGATACGCGCAATAAGCAAGCTGCCCTCGTAGAGCACGATCATCGCAGCAAACAGCAGCAGCATGGTAACCGGCGATGCGTCGGGGGTGATCATAGCCGAGATGACCATAAGCACCACGTAGACCACACGCCAGCTGCCGCGCAGCTTCTTATACGGAACGATGTCGAAGATAGCCAGGAAGAACACGATCAGCGGGAGCTCGAAAGCAAAGCCAAACCCGATCTCGAACTTGACGATAGTGTCGACATAAGTGCTCGCGCGCGGCAAACTCGTGGCCCAGCCTTGCACTTGCCCGGTAAGGAACTGAAACGCCGGATCGAGAATAACCAGATAGCAAAAGACAGTACCTACGATAAACAAGATGACAGCCGCAGCAAACGCAGGCACGAACCACTTGCGCTCCTTGGGCTTCAACGCAGGCAGGAAAAACGCCAGAATCTGCCACAGGATAACAGGAGAGCAGGTAACCGCCGAAGCCCACAGCGCCACCTTGAAGCTGGTGGCAAACGCCTCGAAGGGGTCGAGCGCCGTGAGAACGGCCGTGCCGTCTTGCCCCTGAGGCAGAAACTCGGCAATGGGAAGGAGCAAGAACTGGATGAGCGTTGGCGCGGCGAAATAAAAAATCAACACGCCGATGAACAGGCATACCACGATGCGCACAAGGCGCATGCGGAGCTCGCCCAGATGATCGAAAAGGGGCATGCGCGCCGGTCCGATAGGCATAGATTACTCCCCCTTCTCGCTCGTTGCGGTTTTTGCCGTGTCGGTGGAAGCACCTGCCGCCTTCGAAGCGCCAGCAGAGATGCTTTTCGCCGTCTTCGACGCAGTAGCAGAGCCGCCCTTTGCGGCATTCGCCGTGCGGGAAGAAGACCCGGACTTCGCCGCATCGCCCGAAGGAACGTCTTTCGCCGCATTGGCGGCGCGCTTTTCCGCCGCCTCCTTTTCTGCGTCGGCAGCCTTTTTGGCAGCGCGCTCCTTCTCGTAGCGAGCCTTGCGCTCGGAGAAGCTCTCCTTTCGGCTGCCCGAAGCGGCCGAGTCAGAGCCCGTGCTTGACGCCGGCTTCGAGGCAGCAGCCCCCGAAGAACCCGACTCTTTTGCCGCAGAGCCGGCCTTCTCCAAAACCTCCAGCGGGTTTTTGAACGGCTCTTTCGACTCGGGGTCGTAGACCTCGGTTTTGATGACCTTATTCATTTCGTCCTGAGCATTTCTGAACTTGCTGATAGCCTGACCCAGCGTTTTCGCCATGGCAGGAAGCCTGTCGGGGCCAACGATGAGGAACCCGAAAATCAGGATCAGAAAAAACTCGAATCCGCCTATACCGAACAAAGCAAACCTCTCCGTTTACCAACATCACCCGCAAGCCGCGCTGCCCCCTGATTGCGGGCTGCGCACACAGCTCATTGCGTCATTTCACCCGAAAGCGAACAAGTGCATACGAAACGTCATAGTAGCACATCGCTACTATTCGAAAGCCTTAACGAGGGGTCTTCAAAAACCAAGCGTATATCAAATTCCCGTAAGGGGCGCACGGCTCAGAGCGGTGCGCGGCGGCATCCAGACGGCTGCCTGCGCGGCTAGTTCCGCCCCAATCGCGCGAAGCGTCTACGTGCGCAGCGGCATCCAGACGGCCGCCCGCGCGGCTCCCCCGGCGCAGACGAAACGACCGTTCTCAGTGCGCGGCGGCATCCAGACGGCTGCCCGAACGGCTAGTTGCCTCCCAGCACCGCAATTGCCATCGTGGGAATGAACAGCGCAAGAACCAAGATGATGCACACCACAACGGTGAACACCTTCTTCAGCCTTTCGGACTGCGCCTTCTTCGCCTTGGCGCGCTCTTCGCGCTCAATTGCCGCTTGGATGCGCGCCTCTTTCTGCTTGGCGGTTTGCTTTTGTTTCTTCGTGCCCGATTTCGAGCTCATGTACTAGCCCCTTAGCTTTCCGCGAATCTCGATTACCCGTGCGATGGTCTTAGCGACGTCCACGTCCACGTTCCAGTGGCTCTTTTCGTAGAGCACGTCGCCGCCAACCATGGTCATCATGATGTCCGACGCGTTGGACGTGTTCACCACGGCGGACACCGGATCGGTTGTGGGCGTTTGATGCGAGCCCGACAGATCCACTGCGATGACGTCGGCGCACTTCCCAATCTCCAACGAGCCGATGCGGTCTTCCTGCTTGAGCGCGCGGGCGCCGCCAATGGTTGCCGCCTCAAGAAGCGTGGTTGAATCGAGGAACGTGTCGGGGTTGACCGCGCGTTGCAGCAGCATACCCAAACGCATCTCGGTGAACATGTCGATGGAATCGGTGGCGGCAGGAGAATCGGTGCCGAAGCCCCAACGCAAACGCGCACGCAGGAACTCGCTGATAGGAGAGAGGCCCATGCCCAGCTGAGCACTGCAGCGCGGGCAGCTGGCAACTGCGACGTCGTATTCCTTCAGCTTCTTGATGTCGTCGTCGTCAACGTGGGTGCAATGAATTGCCAGCACGTTATCGGACTCGAACGCACCCCAGTTCAGCGCATAGCGCACCGGGGAAACGCCCGTTGGGAGCCAGGGCGGAATCTCCACGTAGCCGCGCTTTGACCCCATGGTGTGCACCGCGAACGGCGAGGAGCCGCGCTTCACGAACTGGTACTCTTCCCGGCTTCCCGCCAGATGCATGGCTACCGGCACGTTTTCCTTGCGCGCGAACTCGCTCACTTTGGCGAACACGCCCGGATGGCACGTGTAGATGGCCGCCGGGGCAATACCGATGGTCATGCGATCGGGGTTGCAGATGTCTTGCCAATGGGCAATGTCGTTAGAGGCAACGCGCATCGCGTAGTCGATGCGACGCTGGTCCATGGCCGCCACTTCGCGGTAAATCACGCTGCGCATACCCAGCATGTGCGTGGCATAGCCAGCCGCGCCCGAAAACGTGATGTCGGCGATGCAGGTGATGCCGCTCGCAATTGCCTCCAGGCAGCCCAGCATGGCAGAAGCGCGCCATTCGTTCACGTCCATCTTCGTACTCTTTTCGGCAACTGCGCGCACCCACGTAGTGTAGGGCACGTCGTGCACGATGCCGCGGAACACCGAGTTTTCGGTATGTGTATGCAGGTCTATCAGGCCGGGCATGAGCGCCGCCATGCCAAAGTCCTTCACTTCTTCATCGGTATAGCGAGCCTTAAGATTGTCTGCCGGGCCAATGTCCTCAATTTTGCCGTTGCGAACCAGCACGGCACCGCGTTGGAACGGCTCAGACGTAATGGGAAGAATATACTGTGCACACAAGAGCATGGGCGCCACCTGTCTTCCGAACTAGCGAATTGGGCAATCCTGTTAGATCATCTGATCATAATAGCATTCCCGTCTGTCTTCGCTGTGAAGCCCTCGTGGAAACACAACTGGGCGTCGGTGTGAGGGCGCCCAAAATCTTGCGTCATGTGGGATAACCGCTATACTTCGCACCTATGCAAACACTTGACATGACATATATTCACGCGCCTGCGACCTACGATTTTCGCGAGCGCTCCATTATGTATGGCCCGGTGTCCGACATGGTGCCCTCAACGCCCATCTTCGAAATGTACCCGCTGGGCCTTACCACCTTGTGCGAATACCTCGAGCGCCACGGGCTGCGTGCACGCATTTACAACCTGGCGTCGATGATGCTTAACAAAAAGAACTTCGACGTAGAGAAGAACCTGGCCAAGCTCGACTCCCGCATGTTCGGCATCGATCTGCACTGGATGCCGCACTGCCACGGATCGGTTGAGGTGGCAAAGATCCTGAAGCGCCTGCACCCTCACACACCGGTAAGCTTCGGCGGGCTTTCGGCGACGATCTTCCACGAAGACCTTATTAAATACGACTGCATCGACTACGTGGTGCGCGGCGACTCCACCGAAGAGCCCATGCGTCGCCTGGTAGAGCGCATCGCAAGGGCGCAGCGAACGCACACGCCGGTTGGCGATCTGTCCGACATTCCCAACCTCACCTGGAAAGACGAGACGGGCGCGGTGCACATCAATCCGCTTTCGTGGGTGCCCGACACCATGGACGCCATCTCGCTGGACTACGCCTACCCGATGAAAGGCGTGCTGCGCCATCACGACATGACCAGCTATCTGCCCATGAAGGGCTGGCTGCAGTACCCGGTGACGGCAAGCCTCACCTGCCGCGGATGTGCGCGCAACTGCGCCACGTGCGGCGGCAGCGCCTACGCGTTCAAGAACCACTTCGGTCGCCGGCGCGTGGCCTGGCGCGACCCGTCCCTGCTCATTCGCGATATCGAAAACGTGCAAAACCACGTGTGGGGACCCATCTTCGTGCTGAACGACTTTCTGCAGGCGGGCGAAGACTACACGCGCCGCTTCGTGACCGGGCTCAAGGGCAAGGTGAGAAACCCCATCGGGTTCGAGTTTTTCGGCCCGCCGCCCGGAGGCGACGAATTCTATCAGATGCTCGACGACAACCTGGAGAGCTGGTCGGTGGAGATATCCGCCGAAAGCCACGACGACGACGTGCGCAAGGCGTTCGGCAAAGGCCACTACAAGATGGCCGAGCTGGAAGACACCATCGTCGACGCGCTCTCGCATCCCAACTGCGAGCGGTTCGACCTGTATTTCATGACGGGCATTCCCAAGCAGACCGCTGAAAGCGTGCGCGAAACCGGCGCTTACGTTCAGCACCTCTACGAGCGCGTGAACTACGACCCGCGCCTAGTGGTGATGACCAGCCCGATGGCACCGTTTTTGGACGTAGGCTCCATCGTGTTCGACAACCCGGAAAAGTACGGCTATCGCTTGCGCGCCCGCACGTTTGAGGAGCATCGCGAGCGCATGATCCTGCCCTCGTGGAAGCACATCATGAACTACGAGAGCGCGTACATGAGCGCCGACGAAATGGTGGAGGCAACCTACGACGCGGCGCTGGACATCAACCGCATCAAGGGAACCCACGGCATTATCGACGGCGCGATGGCGGCAGGCGTGGACGCGCGCATCCGTCAGGCGCGCGAGCAGATGCGCCGCCTTGACGACGTGCTGCTTAACGGAACGGGCCGCATTGATGCGCGCATGGCGGCGCTCAAAGAGGAGTTCGAGCGCCTCTCCGAAAACACTATGGCGGAGAAGTCTGAACTTAACTGGGCATTTGACGTAAAGCCGACACATGCCACGCATTTGGCGAAGCTATGGCTTTCCAACGAGCCCGCCAACTGGGCGGCCTCCGCGCGCGGCAAGTTGCGCCCGGCGTGCAGCGATTTCGAATACCCCGATCAGGAGAACGGAACGGTTGCCCCTGCTTGGAACGCAGACGGCACGCCCAATTGCACCTTCAAAGGCGCGGCTGTGGACGGCATGGGCGATGGGCGCGCTTTGTCGGATGCCGACGGAGCGCAAGTTGCCGCCGCCGGAAGCGTGGTTGCGCCGGGATTTTCGCAAGCGAACACCAACGAGGCGTTCGACGCCTCCAACGCGAACCTGGAGGCGGGGCGCGCCGGCACTGCAGTGCATGCGGGCGAGGCAGCGGCCATCCGCGAGGCAGCCGCGCGCACGGTCGTGCGCGACCCCCTGCTGGAGCAGATGATGCGCGAAGAGCGCGAGCGCGAGGCGGCGCGAGGCGGCGCTGGCGCGGGCGCGGCTGGCGCGGCTGGCGCGGCTGGCGGCTGGCGCGGGTTGTTCGCGCGCAGCGGAAAGCTGGCTCGCAAGCAGGCCGACTCCGGCCTGAAGGGCGCCGGCGGACACGCCGGGGCTCGCGACGCGCGCAAGCTCGGCAAAATCCGCCGCATGAAAGGGTAGCCCAAGCAGCACAAATGGGAATTAACGCAGATACAGCAGGCAAGCCCGCCCTGCGTCGAACGCGCTAGATGCCCGCTCCGCCGCACAGCAGGCTTTCCCGGCAAAGCGCACCTACCGCGCGGCCTTCCACAAGTTCACGAGCTCGGCAGCCGCTGCGCGCGGGTCTTCGGCCCCGCACACAGCCGACACCACGAAGAAGCCATCGACGCCCGTTTTCGCCAAACCGGGAATATCGGCCGCCTTCACACCGCCGCCCACCACGATGGGCTTCGGGCTGATGCGCGCAAGCTCGGTAAGCTCTTCGAGGCTGCGCGTGATCACGTTGCCGTCGACGTCCAGCCCGCAATCGGGCTTGGTGGCGGTTTCGTGCAGAGGGCCCACGCCCAGGTAGTCGACAAGGCTCATGTCCGCCGTGGCGATGTAGGCGCGCATCTCGTGCGCGCGGGCAGACAGTCCCACGATGGCGTCTTCCCCCAGGTAGCGCCGGCACACCTCCACCGGCACATCGCTTTGGCCCACATGCACGCCGTCCACTTTGATCCCCGCATCGCGCGCGGCGAGGGCAACGTCTAGGCGGTCGTCTATGAGCAGCGGCACGCGGTCTTGCGCGCCCGCCTGCTCGATGGCGCGGGCGGCCTCGGCGGCACATCCCATCAGATCGCGTGCGTCGAGCACCTTCGAGCGCACCTGCACGATGGTGAACCCTGCGTCGAGCGCCTGCGCCACGATGTCCCCCACCGGGCGGCCAAGCGTGTTCTCCGGGCCCAGCACCAGATACGCGGAAATGTCGAGCGCGGCGCGCATGTTAGCTCTTACCGCGTTGCGCATGTTGGTTGAAGTCATTTGGCGTCACCTTTCAAAGATAGTCGACCTCGTCGCGCCCTCGGGCACGACGGACTCGTTCAAATTAGAGGATGCACCGGCTTTCCTCATTAGAGAGTGCAAGCTGTTCTCATTAAAGGGTGCCAGCTTTTCTCATTAGAGGGTGCCAGCCCTTTCCGCGCCCAAAAGTTCGTCCACCACTTCTACTTTGCGCTCCATCATGTTGCTGAAGCCCGGGCGCACGTCGGCTTTCAGGATGACCTCGGTGCGAATGCCCTTTTCTGCTAGCGCCATCGTGGCGTCTTTCACCACACCCATCACCTCGTCCCATTCGCCCTCTATCTCGGTAAACATGGAGTAGGTTTTGTTGGGAAGCCCCGACTCGCGGATAATGCGCACCACTTCCGCCACATGCTCGGAAAGCTCGTCGCCCACCCCGAAAGGCGCGATAGCCACCGCCACCAACGTGTTCATGCGCTACGCCTCCTCAACGTCGAACGGGTTTGCCGCAATGTCTTCCGGTGTTGCCCGGTACAGCTCGTCAAGAAACGCCACCTGAAAGCTTGCCGGCGCATCTACCTGCGCCTCGGCTCGCGCACCTGCCAGGTTGTACACCTGCACGCCGGCCATTGCGGCGGCCAGCGGCGTTTCGGCACAGGTGGCGTACACCGCGCACACGCCACCCAGACTGCAGCCCGAGCCGGTGATCTTCGCCATGAAGTGCGACCCGCCATGCGAGTAGCACACCGCGTTGCCGTCGGTGACAAGATCGGTCTCGCCCGACACCGCCACGGCACCGCCCGTGTAGCGCGCAAGCGCGATGGCGGCCGCTCGCGCCTCGTTAACCTCCTGAGTTGAATCAACGCCGCGCACCTCGGCGGACGCCTGCGCGTCGAGATCCCACAGCGCTGCCAGCGCGATGACCTCGGATGCGTTGCCGCGAATGATGGTGGGTTTGCATTCCTTCATTTGGCTAAGCAGCTTGGTCCGCAGGCTGCCGATGCCGATGCCCACCGGGTCGAGCACCCAACGTTTGCCGAGGTCGTTCAGGGCGCGCGCTGTGCGCGGCAGCGTTTCTTCGTAGACGGGAAGCAGCGTGCCCACGTTGATGTAGGTGGCGTTGCCGGCGTTCGCGAGGAACTCGCCCTCGTCGGGCAGATACACCATTGCGGCCGAACCGCCCACGGCGATTTGCGCATTGGCGACGAAGTTGACCGTGACGGTGTTGGTGATGGATCCCGCCATCGGGTTGGTTTCGCGCACGTCGCGGGCGGCGCGGGCGACTTGCTGTTGGAGCTGCTGTTTGAGCGCGTTCGCCTGCTGCGGGTCGCCCTGCGAAGCGGTGCCTCCTTGCGAGGCGGCGCCTTGCTGCGCTGCGGCCATTTGCGAGGCGGCGCCTTGCTGCGTTTCGATTTCCTCGATCATGAACGTTCCTTTCCGGAAGTCCTTGCGAAACCCGCTGAAGCGGGCGGAAAGACGCTGTGACGGGCGGGCGCCAACAAAAAAGCGCCGCCGGTTTTGGCAGCGCTCTCGCAATCGCAAGAATGGCTCCCTACACCAGTGTTAACTGACAGGTTCAAAGGGTTGGGCATGCGCCCTCTCAACCAGCTCCGCACGTTAACTCCCGACGTGCCGCGGCGGTGTTCGCCCCGGTGGGCAAGCCTTCCGAGCTTTCGCGCAAAGCAGGTACCCCTGCATCCGCGCACCATCATACCCCTAAAATGCGAAAACGAGTCGGGCGCTTTTCCGAAGCGTGCACTATTTCACACTTCGGCAATGAGGGCCCTTGCCGGACGGCAAGCCGCGCCCGTGCATAGCGGCGAAAACTTGCCAAGAGCACGCAGCGGGCGCCTTCGGGGAAACGCCTTATCGTGCATGCCGGCCAAAACTCGCCGGCCTCATCCGCCAAGCGCCCTTCTCTGGCGGGCAAACCATGCATAGCGGCGCAAACTCGCCAGACTCATTCGTTAGGTGGATCTGAAAGGCAGGCTGATCGTGCATAGCGGCAAAAACTTGCCAACAACGTGCGAAAAGTTCCCGCTATGCAAAATCGAAAAAGTTCCGAAATGCACGATGATTCGCTGAACTGGGAAAACGTAGCGCCTCAATGAGGCTGCAGCGGAAAAGGCCGCGACAACCGTGCATACCGGCCAAAACTCGCACCGAGTTGGTGAGTTTTGGCCGCTATGCACGATCGCTGCGCCTACGAACTCGCACCGAGTTGGCAAGTTTTCGCCATTATGCACGGTCGCTGCGCTTAGGAGCTCGCCCAGCCCACCAAGACCGCCGGAACCGCTCCTGCGACCTTTCTCGACCACCGGTCGCCGCACCTACGAGCCCGCCCCTCCTGCGCTGCCTGGCATTTCGCAGCCCGCCCCTCGAACGGCACTGGAATCCGAAACGCGAAAACAGGTCGGGCGCTTCTTCGGTTTTTCGCAAAACGCGCTGCCGACACGCAGAGGGGCGCAGTTGCTTCGGAACGGGCGCTCCTGGGCAAATGCCTCGGGACGAGGCTTCGGGGCGGGCGCTTTTGGGGGAATGCCTCGGAACGGACGCTTCTGGGCGAATGCCTCGGGGCAAACGCCTCGGGGCGAGACTTCGGAACGGACTCTTCCGGACGAGCACTTCGGGGCGAGGTTTCGGGGCGGACGCTTCAGGGCGAATGCTTCGGGGCGGGCGCTTCCGGACGAGCACCTTTTCGCGGTTGACGTTGCATTGTACGAGACGCCGAGGTTGACGTTGCATTGCACGAGACGCCGCTGTTGACACTGCATTGCACGAAACGCGGAAAACAACCCTTCTTATTCGTATTCGGAACCCGTTCAGATCCTTGCTTTTCAAAAACCGCCTCTACGAAGAACAAACAGCCTTTCCGTTCTCCTTGGGTAGCATCTCTCGATCTCGAAGACTGCGGGCTTTATCCCGCGATCTTTTAGCGACGCCATCCGGCTCCAAGGATTACAGTCTTTGAGGGTGAAAAAGGGTC
>DVKR01000014.1 GCA_018715935.1 Candidatus Aphodovivens excrementavium
TGTACAGGTCGCGTTGACATCGGTCGCGTCGGCGGGGACGAATTCGTGCTTTTCTTCAAGGATGCGCGGTTGGAAGACGTCATGCCGACGCTCGAGCTGATACTGCACGACGTCCGCCGCGTGGGCGATGCGGTCGACTGCGGTCAGGATGCGCTGCAGCTCTCCGTCAGCATGGGCGTGACCGAAACGATGCCGGAAGATGCTGTGTTCCGTGCGGTCATCCTGCGCGCGGACCATGCTTTGTACGAAGCAAAGCGCGCGGGCAAAAATCGCATTCGCGTGGAGTAGGAACGGCAAAGCATCTGCGCGAGGCCGCAAGCTGTGGGCGCTCGACGTGCGAGACGAAACGGTCAAAAGGTTGTTCGCGAAACTAAAACAGAGCAAAGGTGGGCGTGGCTATTTTTTGCACAACGCGCTTTGTGCAGACCCTGCTGTTGAGCGCTGTCCTGCCGCTGTGGTATTACAATGACGTCAAAAGAGAAGTGACAGGATGTTGCGAGCGAGATTCCGATAGCGCGAACAGCAAAATATGCCTTTCGCATCTGGGAAAACGCTGTTAAAATGATAGTGCGTGCAAAGCGCTGCCGTTCTGTAGGCGAACGGGAGACCATCGTGGTTGTTCTGTCTCTTCTACTTTTGATTGAGCAAGGGATAACGCACGGGAGGTGGAGCGATGCGCAAAGTCATGCGCAAAGAGAAGAAATTTCTCTTGAACCTGGCAAGCGCAAAGCAGGCCGAGCGCAATCTGGCGGCCATTCTTGCCGCTGACTCCCATAACGGTTTCCATGGTTATCCGGTTCGCTCTTTGTATTTCGACACGCTGCACGACCGGGATTATGCCGAAAAGCTCTTTGGCACGGACCCGCGTCGTAAAGTGCGCCTTCGCATCTATGACCCAACGGCGGATTTTGCCCTTCTGGAGTTGAAGCAGAAGCAAGGGGATAATCAGCTGAAAAGATCCCTGCCGTTGTGCCGGGCAGAGGCGGAGCGCCTGATTGCAGGCGACTGCAGCGTGCTCAGGAACCGTCCTGAGCCTTTTGCGACGGAGATGTACGCGTTCATGAGCATTAACGGCTACCGGCCGAAATGCATCGTGGAGTACGACCGGACTGCGTTCGTGGCGAAAGAGAACAAGATTCGCGTGACGTTGGACCGGAATATTCGTGCGACCGAAGCGAATATGAACATATTCGACCCTCAGCTTTGCTTATATCCTGTGTTCGACCCATTTAATGTGGTGCTCGAGGTAAAGTTCAACGGTTTTCTGCTGAGCTATATCAAGACGGTGCTCAATGGGATTGATAAAAGCGAGCTGTCGGTAAGCAAGTACTGTCTTGCGCGCTACGTGCGCATGGGCTTCCAATTCTGACGAGAAAGTAGGGGAAGAGCATGAAGGAACAACTGTATAACCTACTCCAAGGCAGTACGTCGGTAGTTGGCCTGGAAGACATGGCTTTGCGCGTGGTGGTCGCTGCCATCATCGGATTGGCCATTTTCCTTTCGTACTGGATCTCCCATGCGGGAACTATCTATTCGCAGAAGTTCAACATCAACCTCATTACGCTTACGGTGCTTACGGCTACGGTCATGGCGGTCATTGGCAATAACATTGCACTGTCCCTTGGTATGGTCGGTGCTTTGTCCATCGTCCGCTTCCGTACCGCTATCAAGGATGCGCGCGACACCACCTACATTTTCTGGGCCATTATCGCGGGTATTTGCTGCGGTGTTGCCCAGTTCATGGCGGCAGCGGTCGGCAGCGCTATGGTGTTCATCATCATGCTGGTGCTGGGACGTGTGCGCAACGACGTGCGCACGCTCGTGATCGTTCGCGCGGCGCGCACGCAGGAGCTTCAGGTGGAGAGCCTGATCTATGAATATTTCCGCGGTCGCGCAGTGCAGCGTGTGAAAAACACGACGCCTGAATCGGCAGAGTTCATGTTCGAGATTTCAAAGGGTACGCTCGACCGCGCGCAGCGCAGGGCTGAGCGCCCCATTACCGAAGAGCTGTATTCCATGGGTGGCATTGAATACGTGAACATCGTTGCCCAGAACGACGAAATCGGCAGCTAACAGGGGCAGTCTCCCATGCGCTCGAAGGTCATAGTCATTCTTGCGGCTGTCTGCCTGGTGGCAGTGGGGGTGTATGCTGCGCTTTTGAACGAAGGGCAGCCGTTGCCGGAGCGCTATATTCAGCACGAGAAAGCCCAGCACATAGAGGATTTGTCAGCCGAAGACCAGGCGGCCGCGTCCTCGACGAGCACCGACCCTGAAACCTTTGCGAGCCATCTTCCGGTCATCAGCATTGATACTGGCGGGCAGGAGATTCCTGGCGGGCCCGTTCGCGATGAAAACGGAAAGGTTCTTTCCAACGAAAATGACGAGGCGATTCGAACAACTGCGCCTGACGGATCGGATTCGATTACCGCGCATATCGACGTGTTCGATTCTGGAGAAGGGGCGAATCGTCTTACCGATCAGGCTGCCATAGAAAGCGAATGCCTCATTCGCATTCGCGGAAACACCTCAATTTTCTACGACAAGAATAATTACCGTATCGCGCTCATTAACAGCGACGGTACGGACAATGACCAAGAATTGCTAGGCATGGACAAATGCGAAACATGGGTGCTCCATGGTCCCGCAATAGACAAAACGCTCATCAGGAATTATTTAACCTACAATTTGGTAGGACAGTTCACAAAGGACTTCGTTCCTGATGTCCGGTATTGCGAGCTGTTCATCGATGGCGAGTACAAGGGTATTTATTTGGCCACCGAGTCCATCAAGGTGGAGGAAGGCCGACTTCAGCTGAATGCTCCCGACCAGAATGATGTAGAAACAAGTTATGTTGTGGCTATCGACGAATTGTCGGAAAGCCCGACGACCATTGAGAACTTTTTGAACTACACCTTACGCCAAGGTGTGTACCAGGATATTATTTTTCCAAATGAGGAGGACTTGACCGAAGCCCAGAAATCATGGATTGAAGACGATATCAGCCAGTGGGAAAAATCACTCTTCTCTTACGACTACGATACGAGCAGTTATGGCTACTGGACCACCTTGGACGTGGATAGCTTCCTTGACATGTACGTGCTTAACGAGTTCGTGATCAATGATGACTTCGGAGCCTATTCGACCTATTTTTACAAGGACGTTCGTGGCAAAGTGATGCTTGGTCCTCCGTGGGATTACGACAATGCATTCGACAACTATATGCTCAAAACCGAAAAGGACGGATTCTATATCGTTGAACGCTCCTGGTTTTATATGCTGTTCAAAGATGAGGAGTTCTGCCAGAGAGCGATCAATCGGTATAGAGAACTTCGCCAAGGGGTGCTTTCCGAAGATTACATAATGTCGCTCATTGACGAAACTCTTGCTTATCTTGGCCCTGCGATTGACCGCAATTGGATTGCATGGGGTTATACGTTTCAATCGGATGTGTATCTCCTGCCCGCAGACCGCAGACCTGCGTCATTTGAAGAGGCGGTATCCGATTTAAAATCCTTCATCCACGACCGTGGAGCATGGCTAGATCAATACATTGAGAATCTTCGTCAGTATTCTCACGAGTCGGCCGTCAAGAAGTTCAACCATTAGGAGGCATGCATGAAGCGTTTTGTTATTGCGGTCTCCGTTCTGGCCGTCGCTGCATTTTGCGTGCTGTACGTATTCTTTGGTACGAGTTTTGTCGTTGATTTGAACCCTTCCCAGCCCGTCGCGACGTGGACGCGAACCGAAGGAAAAACTATCCAGATTGACCGAGGAAACGGATGGGAAGACTTCGAGATTCGCGGTGTCGATATGGGATGTGCCATACCTGGGCACTTTGCGACTGACTATGCCATCGACAAAGAGACCTATCTGCGGTGGTTCCAGCAGATTAAAGATATGGGCGCAAACACCATTCGTGTGTACATTCTCCAAAACACGGCATTTTACGAGGCGTTTTACGAATTCAATCACAACAATCCCGACCCGCTGTACCTCATACATGGCGTATGGATTAACGACTATTCTCAGAATTCCCATATGGACGCGTTTGATGCCGAGTATCAGCAGCGCCTGATAGACGATTGCAAAACGATGGTTGATGTCATTCACGGGCGCCGCTGGATTGAGCTTGGGCGGCTTGCCGGTACGGGCAGCTATACGAAGGATGTTTCCGACTGGGTGCTTGGCTACATTCTGGGCGTGGAGTGGGAAGCGCCGACCGTCGAGTACACGAATCGTCTTTACGAAGGCATGGGCACTTTCACCGGGGAGTACATGAGCACTACCTCCGAAGCAAGTGCGTTTGAAATCATGCTTGCGCAAGTTGGCGACGAGCTGTTGAACTATGAATCGACGCGGTACAAAGAGCAGCGATTGGTTGCGTTTAGCAATTGGCCGACGACCGATCCGTTCGATTATCCCCGTGCCTTGCAAGTGTTTTTCGAAAAATATACGGCTGTTGATGTCGAACATATCGTGCTTGAGGATTCTGTCGTTTCCGGCACGTTTGCTTCATACCATGTGTACCCGTATTATCCCGACTACCTCCAGTACATTCCCGAGTACGCTAGCCAGACAGACGAAACAGGCGAGGTCAACACTTACTACACCTATCTCAAAATGCTGGTCGAATACCATTCCATGCCGGTGGTCATTTCCGAGTTTGGCGTTTCAAGCGCGCGCGGCATGGCGCAGATGGATGCGAATACGGGGCGTAACCAAGGGTTTATGAGCGAAACCGACCAAGGAAAGGCTATCGCGCGTTGCTACGACGACATCATGAATGCAGGGTGTGCAGGAACGTGCATTTTTACCTGGCAAGACGAATGGTTCAAGCGTACATGGAATACCATGGCGCACGACGATCTTCTGAAGACTCCCTACTGGAGTGACTACCAGACCAACGAGCAGTACTTCGGGCTTTTGGCGTTTGACCCCGGCGAAGAGCGCAGTGTGAGCTACGTCGACGGCGACGATGAAGAATGGTCAGACGATGACGTAATAGGCGAATCCGACGGACGTACGATTTCCATGAAATACGACGAAAAGTACCTGTATTTCATGGTCCGCGGCGATGAAGTAGGTGAAGAGTCGCCTCTTTACCTTGCTGTCGACACGACGCAAAAAACTGGTTCGACATCGTGCGATGATCCGAACGTTTCCTTCGATCGGGCAGCGGACTTCCTCATCGTTATCGACGGCCAGGACGATAGCCGCGTGCTCGTTCAAGAACGCTACGAAGTCATGCGAGCAATGCAGTTGCGCTCTACAACGGGTGAGGACCCGTATGTTGATGTCCCGGAAAAAGACACTTCGGAATTCAAACAGATCAATCTTGTGCTGCAAACGCTTACCAACAGCGAAATGATCACGAACGCTGTCCAGAACGAAAAAAGCGTTATTGCCGACGAGTACTATTACCAGTCTTATGAGACCGGGAAGCTTACCTACGGCGACGCAAACCCCGACCACGAAGACTTTGACTCGCTGGCAGACTATTGCTTTGGTGATGGGTTTGTCGAAATTAAAATACCCTGGCAGCTTCTCAACTTCTCGAACCCTTCCGAGATGCAAATTCACGACGATTATTACGAACACTATGGCGTTGAGAACATGAAGATAGACTGCATGTATGTCGGTGTTGGAGATGGCGACAGCACGATTTCTCTTTTCGAGAAAAGCTTGAAGGGGTGGGGAACGCAGGTGACCCACCACGAGCGCCTGAAGGATAGTTACTATATCGTCCAGCAAATGTGGGCAGAAGGCGTCGATCCTGCCGAGCTGTGGCAGGAGGAAGACGAAGCGAGCGAGCGCCACCACTTGAATATTACGTCCTACGAACGTCCGGACGACGGCACTTCGATGCTCGATAAAGAGGCGGCAGGAGAGTTGGCCATCGAGGGGCAGAACGGCGAAATCGCTCTCGACGACACGGACGGCCAAGGCGAGTCCTCCGTTCAGGAGGTGCCCGAGCCGTGAGCGTCGAATACATCATCGCGTTCTACATGCTCGTCTGCGTCATGATGACCGTATTCAATTTTGGCTTTTTGTTCTACGAGAAAGCCCATTCGAAGCGGTTCGAGAAAAAAATGGCGAAGATGGCGGTCTCCCTGAGCGAAGAAATCGAGCGAAACGCTGATTTTCCCACCGGAGAGCACCGCAGAATCTTGGAGCGGAAAATGCGCCGCTTGTCAGGCATGGAAGCGTTCGATCTGTCCATGGAGAAGCTGCGCGATTTAGATACAGAAAAAAGCGAGCATTATCTTCGCGGCATCTCGTCGGTGTTCGAGCACCTTACCTACGAGTTCACTGGTCGCGATGACCTCAAGTGCGCCTATTTCGCGTACATCGTGGGGCGTTGGTACCGCAAGCGCCCTGCGGCAGATGCAATCATAGAGGCTCTGTTCCATTACGTGCGCGAGCGCTCTTTCTATGCACGCCAGAACGCACTGGAGTCTTTAGCAGTTGTGGCGGATGAACGAACTATGATTGAAGCAGCCTGCGCGATCGACCAATCCGACTCGTTCCATCATCCAAAGCTTCTGACAGAAGCACTGCTTTCGTTCCAGGGGAATCGCGGCGGCTTGGCGCAAGAAGCAGTGAAAAGATTTGACGAATTTGCGCCTCATTCCCAGGTTGCTATCGTGAACTTCCTTCGCATGTATAGCGTTGGACAAGAGGGGGCACTTTCAGAAAGCGAGCTCGAAGAGCGTCGTGCATGGGTATTCAGCAAGCTGAGCGATGGGACGGTGTATTCCGAAGTCCGCCTTGCGTGCATTCGTTATTTTATGCGCTGGCCGTGGGAGCCAGCAGGGGACGAGCTGTGTGCTCTCGCTGCGAAGGACACGCCCGAAGAGTGGGAATATGCAGCGGTCGCCGCTACGGCTCTCGCATCATATCCAGGCGAAAAAACGGTCGCTGCGCTGAAGCGCTGCCTGCGCAGCAGAATGTGGTACGTGCGCTTTAATGCGGCGAAAAGTTTGTACGATTTGGGGCTCTCGCTGGAAACCGATCTAGCGGATGTGCTGAGCGGGAACGACGCATATGCACGTGACATGTTGCGCTATCGCTGGGATTATGAAGCGATGCGTCGAGGTGAAGCTCGTGGTGCAGGTGCAACTGAAGCTTTGGAAGTGCAGATTGCCGATGTTGCCGAGACGGAGCAGTCGGAAGCATCTTGGGAGCATGCGCGCACGACGGGGCTGTCGTTTCAGGACCAGAGTCTCTCGGCTCAGAGTACGCGAGACCTTGAATTCCTGGCTCTGGCACTTCAGCGCAAACGCCAGAGCTTGGCGTCTCATATGTCGAGCAGCGATGCGTGGCAGGAGGCTGCTGCTGCATGGAGCCGTGTTTCCACTTCGTGGGAAGAGGCACGTGAATCATGGCATCATGTAGCTGAGGTCGATCTCGAGAAGCAAAGAGCTTCGAACGAAACGAAAGAGCCTTTCGCGAAAACTCGTGCGACCGCGCCCAAAGACCAAGGCGACTGCGAAGCCAAAGGGGGTGAGCAGCAATGAACATGGTGAACTTTCTAGGAATTCTCGATACAGGCGTAGAGGCTGCGGCTGTCGTGCAGGGGTTCCTGTATTTCGTGGGCATCCTGTTCGTGCTCTACCTGATTGGCTATTCCACGTTCCTGTTCCTCTCAGTGACAGTCGGCTCTTCCATGCTGTACAAGCGCAAGCGCGAAGACCATTACAAGAACTGGCTCATGGTGGACTGCTACGTGCCGGTGACTATCATCGTTCCTGCGCATAACGAAAGCGTCACCATTGTCGACTCCCTGCAGTCGCTGGGTACGTTGGAGTATTCTCTGTATGAAATCGTGGTCGTGAACGACGGGTCGACGGACGATACGGTGGATGTTGTCGTAGACGCGTTCGACCTGAAGCCTATAGAGCGCCCCATCCGTTATCAAGTGCCATGCGAGCGGGCTGAGGCGGTGTGGATCGGCAGCGTAGGGCGCGTGCCCATCACGCTGGTGAGTAAAGCGAACGGCGGCAAATCCGACGCGCTCAATATGGGCATCAACGTATCGCAGTTCCCCTACTTCATCTGCATCGATGCCGATTCAGTCCTTCAGTACGACTCGCTGAGGGAGATAACCGCACCGCTCATTGAGCAGGATAATGTAGTTGCAGTGGGCGGTCTGGTCAGGCTTTCAAACGGCATCACGCTGAAAGACGGTCGTTTGACGAACTATTCGCTTCCGCGAAAGCTCATTCCCGCTATGCAGGTTTTGGAGTATGACCGCTCGTTTCTTTCTGCGCGTATCCTGCTGGACCAGTTTAATGGGAACCTTATTATCTCCGGCGCATTTGGCCTGTTCAAAAAGGATTTGGTCATTGCGGTCGGCGGGTACGACCTTGATACGGTGGGCGAGGACATGGAGCTTGTCACGAAGCTGCATGTCTTCTGCCGAACGAACAACATGAACTATCGCATTCGCTACGCGGCGGACGCTATCTGCTGGAGCCAGGCGCCAGAAACGCTGCGTGAGCTGCGTGGCCAGCGACGCCGTTGGCACCGCGGCTTGTGGGAGTGCATGAGCAAGCATTGGCGCATCTTTGCTAACCCGCGTTATGGACTGGTCAGCTTCGCGTCGTATTCGTACTTCCTGATTTACGAGCTGCTTTCGCCGTTCATTGAGCTATTCGGCCTGGTTACGGTATTTATCGCCTTTGCCTTTAACTTTATCAACGTGCCGTTCATGATCATGTTCTTCATGATCTATGCGGTGTTCGGTGCGGTGATGTCGCTGACGGCGTTTTTCTCCCGCGTGCAGACGCGCGATTTGAAGCTGTCGTTCAAAGACGTGGTGAAGGCCATTCTGCTTTCGCTCTTCGAGATCACGGTCATGCGCTTCATTCTGGCGGTCACGCGCATGATGGCGCTTATCGGCCATCGCCGTAAAGAACGCCACTGGGAGCACGTCACGCGCCAGAAAATCGACTATACGCACACGGGTGCAAATAGCTGAGAACGCGCACCGCTGCGCCTGCGAGCGTGCAGAGAAAGGTTCTGACGTCGCTGCCCTTCGAGCCGATCGCTCACCATGCCCGCGCATAGCGAAAGGATGTTTCGCCTGCTATAGTGCGAGGGGTGGGCAAGGCGTCGATGCGGTCGAGGCACCTTGCGCAGGCTAAGGTGGCAGGATTGTGGGAGGTCGCAATGAGGAAGCTGACTGCATGGGCGCTCGGTTTTCTGCTCGCTCTCGGCATGGCTCCAGGCGTTGCCCTGGCGGAGGAGAAGGGCTGGAGCGTAGAGAGCGCATCATGGCAGGACCAGTCCAACCTTGTTCTTACCTGGCAAGCGCAGGAAGGCGTGACGTACGAGGTCTACCGGAGCAACACCGGAGAGGATGCGTACGAGTTCATAGGGACATCCAGTTCGGGGTCGTATCGCGATGACGAGGTGTGGTGGCCCTACACGTGCTTTTACAAGGTGCGGCCGGTGTACGCATCGGGCGAGAGGGGCGCTCTGTCAGAGCCTATCGAGTCTGGAGAAAACCAACAGAGCGTGAGCAAGGTCACCGTGCTCATGTACCACAACTTTATCACGGAAGAGGATATCCAAAGCGGCGTCGAATTCGAAGAGTACTCGCTTGACCCGGAGGATTTCCGAGAAGACCTGGAGTATTTCCGGGAGAACGGATACACCACGATCACGTCCGCCGATCTCATCGACTACATCGACGGGAAGAAGCCGCTTCCGAAAAAGGCGGTCATCGTCTCCATCGACGACGGCACCTGGGGCGTCTACAAGAACTGCTGGCCTTTGCTGAAGGAGTACGGAGCAAAAGCCGACTTTAATATCATCGGCGAGAACGTCGACGAAACATGGTATCTGCTTCGCGACGGAGGCTCTCGGGATGGCCAGAGCGCTCCTTACTGCACCTGGGAGGAGCTTGTCGAGATGCAGGAGAGCGGAGAGGTCAATCTGTGCTCCCACACGTACGGCCTGCACCGCTATAACGTCGACGGCCGCATTGGCGCCTCCATGATGGAAGGGGAGAGCGTTGAGAGCTATGCGAGCCTTGTCGCCGAGGATTATCGCCTGAGCGATAGCTGTATTGGAGGATGGACGGGCGTTTCCCCGACGACCATGGCATATCCGTATTCGAAAAGGAGCACGACGACCGACGAGATATTGCTGGCAAGCACCGGGTATCAGATTCTTATGGGCGGTCAGTCTGCTCGCGGCACGGAGTCGAATTACTTTGTCGACGGCGCTTCTCCCGAAAGCCAGCTTCGAATCATGAGCAGGCCTTGCCGCATGGACGGACATCCTGCGCAGGAGTATCTGGAAGCTGCGGATGCTGCGGATTTGGCGACTGGCGCGGTCGCTGCCGAGGACACGGCAGGACTGACGGAAGAGGAGTGCGCGGAGATAGCTTTGTGGTACAGCCCGTTTGCTGACGTGGCGGGCGATGCGTGGTATGCAGGCTCGGCATACTACACCTACGCGAACTCGCTGATCTCCGGAACGTCGCCGACCACCTTTTCGCCAGAGGAGGTCACGAGCCGAGCGATGGTGGCGACCGTGCTCTACCGCATGGAGGGCAGCCCGGATATTTCGGGCGGGCCGACGCTGAGCGATGTCCCGGCTGGGTCGTGGTACGAGCAGTCGATGGCATGGGCGGCAGAAAACGGCGTGATAACGGGCGTGGGAGATGGGCGGGTCCAGCCAGAGCGCGGCATTACGCGCGAAGAGATGGCCACGGTGCTGTACCGGTATGCGTCTGCACGCGGGGTTGACACGTCGGTCGCAGACAGCTCGCTTGGGGTGTTCAACGACGCTGACGCCGTGTCGAGCTGGGCGGAGGATGCTGTTCGCTGGGCGGTCGGCGAGGGCATTCTGCGCGGCATCGAGGGCGGCATCGCCCCGCAGAACAGCCTGACGCGCGCTGAAATGGCGACCATGCTCATGCGGTTCTCTCAAACGAGCGCGTAAGAGCGAGGCTCTATTCGGATTGATGTTCGATCGATGGGGTATGGACGCGATGCCATATTCTGCCTAAAAAGGGGTCGATGCTTTCGTGCGCAATCCTTGGAAGGGGCTCTTCCTTCGCGCTCAGGGGTCGTTCGTGTCGTATCATTAAGAAGATTGGGCATTTTGCGCGGAAGGCGCCCTGGCGGCAGTGCGCACGAAGCGCTTTGGCGAAAAGGCCGCGCGCTCGGTTTATGGCGGGCGCGGCGGCGTCCTCAGAAAGGAAACGACACATGGTCTCTCGCATCTACGTGGAGAAGAAGCCTGGATTCGACGTGGAAGCGCGGCAGCTGCTCTCCGAGCTGCACACTATCCTAGGCTTGGATCGCCTGGAGGGCGTGCGGCTG
>DVKR01000001.1 GCA_018715935.1 Candidatus Aphodovivens excrementavium
CGCAGCTCGTCGTTGCCATCGGCCACCGCGACGCCCCAGTACTCGGGATCCTGGAACGGGATGAACACCGCCTCGGTCGTGTCGGGATTGGCCTGGTTGTTGCGGTAGATGGTCAGCTGGTCGTACAGGAACCCGTCGGCACGGCCCTGCACCACCTCGGTCACGCACGCGCTCTCGTCGGCGAGGCGCACGATCTGCGCATTGGTCAGATTCTTCGTCGCATACACGTCTCCGGTGGAACCGGTCTTGACCGCCACGGTCTTGCCGGGCTGGTTCAGATCGTCTATGCTGCCGATGCCCGATTGCGCGTTGGCCAAGATGGCCAGCTGCGCCACCGCGTACGGATCGGTGAAGTCGACTTCCGCCTCGCGCTCGTCGGTGATGGTGATCGAGCTCATGACGGCATCCGCCTTGTCGGTCTGAAGCGCGGGAATCAGCCCGTCAAACGCCGTGTTCTCGATGACCAGATCATAGCCGTATTCGTCGGCAAACCGCTGCATGAACGCCGGCGAGATGCCGTACGCGTCGCCCGCCTCGTCGCGTGTCTCGAACGGCGGGTAGGCCAGCTCCATCGCAACGGTAAGCGTCTTGCCGGCGGAGCCGCCGTCCGAATTCGTTGCCTCTCCGCCGCTCGAGCCGCCGTCCGAGCAACTCGCCAGGCCCGCCGCAAGCAGCAGCGCCGCAGCAGCCGCAATCGCACCGGCAGCCATCCTCTTTATCGAAACGGCTTGCACTCTACACCGCATCGTTACCATCTCCCTCGCTGTCCGATTCCTCTTCGATAGCCCTTCTCATGTTTCCGCGCACAGCTTCAAGAACCCGCATCATCGTTTGCAAGTCGGCATCGTCGATCCCATCATGCCAGACCGCCTCAAGCCGCGCCGATATCTCAACGAAATCGTCCTTGAGCGCGCGTCCATGTTCCGTCAGCGACACCACCGTCGAACGGCGATCATGCGGGCTTTTTCCCGTTTGGGCCAAACCCATCGCCACCAGCTTTTTCACTAGGGCGGTCACCGTCGAAGGATCGCGCGCGATGCGCTGCGACAACTCCGACATGCACACATGATCGTGCGCGAACAGCTGCACCAGTATGTCGCCATGCGACGATGCCAGCCCCCGCAACCCGCTACGCTCCACCTGCAGCATTAAATACTGGTTCGACAGCGCCAGCGTGCGCGAAAGAGACCGTGCATATCCTTCGCTCAATCCAACCTCCTTCGTTTCCCCGGGGTTACTTTGACGTCAAACTAATATTATTTTGACATCAAAGTTTTGTCAAGGAAAAAGAAACCGGGCGCCGCAATGGCACCCGGTTTGAACATGGCCTGCTCCTGAATGGAAGCGTCGTAGCCAACGCCGCCAAACGCTAGATGCCGCAGCGGAGCCCGACACAAAGCGGCCTCCCTACGTCAGCGCCAGCAGACGCAGCCCAACCCTGATCGGACCGCCCAAGACAACCCGACCAGAAAACTTCCCTAAATCGCGGCAAGCGCCTGGTCGATATCGGCAATGAGATCTTCGGTGCCCTCGATGCCGCAGCTGAAACGCACCAAGTCGGGCGTGATGCCCGCTGCCACCAGCTCCTCGTCGTTCATCTGGCGATGCGTGGCGTTCGCGGGATGCAGCACGCAGGTGCGCGCGTCGGCCACATGCGTGGCGATGGCTGCCATCTTGAGGTTCTTCATGAACACCTCGGCCGCCGCGCGCCCGCCCTTCGGCGCAAAGCTCACTACGCCGCAGCTGCCGTTGGGCAGGTACTTCTGCGCAAGCTCGTACTCGGAGTCGCCCGGAAGAGAAGGGTGGCGAACCCATGCCACCTTGGGATGGCTCGCCAAATGCTCCGCCAGCGCCAAGCCGTTTTTGCAGTGCTGCGGCATGCGCAGGTGCAGGCTCTCCAAGCTCGAGTTCAGGAAGAACGCGTGCTGCGGCGACTGGATGGACCCGAAATCGCGCATAAGCTGCGCGGTGCATTTGGTGATGAACGCGCCTTCGAGGCCGAACTTCTCGGCATAGACCACGCCGTGATAGCTCTCGTCGGGAGTGGTCAGGCCGGGGAACTTGTCGGCATGGGCAGTCCAGTCGAACTTGCCCGAATCGATGATGGCGCCGCCTACCGTTGCCCCATGGCCGTCGATGTACTTGGTGGTGGAGTGCGTAACGATGTCGGCTCCCCACTCGATGGGACGGCACATCACCGGCGTCGGGAACGTGTTGTCCACAATGAGCGGCACGCCGTGAGCGTGCGCCGCGTTGGCGAAGCGCTCGATGTCAAGAACCGAAAGCGCCGGGTTGGCAATCGTCTCGCCGAACACGCACTTCGTGTTGGGGCGAAACGCCGCTTCAAGCTCTTCGTCGGTGCAATGCGGGTCGACAAAGGTGCATTCCACACCCATGCGATGCATCGTATGAGCAAGCAGGTTGTAGGTGCCGCCGTAGATCGCTGAGCTGGAAACCACGTGGTCGCCGCATCCCGCGATGTTGAAAATCGAGAAGAAGTTGGCCGCCTGACCGGACGAGGTGAGCATGCCTGCCGTGCCGCCTTCCAACTCGGCAAGCTTGGCGGCAACGAAATCGTTGGTGGGGTTTTGCAGGCGCGTGTAGAAATAGCCCGCCTCTTCAAGGTCGAACAGGCGCCCCATGTGCTCGGAGGTGTCATATTTCCACGTCGTCGATTGGTAGATGGGGACCTGGCGCGGTCCGCCGTCTTCGGGCTGATAGCCCCCTTGCACGCAGATGGTGTCGATGGATTGGGTCATGGATGAGATCCTTTCTCTTGGAACCGCACCATTATACGACCGCCGTCCCCGGCACCAACCGCTGCGCCCGGCTCAACCACATGTTTTACCCAGCGGAAACACTTTCTGCGGCGCAAGCAAGCATTATCTACCAGACAAGTAAATCGGCAAGCCCGCAAGAAGACATGTGAACATGAAACAAGACCTTTTGAGCTTAATGAAACCCGCTCCAAGACAATTCTTGCCTTGCAACTCCTCTCCCTGAAACCAGCCGCACCAGAACCATGGAATCGGACACGAAAAAGGCTCTCCCAAAGGTGAATCTTTCGGTAGGGCTTCGCCGCTTTTGACAGGATCACTTCCCGACACCGCGAATCAGCTCTAAATCGACAGAAGTTGTTACAGTCGAAAAAACTTTCGATTTAGAGCGACTGGAACGCACACGCCGACCCTTTGAAAGAGCTGGGTGATTCCACTACCGGGGGTTTTCCGAACACGAGCGCATCCGACCCCTTCGCATACCTCAGAAAATCGCTCTAAATCGAATTCTTTTTCCAAGAGCCGACAATTTCTTTCGATCTAGAGCGCTTCGCCCATTAGGCGCCATCGAGCAAGTGCCGACAAGCCCGCACGTAAACTTCCCGGCGCACCTATCTCCCCAGCGCGCATTTCCTCGGCGCGCGTGCTCTTCCCAAGCTCGTGCGTTTCCCCGGCGCGCCTATCTCCCCGACGCGCGCATATCCCCGGCACGCCTATCTCCCCAGCCATCGGCTTCTCCAGCGCTCGAGTCTCTCGGCGCGCGAAAGTCTCTCAACTTCGTGTCGGCTTTCCTATCTCGATCTCCGTAGAAAACACTTGTTGCATAAATCGAAGTCATGCCACAAAATTCAATCTGCTTTAAGGAGTTGCCAACTCGAGCTGCATTCAGCGATGCGGCGGAAGGAGCAGGAGCAAAAGCCGAATATGTGCGCCGATAGTCAGATCCAGCCCGCCAGCCAAGATCAGCCCGACAATCAGACCCAGCCCGCCAGCCAGGCCCACGCCGCCCATCAGACCCAACCCGTCGACAAAGCAAAAAGCATGATCGACGCTGCACGAAAACGGCTCCTCAATTCAGGACAGCAGCAACGAACAAAACCTGGCGCCTATCTGTTGCGGGCTCTGTGCCTCGTCCTCGTGCTCACCGTAATCGGCAAATGTGCCCCGCTGCTTCCTTCGGGTGTCTTTCCTCTTGTGTTCTTGCTGTATGCAGCCCCCGCGACGATCGGATCGGTATACGGCATTGTGGTCAATCGATCCTTCAAGCAAATCCGCTTCACCCCCACCGGAAGCCTTTCTGACCGCAACAGGAAATGGCTGCTGTGGATGGCGGTGTTTTTCATCCTGTCTCTGCTGTCGGGGCTTCTCTTCGTCCTTAAAGCCCCAGGTTGGAACAACCTGGAATGGACGTTTATTTGGATTGCCGCTGTTGCGTACTATCCTATTTTTCGCTTTGCTCAGCGCATCAGCCGTAAAGAGTTCGCCCAGAAACTCGATAAGAAAATTGCGCTCTCCGGAAGCATCATCATAACGGCGGTTGCGCTATGCGTTATCTACGCCATCATCAGTGCAGGATCGCCCCTCGACGCGCAAATTAATTTAGGGAGTGGCTGCAAAGCAGAACTATGCCCTTCGAGCAGTCGTCTTGCGCTGTTTTAAGCGAGCTGAACAAGGCGACCACCTATTCCGACGTCCTCGTCCAGTACGGGCTAAGACATATCGAAAACGCCTCCTACCTCATCGCGTTCGTCGTCCAGATCGTTTTGAACGCGTCTATATTCCTAGGCGTCGTGAGCCAGTTCAGAACATGCATGCTCACCTGGCCTGAAATCAAAAGCGTGTTTCAGCTGTTGCCTGTTGAGCGCGACGAGCCGAACACCGAACGAGTACTCAAGCGTTACCTTGCCATTCTTGCGGCAATAGCCATCGTCGCATCCGCAATGTTTCTCTGCATTGAATACGGGGTCTCGAAAGCAAAGGAGACGGAACAGTACACGGCAATCGACAATTTCCTTGACGACACGACAGACTTGATCGTCCTTACCACCGAGCACGGAGCAGACGAAGCGCTTGAAGCGGTAGAAACCGGCGATCAGACGCAGGCCGTTCGGGCGGAATACAAGGCGAAGCGAGACCAGCTCATAGAAGAGAGCGGAGGGGCGCTCAGACAGCAAATCGAGGCATACTACCAATCCTGCAAAGACAACGTGGATGCTTATCTCGATTGGCTCTACGGCGTTCAAGGGGGCTTCGCGAGGTTCCTTCCGGTTTTCGGCAAAGGCATGGCTATCGAGCGGTTCAACGCGTTGGTTATAAACCCCGTAGACCGCTCGTCGCTCGAGCAGGCATACAAAGACTACGTGGCAAGCCTTAGAGCGCTTTATGCTGACTACGGGGAAGCCATAAACGAGTGCAACCCGAGCGTGGCGCAGGACATGGCAACCGTTGACGAGCGGTTTTCAGATGTTTCGGATGCACCCAACCTGTGGCCTTTGTGGAACAGCGACGCTCAGTCGTCGATCGCAGAAGAAAGGCTTCTCGGCGTCAATGCGCACTTTGACCGCGACTCGCTCAAGGCGACAATCGTCGAGTATATCGGAACCGAGCAGTCTTCTCTTATGAGCTCGGCAGACGCCGCCGAAAACACGCTTGACTCGCTTGGCCCGGAGGCCTGATCGAGCGACCCGATCGAACTGCCTGCCTGGATCCGCTCACCCACCCGTCTCGGTAGCGCCCCATTTCCACCTAACGCCCCAACGACACCCATCGCGCAACGACACCAACGCCCAGACTTCATGGAGAGACCCTAGAGCAACGTACGGCGCCGAACCTTTTTGCTATGATGGCTGACGGAAACCGAACGCGCGCCGCGGCGCACGCCGGCCAAAACAACGGAAAATGCACGCGCGCCGCGCCGCATGCCGAAAGGACGAAAAGCAAGCGAGCCGCGCGCCCGTCAAAAGGACGGAAAACGCACGCCGCGCCCATGAAACAGCGGAAACCGAACGCGCACCGCGCCGCACGCTAGCCGAAAGGACGGAAAACCCATGCCCATCAAAATCCCCGACGCGTTACCCGCAACCGAGGTCTTGAAAAACGAGAACATCTTCGTGATGACGGAATACCGCGCCATGCATCAGGACATCCGCCCTTTGCACGTGCTTCTGCTCAATCTCATGCCCACCAAAATCGCAACCGAGACGCAGATCTTGCGCAAACTTTCCAACACGCCTCTCCAGATCGAAGTGGAACTGCTGCAAACGGCAAGCCATACCGCAAAAAACGTTTCCGAGCAGCACTTGGAGTCTTTCTACACCACGTTCGACCAGATCAAAGACAGGCGCTACGACGGCATGATCATCACCGGCGCGCCCGTCGAGCTTCTTGATTTCGAAGACGTGGACTACTGGGACGAGCTTTGCCGCATCATGGACTGGGCGGCGGAAAACGTGCACTCCACGCTCCACATCTGCTGGGGCGCCCAGGCGGGCATCTACCATCACTACGGCGTGCCCAAATTCGAACTGCCCAGCAAACTTTTCGGCGTGTTCGAGCATCAGCTGGTCAAGCCCTCGTCTCCTTTGGTGCGCGGCTTCAACGACCTGTTCATGGCGCCGCATTCCCGCCATACCGAAGTGCACGCCGAAGACATCGAAAAGCATCCCGACCTGGAGCTTATCGCCGTTTCAGACGAAGCGGGCGTCTACATTGCAAAGAGCACCGACAGCCGCAACTTCTTCGTGTTCGGCCACCCCGAGTACGACACCGACACGCTCATGAAAGAATACGAACGCGACATCGCCAAGGGAATGGACATGCCCCTGCCCAAGCACTACTTCCCAGGAGACGACCCCACGCAAACGCCGCACGCCACGTGGCGCGCGCATGCACAGCTGCTCTACACCAACTGGCTCAACTACTACGTCTACCAGACCACGCCCTACGACATCAACCGCGTTGGCGAAGAGGCTACGGAAGGAAACGACGAAGGGTCCGTTGCAGAAGGGGGCCGCGTCGAATAGCAGCCTGCCGAACAACGACGCGCAGCACAACCGATGACTAAGAAGACCTACACTTTGCAGCCGACATACACGCCAGTGGGCACCGGACGTAAAGAGCCGTCCTCGCCGAGAGGCGCCTCTTCTCCGAGGGGAACCTCTTCGCCGAAAGGCGCCTCTGCGTCAAGCAAGCCCCTAGACGCCGCAGCCGTTCGTGCCGAAAACGAAGACGACGACGGCTACGACCCCTACTCGGATCGCGTGGAGGCGCAGCCGTTTTTCGAGAAGGACCCTTGGGGGTAGGTTTGGCGTCGCGTTAGGTCGAGTCGGGCTATCTAGGCGCAGCGCGCTGTGGCCAGAGTTGATTCGCCGCTCCTGAGCGGCACGCCGAAAAGCCCGCGCGCTCAAATCAGATCGCCGGCCCCAGGTCAGCGCACCCAGGGTTGCATCTCCGCGACTCGCTAGGCACGACCCGCCCGCGCGGCAACCGCCTCCAAAAAAGCATCGGCGTCAAGCTCTTCAAAGCTGCGGATAGCGAAGTCGGCCTCGGCGGTAAGCTGCTCCCACGTGCCGGCGATATCGTGGTCGTAGACCCCCACCGTGCCGAAGCCCGCCTGCGCCAACGTGCGGATAGCGTAAACCGCGTCCTCGAAACCCCAGGTCGTTTCAAGGGGGGTTCCCATACGTTCACGCGTATAGCGATACACCTTCGGCTCGCGCTTGTTTGAGTGCACGTCTTCCACCGATACGATCGCCTTCACGTAAGGCGCGATCCCCGCACATGCAAGACCCGCCTGCAAATACTTCTGGGGGCTTGACGACGCAACGCTCATCACTACATCGCGCTTTGCCAAAGCCTCCATAAACGCAAGGACCCCCGGACGCGCCTCAGCCCGATTCCTATAGAATTCGAGCATAATCTCGTTCATCATTTCCACCACATCGGCGCCGGACGAACCCAGATCGAAGCGATCGTGGAAATACTGAGCCGACTCGGGAATGTTCAACGTCGTGAGCTTGATGCGGTCTTCAGAGGTAAGCTTCGCGCCCGCGCGCCTCCCCAGTTCCCCCTCGAGATTGCGCCATGCCTGCATTGAGTCGATGAGGGTTCCATCGCAGTCGAAAATCACGCCCACCTTAGCCGCATTCAGCCCCTTAGCCACATTCAGCCCTTTCTCAACATAAAACCCGCCCCGCAGCGCCAGCACGCGGGACGGGTTCGCCGCACAGCTCTCCACGCAGCGCCAGCACGCGGGACGGGTTCGCCAGACAGCTCGTCGTTTCTTTCCGGCAACCTTAGCGATCCTCAACACGTATGACGTTCGGCTCCTCGCGCAGAACGTCCTCCAAGTTGGCGATATCGGAAAGTACTTCGCGAATGTCTTTTTCGCATGCCGTATGGGTAACGTAGACGATATACACCTCGTCGCTGTTTTTTACTCCGCGCTGCACAACCGAATGAACGCTCACGTTGTGTTGGGCGAACACCGTGGCCATTGCGGCAAGCACGCCCGCGCGGTCTGCCACCGTGAAGCGAATGTAGTATTTCGTCTGCAGGTTCTCCATGGGAACGATGGGCAGGTTGTCGGTGCACGTGCAGCCAACAATGGGTCCGCAACTATGCTGGATATGACGCGCCACTTCAAGCACGTCTCCCATAACCGCGCTCGCCGTCGGGCCACTCCCGGCCCCTTGGCCGAAGAACATGGTTTCGCCCACGGCGTCGCCCGTCACATAGATTGCGTTGAACGCGCCGTTTACCGCCGCAAGCTGATGGGAAGCGGGAATCATCGTGGGGTGAACACGCACATCAACGCCCGCGTCAGTTCGGTGCGCGATGGCCAGCAGCTTAACGCAGTACCCCATGTCGTGAGCCGCGTCCAAGTCGGTGGTCGTGATGCGGCGAATGCCCTCTGCATGCACATCGTCAAGCGTCACGCGGGAATTGAACGCAATCGACGCCAAAATGGCTATCTTCGCCGCCGCGTCAAAGCCGTCAACGTCGGCGGTTGGGTCTGCCTCTGCATACCCCTTCTCCTGCGCCTCCGCCAACGCCTCCTCGTAGCTTATGCCCTCGTTCACCATCTGAGTGAGCATGTAGTTGGTAGTTCCGTTCACGATGCCCATAACGGAGTCGATCTGATTGGCAATGAGGGAATGCTTCAGCGGCCCGATAATGGGAATCCCTCCGCCAACGCTTGCCTCGAAGGCGATTTCGCACCCGAACTCGTCGGCAAGACCCATGATCTCTTCGCCGCACGTTGCCATGAGCGCCTTGTTCGCAGTGACCACGTGTTTGCCCGCACGCAAGGCGTCGCACACCACGTCATGCGCAACGGTGGTGCCTCCAATCAGCTCGATTACGATGTCGATGGAAGGATCGTTTACGATGTCGCGATAGTCGGGCGTGTAGATGTCTGCCAGGCCGAACGCCTCCGCCTGAACCGGTCGGCGCGAGCACACCCTCGCAAGCTCAACGTCAACGCCGAAATGGCGCAAAAAATCGCCCCGATGCGCCTGCAGCACCTCCAGGCAGCCGCAGCCAACCGTGCCCGTGCCCACTAACCCGATTCTGACCGTCATCGTTTCTCCTAAATATCGCGCGCCAGCAGGTCTGCGTACGTCTCGCGACGCGTCGTCACCCGCGCTTTGCCGTCCTTAACGAACACAATTGCAGGACGCGGCTGACCGTTGTAGTTGCTCGACATCGAATAGCAATAGGCGCCGGTGCCGAACACCGCCACAATGTCGTCGAGATCGGGATGCTGCAGCGGCATGTCAACCACTACCGCATCGCCGCTTTCGCAGTGCTTCCCGCATAGAGTGACAATCTCGGTGCGCGGCTGACCCGCCTTGTTGGCAATCGTCGGTTCGTATTCCGCATGATACAAAGCCGTGCGGATGTTGTCGGACATGCCGCCGTCAACGGCAACGTATTTACGGATGTTGGGAAGGGTCTTTAAGATGCCCACGGCGTAAAGCGTAACTCCCGCGTTGGCAACCAGGCTTCTCCCGGGCTCCACCAGCAGGCGCGGCAGCGGCACGTCGTAGTGCGCGCAGTATTCCTTGAGGGCGTCCACCGTGCAGGCGGCGAAGTCCTCGATGGTCGAAGGCTTGTCTTCGGTAGTGTAGGCGATGCCCAAGCCGCCGCCCATGTCAAGCTCTTCGATAACCAGGCCGTACTCGTCGCGGATGCGGGACATCAGCTCCACCATCACCGCCACCGCCTCGCGGAAGGAATGCAGGGCGAAAATCTGCGAGCCGATATGGCAGTGCAGGCCCACCAGCTTCACATTCGGCGTCTCGATCGCGTCCTTCACGCAACGGAACGCAAAGTCGTCCAGCATGGTGAAACCGAATTTGGAGTCTTCGCAGCCCGTGCGAATGTACTCATGCGTGTCGGCCTCAACACCAGGAGTGATGCGCATGTAGATAGGCTGGGTCACCCCCAGCTCTCCGGCAATGCGCGACACGCGACCAAGCTCGATGCGGCTGTCAACCACAATGCGCCCGACACCCGCTTCTATCGCCTCACGCAGTTCCTGCGGGGTTTTGTTGTTGCCATGCACGAATACGCGCTCCATGGGAAACCCTGCCGCCTGGGCGCAGGCAAGCTCTCCCCCGCCCGACACATCCAGGCACAAATCCTCGTCGTTGACGATGCGCACCATTTCCTTGTTCTGGAACGCCTTGCTCGCATAGAGGACGTCAGAGTTGGCGTAGCGGCTCCGAAACGCCTCGCGGTACTCTTCCATGCGCGAGCGCATATCGGCCTCGTCCATGACATAGAGCGCGGTTCCCATCTCGCGCGCCAGTTCAACCATATCAACGCCACCGACATACAGATGATCGTCGCGCACTTCGGCTGTGCGAGGCAGCACCTCGCCTAAGTCCATCGTGGTGCGCATATCGGGCTTTTTGTTCAAGTCGGATGCAGGCAACGCCATAGAAGTTTCCTTTCGCTGAATGAATGCCCGATCAGTCTACCATCGCGCCGGTTCGCCGCCGTTGCCCGCAGGTAAAATGATGCAATACTCACAGGTTTTCGGGTGCGTCGGAAAAGCCACCGGGCTGCTTCGGATCTTTCTGCGAAAACAGAACGCCCGCAGCCGCCGCACCCACCTTTCGTGCCGCTATGCTCGACAGAGACTTCATTTCCCCAACAATGACGTCGCGCGCCTCCGCCGGGGTCTTGCGCGCCGCCTCCACCAAAAAGCCAACGGCCTTAGGCCCTGCAGTTAGAATGTCGAAAGCGTCTTGCGCGCCCGTTGCACGCAGCGCCGCAAACAGCGCATCAACCGCGCGCCGCCGGCCAACCAAGCTCAAGCCTGCAATCCACTCGTTAAGAACCTCGGCCATAAACCGAGCCGAGGAGGAAAGCTTTCCCGCTTCAACCAGCTTCCCTTGCTCGACGTGCCACTTGAAAAGGCTATGCTGCGCTATCCCGCGACCGCCGCTCTCAACGACCCTATAGTCGAAGTCCTCTTCCATAAGCAGCCCCACCAGCGACTCTTGCGGCACTGTTTTGCTGACAAGCGGGCGAATGCGCGCAATCTCCGTATCGGAGAGCGCGCCGCGCGAGAATCCCGGGCCGTCGTGGCTGTACACCGCCGTTATCTTTTCCGCAACGCTAGGAAGCGCCTTAGCCGCCGCATACACCGCCAGATTGCCGCCCTTGGAATGGCCTCCCACAATAAGCGAGTCGCTTGCCTGCAGCCCCACCTCGTTGAGGTACTGCTGAGCCGCAACTTGTGCGGGAACAGGCGCGGCATAGGCCATGTCGAAGTCTTCCTTCCACCCCACCCACGTGCGATCCGTCCCTCGAAAGGCGCAGTAGGTGAACTGCCCGGGGCAGGTGAACGCCATCGCGGCAAACTGGGTTTGTTCCGCCTCGCTGAAGACGCTTGCGTAATCGTGAATGACAATCTCGGCAAACCGAGGGCTTTCGGCCACCGTTTCCAAAAGCGCCCTCACCTCGTCGGGTGCAAGCCCGCTGTACCGATCCTCACAAGAAGGCGCGCTGAGCACCTCGGAAAACCGTACGCCCCGAGGCGTACGGAAACGCCTCCACAGCCGGCCGGCCCAATGCCTGACGCGCATTTGCCACGCAGACCGCCGCTGATGCAGCGGAGCAATTTCCGCCATGCGCACCATAGCAAGCTGCGAAAAAACCAGCGAATCGACTTCGCAAAACGGCTTTTCCGAAAAGGATGCGCGCTCTGTTGCCGCATACTCGATTATGGTTGCCATGCCGCTCCGATCCTCGTGGTGGTTTTGTCAAAACCTAGCCGCGCACTATTATCTCTTCACAGTATCATCCGTTATCCGATACAATAGATTACGTTTTGGAGATAATACCTGCTTCGCGCGACGCGCAGGCTCCTTGCCCGCCCCGAACGGCGCCTCGATGCTTGCCGGCCGTTCGCGTCACGCAGGTTCAAACGCCTTTCTCGGGAACGGGCTGCCGCCGTTCCATTGTATCGGACTGAGCGTGAACGTTTCTCCTGACACCGTAATTGCCATCAGGTGAAAGGAGCAAAACAATGGCAAAGCAAGAACCGTCCATCGACCAGTGGCTTGCCGAGGCGAAGCAGGATCCCAAAGCCGCGCAGTGCGGCATGTTCCTCACGCACAACGGCGTGGTGCGCATCACTCCTAAAAAGCAGGTGCGCGAAGGCGTTGAGGGCTTAGGGGAAGTGAAGCAGGTCGAGTTCTCCTACGACGCCGAAGGACTTGCCGCCGCCGAAGCCGAAGCGCTTACGTGGCCGGGCGTCTACTATGTGCGCACGTGGCTTAACGAGGGCGCCTGCAACGTTGGCGACTCTCTCATGTACGTGCTCATCGGCGCGGACATCCGCCCCAACTGCATCGATGCGCTTCAAAAGCTCGTCGGCAAGATCAAAAACGAGCTCGTGGTCGAAAAGGAGATCTTCGCGTAAGCGAACCCTCCGAACAGCACCGCATTAGCCGAACGGCCAGAGGTCGAACCCTCTGGCCGTTCATTTTTCCGAGCAGGCGAACCCACGCGAACCTGTTTCACAGAGCGCACGTCGCTTTAACTTCGCCCGAGGCGGCCGCGCCGGCGGCCGCCCCCGCCGACCGGCGGATCAGCCGAAATACCGCACGCCGCCTTCGAAGATGGGCTGGTACAGGTTGCCGGGCACGTTTTGATACAACCCAGCACCCGAGCGCTCGGAGTGACCCATCTTGCCGAACACGCGACCGTCAGGGCTCGTGATGCCCTCGATGGCAAGCAGCGAGCCATTCGGGTTCACACTCAAATCCATCGACGGAACGCCGCTCTCGTCAACATACTGCGTAGCAACCTGGCCGTTTGCCACCAGCTTGTCCAGCAGTTCCTGCGGCGCAACGAAACGCCCTTCGCCATGGCTGATGGCCACGGTATGAACATCGCCCACCGCGCATTCCGACAGCCACGGCGAAAGCGAGCTCGCAACGCGCGTGCGCACCAAACGGCTCTGATGGCGGCCGATGGTGTTGTACGTCAGCGTCGGGCAGTCCGCGTCCATCGGACGAATGTCGCCGAAGGGAACCAGCCCCAGCTTTACCAGCGCCTGGAAGCCGTTGCAAATGCCCAGCATCAGCCCATCGCGCTTCTGCAAAAGCTCGCGCACCGCTTCGGTGACCTCCGGCGCGCGGAAGAACGCCGTGATGAACTTGGCCGAGCCGTCGGGCTCGTCGCCGCCGGAAAAGCCGCCGGGAATCATAACGATCTGGCTTTCGCGAATGCGCCGCGCCAGCTCGTGCGTACTTTCTGCCACCGCAGCGGGCGTGAGATTGTTGATCACGAACACATCCGCCACCGCACCCGCGCGCTCGAACGCGCGCGCCGTATCGTACTCGCAGTTGTTGCCCGGGAACACCGGAATAATCACGCGAGGGTGCGCCACTGCCGGCCCCGCGAACACATGCGGCGCTTTGGCGTTAAACGAAACGATGTCCACGGCGGGCGTTTCGTCCTCGCTCCTATACGGGAACACGCCCTCGATGCCGCTCTCCCACGTCTCCTGCAACTCGGCAAGGTCAACGGTCTCGTCATAGGCAACCAACTCGTAGGCCTCGGTGGTTCGTCCCAGCTCAATAACGGTTGCGCCTTCAGCGTGGGGCAGTTCGTATTCGTCAGCCAGCTCCACGATAAAGCTGCCGTACGCATGGTCGAACAGCTCGCAGCATTCGTTCTCGTAATAGTCTTCCGAAACCGTGAAGCCAATACGGTTGCCCACGCACGCCTTGAACACCGCCTCGGCCATGCCGCCGAAGCCCGCAGTAGACGCCGAGAGAACCGCGCCGGAACGGATAAGCTCTTCAACCGAGTCCAACACGGTAAGCAGCGTGGATTTCTCGGGCAGCAAGCCGTCTGCCTCGTACTGGGGAGAAACTAACGCCACGCGATGCCCAGCGCCCTTGAACTCGGGCGACACCACATCGCCGATCTTCCCGGTGCCGACCGCAAACGAGATCAGCGTAGGCGGCACATCCAGGTCTTCGAACGAACCCGACATCGAATCCTTGCCGCCAATGGCGCCAACCCCCAAATCGACCTGAGCCATCAAGGCGCCCAGCACGGCAGCCACCGGCTTGCCCCAGCGGTCGGCTTCGTTGCGCAGCTTCTCGAAGTACTCCTGGAAGCTCAGATACATCGTCTTGCGCGAAATGCCGGTTGCCACCAGCTTCGCCACGCTCTCCACCACCGAAAGGTAGGCTCCGCGGAACTGATCCGCCTCCATGATGTAGGGGTTAAAGCCCCAAGACATGGCAGAAACCGTGGTGGTCTCCCCTTCCACGGGGAACTTCGCAACCATCGCCTGCGCAGGAGTGAGCTGGGTTTTTCCGCCGAAAGGCATCAGCACGGTTGCCGCGCCGATGGTTGAATCGAACCGTTCCGAAAGGCCTTTGTTGGAGCACACGTTCAAATCGCTCACCAGGGCGCTCATTGCCTCCGCAAAGGTTTCTCCGTCTTCAGAGCCGGGAACAAGGGGGACCGTGCTCACATACACGTCGTCCAAGCTGCCCAGCTCTTCTTTGATTGCGTCGGCAAGCTCATCGTCGGGGTCAATCGGCTCAACGCCCTGCAGCAGCACGTGCGCCTTTTGGTGCTTCGGCGCGCCGTTGCTGGCTAAAAACGCACGCGACAGATCCACAATGGTGTCGCCGCGCCACGTCATGCGCATGCGCGGCTCTTCGGTGACCTGCGCCACCACCGTGGCCTCCAGGTTCTCCTCGCGCGCATAGCCCAAAAACTCCTCCACGTCGGCAGCAGCCAATGCCACCGCCATGCGCTCCTGGCTCTCGGCGATGGCAAGCTCGGTGCCGTCGAGGCCGTCGTATTTCTTGGGAACGACGTCCAGGTTGACAGCAATGCCGTCGCACAGCTCGCCGATGGCAACGCTCACGCCGCCGGCGCCAAAATCGTTGCAACGCTTGATCAGGCGGCACGCGTCGCCGCGGCGGAACAGTCGCTGCAGCTTGCGCTCAACCGGCGCGTTGCCCTTCTGCACCTCGGCCCCGCACTCCTCAACGCTCGCCGTGCTTTGCGCCTTGGAGGAACCGGTTGCGCCGCCGATGCCGTCGCGGCCCGTGCGGCCGCCCAACAGCACCACAACATCGCCCGGGGCGGGGCACTCGCGCCGCACGTTGCGCGCAGGAGCGGCGCCCACCACCGCACCGACCTCCATGCGCTTTGCCACGTAGCCCGGATGGTACAGCTCACTCACCTGACCCGTGGCAAGGCCGATCTGGTTGCCGTAGGAGCTGTAGCCGGCGGCGGCGGTGGTGGTGAGCTTGCGCTGGGGGAGCTTGCCGGGGATGGTGTCCTTCACCGGCGCCAGGG
>DVKR01000015.1 GCA_018715935.1 Candidatus Aphodovivens excrementavium
GCGACGACGTTGGCCACCTCCTCGTTGAGGGGCTCGCCCTCCTTGACGGTCTTCATGAGCTCCTTGTAGGTGGCAGAAGGAAGACGCTCCTGCATCGTGTGCTCGTTGAACACCATCGAACCGTAGATTTCAGACACGTGCGGCATAGTGACCCGCCCCTCCTCATCGATTTCATCTGGTGAAAACTTTATCACGAGTTCGGTATGCGGGCGCTGCCGATTAATGAACTATCACGTTTTGGCCTGCGGATAAACCAAGAGAATAAGAGCGCGAAGACGTTCGTGCCACTGTCGGCCAACGCATTTGCGCTCGTCGCGTCAATGCGCCTGATGCGTCGTTGCGCTCGTCGCGTCAATGCGCCTGATGCGCCCTTGCGCCTGACGCGTCGTGAATGCAGGAGCGCGGGGAAGCTGCAGTCGGCGCGCGGAAAAGAGAAGTGCGGAAACGTCAATCAGCGTGCGGGAAAAGGAAAGCGCAGAAAAGAGAAGCGCCACCTGCGGGGAATTGCGGGCGGCGCCTCGTCGTGCTCAGACCTCTTGTAATATATGATGTAGTCTGCTATATGTCAATATCTATTTCTCGTTTATTCCGACCTTTTCTCGCCTCGTCGCACTATGCGCGCTGCGTCACACTATGCGCGCTGCGTCACGCTATGCGCGCCGCATGCGGGCTAAGCCCGCCAACCATCCGCGTAGACCTACGCGGTAGCGCCGCCTCAACTGCTGCCCGCGCCGGCACAGCACGCGTAACAGTGGTTGGCAAACACGATGTCGCGCTTTGCAGGAATGGTAGGATCGTTTGCCATGTCGGCAATAGTCAACCCGTTTCTGCACGGCATGCCAACCGCCTGGTTAAAGTCGCAATCGTACAAAGCGCCGTCCCAGCGAACCGAAAGCTGCGTGCGGCACATCATCGACGGCACCGTTTCGGAATTAAATGCGCCCATAAGCTTGTTCATGTAGCGATCCATGTTGCCCGTTTGAATCAGGCGCTGCCCGAAGCGTCCGCCCGGCGCATTCGCGATGCAGAACAGGTTATCGAAGTATATGTCGAACCCCTCGGCAAGCTTTTGCTTGTACTCGCGTTCCATGGCGTCTTGGTCGGGAGGCAATACGGCACCGTTGGGGTTGAACACCAAGTTAAGCTCAAGCGTTTTGCCACGCGGGCCGGCGCCTTCGCCTTTGCCGTAGCCCAATTCGCACAAGTGCTGCATCACGCGAATGGCCGGGTCGAACGTGCCCGCGCCACGCTGCTTTTCGGACGTCTTTTTGATGTAGTGCGGAAGCGATGCGAATACGACAACGCCAAGCTCTGCCCACAGCTCGGGGATATGCTCAAAGCCCTCTTCTTCGCAGATGGCCAGATTGGAGCGCGTGATCACGCGAGCGCCCGTGTCGGCCGCCCTTCGCATGAACCATTCGTAGTGCGGGTTCATCTCGGGTGCGCCGCCTGTAACGTCAATGACGGAAAAGCCGTAATCGCGGTAGACCTTCAAGCACTGCTCAAGCGTCTCGCGCGACATTTCCTCGGTGCGCGCGGGGCTTGACTGCACGTGGCAATGCTTGCAAGCGAAATTGCATTTCAGCCCAATGTTGATTTGCAGCGTGTCAAGCCGCTCTTCCGTGCATCGGTACTCGCCCACCTTTTCCCAAAAAGGCGGATACTTCGCTAGCTCAGCGTTCACATCCTCAATATAGGACATGGCTGTCTACATCTCCAGTTTGTCTACCAAGCCCACCATCTGAACGCCGTGCGCCAACGCGGCGCCTCCGCGAATGGCGTTTGCCACATGGAACGCCTCGGTCATCTGCTCTTTGGTCACGCCCATCTCCATGCACGTGTTGGTATAAGAATCGATGCAATAGGGGCATTGGACCGCAGCCGCAACCGCCAACGCAATGAGCGCCTTCTCTCGGGCAGTCAGCTCGCCCTCGGCAAACACCTTGCCGTAATACGCCATGTACAGATCCCACAGCTCAGGAGCGCCTTCTCCCACGCCGTCGGCAGAGAACTTGGCCAGATCCTCGGGATTGTAGTAGGTTTCCATGGTCGCGTCCTTTCACAATCTGGGTCGAATCTTATAGTGGATATAGTCTATCACTAAACAATAGCCATTATAAGACATCGAGAAAAAGAAAATCCCCCTCGGAAAACCGAGGGGGATTCGCAATGCGGTTGGAATGCGGTAGCCGACAAGCCGCCGCAACAAACCCACTAGCGCTTGCTGAACTGCGGGCGCTTGCGAGCCTTCTTGAGGCCGTACTTCTTGCGCTCGACCATACGGGGGTCGCGCGTCAGATAGCCAGCACGCTTCAGCTCGGCGCGATAGTCGCCAGCCTCAAGCAGCGCACGAGCGATGCCATGACGCAGGGCGCCAGCCTGACCAGAAATGCCACCGCCGTTGATGCGGGCGATAACGTCAAAGTGATCCTGCGTATCCGTTACCTTGAACGGGGTTTTTGCGTAGTCCAACAGAGCCTCACGGCCGAAGTACTCTGCACCCTCGCGACCGTTGATCGTCACCTTGCCGGTGCCAGGCACCAGGCGGACGCGGGCGACGGCGTTCTTCCTGCGGCCAGTGCCGTAATACAAAGCTTCGCCTGCCATGGTTTAACCCTCCATCTTGATCTCGCGGGGCTTCTGAGCCATATGCGGATGCTCAGGTCCGGCGTATACCTTCAGCTTCTTGCCCATTGCACGACCGAGCGTGTTCTTGGGAAGCATGCCCTTTACCGCGTGCTCGATAACACGCTCGGGATGCTTGGCGATTGCCTCGTTGAAGGTCTCGGACTTCAACCCACCGGGATGGCCGGTGTGACGGTAGTACACCTTGTCGGTTGCCTTGTTGCCGGTAACGCGGATCTTCTCAGCGTTGATGATGACAACGTAGTCACCCGTGTCAACATGCGGCGTGTACTGCGGCTTGTGCTTGCCCTTCAGGATGTTTGCGGCCTTCGTCGCAACGCGGCCAAGAACCTGGTCGGCTGCGTCGATGAGGACCCACTCACGCTCCACTTCGTTGGGCTTCGCGTAATACGTCTTCACTCTAATTTCCTCCACTAAACTCTTTTGCCTGCTCACAGCGCTGCTGATCACAGGCACCACTGCGGCACGTCCCTTATGGCGTCTCCGCCTTCGGAGCCGGCAGACGCCGCCTCCCGGTCCGCGTCACCTCCGCAATGGGCGTCGGTTTTCAAAAGTTGCAGGTCTACAGACGTCGGTTTCCTACGCCGACACGCACGCTTGGGCCTGGACTCCTTCGCGTTTGCGCTTCCGCTTATCCTGCTGCACGGGGCTTTTGAAAGCGAACTTTTGCAGTTTAGCGCGCACGAACGCCGAATGCAACGCTTTTCGCGTGCATCATCGCAGTTTGCACACAGGAATTGATCTGGAGAACGCTTTCGCTACTCCGCCTCGAACGGAACCACGTCCGCCACGGCGTCGGCGAGCGAGATCTGCGCGTCGCCGTTGTCGATGTCGACCAGCCTGTAGCGCACGTTGCCCATGCCCAGCTCGTGCATGTAGGTGAGCTGGCGAAGGCCGTGGCGGCTCTCGATGCGCTCCACCAGCGCGGCGCGGTCCTTCGGGCGAGAGCGCGTAGACCAGGTCGACCGATGCCTGGCCGATGGCGCAGATGTCGCGCGACGCCAGAATGCCGATGTTGGGCGTGGCCACCGACTCGGCGTTGACGCCTTCGCAGTCGCACGACACCGACATGTTTCGCAGTACGTTAACAAACGCGATACGCTCGCCAAAGTGGTCGCACACCGCCTTGGCAGACTCGGTCATTCGCTCCATGAACTCCTCGTCGGAGATGTCCCACTGATCGTCCTGACCCGGCGTGGTGTGAATCATCGCCTTGCCGATGCGCCCGTCGCCGCAAAGGATCCACGAGCATACCGTATAATGCACAGCATACACGCGTAAGGTCGTACGCGCACAGCCGAAGATCAACGATCCGAGAGGAGGTGCGATGCTGTACCAGCTGATGAACAAAGACGTCGTGGTTGCGACGTACGAGGAACGAAAAGACATTGACGATTACCGTTACACCGAAGTCGAGCGTCTTGACCCCTACCTTCCTTACGGTTTCGTCGACATCAACGATTGGATCGACGGTCGCCAGATCGCCAAGCACCGCGCCTCGATCGAGCGGTTGATGCGCGAGCTGGGTCTTACCACGCGCCACGACTTCATTGGAATGGCGCGCTGCCTCTCGCTCACCGACACGTTTTGGATGAAACGCGCCGACGATGATCTGAGCTGGGACGACGTGTCGCTGTACCGCAACCCGTTCGACGACGTGATCGCGCGCATTGCCTTTGACGGCACGGGCATGTACGGGCGAGCGGCTTCTCCCACCTCCCCCGAATACGCCACCTCGGGATCGTTCGCCAAATGCTGGATCCGCGACGACAATGGCATCATTTTGCTCAAGCGCGGATCGGAAGGGTTCGCCGACGCGGGGTTCGAGCCGTATTCCGAAGCCCTCGCCGCCGAGTTGCTCGAAACGGCGCGCATCGACCACGTGCCCTACCGCGTCGTGCGGTTCCACGGCAAGCTCGCCAGCAAATGCCCGCTGTTCACCTCGGAGGAGGCGGGGTTTGTCGCCGCCCATCGCTTCTTTGATCAGCCCTTTGGCGTCCGCGACATGCTCGAGTTCTGCCGCGAACACGGCGCCGAGGAGAGCTTCCGCGAGATGGTGGTGATGGACGCCGTGATGGCCAACGTCGACCGCCACGCCGGCAACTACGGCTGCCTCGTCGACAACACCACGGGCCGCGTGCTGCGCATGGCACCACTGTTCGACCACAACATGGCGTGCCTGCCCATGATGATGGAATGCGACAACTTCGACGCCTACGTCGACGCGATCGGCCCCAAGATCGGCACCGACTTCGTGCGCATAGCGCGCGAGCTGATCACGCCCGCCATCCGTGCGAAGCTGGTCGCCCTGCGCGATTTCCGCTACACCGACCCCGGCGAAGGCTACCCCGCTTGGAAGCTCGCGGCAGCCAACCGGCTAAAGGATCGGATGATCGAACGCATATTGGCATAGGGGGCCGTCGGTTCTATTCGACGAGTGCTTCAGAAACCGAATCGATGCGCCCAATGCCTCCGCTGCCGGCTAAACGAGCTCGGTGTTCGCCCTCTTGCAAAGTCGATCGCGACGACGTCGTCCGATGTTCCGCAAACTCAGGATCACCGCCCCGTCGCAAGCGATTCGAATAAAAACGGCGCTAGATAGAGCGGCAGGGTCACTTTTTTCCCGACTGTTCCTACGTTGCCCGCCGCGAGCTTGTAACCGATCTCGACATCGTCGCGCATAAGGAACGCTTCGAGCGAAGCCGTCGCGCCGCGCTTTGCCTTTACCTCGATCGGCGCAACAGACGATCTGCGATCGACGACGAACTCGATCTCGTGCCGGGAATCCGACGAACGCCAGTAGCGCAACGGCACCCTTGCGGCGGCCAGGTACTTCAATGCCGAGCGCGCAGCAGGGCATTCTTGGATCTCGCCAAGGAGCACGAGGGTTTTCCCCGGCAGCAAAACGCCTTTGATCTGCCAAGCTATCTTTAGTTGCAGCTTTTGGAAAGCGCTCTAGAATTGATTTGGATTAGATCGCCCAAACAGTAGACGCTCACTCGTTTTTCGGGAGAGAAAATGCGTCCGACGACAGACACACGACGCGGCAACACTCTGCGCCGCATACAGTATGCGGGGCCGGGGTCAACAGCTGGATGGTCGAGTACGCGATATGCAGCCTGCTTTAGAAAGCCCCTTCCGTACATTCCTCTCAAATCCGGAATCGATTCCGGATTTGAGAAGGTTTTCCTCCAAAACAAAAAGGGGCAGGATCGTACCTGCCCCTCGCCCCCTTTTCCGTCGCCGGCGCCTACCCGATCGCGCGGACGCGGCGCACGTCCTCGATCGCGCGCAGAGCCGCCAGCGCGTCGTCAGCCACGGCGCCGTCGACGTCGATCAGCGTGTAGGCGTGCTCGCCGCGCGCCTTGTTGGTCAGGTTGGCGATGTTGGCTCCCGTTGCCGCAAGCGCACCGGAGATCTGGCTGATCATGTTGGGCACGTTGGCATGCAGCACCGCGATGCGCGCGCCTTCGGCGGGACGCGGTCCCATGTTGCAGGCGGGATAGTTCACCGAGTTGGCGATGTTGCCGTTCTCCAGGTAGTCCATCAGCTCGCGCACCGCCATAACGGCGCAGTTCTCCTCCGCCTCGGCGGTAGAGGCGCCCAGGTGAGGCAGCACGACGGCGCCCTTCATCGCCATGACGCCCGGCGTAGCGAAGTCGGTGACGTAGCGACGTACCTTGCCCGATTCCAAGCCCGCAGCCATGGCTGCCTCATCCACCAACGTATCGCGCGAGAAGTTGAGCGCCACCACGTCGCCCTTCATCTGGGCGATCGCCTGCGCGCCGACCATGCCCACCGTGTCGGGCGTGGCGGGAACGTGGATGGTAATGTAGTCGCACGAGGCGAAGATGTCGTCGAGGTTGGTGACGTGGTGCACCGCGCTCGACACGCGCCACGCCGCATCCACCGACACGAACGGGTCGTAGCCGTACACGTCCATACCAAGGTCGACCGCAGCGTTTGCCACCAGCGCACCGATGGCGCCCAAGCCGATCACGCCGAGCTTCTTGCCCAGGATCTCGGTGCCTGCAAATGCCTTTTTCGCCTTTTCTGCCGCCTTTCCGATGGCCGGATCGTCCGCATTGTCGCGGCACCACTGAATACCGCCGGCGATGTCGCGCGCCCCCATCATCATGCCGGCGATCACCAGCTCCTTTACCGCGTTGGCGTTGGCACCCGGCGTGTTGAACACCACGATGCCCTCATCGGCGCAGCGGTCGAGCGGGATGTTGTTGACGCCGGCGCCGGCTCGCGCGATGGCGCGCAAGCCCTCGGGGAACTCCGCGTCGTGGAGCGAGGCGCTGCGCACGAGAATGCCGTCTGCCTGGGAGAAATCGTCGGTAAGCCTATAGTCGGACGACAGCAGGGCAATGCCTTTGTCTGAGATATTGTTCATGCAATGAATTGCGTAGGTCATGCGTTTCGTCCCCTTTCAACAGGATGCGGTACCGGATACAGCGTTTTCGAGTGCAAGCGAACCTCCGCGCAGAAAGATGCCATGCGACGGCTCAACGGCGAAGCGGCTCGACAGCAAGGCGGATCGGCGCAGCCACGTAACAAGGCGGCTACGGCCTGGGCGGGTCGGCGCAGCCACGTAGCAAGGCGACGGCACAACGCACAAACGGCGCGGCATAACGCGCTAACGCCACGGCTTCCAAACGCTTTACCACGCTATAGTGCTCGCCGATTCGCCATCCGTCAATCGAAAACCCGTAAACCGAACCAAAACGCCACCAAACGCGCAGCGCCTACGCAAGTCACTGTCGATCAGGCGACACCCTTTCCGATAACCGCGCCCGCCGGGCAGACGTTGTAGCAGTTGCCGCACTCGTCGCAGCGCTCACCGCGGATGGAATATGCATCCCCGGGCACAATGGCCTTGTGGGTGCAGACGTCGGCGCAGCTTCCGCAGGCGATGCACGCTTCAGGGTCGATGCTCAGCCCCGCCGGTTCCCACTCCGCCCCGCCGAACGTCATGCGGGCGCGCAGAATCTTGTGGTCGCGATGCACCATATTGAAATCGTAGTCGTAGAGCTCAGCGCGGAAGCGGTTCAACACCAGCACGCGCGTGCGCGGGTACTTGTTGATGTCGTACACCGCCACGTTGAACATCGGGTTCTTCGCCGCCTTGGCATCCACCTCGCCTTGCGACAGCAAACGGACGTCGCCGCTTACGCGCACCATGAACCCCGGCTGAAAATGCGGCATGTTGTCGTCGTCCCACTGGCAGGGCGCGTCGGTGCGCTCTCCGCAGACGGACAGCTTGCCGCCTTCCACCAGCTGGCGGTAGAACGGCTTCACGTCCATCGTGCGCAGATAGAGCCCTTCCTCGTCCCAAGCGAAAAAGTGCGCGATGCGCGACTCCACCCCGCCCTTGCCGTCCAACGTAGCGAAGCTGCAACATCCCACCTGATCAAATGCATTGTATACGTCTTCTATAGTCTTGAAGCCCAACATGGAGTTACCTTCCTCATCTGTCTTGTTATCGACGACCCCTTAGAGCCGTCGTGCAATCGCGCGGGCGTATTCTCTCATCAGGTCGAACCCGCCGAACGTGGCGGTGTTGTCGGGCGACACGTTCGACACGGAGTTCGCGTCGATGACGAATGCCCGACCTCCTGCCTCTATGATGTCGAAGCTGCCGAACTCGATCGACAGCGCCCGCCCCGCCGCCTCGGCCGTCGCGCGAACCGGCGCGGGAAGGTCGTGGTAAAGCTGGTAGGTCGATCCCAGATGATAGGCCGACAGCCCGCCGTCAACCACGCTGCGCTTTACCGCAAGTTCGCAGGCGCCGTCCACCAGCTCGATGCGCGTGACGAACCCACGCTCGGGCAAGAGGTAGTCTTCGACGATGAACTCGAAATCGGGAGCGCCGTCCAAAAACGCCCGCGCCTCCTCGTCTGTGCGGGCAATCGCCGTATACGTTGTGCGGCCGCCGCAATTGGGCTTGATGATGCAGGGATAGCGAAGTGCCCGAAACGCCGGCTCCTCGTCGGCAGCGCCCTCGGACGACAAGCCGACCACAGCCGCCAGCTCGGCGGGCGTGCCGCACGCCTGCACGCGAGGCACGTCGATGCCTGCACGCGCAAGCTCTTCTACCGCACGCCGCTTGTCGATCTCGAAATAATGCGCGCGCGGCGGGTTGACCATGGCGATGCCTCGCGCCTCGGCGACTGGGACCAGGTTCGCCATAAGCTCATGCGCATAGGCGTGCCCGCGGAACACCGCGCTTGCGAAGACGCGGCTCACCAGCAGGTCGCACTCAAGTGCCGCGCCGAAAAGTGCAGCACCCGCCCACTCGTCGGAACCATCGGCAAGCGCCAGGTCGATCATGCGCACCTCGCACCCCGCCTCGGCAAGCTCTGCCGCCAACTTGTAGTCAGACCACTCGCGCGACTCGTACAAAACCCCGATCACAGCAAATCCCTTCCCGATTGCGGTCAACAAACACCTGCCGACAAGCACGGCTTCCGTCCATTCCGTTCGCAACGTCAGCGAGGGGCGTTCTCGCACCCCACAACGTCGGCCTGTTGCGGCGGCTGGCAAGCCGCCGCAACCTCACACGCTCCATTCCAGCAGGCGACTGAGGAACCGTTGCAGCTCGGGCGTCTGCGGGTGCGCGAACACCTGCGCGCTGTCGCCGTGCTCGAGCAGCTTCCCCCCGCACAAAAACGCGACCTTGTCGCACGCATGGCGCGCGAACCCCATCTCGTGCGTCACCACGACAAAATGCGTTCCCTCGTCCTTCAAGTCGCGCAGCAGATCCAGCACGTCGGTGGTGTATTCCGGATCGAGCGCGCTTGTCGGCTCGTCCAACAGCAGCATGCGCGGTCGCGCCGCCACTGCGCGCGCGATGGCAACGCGCTGACGCTGCCCGCCCGACAGCTGCGCCGGGCGCTTGTCGCCCTCGCCTTCCAAGCCGAACCGTTGCAGCAGCTCGTCTGCCCGCGCGTCGGCATCGCCGTCATCCACGCCATGCACCACGCGCAGCGGCAGCGCGACGTTGTCGTGCGCGCTCAAATGATGGAACAGCCCGCCGTCTTGGAACACGAACCCAAGCGTCGCCCGATAGCGCGCCAACGACGCCTCGTCGTGCGGTATCGGCTCACCGTCAACCAGAACCTCCCCCGACGTCGCCGGCAATAGCCCGCCTAAGATCCGCAGCAGCGTCGACTTGCCTCCGCCCGACGGCCCAATGACGGCAAGCGTGGTCACCTCGTCGTCAAAATCGATGCCGTCGAGCACCGTGCGCCCGTCAAAGCTGCGCTTCAGGTTGCGAAACTCAATGCGCATAGTCGAGCCTCTTCTCAAAATGCTTGCTCACGAACATGATGGGCAAAGTCAGGCACAGATACACCGCCGCAAGGAACAGGTACCCGCCAAACAGGTTGAAGTTGGTAGCCGTGATCTCGCGCATGGTCTGCGTAAGCTCGATGACGGCAATCACCGACAGCAGCGACGAGTCCTTGACGATGCTGGCGAACTGCCCGGTGAGCGCCGGCAGCGTGCGAGACACCAGCTGCGGCACCATCACGTAGCGCACCGTCTGAGCCCGCGTGAAACCGCAGGCGCGCGCCGCCTCAAGCTGCCCCTGATCGATGGACGCCAGGCTCCCGCGCACGATCTCGGCGATGTAGGCGCCCGAGAACACTGACAGGATCAGCACGCCCGCCACCACGCGGTTCTCGACGCCCCATGCCGTCCCCACGATGTAATAGAACAGGTAGATCTGAGCAAGCAGCGGCGTTCCACGGATAATCTTGACGTAGATGTCGCACAGGTAGCGCACCACAAGGATGCGGCTTCCCTGCCCCACCGCAACCGGAATTCCTATGACCAGGCTGGCCACCAGGCTGGCGGCAGACAGCCCCACCGTCAGCACAAAGCCGTCCCAGATGCGCTGGCGAAACTGCCACACAAAATCGAAGTTAAGCGCGATACCTGCCATGGCAAGCGACACCCAGAACAACGCCACCAGCACCACGCACACGATCAAGTAGTTAAGCACCGCCTTGGCAGCCGGCGCGGGACGTTTGGGGGATGCGACAAAGGGGTTGGCCATTATGCAGCGTCCTCAGCGGGGGCGTCGACGGCAGAAGCGTCGCCGTCGGCACCGGCACCCGCGTCGCCGGCGGTACCAGCCCCCGCATCGGCAGAGCCGCCCTCTTCGTCAAAGTCGAAGAACCAGCGGAAGCCCAAATCGTCGAACGCTGCCTTCTCGTCGGCAAGGAACTCCTGCGTGAGCTCGTCGAACGTGCCGTCCTGCTTGCATTGCGCGATGAACTCGTTGAACTGCGTGCGCAACTCATCGTCGCCCGACTGAACCGCAATGCCCCAGTACTCGGGGTCCTGGAACGGGATGAACACCGCCGTGGTGGTGTCAGGGTTTGCCTGATTGTTGCGATAGATGGTCAGCTGGTCGTACAGAAAGCCGTCGGCACGTCCCTGAACCACTTCGGTAACGCACGCGCTCTCATCGGCAAGACGCACGATCGTGGCATTGGTCAGATGGCTGGTAGCATACACATCTCCAGTCGAGCCAGTCTTCACCGCAACGGTCTTGTCGGACTGGTTCAGATCGTCGATGGAGCCGATGCCCGACTGCGCGTTTGCGAGAATCGCCAACTGCGCCACCGCGTACGGATCGGTAAAGTCGACTTCGGCCTCACGCTCGTCGGTAATGGTGATCGAGCTCATCACGGCATCCGCCTTGCCGGTCTGAAGCGCCGGAATAAGCCCGTCAAACGCCGTGTTCTCAATGACCAGATCGTAGCCGTATTCGTCGGTGAAGCGCTGCATGAACGCCGGCGAGATTCCGTAGGCGTCGCCCGCCTCGTCGCGCGTCTCGAACGGCGGATAGGCCAGCTCCATCGCAACGGTAAGCGTCTTGTCCGTCGAGCCGCCGTCCGAATTCGTTGCCTCTCCGCCGCTCGAGCCGCCGTCCGAGCAACTCGCCAGGCCCGCCGCAAACAGCAGCGCCGCAGCAGCCACAACCGCGCCGGCAGCCATTCTCTTTATGTAAACGGCCTGTGTTCTAAACCGCATCGCCACCATCTCCCTTGCTGTCCGATTCTTCCTCGATAGCCCTTCTCATGTTTCCGCGCACAGCTTCAAGAACCCGCATCATCGTTTGCAGGTCGGCATCGTCGATCCCTTCATGCCAGATCGCCTCAAGCCGTGTGGATATCTCAACGAAATCGTCTTTGAGCGCGCGTCCCTGCTCCGTCAACGACACCACTGTCGAACGACGATCGTGCGGGCTTTTTCCCGTCTGCGCCAACCCCATCGCCACCAGCTTTTTCACCAGAGCGGTCACCGTCGAAGGATCTCGCGCAATGCGCTGCGACAACTCCGACATGCACACATGGTCGTGCGCGAACAACTGCACCAGTATGTCGCCATGCGACGACGCCAGCCCGCGCAGTCCGCTTCGCTCCACTTGCTGCATCAGATACTGGTTCGACAGCGCCAACGTGCGCGAAAGAGCCTGTGCATACCCTTCGCTCAATCCAGCCTCCTCCATTTCCCCGGGGTTACTTTGACGTCAAAGAAATATTATTTTGATATCAAAACTTTGTCAAGGCAAAAGAAACCGGGTGCCGCAGTGGCACCCGGTTTGAGCACGGCCTGCTCCTGAACGGAATCATCGTAGCCAACGCCGCTAAACGCTAGATGCCGCAGCGGCGCCCGACATAATGAGGCCTCCCTACGTCAATGCCAGCAGACGCAGCCCTACCCTGATCGGACCGCCCAAGACGACCCGACCAGAAAACTTCCCTAAATCGCGGCAAGCGCCTGGTCGATATCGGCAATGAGGTCTTCAGTGCCCTCGATGCCGCAGCTCAGACGCACCAGATCGGGCGTGATGCCCGCTGCCACAAGCTCCTCGTCGTTCATCTGGCGATGCGTGGCGTTCGCGGGATGCAGCACGCAGGTGCGCGCGTCGGCCACATGCGTGGCGATGGCGGCCATCTTCAGGTTTTTCATGAACACCTCGGCCGCCGCGCGCCCGCCCTTGGGCGCGAAGCTCACGACGCCGCAGCTGCCGTTCGGCAGGTACTTCTGCGCGAGCTCGTACTCCGAATCGCCCGGCAGCGAGGGGTGGCGCACCCATGCGACCTTGGGATGGCTCGCCAGGTGCTCCGCCATCGCCAACCCGTTCTTGCAGTGCTGCGGCATGCGCAGATGCAGGCTCTCCAGGCTGGAGTTGAGGAAGAACGCGTGCTGCGGTGACTGGATGGAGCCGAAGTCGCGCATCAGCTGCGAGGTACATTTGGTGATGAACGCGCCCTCGAGGCCAAACTTCTCGGTGTAGATCACGCCGTGATAGCTCTCGTCGGGGGTCGTCAGGCCGGGGAACTTGTCCGCATGCGCGTTCCAGTCGAACTTGCCCGAGTCGATGATGGCGCCGCCGACGGTCGCGCCGTGGCCGTCGATGTACTTGGTGGTCGAATGCGTCACGATGTCGGCGCCCCACTCGATCGGACGGCACATGACGGGCGTGGGGAACGTGTTGTCCACGATCAGCGGCACACCGTGCGCATGCGCGGCCTTCGCGAAACGCTCGATGTCGAGCACGGACAGCGCGGGATTGGCGATGGTCTCGCCGAAGACGCACTTGGTGTTGGGGCGGAACGCCGCCTCCAGCTCCTCGTCGGTGCAGTGCGGATCGACGAACGTGCACTCCAGGCCCATGCGCTGCATCGTATGCGCGAGCAGGTTGTACGTGCCGCCGTAGATCGCCGAGCTGGAGACCACATGGTCGCCGCACCCCGCGATGTTGAAGATCGAGAAGAAGTTGGCCGCCTGGCCCGACGAGGTCAGCATGCCGGCGGTACCGCCTTCGAGCTGCGCCAGCTTCGCGGCCACGAAGTCGTTGGTGGGGTTTTGCAGGCGGGTGTAGAAGTAGCCCGCCTCCTCGAGATCGAACAGGCGCCCCATGTGCTCGGACGTGTCGTATTTCCACGTGGTGGACTGGTAGATGGGCACCTGGCGCGGGCCGCCGTCCTCAGGCTGGTAGCCGCCCTGCACGCAGATGGTGTCGATGGATTGGGTCATGGATGCGCTCCTTGGTCGGACTTCTCAGAGGGCGCCCGCATTCGTGCCGAGCGCGCTCGCAGCTTGCAACCGCTCCATTATAGGCCGCGGCGCCATCGCGCCGGCCCGTGCGACCGCCGTCATGACATTTTTTACGGCGTTGCAACACGGAGCGCTCTGAGGGATGCGCCCTTTTGCTATGATGGCGAACGGAAATCGCAAGCCGGGACCGACCCGGAACGCAACAAGAAGGACGGCGACCATGCCCATCAAGATCCCCGACGCCCTGCCCGCGACCGAGGTGCTCAAAAACGAGAACATCTTCGTGATGACCGAGCATCGCGCCATGCACCAGGACATCCGCCCGCTGCATGTGCTGCTGCTCAATCTCATGCCCACCAAGATCGCGACCGAGACGCAGATCCTGCGCAAGCTGTCCAACACCCCGCTGCAGATCGAGGTCGAGCTGCTGCAGACCGCCAGCCACACGGCCAAAAACGTCTCCGAGCAGCACCTCGAGTCGTTCTACACCACGTTCGACCAGATCAAGGATCGTCGCTACGACGGCATGATCATCACCGGCGCGCCGGTCGAGCTGCTCGATTTCGAGGACGTCGACTATTGGGACGAGCTCTGCCGCATCATGGACTGGGCCGCCGAGAACGTGCACTCCACGCTGCACATCTGCTGGGGCGCCCAAGCGGGCATCTACCGCCATTACGGCGTGCCCAAGTTCGAGCTGCCGCAAAAGCTGTTCGGCGTGTTCGAGCACAAGCTGGTCAAGCCCACCTCCCCGCTCGTGCGCGGGTTCAACGACCTGTTCATGGCGCCGCACTCGCGCCACACCGAGGTGCACGCCGAGGACATCGAGGCGCACCCCGACCTGGAGCTGATCGCCGTCTCCGACGAGGCGGGCGTCTACATCGCCAAGAGCACCGACAGCCGCAACTTCTTCGTGTTCGGGCATCCCGAGTACGACACCGACACGCTGATGAAGGAGTACGAGCGCGACATCGCCAAGGGCATGGACATGCCGCTGCCGCGCCACTACTTCCCCGGCGACGACCCGACGCGGACGCCGCACGCCACCTGGCGCGCGCATGCGCAGCTGCTCTACACCAACTGGCTGAACTACTACGTCTACCAGACCACGCCCTACGACATCAACCGTGTGGGCGAGGAGACCACCGACGGCAACGACGAGGGCTCGCTCGCCGAAGGCGCCCGCGTCGAGTAGCGGCGGGATCGCCCCGGCCTTCGCTTCCGCCCGCCATGCCCGGCAAGAACTACATCCTCAAACCGACGTACACGCCGGTGCCCTCCATGCAAACGGAAGGGGCGCCCTCCGACAAGGAGGACGCCCCTGAACGCAGCGCGCCTGGCGCCGACGCGGCCGGCGCTGCCCGACGAAACGTCGCCGACCCCTCCATCCGCGCTGAAAACGAGGACGACGACGGCTACGACCCCTACTCCGACCGCCGCGAAGAACGCCCGCTGTTCGAGCAGAACCCCTGGGACTAGCAGCGCGTCCTTTGCCCGAGCCGTCGCCTACCGTCCAGCACGTTCCATCACCGCCGAAAGGAACCTTTCGGCATCCAGATCCTCGAAACTGCGAATAGCCAGATCGGCTTCGGCGGACAGCTGGCCCCACGTGCCGGACAGATCGTGGTCATAGACGCCCACCGTGCCGTAGCCTGCCCGCGCAAGCGTGCGCACCGCATAGATCGCGTCCTCGAAACCCCAGGTCAACGCCGTCGACGTTCCCATGAGGTCGCGCGTGTGGTCGTACACCTTGGGGTTGCGCTTGTTGGAATGCACGTCCTCCACCGACACGACCGCCTCAAGGTACGGCGCGATTCCCGCGCAGGCCAGGCCCGCCTCCAGATACGGCTTGGGGCTCGACGAGGCCACGCTCATCACGACGCCGTGCCGGGCGAGCCCGTCGATGAACGCCAACGCGCCCGGGCGGGCGACGGCGCGGTTGCCGTAGAAATCCAGCATGATCTCGTCCATCATGCCGACCACCTCGTCGCCCGATGCACCGAGCCCGAAGCGGTCATGGAAGTACTGGGCGGACTCGGGGATGTTGAGGGTGCACAGCGTCTGCCGATCCTCGCTCGTCAGCTCGACGCCAGCGCGGCGCCCCAGCTCGCCCTCGAGATCGCGCCACGCATCCATCGAATCGATGAGCGTCCCATCGCAATCGAAGATCACACCGATACGGTCCATATCGAAACCCTCCCACATCGAAGGAGCCTGTCTCGCGCCATCGCCCGAGACAGGCTCCCCGCTCCCCTACGGTCATCGAATACCGGAAAGACCCATGCCAACAGCAGGCCGGCAGCGCCCTAGCGATCCTCGACGCGGATGACGTTAGGCTCGTCGCGCAGGACGTCGTCAAGGTCGGCGATGTCGGCCAGCACCTC
>DVKR01000002.1 GCA_018715935.1 Candidatus Aphodovivens excrementavium
GCGCGGCTCTATCGAAATGAAGGTGGAGGTTACGCCCATTTTGCGCGAGGACTGGATATATGTTCCCGGTGGCTGGGCGAGCGCCAACTACAACGAGCTGGGCATCGACGCCGACCTCGATCCGATTTCTAGCCAGGCGAACTACACCGCATGTCTGGGAAAGATCGAAAAGATCGCCGATCCGACAGCGTCTTCGCGTGGAGGGAGGGCTTAGCATGCAGTACGCATTCCGATTCGATTCCAGCCGCTGTGCGCAGTGCTTCGCTTGCGAGGTTGCTTGCAAATCGGCACACGATCTGCGCCCTCGCACTCAGGAAACGCCAGGGGAAACAGGGCCGCGCTACCGGTCGGTGGTGACCGTCATAGACGCGGAAAGCCCAGTGCGACCCATTCAGTACGTCTCCATGGCGTGCATGCACTGCGGGTCTCCCGACTGCATGGCCGTGTGCCCTGCCAAGGCGATTTACCGCGATCCGCAGTTCGGTGCGGTGCTGGTGGACCAAAACAAGTGCATTGGGTGCCGCTATTGCTCGTGGGCGTGCGAGTTCGGCGCCCCGCAGTTCGACCGCGACGGCTTGATGCAAAAGTGCGATATGTGCATCGACAGGTTGCGTGCGGGAAAGCAGCCCGCCTGCGTGGAGAACTGCTGCGGCGGCGCAATCAAGTTTGGCCCGGTGGACGAAATCGAAAGCGATGTGCGCTCAAGCGCTGCCAAGCGCGTGCTGCGCAAGGGGCTTCCTGCGAAAGCGTTCCATGCATAAGCCGGCGGGTCGGCGGCTAGAGACGATGCGAGGGAGCAAAGGCGCGTGAGGGAGTATCGCGACACCACTTTCCGGGCAAAGCAAAGCGAAGCGCCGCTTATATGTTTTACGGTGTGCGCTCCCGCTGCAGTTGGCGCGAGCGTGTTTTCGCTCGGGCTGGGCGCTGGCGTGCTCTTTGCGGCTGCCGTGGTTGTGCTGGTGACGGCAGGGATGCTTGCCTCTCTTGCGCACCTTGCCCGCCCGCTTCGCGCTCTGCGCTCGCTTGCGCATCTGAAAAGCTCCTGGCTTTCGCGCGAGATTCTAGTTGTGGCGCTGTTTTGGGCGATAGCGGTGCTGTGGTTGGTGTCGGAGCTGGGAGCGATGGAAGCATTGCCGCAGGCGTCTTCTGGCGGCGCGTTTTGGAGACACGCCTCCGTTGCATGCAACGCGTGCGCTGCGATGGTTGGCATTGCGCTTTTGTGGGTTATCGCGCGAGCGTATCGCGTGCACGGACAGCCCGCATGGAACGGCTCCGATACCGTGTGGGAGTTGGTGGGAGGTGCCGTCGGCTCGGGGGGAGCGGCGGCGGCAGCCCTTGCTTCCTGGGGCGTTCTCGCCGGCGTGGAGCTTTTTCCAGGTATGGGTGGAGCGGGTGGATTGGGGGCGGCCCTCACCGCTTATCCTGCTGCAGAGACGGCTCTTCTCCTTGCGTTTCTTGGGGTGGTTGCCGTCTGTGCGCTTGTCGCGTCGTATGCGCTAGTTCGCTTCGCCTCCGTGCGGCGCGAGCGCAGGGTGGAGGCGCTCGTTCAGATAGAAGGCTCGCCACGGGCCTTCGCTGCACAGAGAGAGCTTCAGGCTCAGGGGAAGCCGCGCGGGTACGTACGCCTCAGCGCAGTGGCTCTTACGCTTGCGCTCGTTGCCTTGGGGTGTGCGGTGCTGACGTATGTTTTTGGGGGAGCTGCGCCCATGTGCGCGGCTGCGTTGGTCGCGTGCTTCCTTGTCGAGCTTGCCGCCCAAGCAGCCGTTCGCCAGCGGTTTTACTCGCTTGCTCAGCACCTGCGTTACGTGGCGACGAGAGGCCAGCGAACGGCTGCGGCGCAGCGCGCGCTTCAAGAGCGCGCGCTTCAAGGCACGCCGTCTCGCCGCTAGCTAGAGCGATGTGGCCGCATCGCTTCTTGCTGCGGGAAGGAGACGATGCGGTTTTCGTCTTGTGGCCTCTCTTACTGTCCCTTGATTGCGGCTATGTCCGAAGCGGAGAGCTGGGGTTTCATGGGAATGGTCAGCCCGGTGGGGTTACTGAAGATCGTGGGCAGGTACGTTGCGGCGTCAACGGCAATTACCTTGTAGGTATACACTGTTGAAGTGGACGTGGCGCCATTGCTCCATTCTTCCTGCTCAAGCTTTCCATCGGAGCTGAAATACAGTCGCGTCGTGCTGGTGCCGGCGTTGCTTGAGCTCGCGTATTCGTAGATTCCCGCCGTTTGCTCCGCCTCGCTGCTGACCAGCCTGATATTGGGATAGGTGCTCTCGCTTCCGAGGTAGCTTGCAACGACGCCTTCGGGCGTGTATGTCCATGTGAGGGTCTTTTCATAGGTCTCTCCGGAGTTGTAATCTACGTTGCTTCCAGAGATCGGCCTTCCGCTGTTGTCGTAAGAGAACTCATAGATTGAGCCGCCGTCGCCTTGGGTGAGCACCTCCGAACGATACGACACGCAGTTTCCCTGCTCGTCGTAGGTGTAGGACTCTTGCGATCCGTCTGCCCAGTCGTATGCCTCGACAGACGACACAACCGAAATCGGCCTGTTACTATCGTCGTAGTAAAACGTTTGCTTTGACCCGCTTTTAGGCAGCGAGGGATTGGCTGTGGTGATGGTTGCGAGGCGTCCCGCTTCGTCGTATTCGTAGGTGCTGGTAGCGGTGTGTGTTTCGTCACCGCTGCGCGTGCTTTCGACAACCGTGTCAACTACCTCAACCTGGATGATGCCCTGCGACGGGCTGGTTTCGTTTGCGGGCTGTGCGCTCTCGTCGCTTTCAGGCTGGTCGTGCTGGCTTCGTTGCGCGGTGTCTTTAGAGTCGCTTCCAGGGTTTGCCCCCCTTGATGAACAGCCAAAGATGCAAAGCGCCAAGAGCGCCGTCAAAAGGGCGAGCGTCGCCTTGCGAGCCGTGCGTTTTACGTGTTGCAGCGCTTTCATGGAGCCCTCCCGGACTGGATAGCGTGCGTTGCGATTCCGTTGATCGTCGATGCCTACCGGCACGACTCGTTGCACCATGCGCATGCCGACGGTGTTGCCGCTATGCCGCCCAAGGCGGTTTCTCGCAAGGCTGCCGGCAGGCTGCGCCCCACCGCATCCATTGCCGCTACCGTCTCGTCGAACGGCACCAGGTTCGGCACGCCCGCCAAAGCAATCTGCGCGCAGGCAAGCGCTACCGCCGCAGCGGAGCCGTTTCGCTTCTGACAGGGAATTTCCACCAGACCGCCTACGGGGTCGCACACCAGCCCCATCAGGCAGCAGAGCGCATTCGACGCCGCATCAAGGGCTGCTTTAGGGCTGCCGCCCGCCATCTCCACCGCAGCTGCCGCCGCCATTGCCGCAGCGGTTCCCACTTCGGCCTGGCAGCCGCCTTCGGCTCCCGACACAGTGGCGTTACGCGCCACGATCGAGCCAACGGCTGCCGCAGTAAGGATGCCGTTACGCAGCGTGCTGTCGTCAAGGCGCTTGCCTTGCTGAAGCGCAAGCAGCACTCCCGGCAGAACTCCCGCAGAGCCCGCCGTGGGAGTGGCGACGATCCTGCCCATGGAGGCGTTGGTTTCTAAAACGGCCATCGCGCGCACTATGGCGTCTGCGGCAATGCCGTCGATGACGGCGGTAGGCTCGCGGCGCGACTGGCTGACCTCGTACGCTTCGCCGCCGATAAGCCCCCCAATTGACGGCTCGGGTTCATGAAGCGGCCTTTCGGCTGAGCTTCGCATGACTTCCAAGACGTTTTTCAGATACTCGGGGGCATCGTCGTCTTTCCCGTCTAGGCGAGAAAGCGCCGTCTCGCGCGCGAGCATAGCCGAAGCGATCGAGCATTTTTTGCGGCGGCATAAACCAAGCAGCTCTTCGCCAGTGGCAAAGTCCCACTCCGCAAAGGCTGTTTCCGCTGCTTTTATCTCGTCGTCGGAAAGCGAGATGGGATGAGCCGCTGTCTCGAAGTCGTCAGCGGGGATGATGCGCACTCCGCGCACGGCAGAATGTCGCTCGATTGCTTGGCGTGCGCTTTGGGGCACGCCTCCGTCGACCTCCATGACCGTGTAGGCAATAGCCCCGCGCCGCGTTCGATACATGCGCGTAGTGGCGATGTTCACGTTTTCCTGTGCCAGGCAATGAGCGATATGTGCCAGCACTCCGCGCTCGTCTTTCTGGCTTACCACGACGCTCGTGCGTTTTCCGGAAATGTCAACGTCTACGTCGTCGATGCGCCTGATGGCGGCGGCGCCTCCGCCCACGCTTACGCCGCGGACGGAGATTCGCGAGCCATGCACGTCGACAAGCTCGATATCGACGGTGTTGGGATGGTCTACGCCTGCCGCCTCGGCCTCTTCGTCAGAGGCGTGCGTGAAGTCGAAGGTGAAGCTAGCGCCTTGTGCAAGGAAGAACGAGTCGCGTATGCGAACGTCGTCGGTGCCCATGCCGAGCATGCCGGCAACCAGCGCCTTGTCGGTGCCGTGCCCGATGCCGGTGTGGGCAAACGACCCGTAGAGCGTGAAGTCGGCGTGGGCGGGCGGGCTGCTCAACAGCCTGCGTGCCATGCGCGCAATGCGCAGCGCACCGGCGGTGTGCGAACTTGAAGGGCCAATCATCACAGGCCCTATGATGTCGCGTAATCCTAAAGGCTCCATGGGCGAGTCGCTTTCTTTCGTGCGGGACGTTCGCCGGCATTGCACGCGGTGAACGCGTACTGCTCAAGCTTGCTTTCATAGTATCAGCTCTTTAACCCCTTGCCACCCTCGCCTTCGCGGTCGGGCTGCTGCCTTCTGTACCTCGTCTTGCCGTCGGGCTGCTGCCTTTCGTCCCTCGCCTTCGCGGTCGAATAGCTGCCTTTCGCCCCCCGCTTTCGCGGGTTTGGCGGCGCGAACGACCGCTTTGCGCTTGCGTCTTTCGGCGGAAGACTATACTTGCATGCGCGTGTACGACCGACGTGCCGCTGCCGCTTGCCCTCCTGCGGCGCTCATCCGAGCGGTGCGTCGTCGTCGCTTGCCCGCAAGGGGGCAGGCGCATGTTCGAACGGCAGTTATGGAAAGGACCAGACATGGCAGAAACCATCATCGTCGTAGGGCATAAAAATCCCGACAACGATGCTATCTGCGCAGCGGTGTGCTACGCGTATCTGAAAAACCAACTGGCCAAACAGGCGGCTTGCGATGCCGAGCCGGATGTTGTGTACAAGCCGGTGCGTCTCGGACCGCTTCCTCCCGAAACTGCCTGGGTGCTTGAGTCGCAGGGCGTTGAGGAGCCCGAGCTCATCGAAAAGGTGGATCCTGGCACAAAGGTGATTCTGGTCGATCATAACGAGCAGCTTCAGGCGGTGGACGGCATCGACAAGGCTGAGATTGTCGAGATTATCGACCACCATCGCATCGGCGGGCTGGCAACGGCCAACCCCATTCGCTTCATCAACCTGCCGCTGGGCTCGTCCTCGACGGTTATCTCGCTGATCTGCCGCTACGGCGGATACGACATCCCGGCAAGCATTGCAGCCGTGATGCTTTCGTCGCTGATGACCGACACCGTTCTGCTGAAGTCGCCCACTGCGACGCCAACCGATCGCGAGCAGGCGGAGTGGTTGGCAGGCATTGCCGGCGTGAATGCGCTTGAGTTCGGCAGCAGGGTTATCAAAAGCCGCGGCAGCGGGGCGGATCTGCCCATCGAACAGCTGGTGGCTGCCGACGCAAAGGAGTTCAAGGTAGGCGACGATGTCGTGTTTATCGCGCAGCGTGAAACGGTTGACTGTGCCGCAGTGATGGAGCGCGAAGAGGAGATGCGCGCCTATATGAAGCAGGTTCTGGCGGAGAAGGGCTACCGCAGCTTCCTTTTGGCGGTGACTGACATTATTGAAGAAGGCAGCCGTTTCATCTGCGAAGGAGATTGCGATCTTATCGACCGCGCATTCGGCATTCAGGTTGATGTTCCGGGTGGCGTGTGGATGCCGGGCGTCCTGAGCCGTAAAAAGCAGGTGGCGCCGCCTATTCTGGCGTTGGCGTAAGCCTGCACTGCCGCAGCAAGAACACCGAGGGGCGCCTGTGGGCGCCCCTTTCGTTTTGGGGAGGGTGTGCAAGCTTTGCGTCTCTATAGAACAGGTGTTCTCTATATGAAATGAAAAACTTTTACTTGGGTGCGGGTATAATTTTTCCCATGGCTTTGAAACGGCTGACATACCAATCGAAGCAAGCTGCTCAAGCGGATCTGCTTCAGTGGGTGGAACGAGAGCGTTCGCGTGGTGCACGGCCGGTCGTCGTCGTGCGCTCCTACGAAGAAGAAGTGCGTGTGAAGCATCTGCTGGCACGCGAGGGTATCGGCTTCGGTGTTGCCGCTGTAACCTTTGACGGCTGGCTGGAAGATCTCTGGGAACTGTTCGGCGATGGTCGCGCGCTCGTCTCGCCGCTTCAGCGAGCCGTGCTCGTCCGTCGCTCTTTGGAGGACGAAGTGGCTGCAGCCCAAACGCAGGCTCAGTCGAAAGGAGCACCTGCAGCCTCGCCCCTGGCATGCACCCCGGGGTACGCAAAGCTGCTGGCTCGCGCGGCGCGCGAGGGGTTTGCTGCTGCGCGGAAGGCAGCTGCGTTAGATATGAGCGATTCGAAGCGCGCGGCAACGGATGCCGTGCTGCGCTACGGGGAGCTATTGGGCGAACGCGGGCTGGTGGAGCCCACCGAGGCATGGGAGACGCTGGCGGAAGCCGGTGTTTTGGCCGGCGCTCGCGTTGCGGTGCTCGACGTCGATTTGAACGCGCTTCAGCTGCGCTTCCTGGGCGCGGCTGACGCTTTTCTGTTCGAGGTGGAATGGGAAGAGCAAGGAGCCGAAGGGCGCCCTGAGGAGCTCGCACGGCTGCAAAAGCACTTGTTGGATCCCGATTTCGAAAACCCGGTTCGGGCGTGCGGCCATGTTCACTTCGCGCTCCCTTCGGGCAGCTATGCCGCACCGCGTTTAGTTGCCGATTGCCTTGCTTCTTGGTGTAGCAGGCATCCTGGAGGCGCCGTAGCGCTTGCTGCGCCCGATCCCGCGAAGTGGTTCGACAAGCTTGCGCCTCGGCTTTCAGGGGAGGGGGTTCACAGCTCGCGTTTCGGGTCGGTTCCGTTTGGCCAAACGCCGTTTGGAAGCGCCTGGTGCGCGCTGCTGCGGTTTGCCGCGCAGGGAGCGTCTGGCGCTCCGCTCAACGTGCGCCTAGCGGGCGACTACGCGCTCAGCCCGTTTTCGGCGCTGTCCAGCCATATGGCTCGCGTCGCCGATAGCCGTTTCAGGGGCGCGAGGGCCCAAACGGCAGACGACGCGCTTACCGACCTTACCGCTTTCGCCGACGAGGAGCACCGCGATATTGCCTCCGCCTTTGCCGAAGGGCGCTATGACGACGCGCTTGCCGCCGAGCGCGATTGGGTGTTTTCGCAAACGTCTTGGCCGCCGGCTTTTCGCAATACGGCGCTTGCCGCCATCGATTGCGCCTGTGCGGCTCACGAAACCGCAGCCGACGCGCAGCTTTCGCTGGGAGCGTTGGCCGACGTGCTGGAGGTGCAGCTTGTTCCTGCGGCAAAGGAAATGATGCCCGCCGTCCCGTGCGAAGGAGCCGAAGACGAGGGTGTTCGAGGCGCCCGAGTCGAGTTTTTCACGCTTGCCGAGCTTGCGGAACGTCCTCCTTCGTCGTTCGACTGCGTCGTGCTTGCCGACCTCACGGCGACTGCCTACCCTCTCACAGACGAGCGCGATGCCGCCGATGCGCTGCTGGACGTATGGGGATGCGGCCCCGAGGAGCTGAAGGCTCTCGGCTGTCTGCAAACCAATACGCAGCGTATGCAAAAGGCGTTTTCGGCGGCGCTTGCCACGGCGCGCGAGTGCCTTGTGGCAAGTCGCCCTCTGCATACTGACGAGGGGGAGGAAGAGCGTCCTTCCGCCTTGTTCGAAGAACTGGTTGATTGCTACCGATTCGATCCGCAAAACATCGACGAGGTGGATCGTGTCACCGGGCTTACCAGCGCACTTTCCGTCTATGCCAGCGAGCTTGGAGAAGACGATGCGGCGGCAAACCTTGCCTGTGGCGCTGCGCCGGCGCTTTCGCGGGAGATCCCCTGCGATTCGATTCAGTCTGTCGCCTCTAACGCGCGGCGCTATATCCTACTTCCTCGCATCTTCGCCGGCGGCGTTATTGCCGACCAGCCGTATCTTTCCCCCTCTGCGATCGAGAGCTATCTGGAGTGCCCTCACCTCTGGTTCTCTCTTCGCCGCCTGCGCCTCGATACGCTCGATGCCGATTTCGGCGGGCTGGCGTTCGGCAATTTCGCCCATGGCGTGTTGGAGCAGCTGCACGCCGCCATGCCGGAACACGGCATGCGCAGAGTGACCGAAGACAACGCAGAACAGGCGGTTGCGTTGATGAACGGCATCTTCGACGAGCGGCAAGAGATCGAACGGCATCGTTTTTCGAAAGACGCGCTTATCCCCGTTAACGAATTGGAGCGCCTGGAAGTGGAGCAGTTGCGCCATCGCCTGCAGGAGCTGGTGCGCCGCGAGGCGCGCTTGCTGCCCGACTTTGCCCCCTTCAAGCAGGAGATGCCGTTCGGGGAAGGCGACGACGAATTCATCTATGCGGGCGTTCACGTTGCTGGCAAGGTGGACCGCATCGACGTGGACGCTTACGGGCGCGCGGTGGTTATCGACTACAAGGGCTCGGTTGGCAAAGAATACGCGTTTCGCGCAGACGAGCACGACGAAACCGTTCTTCCGCGCAAAATGCAAACGCTCATTTATGCCCAGATGGTTCGTCGCAAGCTGGGGCTTGTTCCGGTGGGGGCGCTGTACCTTTCGTACGGCAAAGACGGCATGGTGCGCGGCTTATACGATCGCACCATACTGGACGCCGACCGCGACTTGCTGGGAATCAACGCCAAAACGTGCGGATCGTCTGCGTTTCTTGACGCCTTGGATGCGGCGGAAGAAGCTGTTGCGTCGCGTATTGCGCATTTGCTTGCAGGCGAGGTGTCTCCTGCCGCTGCCGATCTGAAAGCCTGTCAGTACTGCCCGGTTGGGTTGTGCGAGCATCGTGACGCGCTTGCGCAAGCGCATGGCGGTGGGGGTGCGATGTAATGGGTGTTCGCTTTACTGAAGAGCAGCGTGCTTGCGTCGAACAGCTTGCAGGTCCGGTGGACATTTCTGCCGGGGCGGGCTCGGGCAAGACCTTTACGCTTACGCAGCGCATCGCGGCGGCGCTGACCAACCCCGAAAGCGGCGTTAGCGACATCGACCAGATCTGCGCTATCACGTTCACGCGGAAGGCGGCTGCGGAGCTGAAAGGCCGCGTCCGTTCGACTCTGCGCGCGCAAGGCTGCCTGGGGCAGGCAATGAAGGTTGACGGGGCGTGGATTTCCACCATCCACGGCATGTGCTCCCGCATCTTGCGTGCCGAGGCGTTGGAGCTGGGAATCGACCCTGGCTTTAGCGTGCTGGAAGGTAAGGAGCGCGACGATTTGCTGGCGAAAGCGCTTTCTGAAGTGCTGGGGCAGCCGTCGGACATCGTTGAAGGGGCGCAGGCGGCGTTCGATCCCGCGCTGTTGCGCGAGTTTCCGGTGCGCTCGTTTTACGGCGAGGCTTCGCTTGCTTCCATGATCGAGCAGCTGGTAAATGCGGCCTCTGCCATGCCCGAGGGGTTCGAGGGCTTTGTCCGCGGCCCTGTGCCGGCTAAGCCCTCCGCATTGGCGCGCGACCTTTTGGTGGCGTACCAAGACGTAGAGCCGGTGTATCGAAGCTGCAAACAGTCGAAAACGCGTGATGCGGCGCTTGCCGATTTGGATCGGGCGTGCGAGGCGCTGGGCGCCTTTGTCGAGAGCGGGTCTCAGGATGTGGCGGAACTGCTGCAGGTGTTTGACGGATGCCCGCTTCTGCGGAAGATCTCTTCGAAAGACGAAGCGCGCAACTCGGCATTTGACGATTATCAGCTTCGACATGCGCGCATTGCGCAAAACGCGGCGCTTTTGCGGGGCGGACAGCTTCTCGACGCGCTGATGGAGCTTGCGCGCCGCGTTGACGAGGCGTTTTCGCGATTTAAACGTGAGGCGGCGGCGCTTGACAACAACGATCTGGTGCGCCTGACCCTCCAGGCGCTTGAGAACCCGGCCATAGGCAAGCGGTACGCCCACCGCTTTAGAATGGTGATGGTGGACGAGTTCCAAGACACCGATGCCTTGCAAATTGCGATTGTCAGGCACCTGTCGGGGCAGGGCATGCGCTATCTGTGCACGGTGGGCGACGCTCAGCAAAGCATCTATCGCTTTCGTGGAGCCGACGTCAACGGGTATCGCGCGTTTCGCGACCAGCTGACCTCGCCTGAGGTGACGGCGGCCGGGGGCACCCCGACGCTTTTGCGCCTTACGAGGAACTTCCGCAGCCACGGCGACGTGCTTGCATTCGTGAGGAAGATATGCGCGCAGCCCTGCGTGTTCGGCGACGATTTCCTCGATTTGCAGGCAGTATATGACGGCAGTGGCTACCAATCGGCCGAGCCGCGTATGCAGGTAGTGCTCGCTCAGCTTCCGCCGGGACGTCCCAAAGCCGGCGAGGCGGCGCACGCCCGCCAAGTGACAGCAGGCGAAGTTGCGGCGTATTTCTCTCGGATGCGCGATGCCGGGCACAAAGCATCCGATATGGTTTTGCTTCTTGGCGGCATGACGCATGCTCAGGAATATGCCCAGGCTTTGCGTCAGGCGGGGTTCGAGTGCATTGTCGCAGGCGGATCCACGTTTTTCACGTTCTCCGAGGTTTCGGTCGTGCGAGCGCTTGCGTGCGCTGTTGCAAACCCAGAGGACACTTCTGCGCTATTCGAGGTGCTCACAAGCGATATGTTTCGCGTTTCCGCCGACGATTTGCTGCATATGGCCACCGGGCGCGACGAGGTCTGGAACGTCCCTAAAAACAGAAAGCTCAATCGTGGCCTTGCGGCGTTGCGCAACGCGAGCGACCTTTCCCCGGCATTGCGCCAAGCAGTCGAAGTGCTTGACAAGGCGTTTGAGACTGTGCGCTACTGCGGCCTGTCATGCGCCCTTGAGCAGGCGCTGATCGATTCAGGCTGGCTTGCGCGCCTGCAGCAGGAAGGCGCTGAGGGCATGGCGGCGGTTGCCAACATCCTCAAAGCCCTGCGTATGGTGGGAGAGTTCGAGGAAGGCGGCCTGGTTGGCCCGTCGAGTGCGGCCGGCAAGTTTTCGGCGCTGTTCACGTCGGGCGCGAAAGACAAGCCTGGCGTGTTGAATGCCGCCGACAGCCAGGCGGTCCGCATCATGACCATCCACGCTTCGAAGGGTTTGGAGTTTCCGCTGGTTGCTGTTGCGGAGCTGCCTTCGAGCTCGGCGCGCACCCAGGCGCTTGCGATAAGTTCGCGCGCCGGTCGCACGTGCGTTGGCCTGATGCCGGGAGCAGCCACGCTGCGATCGGGCTCTGCCTTTGCGAAAGCGGTTGCGAGGGAGGGGATGGGCGAGGAGGAAGCCGCCCCGACGTGGGAACGCGCGTGCGCTGCGTCAGACCAGGCGGAGTTCTATGCAACGCTTCGCACTATCGAAGCGCATGAAGAGGCCGCCGAGGCGCAGCGTCTGCTCTACGTTGCGCTTACGCGCGCCAAGGAAGCGGCAGCGCTCTTTTTGACGGTTCGCTCGAAAAAAGAAGACCCAACCTGCAAAGGCGTTGCCGACGACGTCCGCAGCGCGCTGTTCGGGCACGAGGCGTTTCCCCAAGACGGATGCTTGGTGGAATACGGCGGAACCCATCCTGCACAGTACCGCTGCATTCACTTAGAGGACAGTGCGAGGAAAGCTGGGGCGTGCATCGAGGGCGCTGAGGGCGGCGAAAGCCACGACAGCGGAAGGGACGGCGTGTGCGAGCGCGGCTCAGGCGCCACTTCGTCTGAGCCCGCCAAGGGCGAAGCCGGCGTTGTGGGAACTGCCGAAAGAGCTGACAGTGACCCGGGTTCCCCGTCGCCTCAGATGCGGCATGCGCCCGAGGTTTCACCGTTTTCGCTTGCGCCCTATGCCACACCCAAGCGAAAAGACACCGGGCTGTTCTCCTATTCTTCGCTGCATTCTGCCAGCGCTCTTTCTTGGAGAAGCGTTTCTGGGGAGCCTGCACCCTCCGATGAAGAGAAGCCAGCGCGGGAAGAGAAGGCAGCCGTTAAGGACGCCGACGCTGCCACAGATTTCGGGTCGGCTTTTCACCGCTTGGCCCAAGTGGCGGCACTGCGAGGCGACGATGCGGCTCGCGCTTCGGTGGGGAGGGCATGTGCAACCTACGGGGTGCGCGGCGTCGCGCGCATCGAGGAGGCGCTCGAGCGTTGGTTGAGCTCGAAAACGCACGAGCGGGCATGGTCGTATGCGCATCGCGAGCCGGAGCTCCCCTTTGTCTTGCCGGTGGCAGATGGGGCGCTTGAGGGGGAGATAGACCTTCTGTGCTTCAACGAATCCTGCCGAGGCGAAGCGCTGATCGTCGACTACAAAACAGGTGGTTCGGCTTCGGAGACGATTGAGGACTTGCAGGCTAAGCATCAGTTGCAAGGCCAATGCTACGCGTGTGCGGTTCTGAACGCGGGGTTCGGCTCGGTGGAGGTTGCCTTCGTGCGCGTGGAGCAAGACGACCCGCAACATGCCGACTCGCTCCAACAGGTGATCTACTCCTATGACGCCGCAGATCTGCCGGATCTTCTCGAAGAGATCGCCTTGTTACGGGCAAACTCCACACTTCCCACACAAACGGGCGAAGAATGAGGCCTCGCTTTTCGTCGCTTTGTGAGGAAACAAAGGCATTCACCTGCAAAAACGTTTTCCCAAGTGCGCGTGTCGGGGTATGGATACGCCCGGATGCGTGGCGTTTGACACGACCTTTACCCGGTGATAAAGTTCCTCCTCGCGTCCCGTAGGGGGCGTTTGTTTTCGTGTGCTTACGCGAGGAACCGCGAAAACAAGGCATGAGCGTTTTGCCGAATGCCGAACAGGTGCGTTCCTTTGGTTGGGTTGCTCGAGGTTCGCGCTGTTGCCGGGCTTGGCAAGATCGAATGCCCTTTTAGGTATAAAGGTATTAAAGGAGACTGTTTTGCCTACCATCAACCAGCTGATCCGCAAGGGTCGCCATGATGTCGTCGCCAAGAAAAAGACTGCAGCTCTGAAGGGCAACCCTCAGAAGCGCGGCGTGTGCACTCGCGTGTTCACCACCACGCCGAGGAAGCCGAACTCGGCTCTTCGCAAGGTGTGCCGTGTGCGTCTGGTGAACGGCATGGAAGTGACCGCCTACATCCCCGGCATTGGTCACAACCTGCAGGAGCACTCCATGGTGCTCATCCGCGGCGGTCGTGTTAAGGACCTCCCCGGTGTTCGTTACAAGGTTATTCGCGGCACGCTCGACTGCGCTGCTGTGGACAATCGCAAGCAGGGTCGCAGCCGTTACGGCGCCAAGCGCCCCAAGTAAGTAGCCGTTAAGCCGTGCGGGCCGCAAGACGGCAAGCCTGAAAGGCAGGCGAGCCGGGCCTAATGGGCGCAGAGATCGCCCCGAAGCACGCAGGAAAGTTAAGGAGTAGTACATGCCGCGTCGTGCAGCAGCTGTCCGTCGTGAAATTCAGCCGGACGCAAAGTACAACAACCGTCTTGTCACTCAGCTGATCAACAAGGTCTTGCTGGACGGCAAGAAATCTATCGCCGAGGGCATCGTGTACGGTGCTTTCGACATCATCCGCGAGAAGACGAACTCTGATCCGCTGACCGTCTTCAAGAAGGCTATGGACAATGTTCGCCCCACGCTCGAGACCAAGTCCAAGCGTGTTGGCGGCGCATCCTACCAGGTGCCTATGGAGGTTAGCTCTCGTCGTTCCACTACGCTGGCTATCCGCTGGATCGTGGACTTCTCTCGCAAGCGCAAGGAGCACACCATGAAGCAGCGCCTCGCTGCCGAGATCATGGACGCCGCCGAGAACACCGGCGCGGCCGTGAAGCGTCGCGAAGACGTCTACAAGATGGCTGAAGCTAACCGTGCGTTCTCTCATTATCGCTGGTAGGAGAGGTAGGAAAGCATGGCGAACATTCCTCTGCAGGATACGCGCAACATTGGTATCATGGCCCACATCGATGCGGGCAAGACCACCACTACTGAGCGCATCCTGTACTATACGGGTAAAACCCACAAAATCGGCGAGGTGCATGATGGCGCCGCGACGATGGACTGGATGGTTCAGGAGCAGGAGCGCGGCGTAACCATTACGTCTGCTGCCACCACGTGCTTCTGGAAGTATCCCGGTGGTGCTGAGAACGGTCATTCGTATCGTTTCCAGATCATCGACACTCCCGGCCACGTTGACTTTACCGCCGAGGTAGAGCGCTCCTTGCGCGTTCTCGACGGTGCCGTGGCTGTGTTCGACGCCGTTGCCGGCGTTCAGCCCCAGTCTGAAACCGTCTGGCGTCAGGCAGAGCGTTACGGCGTTCCGCGTATCGCGTTCATCAACAAGTACGACCGCGTAGGCGCCGACTTCTTCCATGCAATCCAGACGATGCGCGACCGCTTGGGCGCAAACGCCATCGCTGCCCAGATTCCGATGGGCGCCGAGGACAACTTCTGGGGCGTCATCGACCTGGCCACCATGACCGCATGGGACTTCAAGGCAGACGACAAGGGTATGACCTACCCTGAGCCGATGGACGAGATCCCCGCCGAGTTCAAAGAGGATGCAGAGATGTATCGTCAGGAGCTCGTTGACGCCGCCGCCGACTGCGACGACGATCTGATGGAGAAAGTCCTCATGGACGAAGAGTTCACCGTCGAAGAGCTCAAGGCTGCTCTGCGCAAGGGCGTTATCGAGTGCAAGGTGAACCCGGTGTTTGTGGGCTCTGCCTACAAGAACAAGGGCGTGCAGGAGCTGCTGGACGCAGTTGTAGACTACATGCCTTCTCCGCTGGACGTCCCTGCCATCAAGGGCACCAATCCCGACACGGGCGAAGAAGACGAGCGTCCGGCAGATCCGAAGGCGCCGTTCTCTGCGCTGGCCTTCAAGATCATGACTGACCCCTACGTGGGCAAGCTCACCTATCTGCGCGTGTACTCGGGCTCTTTGGATGCTGGCTCGTATGTAACCAACGCTTCCAAGGACAAAAAGGAGCGCATTGGCCGTCTGCTGCAAATGCACTCCAACCAGCGTGTTGACATCGACTCCTGCCAAGCTGGCGACATCGTTGCCGTTGTCGGCCTGAAAGACACCACCACGGGCGACTCGCTGTGCGAAGAGGGTCATCCCATCATCCTGGAGTCCATGGAATTCGCCGACCCGGTTATCGACATCGCGGTTGAGCCGAAGACCAAGGCCGAGCAGGACAAGATGATGATCGCCCTGCAGAAGCTGGCTGAGGAAGACCCGACGTTCCGCGTGTCTACCAACCACGAGACCGGCCAGACCATCATCGCCGGCATGGGCGAGCTTCACTTGGAGATCATCATCGACCGCTTGCTGCGCGAGTTCAAGGTTGAGGCTAACGTCGGCAAGCCGCAGGTTGCCTACCGCGAGCGTCCGGGCCACGAGGTCATGAACGCCGAAGGCAAGTTCGTGCGTCAGTCTGGCGGTCGCGGTCAGTATGGCCATGCGATTATCAACATGTACCCGCAGGAGCCTGGCAAGGGCTACGAGTTCGAGAACAAGATCGTGGGCGGCGTTGTGCCGAAGGAGTACATTCCCGCTATCGACAAGGGCATTCAGGAAGCACTGAACTCCGGTGTTTTGGCTGGCTACCCGGTCGAGGACATCCGCGTCGAGCTCATCGACGGCTCTTACCACGAGGTAGACTCCTCCGAGGCCGCTTTCAAGGTTGCAGGTTCTATGGCCATCAAGGACGCTCTGCGCAAGTCCGACCCGGTCATTCTTGAGCCGATGATGGCAGTTGAGGTTGAGACTCCCGAGGAGTACATGGGCTTCGTCATGGGCGACATCCCGTCCCGTCGCGGTCTGATCCAGGGTCAGGAGAAGCGTGGCAACGCCGCCGTCATCAGCGCGAAGGTGCCGCTGAGCCAGATGTTCGGTTACGCCACCGATCTGCGTTCCGGCACGCAGGGTCGTGCTGTTTACACCATGCAGTTCGACTCGTACGAGCCGGTGCCCAAGAACGTGGCAGAAGAGATTATCAGCAAGGCTGGCGGGAACGCCTAAGGCGCCCGCGCTTATTTGGAGGTAAGTCAAGTGGCTAATCAAAAGATTCGCATCCGCTTGAAGGGTTACGATCATGAGATCGTGGATCAGTCCACGAAGCTCATTGTCGATACCGCCCAGAAGACGGGTGCCAAGGTTTCCGGACCCATTCCGCTGCCCACCGAGCGCAATCTGTATTGCGTTATCCGCGGGCCGCATGTAGACAAGGATTCCCGCGAGCAGTTCGAGATGCGCACCCACAAGCGCCTCATCGACATCCTGGAGCCCACGCCGAACACGGTAGACTCCCTGATGCGTCTCGATCTTCCCGCTGGCGTTGACATCGAGATCAAGCTGTAAGGGGGATTGCTTACTATGATTAACGCTATCTTTGGCAAAAAGGTGGGCATGACCCAGTTGTGGACCGAAGACGACCGTGTTGTGGCTGTAACGGTTATTCAGGCAGAGCCCAACAAGGTATGCCAGGTGAAAACCACCGAGACCGACGGCTACGAGGCAGTGCAGCTGGGCTTCGGCACCATCAAGGCGAAAAAGGTGAACAGGCCCATGGCGGGTCACTTCGCCAAACAGGGCATCGAGCCTACCCGTTACCTGCGCGAGGTGCGCGTGGAGAACGCTTCTGAATACAAAGCTGGCGACGAGCAGACGGTAGCCGCTTTTGCAGAAGTGAAGAAGGTTGACGTTACGGGCACCTCTAAGGGCAAGGGCTTCCAGGGCGTTATCCGTCGTCACGGCTTTGGCGGCGGCCCGGGCAGCCATGGCTCCCGTTTCCATCGTGCTCCCGGCTCCATCGGCATGTGCGCTACGCCTTCCCGCGTTTTGAAGGGCATGCGCATGCCTGGTCACATGGGCTGCGACACGGTTACCGTGAAGAACCTTGAGGTTATGCGCGTCGACGAGGATCAGAACCTGATCCTGGTGAAGGGCGCTGTTCCCGGCGGCAAGAACGGTATCGTTCGCGTCCGCATGGCGTAATCTCGGCATTCGTACCGTTAAGGAGTTTGTTTACTATGACGACTATCGACATCAAGGACGCGGGCGGTAACGCGGCCGGTACGGCCGAGGTTTCTGCCTCCGTCTTCGGCATCGAGCCGAACGTGCATGTCATGCACCAGGTAGTGCGCGCTCAGCGTGCTTCGTGGCGCCAGGGCACGCACAGCACCCGCACGCGCGGTAAGGTAAGTGGCGGCGGCCGTAAGCCGTGGCGCCAGAAGGGCACCGGCCGTGCTCGCCAGGGCACCATTCGCGCTCCCCAATGGCGCGGCGGCGGCGTTGTGTTCGGTCCTCATCCCCGCAGCTACGCATTCCGCGTGAACAACAAAGAGGTCAAGCTGGCGATGCGCTCCGCGCTTTCCGCAAAGTTGGCCGACGGCCAGTTCGTGACAGTGAAGGCATTTGAGTTTGAGAAGCCTTCCACCAAGCAGGCTGTTGCTGCGCTTAAGGCGCTGGGTCTGGACGACCGTCGCGTGACGCTGGTTATCGCTGACGACGACGTGAATACGTTCCTGTCGTTCCGCAACATCCCCACCGTGAATATCCTTCCGGTGTCTGCTGCAAATACCTACGACCTGATCGACAACAAGGCACTCATTTTCACTGAGCCTGCTCTGAAGCGCATCGAGGAGGTGCTAGCGTAAATGAAGGATCCTCGTGAGATCATCATTCGTCCCATCATCACCGAGAACTCCTACGACATGATGGAGGAGAACGTATACACGTTCGAGGTTGCAAAGGATTCCAACAAAGTTGAAATCCGTCAGGCTATCGAGGCTCTGTTCAACGTGAAGGTGAAGAAAGTCAACACGCTGAACGTGAAGTCCAAGCCGAAGCGCGTTCGTCAGCAGCCTGGTCGTACTCGCACTTGGAAAAAGGCCATGGTCACCTTGGCCGAAGGCGAGTCCATCGAGCTCTTTGCTGCTAACTAGTTTCGACGGCCTGCCGGCTAACTAGTTTCGGCGGCTTGGCGGCAGTCAAGACGAATAGACGCTGTGCGCCGTTCTGACGGCACGGTTGACGTTTATGGCCCCTGCGAAGGACAGAAGTCCGATCGCAGGGGTCTTTTCGTTATCTGCGCTCATCACAGCGGCGCTCACTGTCTTATGCGCGATCTGCGTGATAAAGGGTTGCACGCAAAACGCCAGATTCTCGCTTGCTTGGGTTGCGGCTGGCGGTGCTTGGGGCGCCGGCTTTTCACTGGCGTCCCGCTTTGGCGAGGTCCCGTTTTCGTTGGTGTATCATGCTGGGTGAGCAGGGCGGCGACGGAAAGACGGTGCGGTGGCAAGCGCTTTCAACAAGGAGATCAGGCGATCCATTCGCCAGTCGATGGGGCGGTTTGTCGCCATTGCGGTCATCGCGGCGCTTGGGGCGGGTTTTTATGCGGGCTTGCGCATGTCGGCGCCGGACATGAAGCTGGCGGCCGACCAGAACTTCGACGGAACCAACTTGATGGACATCCGCGTAATGTCCACGCTCGGCCTTTCCGATTCCGAAATAGAGGAGTTGCGTTCGGTCGAAGGAGTCGAGGCGGTCATGCCCGCTTACGAGACCGATGCGGTTGCTGAAATCGATGGCAGCCAATACGTGTTACGCATCCATTCCTTTGACGTTGCCGCCGCCCAAGCAAGCGATGTCTCCGACGGTCAAACCGTTCGTTCCGACGATCCGAACTATCTTAATCGCCTTGTGCTAACTGAGGGGGAGTGGCCAGACGGCCCGGACGAATGTCTGCTCGGCGAAGACGTGGTGATGGACACCGACGTTGCGGTGGGCGACAAGGTGGTACTTACCGAGGGCACGGGCGATCTGTCCGATACGCTTAAGGGGACAACCTACACCGTGGCAGGTTTTGCTCGCTGTTCCTATTACGCTTCTCCCACCAACTTAGGCTCCACTTCGCTCGGCTCAGGCGTCGTTGACCAGTTCGCATTCGTTCCTGCCGAGGCGTTCGCAGACGATATTCCCTATACCGAGGCATTCCTTACGGTAACAGGGGCGCGTGACCAGGCAGCCTCAAGTGCCGCTTACGACGAGACGGTGGCGCAGGTAACCGAACGACTCAACAGCATGGAGGGTCACTTCAACGACGTGCGCGTAGAAGACGTAAAAGGCTCCGCGCAGCGTGAGCTTGATGAAGAGCGCGAGCGTTACGAGGAGGAGAAAGCGGACGCGCAGTCTCAGCTAGACGACGCAAAGGCTCAACTAGACGCTGCGAAGGCGCAGCTCGACGCGTCAGCTGAAACATTGGCGCAAAGCAAGCAGCGTCTTGAGCAGGGACGACAGGAATACGAAGCAGGCGTGGCGCAGCTCGATGAGGAGCGCAACAACGCCAACCAGCAGCTAGCTGCCGCGCAGGCCGAGCTCGACGAGGGGCGCGAGCGCTATGAAGAAGCTGCCGCCCTGCAAACGGAGCTGCAGACGCAGCTAGAACAGGTGCAGGCGGGCATTGCGGAAATAGACTCTCAAGTGCCCGATATCGGTACGGCGCTTGAGCAAGCCCGGATGACGCTCTCGCAGATCCAGCAGACCATCGCGCAAATGGAGGCAGCGGGGGCAAACGACCCCGAAAGCCCTCTGTACGCACGGTACCAGGAGCTGCTTTCCGGCGAGCAGGAGGCAGAGCAGGGGGTCGAGGCGCTTGAGAGCCTGCAGACCCAGCGCGACAGCCTTCTCGCGAGCGTCGCTTCGCTTGAGGCCTACCTGTCGGAAATCGCCGCGCAGACACAAGGACTCTCGCCCGAGTATTTCGATGCTGCCCAGGCGGAGATTGACGAGCAGCGCGCGACGGCGAATCGGCAGTTGGCTGATGCGCAAGCTCAGCTTGACGCGGCGGCGGCGGAACTCGATGACGGCGACGACCAGCTTGCGCAAGGGCAAGACAGCTACCAGGAGGGCAAAGACCAATACGAGAGCGGGCTCGCGGAATACCAAAATAACTACGAGGACGCCCAGCGGCAATTCGCCGAAGCCGAAGAGCAGCTTGCTGACGCCCAACGGCAAATCGATGCTATAGAGGATCCGCAGTTCTATGTGCTCGACAGGTCTAAGCTTATCGGCCCGGAAAGCTTCGAGTCCGACGCCAATCGCATTGACCAAATAGCGCGGGTATTTCCCCTTATCTTCTTTTTGGTGGCGGCGTTGGTGTCGCTTACCACTATGACGCGCATGGTGGAAGAAGAGCGCGTGCTCATTGGCACGCACAAGGCACTCGGGTACAGCAAGGCGCGCATCACGTCGAAGTACCTCATCTACGCATTGGCGGCAAGCGGCATCGGGTCGGTACTTGGCATTGCCGTCCTCACGCAGTTCCTGCCGTACTTCATCATGAACGCGTACTCCATCGTGTATGCCGTGCCGCAGCGTCCTACGCCCATTGACGCGCCCCTTGCAATGCTGTCTGCAGGGCTTGCCATCGGCATCACGCTTGCGGCAACGGGGGCGGCGGCGTATTCGACGTTGCGGGAGTCGCCCGCTGCCCTTATGCAGCCGCGTGCGCCCAAAGCGGGGAAGCGCATTTTGCTGGAGCGCATCAAGCCGGTTTGGAAACAATTCTCTTTTTCATGGAAGGTTACCGCGCGCAATATCTTCCGCTACAAGCAGCGCTTCTTCATGGCGGTCGTGGGCATTGCAGGTTGTACTGCGCTTCTGCTTACGGGGCTTGGCCTTCAAAACGCCATCAACGACATCATTGACAAGCAGTTTTACCAAATCTACCAATACAGCATGATCGCGCGCGTTGACAGCGAGGTGTCGTCGGCTCGCGAGGCGGTTGACGAGGCATTGCAAAACGGCAGTGAGGCGGTGTCCGATTACGAGTGGCTTCACACCGCAAACGTGCTTGCCGTGAAGGAGGGCGCAAAAGACCAGCGGCTCGAGCTCGTAGTGCCCGAAAACCCCGAAGCAATCGGCGATTTCGTGGTGATGCAAAAGCGCGTGGGGCATCATTCGCTCTCCCTTTCCGGCGAAGGCGTGATTGTAAGCGAGAAGCTTGCGCGAGAACTGGGGCTAGTAGAAGGCGATGTCGTGAGCGTCTATCAGGAAGACGACATCGGCAACGCAACGGGGGAAGCGGTGAATCTCGTCATCGCGGGAATTATGGAAAACTACGTGAGCCAGTACCTGTTCATCACCCCGACCTTGTACGAGAGTTCGTTTGGGACGGATCCGGCGTGGGATACGGTCTACGCGAAAACGACGCAAGACGAAAGCGTGCGCGCGCGGCTATCCGAGGAGCTGCTCGCCACCTCCGGCGTGAAGACGGTCGGCTACAACGATGAGCAGATCAATTCGTATCGCACGATGCTTACCAGCGTCGACTCGGTTGTCGTCGTGCTGATTGTGGCAGCGGCGGCGCTCGCCTTCGTGGTTTTGTACAACCTCACCAACATCAACATTGCGGAACGCGCGCGTGAAATTGCCACGCTCAAGGTACTAGGCTTTACCCGCAGGGAGGTCAACGCCTACATTTTCCGTGAAACCATGATCTTGTCTGTGATAGGTGCGGCGGTTGGTTTGGTGCTGGGCATCTTCCTTGAGGCGTTTGTGGTGCAAACCGCCGAAGTGGATCAGGTTATGTTTGGACGGGAGATTCATGCGCTGAGCTTTGTTGTCGCCTTTGCGCTGACGCTGGTGTTCACGGCATTAGTTATGCTGGTTATGCGCCGCAAGCTCCAGCGGATCGACATGGTTGAAAGCCTGAAGTCAAACGAATAGCGCCGCGGCGTCTTTCGCATGGCGGACAATGCCGTTTTGTCTATGACGTAACGTATGATTGTCCCTTGTAAGCACTTAGTTGCCCCTTACAGGATAAGATGGTGCGTTACAATAACCGACAGTGAACTATCCGAGGGGAGACGGAGCATCCCATGAAAATTACTCAGAAGAAAATCGACGGGGGCAAGGTTCTGGTAAGTGCTATTGCTTCCACTGCCGAAGTTACGAAAGCCTTCAACTCGGCACATCTCGCGTTCGCCCAGCAGATGGGGCTGCGCCCCGAGAGGGGAAAGACGGTGGCGCAGGTTGCCGAGGAGAGCATGGGCATTCGCGACCTCGATTCGGTGGTGTCTACTCAGGCAGCGGAGGCCCTCATGCCGTTTGCGGTGGACAAGACGGGCATCATCCCCGCGTTTCCTCCTGTCATCGACCCGAAATCGTCGCTCAAGCGCGGACAGACATTCCAGTTCGAGGTTACCATCACCCCTAAGCCCGACTACAAGCTTTCTTCCTATGAGCCGGTGAGCATTACCCTGCAGCCGCTGCAAATAGACACGTCTGAAGTGGATGCGCAGCTCGCTCAGATGGCAGACACCTATGCCGAGTACGTGGCAGACGACCCGCATCCCATCGGCAAAGGCGACAGCTGCAAAATCAAGATGTCGGTGCAGCGCGAAAACGGCGAAGACATCCCGGCTTTGGCGACAGAGGGACGCACCTACGTTGCCGGCATGGGGTACATGCCCGATGGTTTTGAGGAAAACGTTTTGGGCATGGATGTGGGGGAGACCAAGACCTTCGAGTTCGATGCCCCCGATATCGACGAGAACGGCAAAGAGGTAACGAGCCATCTCATTGCCACAGTCACGATTTTGGAGGCGCAAAAGCGCGTGCAGCCCGAAATCAACGACGAGTGGGTGCAAAAGTACATGCCGTTCTACAAAAACGCCGACGATTTGCGCAAAAGCATCGAGGATGGCGTAACGAAAAAGCAACGTCAGGAATACGAGAACGGGCGTCGTCAGGCAGTTGCCGCAGCGGCGGCGAAGCGTTTCGAGGGAAGCATCGCCGACGAGGTGTATGAGGCGGTGTCTCAGAACATGATGAACAACCTGCGCACGCAGGTGGCTGCTCAGGGCATGAAGTTCGACGAATTTGTCGAACAGCAGGGTGGCCAGCAGCAGTTCAACATGATGATGATGCTGCAGATCCGCGAGATGCTCGTTCAGGGGTACACGTTGGACGCAGTGTTCCGCCATGAAGGTCTAACGATTACCGACGAAGACCTCAACGAGGCGTGCGCCGAGCTTGGTCAGGGCGACCCGAAGACGGTTCGTCGCCAGCTAGAGGAGAGCGGTAGGGGCTTCGTGCTGCGCGAAGCGGCAGAGCGTCTGCGCGCCAACAAGTGGCTGGTAGAGCACGCCGACATCAAAGAACCCGAGCAGGACACCAAAGCGAACTAGCGCACGTATTTCGTGACCTGAGGGGCTTACCCGCTGTCGATCAGGTGCATTTCCCAACTGGTTCTCATAACGCTGCGTCTCCAATTCCGCACCGGAGGCGCAGCGTTTCTTTTTGGGTTTACCGTTGTGGCGGTTTGGGCATACTGTATGTTGGGCAGGTAGAACGATATACTAACGAAGCGAGAATCAGTTGCTACCTCATTTTTCGTTTGAATGGGGACGCGCTAAAGGGAGGCATCATGCTGCATGCGGTTGAAATCAAGCCGGATATTTATTGGGTGGGCGGTATCGACTGGAACGAGCGTAATTTCCATGGCTACACTACCGACCGCGGTTCCACCTACAATGCCTATCTCATCGTAGACGAGCATCCCACGCTCATCGACACCTGCAAGCAGGGATTCGCCGAAGAGCTCATTGAGCGTGTGAGCGAGATCATCGATCCGTCGAAGATCGAATACATCGTTGCGAATCATGTCGAACAGGATCATTCGGGGGCGCTGCCGATTCTTCACGAGCTTGCTCCCGAGGCGAAGATCTACTGCAGTGCGCCTCACGGGCTGAAAGGGCTTACCGCTCATTACGGCGATCTGGGCTATGTCCCCGTGAAGACCGGCGACAGCCTCTGCATCGGGAAGCGTACGCTTCATTTCACGCAGACTGTCATGGTGCACTGGCCAGACAATATGGTTACCTATTGCCCTGAAGATCGCATTCTCTTTTCCAACGACGCGTTCGGCCAGCACTTTGCTTCGTCGAAGCGCTTCGACGACGAAGTGGGTCTGCCCGAGGTTTTGGCGCAGGCGAAGAAGTACTACGCAAACATCGTGATGCCGTACTCGCGCCACGTGGTTAAGGCCTTAGGCGTGCTGGGCGGGCTCGATATAGATATGATAGCCCCCAGCCACGGCGTCATCTGGCGTTCGCATGTGAGCGAGATCCTCAAGACCTATGCTCAGTGGAGCTCGCTTGAGCCGGAAAAGTACGCCATCGTGGTGTACGACAGCATGTGGCATACCACCGAAACCATGGCGCGCGAGATAGTGGAGGCGTTTGTGGAGTGCGGCGTGCCGGCGCGTCTGTTCGACCTCAAGGCCAATCACATTTCCGATATCATGACCGAGATGTTGTCGGCGAAATACGTTGCAGTTGGATCTCCTACGCTCAACAACGGCATGATGCCCACCGTGGCTGCGTTTCTGTGCTACTTGAAGGGCCTCTCTCCCAAAGGCGGCTGGGCAGGGCGCGTCGGCATCCCGTTTGGCTCCTACGGATGGGGGACCAACGGCCCGGACGAAGTTGCCTCCCAGCTTGAGGCGTGCGGGCTCGACATGCCGTTGGGCACGCTGTCTCATCAGTGGACCGAAGACGAGCAGCACCTTGGCGAGCTGCAAGACGCTATCGTTGCTGCGGTGAAGGGCACCCTCGGCGACGCTTCCCCTGTCGCGCAGGAAGAGGCTGCGTGGGCACGCGCCCTCCAGTCCGACGCGGCGCGGGAGAGCGCCAAATAGGTGTACGCATGCTTCTCATCGCCAATCCCTCGTCGTGCCATGGAGAAGGCGCCGCAATGGCGCAGCAGGCTCGGCGCTTGCTAGACGGGCGCGCCGATGACGCTTTGCAGGTCGAATTCACGCAACGTCCCGGTCATGCCAGGCAGCTGGCGTCATCTGCGGCGGCACGTCACTCGATTGTGGTGGTGCTTGGCGGTGACGGCACCGTGCACGAGGTGGTCAACGGCTTGCTCGCTCTTCCGGAAGGGCAAAGGCCTGCATTAGGAGTGATCCCTGCGGGTTCGGGAAACGACTATGCCTTTTCGCTGGGCATGTCTCCTCGGCTGGAAGAGTCGGCAAGCCAGGTGCTTGCAGCCCCGCAACGCTGGGTGGACGTGGGTCTGTGCAACGGCGAGTTTTTTGCCGAGACTCTTTCTTTCGGCCTGGATGCGGCAATCGCGCTCGATACGATCGAACGCCGCAAACGCACAGGCAAGTCGGGCACGGCGCTGTATATGCAAAGCGGCATCGATCAGCTTTTGCACCATCTGGACTTTCATCGGATGGAGGCAACCTTCGACGGCGCGGCGCGTGTCGAAGACATCGTGCTTTGTGCTGTGCAGGTGGGCCCTACCTACGGGGGCGGGTTCCGCATTTGTCCCGACGCGCGGTTTGACGACGGAAAGCTCGACATCTGCATTGCCCATGCGCCAGTGGGCGCCCTTAAGGCGGGATACGTGTTTTTGCGCGCCAAGAACGGGCATCATACGCACTATCGAGAAATCGAGCTGTTTCGCGCCTGCGAGGCGCACCTCGTGTTCGAATGCCCGCTGCCGGTGCAGATCGACGGGGAGCGTTTAACCGAGGTGGAGTACCGTATCTCTCTGATTCCTCGCGCTTTGCGCGTGGTTGCGCCACAAGCCTCAGTGTTCAGCAGATAAGGAGTGGGAATTCGTGTCTAAGCGTCGCATAGCCCGTGTTTCCGAGGAGCGCTTTTTGCCCATTAGCCGTGCCGACATGCAGGCGCGCGGATGGGATCAGTGCGATTTCGTCTACGTGTCAGGCGATGCGTACGTCGATCATTCTTCGTTTGGCATGTCTATTATCACGCGCCTGCTGGAGGCTCATGGCTTCAAAGTTGGCGTGATTGCTCAGCCGAAGTGGACCGACCCTGCCTCTATTGCCGTTTTAGGCGAGCCGCGGCTGGGGTTTTTGGTTTCGTCCGGGAACATGGATTCTATGGTGAACCACTACACCGTTGCCAAGAAGAAGCGGCATCGCGATGCGTATTCGCCGGGCGGCAAGGCGGGCTTGCGCCCTAACCATGCGACGGTGGTGTATTCCAACCTCATACGCAGAACCTTTAAAGACGTCCCCATTATCGTAGGCGGCATTGAGGCAAGTTTACGTCGCCTCGCGCACTACGACTATTGGTCGGGGAAAATGAAGCGTTCTCTTTTGCTCGACTCCGGCGCCGATCTTCTGGTATACGGCATGGGCGAGCATTCTATCGTCGAGATCGCCGAGGCGCTTGAGGCAGGGCTTTCTGTCAAGGACATAACCTACGTAAACGGAACGGTGTATCGTGCGTCTTCGCTCGAGCATGTTTACGATGCAGCAGAGCTCCCGTCGTTTTCGGAAGTGCAGCGCGACGGGAAGGCATATGCGCGCAGCTTTGTGGTCCAGTATCGCAACAGCGACCCCTTCACGGGAAAACGTCTGGTGGAGCCGTACTCCGATCACGAGTACGTCGTCCAAAACCCGCCGGCAGCGCCGCTTACCACCGAAGAAATGGACGCAGTCTACGCGCTGCCCTATGCGTGCGCTGCTCATCCTTGCTATGACGGAGCGGGAGGGGTTCCCGCGCTAGAAGAAGTGAAGTTTAGCCTTACCAGCAATCGCGGATGTTTCGGCGAGTGCGCGTTTTGCGCGCTCACGTTTCACCAGGGGCGCATCATTCAGGTGCGCAGCCATGAATCGCTTGTGAGCGAAGCTTGGAAGATGACGCAGGATCCAACGTTCAAGGGCTACATCAGTGACGTAGGTGGCCCGACGGCTGATTTCCGCGCGCCTGCCTGCAAGGCTCAGCTCAAAAGGGGAGCTTGTCCGGGCAAGCGCTGCCTTTCGCCCCAGCCCTGCGCGCAGCTTGAAGCCGATCATGCCGACTACCTGGAGCTTCTGCGCAAGCTGCGCGCGATTCCGGGCATTAAGAAGGTGTTCGTTCGCAGCGGTGTGCGGTTCGACTACGTGCTTGCCGACAAGGCGCACGGCGAAGAGTTCCTTGACGAGTTGGCGGCCCATCACGTAAGCGGCCAACTGCGTGTGGCGCCCGAGCACGTGTCCGACGACGTGCTGCGCGTGATGGGCAAGCCGCCGCGCAAGGTCTATGACCGGTTCCGCGAAGCATTCCAGCGTGCCACCGACCGCGCGGGGCTTAAGCAGTATCTTGTGCCGTACTTGATGTCGTCGCATCCGGGATCCACCCTGCGCGACGCGGTAAAACTGGCGGAATACGTGCGGGACATGGGGTTCAACCCCGAACAGGTGCAGGATTTCTATCCTACGCCGGGCAGTTTGGCAACGGTGATGTATGCCACCGGCATCGATCCGCGCACGATGAAAAAGGTCTATGTTGCGCGCAGCGCGCACGAAAAGGCCTTGCAGCGCGCACTGATTCAATACCGAAACCCCGCGAACCGCAATCTGGTGCGCGAAGCACTGCGCCGTGCACACCGAACCGACCTTATCGGCTACGGAGAGAAGTGCCTGGTTCGTCCCGAGAAAAAAGGCGAGGGGCAGGCGCAGCAGGGCGCTATCGACACCCGCTCGAGCGGCGGAATGGGTTCGCAATGCGGAATGCACTCGCGCGGAAAAGCGGGTTTGCAGCGCGGAACGGACTCGCGAAGCGCAGCGGGTGACGCGAAAGGCGCCCGTCGGGAGAAGCGCGCAGCGGCGGGGGAAAAGCGCGGCATTGCGGGTGAGAAGCGGCGTCTGCAAGCGGAGCGCGCTCAGAACCGAAAGAGCCGGGGTCTGGCGCGCAAAGCGAACGGCCATAAGGGCGGAATTCGCAAGGGTCGCTAGAAAACGGCAGACAGCTCTTCTCTGGCTGACCTTCTCGCCTGCTCCTGAGCCGCCTTCTTCGGTTCCTTCAAGGCTCTTCGCGTTGCAACTTGTGCGCAGGTTGTGTACGTGGCGACCGGGGAAAATTCATTCTTGAATACAAGACGTCAACAGCATATAATGCTTCTTTGCGTCTGGTCGATCTATGGATACACCCGGACGCGTGGAAGCTTCGGCGTCTGCTTGCCCGCACCTCACACGGGCTTGCCGGCCATCGAAGTTCCACCAGGTGAAGAAGGATCTTCGGTGTGCGGTGAGGCGTGCGAGCGAAGGTCCCCGAGAAGAGAAGGAAAGAAATGGGAGTCAAGCAGTACAAGCCGACGAGCCCCGGTAGGCGCTTCCAGTCGGTCTCGGATTTCGCCGAGATCACTCGCAGCACGCCGGAGAAGTCCCTGCTTGCGCCGCTGCCCAAGAAGGCAGGACGCAACAACTACGGCCGTGTTACTACGCGCCATCAGGGCGGTGGCAACAAGCGTCGTTATCGTATCATCGACTTCAAGCGCAACAAGGACGGCGTACCCGCCAAGGTTGCGACGATCGAATACGACCCGAACCGCTCTGCACGTATCGCTCTGCTGCACTACAAAGACGGCGAGAAGCGCTACATCCTTCACCCGAAGGGCTTGAAGGTTGGCGATATCGTGGTAAGCGGCACCGATGTAGACATTAAGCCCGGCAACGCCATGCCGCTGTCCAGCATTCCCGTTGGTACGCTCGTGCACGCGGTTGAGCTGCAGCCTGGCAAGGGCGCCGCGCTCGCTCGTTCCGCCGGCACCAGCATCCAGCTGATGGGCAAGGAAGGCAAATACGCCATTCTGCGTATGCCCTCTTCCGAGATGCGCCGCGTGCTTCTGACGTGCCGCGCCACCATCGGCGAGGTTGGCAATGCCGAGCATTCCAACATCCGCATCGGCAAGGCAGGCCGTAACCGTTGGCTGGGCATTCGCCCGACCGTTCGCGGCACCGTCATGAACCCCGTCGACCATCCTCATGGTGGTGGCGAGGGCAAGAACAAGTCTTCGGGACGCAATTCCGTATCTCCGTGGGGTGTTCCTGCCAAGGGTCATCGCACGCGCAACCCGAAGAAGGCTTCGAGCCGCCTGATCATCCGTCGTCGCCGTAAGTAGCGCTAAGCGTTAAGGAGCAATTGTGAGCAGAAGTTTGAAGAAAGGCCCATTCGTAGAGCCGCGCCTTCTGAATCGCATCGAGGCGATGAACGAGGCAGGCGAAAAGAATGTCGTCAAGACTTGGTCTCGTGCAAGCACCATTTTCCCTGAGATGGTAGGTCACACCATCGCCGTGCATGATGGTCGCAAGCACGTGCCGGTATACGTTACCGAATCTATGGTCGGCCATAAGCTGGGCGAATTCGCCCCGACCCGTACCTTTAAGGGTCATTCCGCCGACAAGGGCAAGCGATAAGAAGGGGTGAACAATGGAAGCTAAAGCTATTGCACGCTTCGTCCGCGTTTCGCCCCGCAAGGCGCGTGTCGTGGTCGATCAGATTCGCGGCAAGTCTGTCGTTCGCGCTCGCGAGATCCTCGCGTTCACGAACCGCGGCGTTGCCGAGACGGTAGAGAAGACGCTGAACTCTGCCGTTGCCAATGCTGAGAACCAGCATCATGTACGTCCTGAGTCCCTGGTTGTAAAGACCTGCTATGTGGACGAAGGCCCCACGCTCAAGCGTATCCGTCCGCGCGCGAAAGGTTCCGCGTCGCGCATCAACAAGCGCACGAGCCACATCACCATCATCGTCGCGCCGCGAGAGGAGGCATAAACCGTGGGTCAGAAAGTCAGCCCTACCGGGTTCCGCATCGGCATCACCGAGGATTGGCGTAGCCGCTGGTATGCCGATAAAGACTATGCCAAGAACCTGGAAAACGATTTGGCTATCCGCAAGTTCCTGGGCAAGCGTCTCGCCCGTGCCGCCGTCTCCAAAGTCGAGATCGAGCGCGCCGGCGACAAGATCAAGGTGTTCATCACCACGGCTCGCCCCGGCATCGTCATTGGCAAGAAGGGCGCCGAGATCGATTCTTTGCGCAAGGAGCTTGAGAAGATCGCTTCCGGCCCGGTTTCCATCGAGGTTGTCGAGGTAAAGCGTCCCGAGCTCGATGCCGAGCTCATTGCTCAGTCGGTAGCCGAGCAGCTGGAAGGCCGCGTGGCATTCCGCCGCGCGATGCGCAAGGCTGTTCAGTCTGCGCGCAAGAGCGGTGCCAAGGGCATCCGCGTTCAGTGCTCCGGCCGTCTGGGCGGCGCTGAGATGAGCCGCCGCGAGTGGTATCGCGAAGGTCGCGTGCCGCTGCACACGCTGCGTGCAAAGATCGATTATGGATTCTGCACTGCTCGCACCCAGATGGGCGCAATCGGCGTTCAGGTGTGGGTGTACCACGGCGAGGTTCTGCCCGGCCAGAAGGCTCCCCAGCCGGCGCTGGAGGGCAGCTCTCGTCCGAGCCGTTCCCGTCGCAATGATCGTCACGAGAGGGGGGCGAAGTAATGCTCGTACCCAAGCGCGTTAAGCACCGCAAGGTGCAGCGCGGCTCCATGAAGGGCAAGGCCAAGGGTGGTACCCGTCTGAACCACGGCACCTATGGCGTTCAGGCTCTGGAAGCCGCTTGGATCACTAACCGTCAGATTGAAGCTGCTCGTGTTGCTATGACTCGTCATATGAAGCGTGGCGGCAAGGTCTGGATTACGATCTTCCCTGACAAGCCCATCACCAAAAAGCCTGCTGAAACCCGCATGGGTTCCGGTAAGGGCAACCCGGAGGCATGGGTGGCAGTTGTGAAGCCCGGTCGCATCATGTTCGAGCTCGACGGCGTCGATGAGGCAACCGCAAGGGAAGCACTTCGCCTGGCCATCAACAAGTTGCCCATCAAGTGCAAGATCGTCACTCGCGAGACGGAAGGGCAGGAGTAAATGAAACCAGCAGAGATTCGTGAGCTTTCTGCCGACGATTTGCAGGCCAAGCTCAAAGAAGCGCGCGCGGAGCTTTTCAATCTGCGCTTCCAAATGGCGACGAGCCAACTTGACAACACGGCTCGCGTCAAGCAGGTCAAAAAGGACATCGCTCGCATCCAGACCGAGATGCGCGCACGCGAGCTCAGCGCCTAGGATAAGCGGAAAGGTTGGTTTGAAGATACATGAGCGATAATCGCAACACCCGCAAAGTCCGCCAGGGCGTCGTGGTAAGCGCTGTCAACGACAAGACCATCGTGGTCTCTGTTAACTCGCGCAAGCCGCACCCGGTGTACAAGAAGATGATCACCACCAGCAAGAAGTTCCATGCGCACGACGAGAACAACGAGGCTGGCGTGGGCGATACCGTCCAGATTATGGAAACGCGCCCGCTGTCCAAGATGAAGCGTTGGCGTCTGGTGAAGATCGTGGAGAAGGCCAAATAGCCTGCGTGCACGTATGCATGCTTAAGAGGAAAGTTAGGTTACAGCAATGATTCAGATGCAATCCATGCTCGCGGTGGCCGACAACTCTGGCGCTCGTAAGGTGCAGTGCATCAAGGTTCTGGGCGGCTCTAAGCGCCGCTATGCAAGCCTTGGTGACGTGATCATCTGCAGCGTCAAGGAAGCGATCCCCAACGCCCCCGTTAAAAAGGGCGATGTGGTCCGCTGCGTCATCGTGCGCCTGAAGAAAGAAGTGCGTCGCAAGGACGGCAGCTACATCAAGTTCGATCAGAACGCGTGTGTTCTGATCAACAACGATGGCACCCCTCGCGGCACGCGTGTCTTCGGCCCCGTTGCCCGCGAGCTGCGCGACAAAAGATATTTGAAGATCGCGTCTTTGGCGCCGGAAACGCTGTAGGGGAGGTGTGCTAAGACATGAGCGGAATGCATGTAAAGAAGGGCGACCGCGTTAAGGTGCTCTGCGGTAAGGACAAGGGTAAAGAGGGCGAAATCCTTCGCGCCATTCCTCAGAAGCAGCGCGTTGTCGTCGAGAAAGTTGGCCTGGTCAAGAAGGCCATGCGTCCCACCCAGCAGAACCCTCAGGGCGGTATCATCACGATTGAGGCTCCTATCCACGTTTCGAACGTGATGCTCATTTGCCCCGAGTGCAAGCAGCCCACCCGTGTGAACCACCGTCGCGACGAGAACGGTCGCAAGGTTCGCGTTTGCAAGAAGTGCGGCAAGGACATCGATAAGAAGTAACGTACAGCCGGCCTTGCGCCGGCTGCGCGGCATGGCCCCGGGGAACCGGGGACGCAGGGTTGGAAATCCTGCGTTTAATCCATCGGAAAGGATTTGAAAGACATGACTGCTCCTCGTTTGAAGGAAAAGTATCGCAACGAGGTGGTTCCCGCTCTGGAGAAGGAGTTGGGCATCACCAACATCAACGAGGTTCCTCGCCTCGAGAAGATCGTCGTTAACATGGGCGTCGGCGCCGCAGCTTCCGACCATAAGCTGCTCGATGCTGCCATGAACGACCTGCGTGTAATTACCGGCCAGCAGCCCTGCATCACGCGCGCCAAGAAGTCCATTGCAGGCTTCCACATTCGTCAGGGCATGGGCATTGGCTGCAAGGTGACGCTGCGCGGCGACCGCATGTGGGAATTCCTGGATCGCCTTCTGGCAACCGCTCTGCCCCGCGTGCGCGACTTCCGCGGCATTTCGCCCACCAGCTTCGATGGCCGAGGCAATTACTCTTTGGGTATTACCGAGCAGCTGATCTTCCCCGAGATCGACTACGACAAGATCGATCGCACGCGTGGTATGGACATCACGTTCGTCACCACCGCTGGCGACAACGACCGCGCCTTTGCGCTCCTGAGCGCACTGGGCTTCCCGTTTAAGCAGAAGTAAACGGCTTCAAACGTCTTTATTGAGCTCTTAAGGCCCGCGCTAGCCGCGCGGGCTTGAATGAGGAAAGAAGGAAATGCATGGCTAAGAAATCGATGATCGCCAAGGCTAAGCGCGAGCCGAAGTTCTCTACGCGCCAGCACAATCGCTGCACGCGCTGCGGACGTCCCCGCGCCTATTACCGTAAGTTTGGTCTGTGCCGCGTATGCTTGCGCGAGCTGGCCAACAAAGGCGAACTGCCCGGCGTGACCAAGGCTTCCTGGTAAGAGGATACCCGCGCCATTGGGTGTGCCGACGCGAGAGGCGTAGGCGTTACGGGCGCCAACGAACCGAGCGTTGAGCTCATCACGGACCAAAGGAGAAAACAACATGACCATGACCGATCCCATCGCAGATATGCTTACGCGTGTGCGTAATGCAAATTCTGTCGGCAAGGAGACGGTATCCATGCCGTCCAGCAAAAAACTTGTCGAAATAGCCCGCATCATGCAGGAAGAGGGCTATATCCAGCGTTACGACGTCATCGAGGGCGACCCCCGTCCTACGCTGGAGATCGTTATGAAGTACGGCGAGAAGAAGGCCAAGACCATCCGCGGCATCAAGCGCATCTCCAAGCCCGGTCTGCGCATCTATGCCGGCAAAGACGAGCTGCCCCGCGTTCTGGGCGGCTTGGGCACGGCCATCATCTCTACGAGCCAAGGCGTAATGACCGACCGCGACGCTCGCCAGAAGGGCATCGGCGGCGAGGTTGTCGCCTACGTTTGGTAGGAAAGGGAGGTTTATATGTCTCGTATCGGCAAGCACCCCGTTGACATTCCTGCTGGCGTAGAGGTGACCATCGACGGTCATACCCTTACGGCAAAAGGTGCAAAAGGCGAGCTCACTCGTGAGTTCAACCCCCTGATGATCATCAAGCAGGAAGATAATCAGATCATCGTCGAGCGCCCCAACGACAGCCGCGAAGCAAAAAGCCTTCACGGCCTTACGCGCACGCTCATTCACAACATGGTGGAAGGCGTCTCTACGGGCTTCTCCAAGAAGCTGCAGCTGGTAGGCGTCGGCTATCGTGCGTCTTTGAAGGGCAAAGACCTGGAGCTGCAGCTGGGCTATTCTCACCCGGTTGTTGTTTCCTGCCCCGAGAACATCACGTTCGAATGCCCCTCTCAGACCGAAATCGTCGTGAGCGGCCCGAGCAAGGAGCAGGTTGGTCAGGTTGCCGCAAATATCCGTGCATGGCGTAAGCCTGAGCCTTACAAGGGCAAGGGTATCCGCTACGACGGCGAGCGCATCCGTCGCAAGCTCGGCAAGGCCGCCAAGGGCGACTAATTAGCGGGCAATTAACGGTTTTAGAGCGAAGGAAGTAACATGAACAAACTTCAGGAAAAGAAAGCCAGGCTTGCCCGCCGCCATCGTCGCGTTCGCGGCAAGATTTCCGGCACTGCTGAGCGTCCGCGCATGTGCGTGACTCGCTCCAACAGCAATATGTACGTTCAGATTGTCGACGACGTTGAGCACAAGACGCTGTGCGGCGTCTCCACGCTGGGCCCCGATTTCAAGGCCACGGGCAAAAGTGGCGCCAACATCGAGGGCGCAACTGCTCTGGGCGAGATCGTTGGCAAGAAAGCCCAGGAGTGCGGCATTACGGAAGTCGTGTTCGACCGCGGTGGCCACCTGTATCACGGCCGCGTCAAGGCTTTGGCTGACGCTGCTCGTGAGGCCGGCCTGAAATTCTAGAAGGGGTTGTAGTATATGGCTCGCAAACAACAGCAGCAGCACGACGCCGGAGTACCCGAGCTCCAGGAGCGCGTCGTCTACATCAACCGCGTGTCCAAGGTCGTTAAGGGCGGCCGCCGCTTCGCGCTTACCGCGCTTGTGGTGGTTGGCGACGGCAATGGCCGCGTTGGCGTTGGCATGGGTAAGTCCTCTGAGGTTCCCACCGCCATCAAGAAGGGCGTCGAGGATGCCAAGAAGAACATGTTCACGGTGCCTCTGACCGAGAGCAAGACGCTTCCTCACGACGTCATCGGCGAATTCGGTTCTGGCCGTGTTCTTATTCGCCCTGCCGTTCCTGGTACTGGTGTTATGGCAGGCGGCCCGGTTCGCGCCATTATGGAGCTCGCCGGCGTGCAGGACGTTATCACCAAGTCGCTGGGCACCAGCAACGCAATGAACGTGGTCAAGGCTGCAGCAGAGGGTCTGAAGAGCATGCAGAGCCCTGAGCAGGTTGCCGAGCGCCGCGGTGTGTCGGTTGCCCACATCTATGGCCGAAAGGAGAACTAAACATGGCTGAGGCGAAGAAAACGCTGCGCATCACCCAGGTGAAAAGCTCCATCGGCTACAAAAAAGATCAGCTTGCGACTTTGCGCTCGCTCGGTCTTGGCAAAATCGGCCGCACGGTTGATCAGGTTGACAACGACGCTGTTCGCGGCATGATTTTCAAGGTGAAGCATCTGGTGGAGGTCGAGGAGCTGTAAGGTTTCGGCGGCTTGACAACCGCTGTAGAGTTGCAGAATGCTCCTCAGTTAAGGTAGAATGCGTGATTGGCGCTGTCTGTTTTTAGGGCAGTGCCAATTGCGTGTATTAAGGAAGTTTGCTGGCGGCGAGCTGCCAGCGCCGGGGGAGATCCCCGGGGCGATGAAAAGGAGAAATACACATGGAACTGAAGGATCTGGCACCGGCACCTGGCTCTAAGAAGGCGCGTAAGCGCGTTGGACGCGGTCCTGCCTCCGGTACGGGTAAAACGGCCGGTCGTGGTCTGAATGGCCAGAAGTCTCGTGCGGGCGGCGGCAAGGGTCCTCGCTTCGAGGGCGGTCAGACCCCTCTGGCTATGCGCCTGCCGAAGCTGCCGGGCTTCAAGAACCGCAATCGTGTTGAATATGTGGCAGTCAATGTGAGCCGTCTCGAGGAGAAGTTCGAGGCCGGCGAAGTGGTTGACGGCGACAGCCTGAAGGCAAAAGGCATCATCAAGCACTCTGATGCTCCGGTTAAGGTTTTGGCCGATGGCGAAATCACCAAAGCTCTTACGGTAAAGGTTGATAAGGTGTCCGCTTCTGCTAAGGCAAAGATCGAAGCGGCAGGCGGAAAGGTCGAAGAGCCTTGCTAAGGTCCATTATCGATGCGTTCAAGGTTCCCGAGCTGCGTAACAAGATTCTGTTTACGCTGGCTATTCTGGCCTTGTATCGACTGGGTGCGTATATTCCCGTTCCCGGCATCCCCATGAACGAATTCGCTAACGCGTTTTCGCAGGCGGGTGTGTCGATGACAATGATCGACCTCTTTACCGGTGGCGCGTTGTCAAACTTCTCGGTGTTCTCGTTGGGCATCATGCCTTACATCACTGCATCGATCATCATGCAGCTGATGCAGGGCGTTATTCCTGCTGTGGGGCGCTGGTCTCGGGAGGGCGAACCCGGTCGTCGCAAGATCACCCAGATTACGCGTTATCTTACGCTGGTCTTGGGCCTGATCAACGCAATTGGGTACTTGCTGCTGTTCAAGTCGCCTCAGTACGGCGTAGTGTTCAGCACTGAGGTTCCGGAAATCGTAACCGACGTCATCGTGGTGTTTACGCTGGTTGCCGGAACGGCGTTCATCATGTGGATGGGCGAGCTTATTACGCAGCGCGGTGTGGGCAACGGCATGTCGCTCATCATCTTCATCAGCATCGTGTCTCGCGTCCCTGCCGCCATCTACTCGTCCATCACCCAAAGCTCTGCAGATCTGGGTATGGCGCTTGCCATTACGGCGCTTATCGTCATCGTGGTTTTGGTATGCATCCCGTTGATTATCTTTGTCGAGCGCGCGCAGCGCCGCATTCCCGTGAATTACGCGAAGCGCGTTCAGGGTCGCAAGATGATGGGAGGGCAGTCCACCTATATTCCGCTGAAGGTGAATGCCGCAGGCGTTATCCCCATCATCTTCGCAAGCTGCATCATCTATTTCCCGGCTCAATTGGCTGCGCTGTTTAACGTGGGTTGGCTGACGGCGGTTGCGGATGCAATGGCCACCGGTTGGATCAACTGGATTCTGACGGTGCTTCTCATCGTGTTCTTCGCGTACTTCTACACCTCGATGGTGTTTAACCCCGAAGAGACGTCGGACAACCTGCGCAAGCAGGGCGGCTTTATTCCGGGTGTGCGTCCCGGTTCCGCTACCGTGCAGTACATCAAGGATGTGTTGCACCGCGTGACGCTTCCTGGCGCCATCTTTATTGCCGCGATCGCGGTTATCCCGTCGATCCTGTTCTTCTTCACCGGCAACCAGCTTATCCAGGCGTTCGGCGGCACGTCGATCCTTATCATGATCAGCGTTGCTCTCGATACGATGGGCAAGTTGGAAAGCCAGCTGAAAATGCACAACTACAACGGTTTCTTTAAATAGGTTGTAAGCTCCGTTGATCTTACGGTCAGCGGAGCGAACCACTGCTGCGAAGGCCTCTGGCGTTGGATCTCGCGGCGATTCCGAGGGTTTGCGTACCTCAGCAGGTACAGGCTCCCTCGCGATCTCCACGATCTCCAGCACCAGGGGCCTTCTCGCTGTCTTTTGCCCGAAATGTGACTGGCTGCATTCATGCTTGCGATGCCTGACTAAGCACATGCGCCCTCGCTCTTCTCATGACCTCCAGTACAAGGGGCCCTTGTCCTGCAAGCTGGCGCGACACATCAGGTGGGCTCGCGCCCGGTGTGCCTGGATTTGCTCGGTTTGGCATCGTGCCTTTTCTGTTAATGGCGGGGAATATGCCGAAATGTAATCTGCTTAGAGCGCGCTCTGCTAGAATGTTTACCGTCGATTTGCGACAGGGAGAATTGAAAGGAATCCACATGAACATAGTGCTGTTGGGCGCTCCGGGCGCCGGCAAGGGAACTCAGGCAGCAAAACTCGTCGAAGAGTTCGGAACCGCACATATTTCTACGGGCGACATGCTCCGCGCTGCCGTGAAGGCAGGTACGCCGTTAGGGAAAAAGGCTAAGTCTTACATGGATGCCGGCGATCTCGTTCCCGACGACGTCATTATTGGACTGGTGCTTGAGCGCCTTCAGGAGCCCGATACGCTCAACGGATTTATTCTGGATGGATTCCCGCGCACTTCTGCGCAGGCCGTGGCGCTGGACGCCGAGCTTTCCAAGCTCGACCGTCCGCTTACCGCCGCCTTGCTGATCGATGTCGATGCCGAGGTTATCGTGAAGCGCTTGACCTCGCGTCGTATGTGCAAAGAATGTGGTTATATCGGCTCTGTCGCCGATGCAAGCTGCCCGAAGTGCTCTGGCGAGATGTATCAGCGCGACGACGACAACGAGGCAACCGTGCGCAACCGCCTCGAGGTATATGAAAAGTCCACGTCTCCTCTGATCGATTACTATCGTGGCTGCAACCTCTTGGTTTCCATTGACGGCGACAGAGACCCCAACGTGGTTTACGCCGATGTGAAAGAGGCGTTGGGCTGCTAAATTAGCAGATCCGCACGCGGTTTTCCTTCGGCAACCTGGGAAAGCTGTAGAGAGGGGCGGGCCTGCTTTTAGGCTCGCCCCTTTTTTGTCATCCGCTCTGTTGCGCCCGATGCTTTTCGAGGGCGTTCCGCCGAGCCTGTTTCTGTTTTGTCCTTGCTTCACGGAGCTCGTTCATGCCAACAGTTCGCAGCAACATAGCGTATCTCTATCGCACTTTTTCACGCGATCACGGCGCTTCTGCCAAGCGCATTGGGAAACGCGTGGTGCTTATGGTGCTTATTGCGCTGTTGCTGGAAGTGCTCGTATTCAACTTCAACTACTTTGCCACCAAAGACTACAACTCAATCAATATGAATGACTCCCTTGAATTAAGGGAGGCTTCCGAGGGAGAATACCTCCTTACGGAAGTAGATCACGTTATTGAGTTCGAGGATCTCAATACCGAGGTAAAAAACGTCTGGCTGAACTTCGACTATCGTCAGCCCGCCCAGCAGCTCACCATTAAAATCCAATTCACCGACGAAGCGCATCGGACGTATTTTGACACCACGGAATACACTCGGGGCGTTCCGGAGGTTGAAGTCTCAACGCTGTGCGACCAAAGCGAGTACATCAACCTGAACACCAGCGGGATTGTAGATAATCTTCGCATTGAAATCGTGGGGGAGGATGTAGACTACCCCATTTCCCTTAATGACGTCGTGATCAACGCTCGCCATCCCTTCGAATTCAACAGCACGCGTTTCCTTATCGCTGCTGGCGTGCTGTTGCTTGCATGCGTATTTCGTCCCGGTTCATCTATCTACCGGGTGGGCATTAACTCCCATCGGCGATTCTCCAAAGGCGTGATCATTGCGGCGCTGGTGATTGAGATGATGCTGATGAGCTCGTATCTGTTCTTTGGCTCCAACCTAGTAGGCGTGGCAACCAGTTCTTACAACAGCGGTTCGTGGGACGGGTCGAGCATCGTCAACACGTTTGAGGTGGGCGGCGATAACGCTCAGCAATATGCGGAGCTCGCCAAGTCAATGGCGGAAGGCAAGCTGTATCTTGAGGAAGAGCCGCCTGATTGGCTTGTCCAGATGGACGACCCGTATGATCGCGGGGCTCGCGACGAGCTGCAGAAGGCAACGGGGCAGGACTATCTGTTCGATGTCGCCTACTACGAGGGACACTACTACGTCTACTTTGGCGTGGTGCCGGTGCTTTTGTTCTATCTGCCGTTCTATTTGCTTACGGGGGCGAATTTCCCCACTGCTATAGGCGTGTTGTTGGCGGTGATGGCGTTTTCAATTGGCTGTTCGGCGCTTCTCCATCGGTTTGCGCGCTTCCATTTCAAGCGCGTAAGCCTGGGCTTGTACCTTTTGCTGCAGATTCCTCTCGTAGCTTGCAGCGGCGTGCTGTATCTGCTCAAGTTCCCGACGTTCTACTCGCTTCCCATCGCGCTTGGCCTAGCGTTCTCTGTCTGGGGGCTCTATTTCTGGACGTGCGGAAGAACCGCTCAAACGAGATACGGATGGTTTCTTGCCGGATCGCTGTGCATGGCGCTTGTGGCTGGGTGTCGCCCGCAGCTTCTCGTGCTGTCTCTTGTGGCGTTTCCCCTGTTTTGGCGCCCCTACATCACGCAGCGCCGCTTGTTCACACGCAAAGGGGCTTGCGAGTTCGCCTGCTTGCTTGGCCCCTACCTTGTTGTGGCTGTGGGGCTCGGCGCCTACAACTACGCACGCTTTGGGTCGTTTACCGACTTTGGCGCAAACTACAACCTGACCGTCAACGACATGACGAAGCGCGGTTGGAACGTGGGGCGCTTGGCTCCTGCGCTGTTTGCGTACTTCTTGCAGCCGCCAAGCGTAACGGGAGTTTTTCCCTACCTTCAGGCGGCGCCGTTTGACACTACCTACATGGGGCAGACCATCAAAGAGGTAACCTTCGGCGGCATTTTGGCATGCCTGCCGCTACTGTGGGTGCTGCTGTTCTCACGTCGTATCCTGCGCATGCGAACGGCGCAACGCTCAACCCACACCGTTGCCGGCGTTATCGGCGCTCTGTTGGCTGGCGGCGTTATCGTCGCCATTGCCGATGCGCAGATGGCCGGCATACTTCAGCGCTACTTCGCCGATTTCAGCTTTATGTTTATAGCGTCGGCGGTGTTGCTGGTGTTTATCGTGAACGAGAACATGCGGCAAGATTCGCTTTCCGCCAATCTGCTTCTCAAGACGCTGCTGGTGGCGGTAACGGTGTCAGTTGTCTATTGCGTATTGGTGTGTTTCGTTCCCGAGACCGGTTGGGTGTCTGATGCCTATCCGTGGGCATATCAAGATATTGTAGAAATGGTTCAGTTCTGGACCTAGGGAAGGGGATGCCGCGTGCTGGAGACTACGACGCGCGGCTACGGTGAAAGGAGAAGCGCGATGGAGTTGATTATCGCCTCAAACTACGACGAGATGAGCCGTTTGGCCGCCGATAAGATAGCGCTCTGCTTGAAGGACAAGCCCGAATGCGTATTGGGTCTGGCAACGGGCTCGACCCCAATTGGACTGTATGCCCAGTTGGTAGAAGATTTCCAGAATGGCAAGATCAGCTTTGCCCGCGCCACCACGTTCAATCTCGATGAATATCGTGGGCTAGACCCCCAGCACAACCAAAGCTACCGGTATTTTATGCAGAAGAACTTGTTCGACCATGTGGACGTAGAACTTGAAAAAACTCATGTTCCTGATGGTGCGAACTCCGATGCCCAAGCGGCCTGCGATGCCTACGAAAAAGGGATCGAGGAAGCGGGCGGCATCGACCTGCAGCTTCTCGGTCTTGGGCACAACGGCCACATCGGATTCAACGAGCCCGATGATTCGTTCCCGGTTGGCACCCATGTGGTCGATTTGACGGAAAGCACCATCAATGCAAACAGCCGTCTGTTCGACTCTATTGACGAGGTTCCTCGCCAGGCATACACCATGGGCGTAGGCACCATCATGAAGGCTCGGAGCATTCTTGTGGTTGCAAGCGGTGCCGACAAGGCCCAAATCGTTCGCGACGCGTTCTTCGGGCCGGTTACGCCGCAGGTCCCTGCTTCCGTTCTTCAGCTTCATCCTGATGTGACGGTCATCGTTGATGCCGAGGCAGGGTCGCTATGCGCATAGTTGGCGGCAAGGTATTTGCGGGTGGCTCGTTTAAACAGGCATGCCTGCGCCTTGAAGGCGACCGCATAGCCGACGTTGCGCTTGCAAGCGAGGCGTTAGGCAGCCAGGCGCTTGACGACGACGTGCTGGATGCGAGCGGGTGCTATGTTGTCCCTGGGTTCATCGACATTCATTTTCATGGATGCAAGGGAGCCGATGCGTGCGACGCAACCGATGAGGCACTTCATACGATTGCGTCGCACGAGGCGTCTTGTGGCGTAACGGCAATTTGCCCCGCCACGATGACCTACCCTGAACAAAGGCTCGCCTCAATTGCGCGCATCGCGGCGTCGTTTGCGCCGTCAGATGCCGAGGCTGCCTTGGTCGGGCTGAATCTTGAAGGCCCGTTTATTTCCCCCGATAAAGTGGGAGCGCAAAATCCGGCTTACGTTCAACGAGCCGATGCGGCTATGCTGCGACGTCTTCAAGAGCAGGCGCGCGGCTTGGTTAAGCTGGTGGATATCGCCCCCGAAGAACCCGGGGCGCTTGATTTCGTGTCAGAGGTGTCGGATGAAGTTCGCGTGTCGCTGGCGCATACGTGCACCGATTACGACTGCGCACGAGAGGCTTTCGACCGGGGCGCGCGACATCTCACGCATCTCTACAATGCGATGCCGGGTCTCCATCATCGCAAACCTGGTCCCATCGCGGCAGCATGGGAGCGCTCTGATGCCACCGTAGAGCTTATTTGCGATGGAATCCACGTCCATGGAGCTATGGCGCGCCTGACGTTCGGCCTGTTCGGCGCAGAGCGCATCTGCTTGATAAGCGACTCCATGCGTGCGTGCGGCTTAGAGGATGGCACATACGATCTTGGAGGCCAGGACGTGACGGTGCAGGGCAGGTTGGCGACGCTGGAAAGTGGAACGATTGCAGGTTCGGTGACCAATCTTGCTGCCTGCGTGCAGCATGCGATATGCGAGATGGGAATAGCCCCTGAGCAGGCGATTGCTGCTGCCACTTTGACACCTGCTCGAGCTATCGGCATCGATGGCCAGCGCGGGTCGCTTGACGCCGGCAAGGTGGCTGATGTCGTCGTGCTGGATAAGAACTTCTGCGTGAAGCACGTTGTTCTTCGCGGCAAGCAGATTCGCTAAACAGCTCAAAGGGCGCCGAGGTGCGCGTGCGTTTGCGCATCGGCGCCCTTTGAAAACGCAGGGTAGAGTTTATGCAATGGCGTTTGCGAACCAGCTGGTGATGCTTGTGGGGTGCGTGATCGCCGTTCCCACCACGATAGAGAAGGCGCCGGCATCAATTGCCGCCTTCGCATCGTCAAGCGTGTGAATGCGGCCTTCGCAAAACACCGGAATGCCGTGTGGCTTGGCGGCCGCAACGGCATCGCGCAAGAACTCAAGATCCGGGCCGTCTGTTTTGGGGCGGGCGTCTGTGTATCCGGCAAGGGTAGTGCTCACGATGTCCACCCGCGCGTCCAAAGCGCGCCTGACGTCTTCCATGCACGAGCAGTCTGCCATTACCAACGTTTCTCCGCGTAATGCTTCCACCGTCTCTTCAAAGGTTCGACCATCGGGGCGTGGGCGTCCAGTGGCGTCAAGGGCAACCACGTCTGCGCCGGCGGATATACAGGCGCGTGCATGACGCAAGGTCGGGGTGATATACACGCCCTCATGCCCCTCTTTCCAAAGCCCGATAACCGGAATTTCCACCCTTCCCTTGATAGCTGCGATATCAGAGAGTCCTTGGCAGCGAATTGCGGCAGCCCCGCCCAACTCGGCGGCTCGGGCAATCTGTGCCATGGTTTCGGGATGGCGCATCGGCTCGCCCATGTAGGCCTGACAGCTCACGATGAGCTTGCCTTCAAGTGACGTGATGAGAGGGTTCATGATTCGCTCCTTCTGCAAATTGATACACGGCAATCGTAGATGCAAAGCTTCACTGGCAGCGGGAGGCAAGCCGTCTCTTGCCGTCAGTGAAGTAAAGAAAGCCTGTCGAGCAAAAATACGGTAGCACCCAACAGGGGGGCATCGCCTCCAAGTTCGGCATCCACAATGGGAAGTTTGGCCTGAACGGGCGAGATGCGCTCGGCAAACCCGCGGTCCACCTCGTCGCGCCACAACTTGCCCGCCTTTGCAACCGATCCCGAGAGCACTACAAGGTCGGGGTCGAGCATGTTTGTCCATCCGGCAAGCGAGACTCCCAAAGCAAAGCCTGCTTGCTTGATGATGCTGCGGGCCGCTTCCTCGCCTTCTTGGGCGGCGGCGGATATTTGCGCGCCTGTGAGCGATCTGCCGGTATAGGCGCGATAGCAGGCCTCAATGCCGCTGCCCGCCGCAACCGCCTCCAAATCAACGATGCCTGGGCCTGCACCCAACGTGCACGACCCCAGGGGATTGGGAGTGCAGCCTACCTCGCCGGCAAACCCGTGGTGCCCGCGTAAGATAGACCCGTGTGTGATGATGCCGCTTCCCAGCCCAGTGCCCACAGCGATCACCATGCAGGTCTGCGCGCCGCGACCGGCTCCCCAGCGAGCCTCTCCGAGAGCGTGTGCCTGCACGTCGTTAAGCACGGCGGCAGGAATGCTGCAGGCGTCTTCCAGGGCGGCTTTAACGGGCTGTCCGGTCCAGCCGGGCATGATCTCATTGGCGTAGGAGATGCTGCCGTCGTGGGCGTCCACACGCCCTGCGCTTGACACACCAATGCCCGCGAGCGGCAGCTCGGTCGAGCGGGAGAGCTCGCATGCCAGCGAAACGACGTCTGCGAGCACGGCTTTCCCGCCGCGAGAGGCGTTGGTGGGAATGGTTTTGCGGGAAACAATGCGCGGAAGCGCTTCCTCGTCGTGAACGAGCACCGCGCCGGCGATTTTCGTACCGCCGATGTCCAATGCCAACGATGCCTGCGGCGAAGCGCAGGCATCGGTTGAAACGTTGCAGCTCATTGATGTTGTCCGTTTGCTATTCTTCGGGAAGCATGCCCTCGGCAACGAGGATGGCGCGAATGGCTTCCACGTCTTCACCTTCAAGTGCCTGAACAGGCTCGCGCATTTGGTTGGTGTTGAATACGCCCATCTGCCACAGGGCGGTCTTGAACGCGCCCACGCCGGCGCCGAAGCCGACGGTTGCCTTAACCTTGCGGGTCACAAACATCAGGCGGGCAAGGTGGTCTTGGAGACGCTTGACCTCGTCCCAATCGCCCGCCTGGAAGGCACGCCATTGGGCTACATAGCCATCGGGGTCGACGTTGGCGAGGCCGGGAACCGAGCCGTCGGCACCGGCGAGATACGCACCGTCTACGCACACCTCGTGACCGGTGAGCAGTTGAAGCGGATGACCGGCGTCTTCGTTTTCAATAACCAGCCAACGGAACGATACGTCGTCGCCAGAAGAGTCTTTCACGCCTTGGATGACGCCGTCTTTGCCTAAGGTTACCAGCATGGTGGGGTCGAGCTTGGTATGCACGCACACGGGCAGGTCATAGGCGAAAAGCGGCAGATCGGTGTGCTCGCGAATGGCGCGGAAGTGGCGCTCGGTTTCCTTAGGGCCGCCCAACGCGTAGAACGGAGCGGTGGCAACGATTGCGTCAACCCCGAACCCTTTTGCTCGCTTTGCCTGGTCGACAACGCGCATGGTTTCCATGTCGATGATGCCGGCAAGCACAGGCACGCGATGGTTTACGATGGCAACCGCCTCTTGCAGCACGTGATAGCGCTGCGCGTCGGTGAGAAACGCGACCTCGCCAGACGACCCCAGAAAAAACAGGCCGTCTACGCCGGCGTTGATCATGCGGTTAATGGAACGCTCCAACGATTCAAGATCCAGGTGTCTATCGGCGGTTAGCGGGATAACTACCGGGGGGATGACACCGCGAAACGGCGAATCTGACATGAGATGTGTCCCTTCTAATTCAGGTTGAATCCAAATGTCAGACAAGCGTAAACCGCTGATAATCATCCGTCAACGCAAACTGCTGAAACCGCAGATGAACTCGAAAATGTTTCACAAATCAGGCGGGCTTTTTCATGAGCTCTTTCAAGAAGCGCCCACACCCGCAGCTCTTCTTTGCCAAAGGGACGCACGTGCACCCAGTTCGTCCGTCCCCCAAATCGACGCGCTCTACGCGTACGTCGATGCCGTAGATCGTCCGCATGGTGTCTGGGGTAATGACCTCATGCGGCCGTCCGTTGGCGAGCACGGTTCCCTCGTGAAGCACGATAACGCGGTCGGCACAGTAAAACGCATGCGCCGGGTCGTGGGTGACCATCAGCACCGACAGGCCGCTGTCAACCAAGCTTCTCATGCGCGACAGCACGAGTTGCTGATTTCCGAAATCAAGGCTGGCGGTCGGCTCGTCCATGATCAGAATGTCGGGTTGCTGCGTGAGGGCGCGCGCGATCAGCACTAGCTGTTGCTGTCCTCCTGACAGTTCGGTAAAGGTTCTGCCGGCGAGGTGCTGGATGGAAAGCTGGCATAGCGCCGCAAGTGCAATGCGATGGTCCTCTTTGGTGGTTGCCGAGAACCTGCCCATGTGCGGCGTTCTGCCCATAAGCACCATATCTTTCACTAGGAAGGGGAAGGGAAGCTGGTGCGTTTGAGGGATGTAGGCAAATCGCTTGGCGCGCTGTTTTTCCGAAAGGCGAAAGACGTCTTCCCCGTTAAGGGTGGCGTTGCCGCCCAGGGGAGCCAAGACGCCAAGAATCGTTTTCAAAAGGGTGGTCTTGCCACATCCGTTGGCGCCGATTATGCAGCCGAATTCTCCCTCCTCAAGAGAAAACGTCGCGTCATGGACTATTTCGCTGCGCGGCCCGTATCCCGCACGCACGTGATTGATTTCCAGCATTAGCTCCACCCCTTTGCGTTGTGATGGAAGATGATGGCGAAGAAAGGCACGCCAAGCACTGCCGTTAGGATGCCGATGGGTATCTCCATGCTCAGCAGACAGCGGGCCACGTCGTCGACAAGCAGCAGATAGACGCTTCCGAGCAGCATGCTGGTGGGCAGAAGGCGCCGATAGTTCGGCCCTACGATGGCGCGCGCCAGATGGGGGATGACAAGGCCGATCCACCCGATCACGCCCGATACCGCCACGGAAACCGAGGTCAGCAGAGTGGCCGCCGCAATCACCACGAAGCGCGTCCGGCGCGTATTGACGCCCAGCGAGCGCGCCTCCTCTTCGCCAAGCGAAAGCACGTTGAGCTTCCAGCGCTCTACCATCAGCAGCACAAAGCCCAAAAGCATCGGGATCACGGCAATGGTCAGATCGTCCATGTTGGCACCGGAGAAGCTGCCCATCAGCCAATAGGTGATGGCGGGAAGCGTGTCGTTTTCGTCGGCGCATAGCTTGACGATAGAGGTGCCCGCCTGAAAGAGGGTAGACACCAAAATGCCGCCGAGCACCAATCCCAGCAGTCGGTCGTACTTAACCATGCGGTTTAGAAACATCGCCAGCCCCACGGCAAGCAGACCGCCAAGAAACGCAAATACCTGAGTGGCAACTACCGAAAAGCCCAAGAGCAGGCTCATGCACGCCCCCAAGCTTGCCCCCGCCGAAGCGCCCAGCAAATCGGGCGACACAAGCGGGTTGCGAAACATTCCCTGGAAGGCGGCGCCTGCCGAGGCAAGGGCCGCGCCCACCAAGATGACCAGCAGAATGCGCGGGATGCGGATGCTGAAGATGATTTTGTCTACGCTTACTTCCTGTTGGGTTACTACCTCGCCGGCGAAGTGGCGCTGGATTCCCTCGAACAATTCAAGGGGAGTGACGGGGAACTGCCCGATCGCAAACGACAGCAAGATGGCGGCTGCCAGACCAATGACAAGAAGCACTTTCACCGCGAGGGGGACGCGGCTCGCAACCAAGCGCTCCGCTGCCGCGTCAAACTCCTTCTCGTCTGCCTTAACGAGGCGTTCGAATTCCTTTTCGTCTTCGTTGTGCTTCTCGCTCGTGTCGCCCGCGACGCTTTCGGAAAAAGCCGCAGGCGCGAGAGGGGTTTTCGCGCATTCTGCCATAGCCCAGCAACCTCTAGAGATCCCACGAAATGAACGCCCACTGCACGGTTAGGTTGTAATCGAGGACAAAGCGCTCCTCTCCCTCTTGCTCAACCATTTTGAAGTGCTCTTGGGCGTAGGCGTCGAACAGCTGTCGCTCTTGCTCGGACAAAGGCTCGCTTCCGGTCATCTTTTCAAGCTCCATGCAGGCGGTTTCGAGCGAATCGAAGTTCATGGGCCGCGGTGCGGGAATGTAGGAAACGCGGGGATAGCGCCCTTTCTCGGCCAAGACGGAGAAAGCCTTCACGTCGAGTCGGCGGGTGGGGACGCTGCGCCCGAGGTAGGCGCACAGCTTGGGTTCGTAGGCAGGCGTTGCGGTGGCGGGCACGGTGATGGCAGCCTTTTTCCGCGCCACCCATTCAAGCTTGTTAAGGTACGTTCCGATATCGTCGAAAGAGATCGAGCGAGACGCCACGGCAACGTCTACGCACTTCGGCTCGATCCCGCATTCTTCCCAGGCGTCTTCCCATGCCATGAGTTTCGTTTGGATGGGAAGATCTTCTTCTTTGGCTCGAGAAGACAAGATTTCGATCATGTTGGGGGAGAAGTCGCAGGCGAGCACGGAATGGCCTTGGCGGGCGAGCGGAAGGGCAAGCGTTCCGGTTGCGCATCCCATGTCGAACACCGAGTCGCCATCGTCAAGGGCAAGGCGCTCGATGAACGCGGTGGCGTAGGGGCTTTTCCCGCAGGTAGAGCCAAACGTTGCTGCACGGCGCTGCCAGTACGTGCGCGACTCTTCGGATGCATCGTTAGCCATGATGTGTTCCTCCTATGGGCGCGGCCGATGCCGGAAAACAAGCATCGGCCGCAGATAATCGAACCGTTAGATGGGTGGTCTTCCTACGAATGCGAAGTGCTGCTTATGCCTCTTCGTCAAGGAACAGGATGCTCTTTGCCTCGTCGTCGGTCAGGTCGACGGAGAAGAACAGGCTGTAGAAGTTCTTCGTTTCCTCGATCATGTCAACGTCGTATACGTCGGGGTACAGCTTGTTCGCCAGCCACTGCATGCCGATGTAGCGCGTTACCGACGGAGGACGGTCGCCCCACATGAAGGGCACGCAGGGGATGGTGTAGACCCGATCGTTTGCCACGGCGTCGATGCTTTCCCAGTCGGAGCTGGTGCGAATCAGGTCGTCGGCGCCGCCGCGCTCGGTGTCGTCCCAGGCGATGATTACCTCGGGGTTCCAGGCGATAACGTTCTCAAGGGAAACTTGGGTCATGCCGCCTCCGGTAGCGCCTCCGTTGGAATTGTCGATATCGGCAACGTTTTTCGCACCTGCCTCAAGGAAGGTGGTGAAATGGTTCGAGCTTGCGGGCTCGGTTTTCAGGCCGTCGGGCCCCTCTGCGTAGTAGACGGTCGTGCGCTCCTCTTCAGGGATAGACGCTACCGCTTCAGACACCTCGGTGTACACATTTTCCAGATAAGATGCCATCTCTTCGGCGCGGTCTGCCTGGCCGAGCACAGCACCGATGGAGCGATAGGTGTCGGGGGTCTTTTCAACTGAGCCGTTGAACAGCAGTACCGGAATGCCCGTTTGCTCTTGCAGGGCGTCGGCGTTGTCGATGTCCAATTGCGTGATGTCGGCTTGAGCAACGTTGAGGATCACCTGAACGCCTGCCGCCATGATGGCCTCGGTGTTGAGTGTGCCGCCGTTTGCCATGGTGCCATAGCTGGGGAGGTCGGCGACGTTGTCGGGTAGATATTGCAATTGGGAATCGGTGTAGTCGGAGTTTGCGCCTGCCGCCTTTTCGGGAGCCAAGGTGAACAGATACAGCTCGGAAATGGGGCTGGTGCAGTAAATGCTCGTCAAGTTATCGCCAGCGGGAATGGTGTTCTCGCGCCCGGCATCGTCGGTAACCGTCTGCTCGGTTGCCTGTTCGGTTTGTTCGGTGGAAGGCGCCTGGTCTCCCCCCGACCCTTCAGAGCCACCTCCCGAGCATCCTGTAGCCAGGAAGGGGACAGACAGTGCGAGCGCTGCAGTAACTGCAAAAGCACACACCTTTCTTTTTGCGCGCATTACCTCTCCTTTCGCTTGTACGGAATGAGCACTGGAAAAATTGTAGTCATATGCAAATATTCTGTAAAGAGAATATATTTTTAGGAATAGAAAAAAGAAAAAAATCCCCCCGACCGTATCGTGCAGTCGGGGGGATGATTCCGATCAAGCGATGCGAGCGCCAGATGCGGCGCTTCAGGCTGCGTGGCTGCGCCTCCTACTTGCCCAAATCGGGGTGAAGCAGGGAAGGAGCGGCGCCCAAAAGCAAGCGCGTGTAATCGTCCTTGGGGTTATTGAACACCTCTTCTGCCGTTCCGCGCTCTACCGCCTGGCCTTTGTTCATCACGATGATGCGGTCGGAGATATAGCGCACGGTTTGGATGTCGTGGCTGATGAACACCATCGCCAAGCCAAGGTCTTTCTTCAGGTCCATCAACAGGTTCAGAATTTGGGCGCGAACCGAAACGTCAAGCGCCGAGGTGGGCTCGTCGGCGATGATGGCGTCGGGCTCCAGCGACAGGGCGCGGGCGATTGCCACGCGTTGACGCTGGCCGCCAGAGAGCTGTCCGGGCAGCGCGTCAAGGGCGGAGGAGGGCAGGCCGACCATGCCGATGAGCTCCTGTACGCGCTTCTCGCGCGATACCTTGTCGCCGACCTTGTGCACCAGCATCGGATCCATCAGCTGATCGTGGATGGTCATGCGGGCGTTCAGCGCCGTGGCGGGATCCTGGAACACCACCGAGATAACACGACCGATGTGACGACGTTGCGCGGCGGTGCGCTTGGTGACGTCTTCGCCTTTGAAGTAGACCTTGCCCGAGGTGGGAGCCTGAAGGCCGCACATCACGTTTGCCGTAGTGGACTTTCCGCAGCCCGACTCGCCTACAATGCCAAGCGTTTGGCCGGGCATAAGGCGAAGCGTCAGACCCTGTACCGCATGCACGATATTGGGGTGAAGCAGCGAGCCTGTGCGCGTCTTGAAGTCGACGCGAATGTCGTCCAGAAAGATGATGGGCATCACGCCGTTGATGGCGCCGCCGGGCTCAGAGGGAGGCTTAACGCCTTCCGCCTCGTCGGCCGCTGCAGCCGCCGCTGCGGCGGCGCTCAAATCGGCGCCGTCTTCAAGACGGGATTGCTGGGCTGCCTCGTCGGCGCGGTCTTCTGAGGTAACGGTGTCGGATGCCGCCGCAGCAGCATCGGAGAGGGCGGCCTCAGCGGCCGCGTCTACTTTACGCGGATCGAGTTCGCTCATAGCAGCACCCCTTCCGGAAGATACGGTTTGATGCCAAGGCGCTTCAACTCGCTGTCAGGCAGCTCGGCATAGTAATGGTCGGTGTTGGGAACGCGCTTGAGCATCGGACGCATCTGAGACACCTTGTCCGGGTGGCTCGAGCGCGGCGTGAAGCGGTCGCCTGCGGGGAAGTCTTTCGGGCTGGGAACGCTGCCCGGAACCTGATGCAGGCGCGCTCCGCCGGCTTCGATGGAGAGAACCGAGCCCAAAAGGCCGCGCGTGTACTCGTGAACAGGGCTGCAAAGGATGTCCTTGACAGGGCCTTGCTCGACAACCTGGCCGGCGTACATGACGGTAATGGAGTTGGCTACTTCCGCAACCAGTGCCAGGTCGTGGCTTACGAACACCATGGCGAAGCCCAGCTCTTTCTGCAGCTTGTTCAAAAGGTCGATAACCTGCTTTTGGACCGTCACGTCCAAGGCGGTGGTGGGCTCGTCGGCGATGACGACCTTCGGGTCGCGCGTGAGCGCCATTGCTATGAGCACGCGCTGGCGCTGGCCGCCAGAAAGCTCGTGCGGATACGACTCAAGCGTGCGCTTGGGGTCGAGGCCTACCAGTTCAAGCAGTTCCTCGGCGCTGCGCGTGCCGCCACGCTTGGTAAGCTGCTTCATCTGGGCGCTGATGAGCATCGAGGGGTTCAGCGACGACAAAGCGTCCTGGTACACCATTGCAATTTCGCGTCCGCGCAGCTGGTTGCGCTCGCGGTCGGTCATGTCAAGCAGGTTCTTGCCGTCGTAGAGGATCTCGCCCGAGATCTGAGCCTTCGGGTCGAGCAGACCCATGATGGTGAGCGAAGTGATGGATTTGCCGCAGCCGGATTCACCCACCAGACCCATGGTCTGGCGCGGGCGCACCACGAAGTTGAGATGGTCGACTACGTTCACGTCGCCATGACGTGGGAACTTGATGCACAAGTCCCTGACTTCCAGGATGGGCGGAACGTCGGTGCGGGCTTCGAAGCGATCGGTGCGGATGGCTTCCATCTCGCGCAAACGAGTCAGGCGCTTTTCCAGCATGTCAGCCTGGGCCTCGTATGCCAGACGCGGGTCGGCGATGAGGCGGTCGGCCTCGCGGCCAGACTCGGCGTCGGCTTCTTCGACCTTCACGGCGCTTCTGGGAGCAGCCATGGCGTCGGTCATGCCCTCGGACACGATGTTGAGGCACAAAACCGTCAGCATGATCATGATGCCCGGGAACAGCGCCTGCCACCAGCGGCCTGCCAATACGCCAGCGCGGGCGTCGGACAGGATGTTGCCCCAGGTGGGAGTTGGCTCAGGAATGCCTGCGGCGATAAACGAAAGCGATGCCTCGAACACGATGGCGTCTGCAACCAAAACGATGGTGAACACCAAAACCGGAGCGATGCAGTTGCGCACGACGTGCTTCAGAAGAATCCAAGGAGCGCGAGCGCCGCTGACGATGACGGCGCGCACGTAGTCTTGGTTGTACTCGCTCATCACGTTCGCGCGAACGATGCGCGCAATCTGAGGAATGTAGAGAAAGCCGATGGCGAAGATCAGCGAAGGCACCGTGTTGCCGAACACGATTACGAACGTGGCTGCCAAAGCGATGCCGGGGAAGGACATGATGACGTCAAGGATACGCATGATCACTTCCGAGACCCACTTGCGGGCCACGGCGGCGATGGAGCCGATGATAGAGCCGAAGATCAAGGCGAATGCCGTGGCGCCCAAGCCAATTACCAGCGAGTAACGCGCGCCGTACATCAGACGCGATAAAACGTCGCGGCCCTTGTCGTCGGTGCCGAACAGGAACTCGCCGTTAGGAGCTTGGCGAGCGGTGAAGATCTGCTGCGGGTCGTAGGGCGCCAAAACGCCGGCGAGAACGGCCATCAGGACGATGAGTACCAGCACCACAAGCGAGATGCGCGCACCGAGCGTCATGGCTTTCCAGCGGCGGAAGCGCACCTTGCCGGCGTTGGCCTCCATCTTCTTAGTTAGATTTCCACGTAATTGAACCATGTTACACCGTCCTGATGCGCGGATCGATCAGGATATAGAGCATATCCACGATGATGTTGATGATGATGAAGGTGATGGCCACCACCAAAACCACGCCCTGGATAAGCATGACGTAGTTGGACTGGATGCCCGAAAGGATTGCCATGCCCATGCCGGGGAGGTTGAAGATAACCTCGATAACCACCGCGCCGCCGATGAGGTAGCCGATGCGCATGCCCAATACGGTAACGGGGGTGATGAGCGCATTGCGAAGCACGTTGCGTCCGATCACCACTGCTTTGGGGATGCCCGCGCCCAACGCGGTGCGCACGTAGTCTTTGTCCAGCTCCTCGACCATCGACGTGCGGATAACGCGCGTCATCTGGCCGATAACCGGAAACGCCAGCGCAACTGCGGGCATTGCCATGCGGGCTATGTATCCGCCAGGATCGTCCGTGAACGCCGGCAGCGGGCCTGAGGCGGGCAGCATGTGCAGGTTGGACGAGAACAGCAAGATCAGCAAAACAGCCAGCCAGAAAGAAGGCGTGGCAACCATGATGATGGAGATGACGCGAATGATCTGGTCAGGCCATTTGTCGCGATAGATTGCCGAGATAACGCCTAAGATGACGGCAAGTACGACCGCGATGATAAGGCCGATGAACGTCAGCTGAAGCGTTACTGGCAACGCGGTGGCAACGCGTTCGCCTACCGAGAGGTAGTTTGCGCCGTAGGTGCCCAGGTCGCCCTGGAACAACCCCACCATATAGTTGCAATACTGGATGATGATCGGGTCATTCAATCCATGCTCTTCTCGGTACGCAGAAATCTGGTCCGGGGTTGCGTTCTCGCCGAGTACGGCCGTTGCCTGGTCGATGGGCGAGAGCGACATAAGGAAGAATACAAGGATTGTGACGCCGAAGATCATGATCGGCAGCGCGATAAGGCGTCTGCCAATCAGGCGCAAGAGATTGCTCACTTGTTCCCCTTTCTTCGTGCGTACGTGAGCAGGGTGCCCACGTTTCCCTCCTACGGCATGTAAGTACCTTACACGCGATTTCGACATTATACCGTGTCTCCTACTGTTTACCGTCTGAAAGGAGGGATCATTGTTTTACAGGATCTTTATTTTCTGGGCGAAATGTTTGATAATGGTAACCACGGGCGGTATTTACGCCGCTAATAGTGAGTTCGTATGCAAAGGCAGTGCCTCTGATACGAGCTTCCGTGCGTGTTTCGCGCACGGATCGGAGGGGTGGCAACACCCCAGGACCTACGGAGGGTATCTATGGAAAAGCTGAGCGAGAAAAACCTCTCACGCCGTACGTTCGTCGTCGGCGGTGCTGCGGCTGCGGCAGCTGCTAGCCTTGCATTGGCTGGCTGCGGCGGTGGCGGCGGCGAAACTCAGTCCGGTGGCGAGGGCGGCGGCGAAGCTGCGCCTGCCGAGGGCGGCGCGCTGACGGCGGCTTGCGGCTACAGCTCCACCAACGTCGACCCGGTCGACCTCAACGGTGGCTCTGCGCTGATGCTGGCAGCGACTTGGCACGTGTTCGAGGGTCTGTACGATCTTGACGTGCACACCTACGAGACCTACCCTGCGCTGGCTGCAGGCGAGCCCACGAAGGTGTCTGACACCGAGTACGAGGTAACGCTGCGCGACGGCGCTAAGTTCTCCGACGGCTCCGACGTTACGGCTGCCGACGTTGTCAACGCGTTCGAGCTGAACATGGCAGCCGGCACGATTGGCCCCTTCCTGACCTTCATTGCCGGCGTTGCCGAGAAGGACGAGAAGACGGTTACCATCACGCTCAACTATCCGTTCGAGAGCCTGCTGACTGCTCGTCTGTCCCTGGTCAAGGTCTTCCCGGCTGCTCTTTCCGAGGACGAGCGCAAGACCATGCCTATCGGCTCCGGTCCGTGGAAGTACGTCTCCATCAACGGCGACGACGGCGGCATCATCGAGTTTGCGCCCAACGAGAACTACAACGGTTCCAAGGCTGCTACCGCCGACACGATGACCTGGAACATTTTGCTCGACGACACGGCTCGCACGACCGCTCTGCAGGAGGCTTCCGTACAGGTTATGGAAAACGTTCCTGCCGTTAACGAAGAGCAGTTGCTTGGTGCTGGCGCTGCTGTTGAGTACGTACAGGGCTTCAGCCAGGCTTTCTTGATGTTCAACTGCCAGAAGGCTCCGTTCAACGATCCTCGCGTTCGTCAGGCGTTCTTCTATGCAATCGACACCGAGAAGCTCATCAACAACCAGTTGGCTGGCAAGGCCACGGCAGTTACGGGCTATCTGACCGAAGATCACCCGAACTATCACGAGGCCTCCACGGTTTACACCTACGACCCCGAGAAGGCGAAGTCCTTGCTCGCAGAGGCCGGCGTGACCGAGCTGAACTTCACGATGGACGTGAACAACAACTGGGTTGCCGATCTGGCTCCTCAGATCAAGGAAGACTTTGACGCCCTTGGCATCGGCGAGTGCACCATCAACGAGATGAAGATCGACTGGGCTTCTTACGCTCCGTCCGACTCCGAGCTGTCCTATGACGTCATGCTTACCCCGGGCGACCCGACTTGCTTCGGCAACGACCCCGACCTGCTGATGAACTGGTGGTATGGCGACAACGTTTGGACGCAGGGCCGTTCTTGCTGGCAGAAGCAGGAAGGCAGCCGTTGGCAGGAGCTGCAGGACCTCATGCAGCAGGCGCGCGAGGCCACCGGCGATGCGCAGCAGGAGCTGTGGAACCAGTGCTTCGACATCATCGCCGAGGAAGTGCCGATCTACGCGCTGTTCCATCGTCAGACCGGCACCGGCTGGCAGGAGAGCATGATCACCGGCTTCGAGCCCATCGGCACGACCGGCCTGGTCTTCCTGGGCGCTTCCGCCACGGCGTAAGCAATCGACCGAGGTTGACTTTGCTCTCCGCCTAGCGCGAGGGCAGAGGAGCTGAATCAGAGACCGACCTGCGATTCGTTTCGCGGGTCGGTCTTTTTCATGTCGGCCGCGCTCGTGTGAACCTGCTGCACTCGCACGCTCGTAGGAATCTGCTGTACTCGCCAGAACGGCGCTCGCTGACGTATGCTCAACAGGCGGGTTTGAAAACCGTCCCCGCATCCCACTCACCGAAACCCGCGCATCCCGGTGGGCGATGACGCGCTTTAGCGCGTCGCAGTGGCCTATCATTGGCTGGTGCACTTGTTTGCAAGTCGTTCAAAGGGAGAGTGGACAATGACGAGAAGCTTCAAATCCATGGACGGCAACAACGCGGCGGCATACGTCTCGTATGCGTTTACCGAAGTTGCCGGAATTTATCCCATCACCCCGTCAAGCCCTATGGCAGATTACGTTGACCAATGGGCTGCTTCGGGCAAGAAAAACATTTTTGGAACCCCAGTCAAAGTGGTCGAGATGCAGTCTGAGGGCGGCGCCGCAGGTGCGGTTCACGGCTCGCTTGCCGCAGGCGCTCTCACTACCACCTACACGGCCTCGCAGGGCTTGCTGCTGATGATTCCGAACATGTATAAGATTGCCGCCGAACAGCTGCCTGCCGTGTTCCATGTGAGCGCGCGTACGGTGGCAACCCAGGCGCTCTCCATTTTCGGCGATCATTCCGACGTCATGGCTTGCCGTCAGACCGGTTTTGCCATGCTTGCCGAATCCAACGTCCAAGAGGTAATGGACCTGTCCGCCGTGGCTCATCTTGCCGCCATCAAGGGCGCGGTGCCCTTCATCAACTTCTTCGACGGCTTCCGCACCTCCCACGAAGTGCAGAAGATTGCCGTGTGGGATTTTGACGATCTGGCCGAGATGTGCGACATGGACGCAGTACGCGCGTTCCGTGCGCATGCTTTGAATCCCGAGCGTCCCGCAATGCGCGGCAGCCATGAGAACGGCGATATCTTCTTCCAGCATCGTGAGGCGTGCAACAGCCACTACGCTGCGCTTCCTGCTGTGGTGGAAGACTACATGCACCAGGTTAACGCCAAGCTGGGCACGAACTACGAACTGTTCAACTACTATGGCGCGCCCGACGCCGACCGCGTCGTCGTGGCAATGGGCTCGTTCTGCGACGTTCTCGAAGAGGTTGTGGATTACCTGAACGCCCATGGCGAGAAGGTCGGTCTGGTAAAGGTTCGCCTGTATCGTCCCTTCGTCTCGGAGAAATTCGTGGCCGCTCTTCCCAAGACGGTCAAAAAGATCGCCGTGATGGATCGCACCAAAGAGCCGGGCTCTCTGGGCGAGCCGCTCTACATGGACGTGGTCAACGCTTTGGCTCAAGAAGGCGTAACGGGCTTGACAGTAGTGGGCGGCCGTTACGGCCTGGGTTCGAAAGACACCCCGCCGGCATCTGCTTTCGCTATTTACACCGAGCTTGAAAAAGACGAGCCGCGTCGTGAGTTCACGGTAGGCATCGTTGATGACGTTACGCATCTTTCGCTGCCTGAAGATCCCAACTGCCCCAACACTGCGGCAGAGGGAACCATCGAATGCAAGTTCTGGGGCTTGGGCGGCGACGGCACGGTCGGCGCGAACAAGAACTCCATTAAGATCATCGGCGACCACACCGACAAATACGTGCAGGCCTATTTCCAGTACGACTCCAAAAAGACGGGCGGCGTGACTATCAGCCACTTGCGTTTCGGCGATTCGCCCATTCGCAGCCCCTATTACATCAACAAGGCCGATTTCGTGGCATGCCACAACCCCAGCTATGTCACGAAGGGCTTCCGCATGGTCAACGACGTGAAGCCGGGCGGCACCTTCCTTATCAATTGCCAGTGGGACTTCAACGAGCTCGAGCATCATCTCAATGCCGAGGCCAAGCGCTACATCGCGGCAAACGACATCCAGCTCTACACCATCAACGCCATCGATTTGGCAGCCGAGATTGGCATGGGCAAGCGCACCAACACGATCCTTCAATCGGCGTTCTTCACGTTGGCGAAGGTCTTGCCGCAAGAAGATGCGCTCGCCTACATGAAAGACGCCGCCACGAAGTCCTATCTCAAGAAGGGTCAAGACGTGGTGGACATGAACCATCGCGCAATCGACGCCGGCGCAACGGCGTTCGTGAAGATCGACGTGCCGGCAAGCTGGGCGGACGTGGTCGACGAGGCAGCAAAGGCGGAGCTGTCCGGCCGACCCGAACTGGTGAAGCAGGTTCAAAGCATCATGGAGCCGGTGGGTCGCATGGACGGCGATCGTTTGCCGGTGTCTGCCTTTGTCGACCATGTTGACGGTCAGTTCGAGCAGGGAGCCGCCGCGTTCGAAAAGCGCGGAGTTGCCGTAACGGTGCCGCGTTGGGATTCTTCTACCTGCATCCAGTGCAACCAGTGCTCGTTCGTGTGCCCGCACGCCACCATTCGTCCGTACGCTTTGAGCGAGGAAGAGGCCGCAGCCGCTCCCGCGCAGACGCAGCTTATCGCCGCCAAGGGAAAGACCGCTGCCGGTCTGCAGTACACACTGGCAATCTCGCCGCTCGATTGCATGGGCTGCGGCGTGTGCATCGGCCAGTGCCCCACCAACTCTTTGGAAATGGTTCCTGCCGAGGAAGAGCTTGCTCAGCAGGAGGTGTTCGACTATTGCGTCGAAAACGTGTCCGACAAGCCTGCTATCCAGGACGACACCGTAAAGGGCAGCCAGTTCAAGCAGCCGCTGCTTGAGTTCTCGGGCGCTTGTGCGGGCTGTGCAGAAACGTCCTACGCGCGTCTGGTCACCCAGCTGTTTGGTGATCGCATGTATGTAGCGAACGCCACGGGCTGCTCGTCGATCTGGGGCGGTCCGGCCGCTACGTCGCCTTATACCGTCAATAAAGACGGCCATGGTCCGGCATGGAGCAACTCGCTGTTCGAAGACAACGCCGAGCACGGTATGGGCATGCTGCTTGGTCACGAGGCTATTCGCAACCGTCTGGCTGCCCAGTTGACCGACATGATGGAAAGCGACAACACGCCGGCGGCAACGAAGGAGTCCATCCAGGCATATCTGGACACCGCAAACGACGGTGCCGCTAATGCTCAGGCAGTAAAAGAGCTCATTCCGATGCTGGAGAAGGCCGCTGCCGATGGCTGCCCGGTTGCTCCGGCGATCTTGGAGGAGAAAGAGTACCTCTCCAAGAAGAGCGTTTGGATCTTTGGCGGCGACGGCTGGGCCTATGACATTGGATATGGCGGATTGGATCACGTGCTGGCGTCCGGCGAGGATGTGAACGTGTTCGTGTTCGACACCGAGGTGTACTCCAACACGGGCGGTCAGGCTTCCAAGGCGTCCAATATCGGACAGGTTGCGCAGTTTGCCGCTGCCGGCAAGGACATCAAAAAGAAGAGCCTTGCCGAGATAGCCATGAGCTATGGGTACGTCTACGTTGCCCAGGTGGCAATGGGGGCAAGCCCGGCGAAGACCATCAAGGCAATCGTCGAGGCCGAAGCCTATCACGGGCCTTCCCTGATCGTAGGCTACTCGCCGTGCGAGATGCACTCCATCAAGGGCGGCATGGTGAATTGCCAGGCCGAGATGAAGCGTGCGGTCGATTGCGGCTACTGGAACCTGTTCCGCTACAATCCTGCCGCACCCGAGGGCAAGAAGTTCACGCTCGATTCCAAGGAGCCCGCAGGCGGTTACCAGGAGTTTTTGATGAACGAGGCGCGCTACAGCCGCCTTACGCGCGAGTTCCCCGAACGCGCTACCGAGCTGTTCGAACGCAACGAGCAAGCGGCGATGGAGCGCTACCAACACCTGCTGAAGCTCAAGGACGTTTACGCGGGGTAGCGGCTTCTGCGAACCTCACGAGGCGTGGGTTTAGAGCCAGCGCATTGCGATTTGAAAAGGGGCGGCAACTTCGGTTGTCGCCCCTTTGTTTGCCGCCAATGCCCTATTCGCTGGTTTCGGCGCGGTAGGGCTTGGGGGAGCCCGATGCGGGGAAGGCGCGGTTCCCAGCGAGTTCGGGGATGCTTTGCACAACGTCTATTCCCACAAGATTAAGGCCGAGCTCTTTGGCGTGGGCGATGATGGACGGGCCGAACGCCTGGAAGATCCCCTTGAACGCGTCGGGGCTGGCCACGCGCAACTGGCAGGCGTACCACGCCTGTCTCTGGCGTCGGCCGCCGCTTGGGTAACGTTCGACTAGCGAGGCTCCCTCGACGCGGGAAAGCAGTGACGCGGCCTGGTCGATGTCGCCGATCGCCTGGCATGCCGCGCGCTTGAACGTCTGGAGCAGGCGCGATTCGTCTTGCTCGCGCATCCTGTCGCCCTCGGCGCCTTCCGCACAAGAGGAGCCACCGCTCTGCGCCCCGTTTTCGGCTGCTTTCGCGCCGCCGTCGCGGGTCTTTCTTTCCGCAGGCTCCTCGCCGGCAAGGACGCGCGCCACTCGCTCGAAGGCGGCGGGGAAGGCGCGGCGCTCGCGCATGCCCAGGCGCGCGGCGATGATGCGGATCTCGTCAAAGCGGAAGCCGTCCTGCATAAGCGCGAGCGCAAGCGTCTCCCGGCGCGCGTTGAGCTCGGCGCGCGCGGCGGGGTCGTCCACATAGACGCCCAGGACGTAGCGGTCGGCGTCTTTGCCCTGCCCCTTGCGCGGCGTTTCGTCTTTGGCGAAGTACAAGCTGTTGACGTGCGCCAGCACGAAGTCTCCCGCAAGGGGGTTGTCGTCCCACACGCGCTCTACCGCAGCCGCGAATCGGCGGTTGTTGCGCGCCGCCCGCAGCGTCTTGCCCGCAGAGGGGTCGAGGGCGGAGAGGTAGCGTGCGATTCCCGTACTTACGCTTTGCATCGTGCTTTGATCTGCTAGCCGAGCAGTTTTTCGGCATAGGCGAGCTTTACGCAGCACACGAACACGTCGAGCGCTTCGCCAAGCTCTTCAAGAGGCGGCAGGGTGGGGGCAATACGGATGTTGCTGTCGTGCGGATCCCTGCCGTACGGCCAGGTCGCGCCAGCGCCGGTCATTACGACGCCCGCCTGGCGAGCCAGCTCGACAATGCGCGTTGCGCAACCGTTGGGGGCGTCGAAGCTGACGAAATATCCGCCGCGCGGGTTGCTCCAGGCACATCCGCCTACGTCGCGTAGCCCATCGGAGAGCTTTTGCTCAACCAGGGCAAACTTCGGTCGCAGAATCGCAGCGTGTTTGCGCATATGCGCGGCGAGCCCCTCTGCGTCTTTCAAGAAGCGAACATGACGAAGCTGGTTGAGCTTGTCGGGGCCAACCGTGGTGACCCCGAGGTGTTTTTTAAACTCCGCCACGTTAGCGGGGCTCGCTGCAAAGGCGGCGATGCCTGCACCGGGAAGCGTCACCTTAGACGTAGAAGCAAATTTGAAGTAACGCTGTGGGTTGCCCGCCTCTTTGCAAGCGACTCCAATATCGAGAAGGTGGTCTTGCTGGGACGCCTCATCAAACAGGTGGTGGATTGAGTAGGCGTTGTCCCAAAAGATGCGAAAATCGCTTGCCGCGCATGGCATAGAGGCAAGGCGGCGTACCGTTTCGTCGGAGTACGTGCACCCAGTAGGGTTGGCGTACTTCGGAACGCACCAAATGCCTTTTACGGAGGCGTCGTTTGCCGCGAGCCTCTCGACCACATCCATGTCGGGGCCGTCTTCGGTTTGAGGAACGGGAATAAGCTCCATGCCAAACGTTTCAGTGATGCGGAAGTGGCGGTCGTAGCCCGGGCATGGGCACAGCCACTTGACGGTGTCGAGGGTGAGCCACGGCTCGCATCCGCCTGTGCCGTAGTCAATGCACCAGGCAAGCGCGTCGTGCATCATGGTAAGGCTCGAATTGCCTCCGACAACAACATTGTCGGGATCATCGTCGAGCATGGCTGCCATGAGACGCTTTGCTTCGGGCAATCCGTCAACCACGCCATAGTTGCGGCAGTCGGTGCCGTCCTCGGCGATGCACTCGGCAGGATCGCTCAGTATGCTCAAAAGGGGAGTGCTCAGGTTCAGCTGCTCGGTGGAAGGCTTTCCACGCGCCATGTTCAGCGAAAGATTCTTCGCTTTGAAGGCGGCATAGTCTTTTTCGAGTTGTGCTTTGCAGGCGGCAAGCTCTTCTCTGCTCATGGCGGCAAACTGTGTCATAGCCATTCCTTTCGTCGAGCAAGTCGAGATCGTTGGCGGTGGTTCTGAACATATACTAAAGCATAAAAGCGAGAAATAAAATTGCCAGTGAAATACCAGTCGATAAAGACGTGCGAATTGGTTGTCAGCGTTTTCCCAGGTAATTGGCAGTTATGAAGGAATTAGAGAAGGAATTGTGGAGACACGCCCGGAGCCGTGTAAAGGGTTTGACACGACCCGCCAGCTAGCGTATTATTCTTTCGCTCACTTGTGAGGGGCAATCCTACAAGCGAGTGGCAGCTTGATAAATACACATGAATTGAGCGGCTCACAGGGGCGTGTGCCCGAGTGGTTAAAGGGGACGGGCTGTAAACCCGTTGGCTCTGCCTACCTAGGTTCGAATCCTAGCGCGCCCACCATCTTATGCCTGTGTAGCTCAGTCGGTAGAGCACTTCCTTGGTAAGGAAGAGGTCGTCGGTTCAAGTCCGATCGCAGGCTCCATTTTTACCGAATGGCGGTGTAGCTCAGTTGGTCAGAGCACACGGTTCATACCCGTGGCGTCACTGGTTCAAATCCAGTCACCGCTACCATTTAACATTGTTCGCGTCCCCAAAGGGCGCGTCTTTTTTGCTCATCATTCCCTTATGGTGAAACCTTCAAAAGGAGGAGACATATGGCTAAGGAAAAGTTCGAGCGTACCAAGCCGCATGTAAACATTGGTACGATCGGCCACGTCGACCATGGCAAGACCACGCTGACGGCTGCCATCTCCAAGACGCTGTCCGAGAACGACGGCTCTCATGGCACCGCTAATGCAGACTTCACCGCATTCGACCAGATCGACAAGGCTCCCGAGGAGCGCGAGCGTGGCATCACGATCTCCATTGCTCACATCGAGTACGAGACCGACACCCGTCACTATGCACACGTTGACTGCCCCGGCCACGCC
>DVKR01000016.1 GCA_018715935.1 Candidatus Aphodovivens excrementavium
GCGTTGCGCTTTGGGGGCGTTGCGGTAGGCGGCGCGCCAGCCGAAGAACATCCTCAGCAGCGCGGTGAACATATAGGTGAGGGCGACGCCCGTGTCGTTGGGGCCGCGGGTTGAGAACGCGCGCTCGGCCAGCGCCTCTTTGAGCGTCTCGCCGCCCGAGAAGCAGCGGAACGCGAACGGCAGCGAGCGGAAATCGATGACGTAGTCGACGGTGACGGCCTGCGGATCGGCGGAGGGCTGGCCGCTGCCCGGCTCGACATCGCGGGCGATGCGGGCGGGCGACACGCGCTTGAACGAACCCGCCTCGGTGCGGCGGCACGTGCCGGCAAAGCCGGTGCCTTGGACGCTCAGTTGGAAGGTGTATCCCGGTTGCAGGTAGTCGATCTCGGCGCGGATCTTAGGCGACACGTGTCGGAAGATGGTGATGAGCAGCGGCAGCAGGCGCAAAAGCACGCGCACGTACAGCGCCTGGATATGCCACGCTGCCCCCCGATGCACTGAGACGGTGTCTGCCATGGCAAGCCTTTCTCCACTTCTCTTGTATGCTTCTATCATAAGGTTTGCGACAAGGCGGAACGGGCAAGCGGCGGATGCGTGGCAATCCGCATTCCGCTAGCGGCGTGATGAGAAAAAGGGACAGTCACTTTTTCTCATCACGCCGGATCGAAGCGCGGACATGCGTCTCGGACGCGATTGCTCCGTCTCGACTCCAGTTTTCGGGCGTTTTGCGCAATTGCCAAAGTCCGCTCTTGGCAAGCGGGTTGGTGCGAAAACTCGCGACCTGGGGTTTTGCGGAGGGCTTTTCCGGGGTCGCGGGTGCTTCGATAGCTAGGGCTCGTTGCTGCTATGCAAAACGCGCAATAATTGGAGCAGGGATGCGGTTTTTCTGCTCAGGGCTTTGTCGGAGGGTCGACTTCGCGCTCTCGCTCACACGACGGGCGGCGTCCAGTCGGGCAGACCCTTCGCGCGGCGGTTGGCGCGGCGGCCGCGCATGTTGGCGACGCAGCCCTGCATCCCGTGGGGGATGTAGCCCATGTCCTCGATGTTCTCGGGCAGGTAGCTTACCAGGCTGAGCGGCGCGGTTTGCTCGACGCGATCGGGCGCGGGTCCCGGCACGGCTTCGAATCCGCACACGACGGCGCCTTGGGCGGTGAGCTTGGCCTCGTAGGCGCTCAGCGGCTCGTCGGGGAACAGCGCGCGCACATTGTCGGTGTTCCAGATCAGGTTGTAGCCGGCAAGCTCGATCTGCGTGAGCGAGAAATCGCGGAAGGGCAGGCTGTCGGTGCGCAGTCGCACGGATGCGCCGGGGGCGAGGATGCTGCGGTAAGCCATCAGCCGATCGAGGTGCTTCAGGCGCAGGTGCGCCTTCTTCTTCTTGGGGAACGGCGTGGGGAAGTTCATGAGGATGCCGTCGACCTCGCCCGGCGCGAACAGCGTGGCCAGGTCGGGGTCGTCCGCCCAGACGAACACAGCGTTCGAAACGCCTTCCGCCAGCGCCAACTCGGCACCGCGCATGACGCAGACGCCCTCGACGTCCAGTCCGATGTAGAGCGTTTCGGGATGGAGGCGCGCGCAGGCGACGGTGTACTCGCCCTTGCCGCAGCCCAGATCGAGCAGGACGCGGTCGTAGGGTGCGCGCGGCGTAGAGGCGGGGGAGTCGTCGGTCGCAGCGGCGCCGGCGGCGGGACAGCCGTCATCGACGGGACTGCCTGCCGTCGCCGGTTTCCACGCGTGCCATCCGCCGCGCCAGGCTTCCGGGCTGCGTTCCACCGCCTGCGCACAACCAACGAGGCGGTCTTCCAGCGAAAAATCTTTCGGCAAACGCGATTTCGGCGTGCGCACAAAACCTCCTAGGGTGCGGAAAAGGGGCAATCGTTTTTTCACATTTTGCCAGATGGATCGCTCCATCGGGACGGTATCCACGAGCTTCATATGCGGGACGGGCGGGGATTTCCTTGCTCGTCGAGCCCCGAGCAGCAACGTGGGGCGAGCTCCAGGTGCTCGCAGATTCCGAAGCCTGCGTGGTTCATCCAATCTATCGCCGGGCTTTCCAGCCTGACAGTCGCTCTGTTCACATGCCTGTTCATTCTGTTTTGGCTCACGGCAAGCCGATGGAGCGGTAGTGTGTTGGTTGCGAGGACAGAAGTTCTCTTTGGAAGAGCGACGATGAGTTGAAGGAGGCGGCAATGGAAGACAACAAGCGCATGCCCGAAGATGTCGAGCGCCTGGATAACGACGACCTCTCTCAGGTGTCGGGTGGTGGGCTCGTGGCGCAGATCTGGCACGTCCAATGCTCCAAGTGCGGTGCTGATTACATCTGTGAGACATCTATGATGTCCGAGCCGCCGTGGTTCTGCAGAGAGTGCGACGCCAGAATTCGTGCGGAGAGGGCCGGCTACCGCGAAGAGCGTTAGACAACCGGTGTTTGATCGAGGAGCAGGGCGAAACAAACATCCTGCCGACAACGTATTTCAAAAGGGGCTCGGAGATGATCCGGACCCCTTTTTTCTGCCTTGAGGCGGTCCGGTGCGCAAGTTTGACGTTTGTCCCCAAACTTGCACGAAGCACACCCATTATTCGAGGCGATCGGGTGCAAGAACGCGCGTCTCCGCGGCGACGCAACGGGCTGTTTCTTGCGGAGCGTCCATCCGCTCGGGGACAATGTGCCCATGACGGACGATCGACGAAAGGAAGAGGCCATGCCCATCAAAGACACCATCGTCGCCATCCGCAAGGAGGCGGGCATCACGCAGGAGGAGATGGCGCGCAGGCTCTACGTCACCCGCCAGGCGGTCAGCTGTTGGGAGACGGGCGAGACCGCACCCGGCATCGATATGGTGAAGCTCATCTGCGTCACCTTCGGCGTGCCGCTCGAGCGCTTCTTCGACATGCCGATGAGCTACTACTGCCAATGCTGCAGCATGCCGATTCCGGAGGAGGAGATGCGCGGCACCGAGGCGGACGGCTCGAGGAGCGCGGACTTCTGCAAGTACTGCTACGATCACGGCGACTTCACCGCGAAGGGCATGACGATGGACGAGTTCATCGAAGCGACGGCGCCCATGGAGGCTAAAGCGCTCGGGGTGTCGCTCGATGAGGCGGTGTCGCTTATGGCAACGCTGCTGCCGCATCTGAAGCGCTGGCGCGAGGTGGGCGAGAACGAGGAGCGCTACGGTGAGGAGATCCGTGCGGCGTACGGTGACGAAATCGTCGACGCCGCCAACGAGAAGTACGTCGCGATGGGCGAGGCGGCCCATATGCAGGCCGACGAGCTGGCGCTCGCCATCAACGAGCAACTGCGCCGCGCGATGGAGACGGGCGACGTGGAGGGTTCCGAGGCGCGCAAGCTGGTGGCGATGCATGGGCATTGGTTGCGCATGTACTGGCCCGACGGGTTGTACGCGCCCGAGGCGCACAAGGGTCTGGCCAACGGCTACCTCGCCGACGAGCGCTTCCGCGCCTACTACGAAACAGTGGCGCCGGGCGCGGCCCAATTCCTCCGCGATGCGATCCACGCTTGCGTGTGACTCGAGAAAGAGGCAGTTGCGTTTTCGCGTTCGATAGGCAAACGTCCTGTTCAATGACGCTCAACTGCAGATAAACTGGCGGTAGAGGCAATTCGACCGACGGTCGGTTGAGCGCGAAAGCCGTGCGTGGAACGATTGGGGCGGGCCGTTCCACCACGATGAAAGGACGATCATGGCACAGCAGGCACAGCTTAGCTTCGGCGAGATGGTTCGCACGCTCCGCGCGGAGAAGGGCATGACGCAGCTCGATCTTGCGCGGAAGATGGGCGTCACCGACAAGGCGGTTTCCAAGTGGGAGCGGGATCTGTCGATCCCCGATGTGGCCTCGCTCCCCAAGCTTGCCGAGGAGCTCGGTACTTCCGTCGATGAGCTGCTCCAGGCCAAAACAGCGGCGCAGGAGGCGGCCACGGAGAGCGACGCCACGCGCAAGAAGGCGGCGGCTTTGGTCGAGCTGGTGCTCAAGGCGGTCGCCCTCGCGATGGGCGTTGGGGTCGTGGCGCTCACGATCATGGACGAAGTCGAGCCCCGCAACGCGCTCGGCCTGCTCGGCGTCGGCGTCGCCTGCCTCGCGCTCGTGCAGCTGATGCATTCGGGAGAGGACGATCGGTAGCGTTTCGATATCTGACCCGCGGTTTGTCCAGAATCGCGCGTTTTGTCGCGTTCTTCCCGCTATTCGGTGTTTGCGGGTGGGTTCTGCGCACTTCTACCCAGACAAGAGGCTTTCTGAGGGCTGTTTTGTCAAGAAAGCCTCAGAACACGGTCTGGGAGCGTTCGGTTTGGGAAGAAGTACGCAGAATCACGGTTTCTGGACAATGGGTCTGGGAAGAAGACGAGATAGCTGCGGTTTCTGGACAGCTGGTAAATGTCGTAGGTTGGAAGGACGAGGCAAGGCAAGGCAAGGTAGGGCAAGGCAAGACGGAGCGAGGAGTTGCCCCGCCTCGTGTTATGCCGGGATCGCCTCGGCGGCCATTTCAAGAGCTCTGGTGACGAAGTTGATTTTTCGCTCGTCCACGATGTCGTCGGCGGTTTGCACGGATACGACGGCAATGGCGATCTGATCGTCTTCGCTCGGTTCCGGGTTGCCCATGAGAGTGGTCCATTTCACCGAAACATCGTCGGCGGTCAGATCGCCGTCGCATTCGACCTGGTAGCTTACCGGGTCGAAGAAGCCCGAGTTCGACTCCGCGGAGACTGTCGCCGTGCCGGAGCCATCTTGCATCACGCGGACGGTGTAGTAGACGATATCGTCTTCGGAGCTCGTGTAATCCTTGTTGGGGGAGATCGTCTCTTCGAAGATCACCGTGCCGTCGATCCGCTCAACACCGATTGCGCCGTCCTGACCGGAGGGCTGCGACCCGCATCCGAAAAGACATGTTGCGGCGATGAAGGCAAAAGCGGCAATCGAGCAGTATGCTGATCTCAACACGATGGAACTTCCGTCAGTAGATATATCGCTACACATTCTATTGTCAAGATGAAGATAGGGGCTACGGAGTTTTGCCATTTTAGCCATGTCCGTTGTTAATCATTTACAGAGGGATTGGTTGTCTGTTGTTGTGTTCATCAGGGGTGCAGGCAAAAGAACTTTGTAATTAAGGGAGACAGAAGGTAAAGTTTTGTTGCTGCCGCCTTTTCGGGGTTTGAGTAAGGTGGATGGGATCTCGATTCGGCTCTCATGGCAGCAGGTCGTGTCGACATTGCGTTTGAACGGAATCGATTGGGGTTTCGTAATGATCGAGCGCGATGCGTCTTTGTGCGCAGATGATGGCAGCTATAGATATTCAAGGCTAGAACTCACGCCAAATGTGTTCGCGAATCTTCTTATTGCCTTGTATGACGGAAAACAGTTTAATCGACAAGATGCCATATCTACTATCATGAAATACCATATTGATCATGGTGGAGTTGCCGGAAAATCCAGCTATGCCTCCGTATTTAAGAAAGTCACGCAAGGGTTTCTCAGGGAATCACTATCTAACCCGGGATATGGTGTCTGGCTATTACGACATAAAACCACTTCAATTGAATCATATGACGAAGGCAAAGTAGTAGAAGAAGATAGTAGTAGATCTACCAGGTCATTTGAAGTTGAGAAAACCCTAGGCGATGGGACGGGTTCAGTTTACGTATATTATTATGACGCATACAGGCAATTAGCTGCTCTGAACGGGTCTGATGTATGGCCTTGCAAGGTGGGAATGTCAAATGGGAATGCAATTAGCAGGATAATAGATCAGGCAGGAACTGCTTATCCGGAAATACCTCGAATTGCTTTGCTGATCAATTGCGATTCAGCTCGTGATATGGAGACAGCCATGCACTCCATCCTGAAGCTAAGGGGCCGATGGATGGAAGATGCTCCGGGTTCTGAATGGTTTTTGACCAACCCTAACGAAGTGGAAAGCTTGTTCCATGCCATCTGCGAAAACGCTTAAGATGTTGATCTATCTGGGATAACAATCAAATCATCCTAAGCGGGGTTTGCATACCGGATAATTATCGGATCAGTAGCGCTGGGCGTCGCCGGCGGCGTAGTCGTCGAAAAGCTGGCGGCAGGTGTCGCGGTCGAACTCCTGCAGGCTCACCGTCTCTTCCTCGCCGTTGAGCTGGCGGTAGAACGCGTCGTCGCGGAAGCCGATCTCGGCGCTGTCCTCGCGCGTGCAGCCGTAGTAGACGGCATCCATGTTGGACCAGAGGACCGCACCCAAACACATCGGGCACGGCTCGGCGGTGGTGTAGAGCTCGCAGCCCGTCAGATCGTGCGTGCCCAGGTTGCGGCACGCGTCGCGGATCGCTTCCATCTCGCCGTGGCAGGTGGGGTCGTTGTTCGCCAGCACGCGGTTGCGGCCTCGGCCGACGATCTCGCCGTCCTTCACGATGACCGATCCGAACGGCCCGCCGTCGCCCGCCTGGATGCCCTGGTAGGCTTCGCTGATCGCGATCTGCATGAATTCGGAGGAGGGCTGCATGTCGGTTCCTTCGGTGTCGGTGGATTCGTCAGATCCGTTGGCGGAGCTTTGCTCGGCGGTTTGGGCTTGCGAAGCCGTTTCGGTTTGCGAAGCGGCGTCTTGCTCGGTTGACGCTGTGTCGCTTCCTGCGGATGAGCAGCCCGTCAGCGCGATAGCCAGAAAGAGAGCGGCGACGATGCCGACGAGCGTGCGCAGCTTGGAGGATGAGGCCATAGCGGGTCCTTTCGACGGGGACGTGCAACCATGGTAGCATGCAGTGCGCTCGGCGCGACCGTCCGAATAGACGACGCGATAGGGGAAACGGCCTCTTTTTTGCATCGACGCAATGCGGGATAGCGACCGTCTCTTTATCGCGTCCTCAGTTTTTCACGGTGCACAGGTCGCAAACTCGCATTCACTCCTCAAAGCGTCTATTGGTTCCCATGCCTCGCAATGCTCGGGCTTCCGTTCCGTATAACCAAGTCGAGGCGCAAGCAAGCGCTCCCGTCTC
>DVKR01000017.1 GCA_018715935.1 Candidatus Aphodovivens excrementavium
ACGGCGACCACGTTCGACGGCGACCTGGTGGCGATGCTTTCCGATGCCGGGGGAGAGGGCGTCCTGTTCCGCTACACGGCGCAAGGGGCGTGGGAGCCTTTGGGGTACAGCACCTCCGTCAGTTGGCAGACGCCCGGCTTCGGCACGTTGGGCAGCGATGGTGAGGCGTTGTACCTGTTCGGCGGAGTAATGGGCGATATGGCCCAAGGTGCGGTGCAGGAGTACCCTTATATCTTCCGTCTCGATGCCGACGCGCAGTCGATGACCCCCATCGGCCGGCTGGCGACGGCGCGCATCCGTCCGCAGGTGTCGTACGGCAACGGCGGCTTCGTGGTGTCGGGAGGCATCGGCGTCTCCATGGCCGTCCAGATGGGGGGCCTTGCCGGCGCAGAGATGGTGACATGGGGCACCGACCAGGATGGCCCGGCGCTCCTGGGTTCGTCGCTGGACCTCGCGCAGTTCTCCACGCAGACGGGCCAGCTCTCCTATGCGTCGGGCGCGATGGCGGACGGGTTCATACTCGCCGGCGCCGCGAACGATGCGAATACGGCAGACACCTACGAGCTGGGGCTGGATGGGTCGCTTTCCGCCTACAGCAAACGCGCTTCCGAGCAGACGCTCTTAGCACCGGGGGCGACGGCATACGACAGCTGGTTCTACGTGCTGGCTGCCTCGGAGAACGATCCGTACCGCGTGTTCAGTGCCACGAAGGTTGACACTGCCGCGCAGCCGGGCGACTACGTGGAGCCCGATCCGGAACCGACGCCTGACCCTGACCCCGATCCGGATCCTGATCCCGTCGACCCCGACCCCTCAAGCCCTGACTCCGACTCCGGCAAGGCCGATGCCGACGGCACGCTTAAGCGCCTCGCCAGCACCGGCGACGATCTCCCGGTCGCTCCCGTTGCCGCGCTGGCGGCTTTGGCGGCGGGGTGCTGCGCGGTGGCGCTGCGCGGGCGGCGAGGACGCGGCGAACAAGAGGCGCGCTTGTGAGCAAGCTGGTTCGCATAGTTACGGCGGCGCTGCTGGCAGGTGCGTTGGTTCCGATAGCTCCGCGCAGCGCAGGTGCCCAAGAGGCCTCTTCTGCTGCCTACGATGCTGCGGTTCAGTCCCTTGCCGCCGAAGCTCAGGCGACGGCGCAAGCGGAAGAGGCGCGCACGTTCGTGAACGAATACGGCTACGTAGTGCGCCTCGAGTCGGACGAGCAAGAGGAGGCCGCTCAAAGCGCCCAACGGGCCGCCACGACGCAAGCCGACCTTCCTGCAAGCTACACGGCGCCGTTTACGTCGATCAAAAACCAGGGAGAGGCAGAGTCGTGCTGGGCGTTTGCGGCAGTTGCCTCGTTGGAGTCGGCGTACCTCGTGCAGCAGGGCATAACCGAAACGTTCAGCGGCGCCGTCGATTTCTCCGAGGCTCAGATCGTTTACGCTACGCACAACGGGCAAACGGTTGACGGTACCGTGGACGGGGCGCAAATAGAGGCCTCTTTCAACGACTACCTGTTTCCGTTCGACAACGTGTTCGGCTTCCAGACTTCGGGCGGATGGGCAGACGCCGCCTCGACGCTTGCGGCGCGACGCGGCATCGCCTACGAGAGCGATGTTCCTTTCGAGCAGGGGTCTTCCAGCGAGGACTTCTCTGAGCGGGCAAGGCGGATGGCGGAAAGCGCAGCGGCTAACTATACGGTGTCTCGCGTTACGATTGATCGCGCAATAGCGTTGTCGATGCCGTCGTCGGGGGGAAGCGTGGGCTCTAACGGCAGAATGCTCACGCGCTCGTTCGACACCGACAGATCAGCGCTGGTCAAGCAAGCGATCTATTCTACGGGGGCGGTGAGCGTTTCGCTCTACATGGATTCCTCTCCCGGATCTCTCTACTACCATCAAGGGTTTGGCTCGGGCGAGGACGCTCCCGACGGAACTCCGTACTTTTATTACCCGAATTACTGGACGTTCGACGCCGACGATGTGGGGGGTTTGGGGCAGGAAAGCCTTTCGATCAACCACGACGTGGCAATTGTCGGCTGGGACGACACGTATTCCCGATGGAACTTCACCACTTTCGCAAACGACGCCGAAGGGAATCCTCGCGCCTACGACGAAGATGTTGCCGAGGTGGTGGAACGCGACGGCACCGACTACATCGTGCCTAAAGAAGACGGAGCGTGGCTGGTAAAGAACTCGTGGGGAACCGTGGCGAACAACGGCTGGAAGATAGGCGACGACGGCATGTTCTACGTGTCGTACTGCGAAAAAACACTCGATAATGCCTCGTCGTTCGTGCTGGCCGACACGGCTGCCGACGAGCCGCTCTACGAGATTGTCCATCAGTACGATGGAATAGAGGGTACGGCGTTTGGCGGAAATGCCAACGACGTGCTGGCGGGAGCGAACGTGTTTCACGCCGATGAGGCCGAGCAGCTTGAGGCGCTGGGCGTATGGGTGCCGGCAGCCGGCTCGGAGCTCAGCATTTCGGTCTACACCAATTTGAGCGACCCGACGAACCCGGAAAGCGGCACGCTAGCCGCGGAGCAGCACGAGTCGATAGATTCGCGCGGGTGGTATACCCTCGACCTTGCATCCGATGTGGCAATTGATGCGGGCTCCTCCTACAGCGTGGTGGTGTCTGGTGTTTGGGGGGAGGATATGAACTATGCTCCCGTTGAGATGGCAACCGCCAACATGGCCGAGGTGCGCATCGATGAAGGCGAGAGCTTTCTGAAAACCGACGAGGGGGGAGCCTCGCTTTGGGTGGACGCGTACGATGCCGCCGAGACGATGGAGGTTCAGAGCATGGGCAACGTGTGTGTGAAGGCACTTGCGAACCCGGTGGAAAGCCCCGAGCCCGAGCCTGAACCCGAGCCCGACCCCGATCCGGATCCCGAACCTGATCCGGATCCCGATGCGGGCTCCGATTCTGACGGCGAAGACTCCGGTGCGCAAGAGGCGCCTGCGGGCGATTCGGCCGCCGATGCCTCTGGCGCGACTTTGAGCAAGCTCGCTTCAACGGGTGACGCGAGCCCCCTTGCGCCTGTCTTTCTCGTTTGCGGGGGCGCGACATGCGTTCTGCTTGTCTCCTCAAAGGCACTGCGCGGGAAGAAGGCGAAGCCGTGATAGGAGCGCTGCGCGGGAGGAAGGCGAAGTCGTGATGGAAGGCGGAAGCGTAGAGGGCAAAGCTGCGATGGAGGACGAAAGCGAAGAGCTCAGAACCATGATGGACGGCCAAAGCGAAGAGCACAGAGCCATGATGGACGGCCAAAGTGCTCGTGCGCATGCGTCGGGAGTTGAGGCACGCGGCGAACGGAGCCAGCCAACGCATATCGCGGTACGCGGGGCGCGCGTGCACAACCTCAAAAACGTGGACGTGGATGTGCCGTTGGGGCAGCTGGTGGGCATTGCGGGCGTGTCGGGTTCCGGCAAAAGCTCGCTGGCGCTGGGCGTGCTCTATGCCGAGGGAAGCCGCCGCTATTTAGACGCGCTTTCCACCTACACGCGCCGTCGTATCTCGCAGGCCTCGCGCGCATCGGTAGACGAGGTGCTGCACGTGCCTGCCGCCTTGGCGCTGCGTCAGCGTCCGGGCATTCCCAGCGTGCACTCGACGTTCGGCACGTCCACCGAGCTGCTTAACTATCTGCGTCTGTTGTTCTCGCGCGTGGGAAGCCATGTGTGTCCTAACGGGCATCGCGTAGCGCCGTCGCCCAACGTGGCGCTGGAGCTGCCCCTCGTGTGCCCCGAATGCGGTGAGGAGTTTTTCGGCCCGGGTGCGGAAGACCTGGCATTCAACAGCGGAGGCGCCTGCACTACCTGCGGCGGCACGGGCATCGTGCGCGAGGTGAACGAGGCGTCGCTGGTGCCCGATGAGTCCATCTCCATTGACGACGGTGCGGTTCTGCCCTGGGGCACGCTCATGTGGGACCTCATGAAGCAGGTGTGCGGTGCGATGGGCGTGCGCACCGACGTGCCGTTTTGCGAGCTGACGCCCGAAGAGCGCGAGACCGTGTTTCACGGCCCTATGGAGAAAAAGCACATCCTTTACAAGGCCAAGAAGGGCGAGAATTTCGCAGAGCTGGACTTCACCTACTACAGCGCCGTCAACACGGTAAAAAACGCCCTTTCAAAGGTGAAGGACGAGAAGGGCTTAGCGCGCGTAGCTCGGTTCCTCAAAGAGGGCGAGTGCCCCGACTGCGGTGGCTCGCGCCTGTCTGCTGCGGCGCGCGCTCCGCGCATCGATGGCATGAACCTGGCGGACGCCGCGCGGCTCACGCTCGACGAGCTTGCGCAGTGGGCGCCATCGGTGCCCGGGAAGGTTCCCGGGGGAGAAGTTCGCGCTATGGCGGAGGCCATCGTTGCCGAGATGGCGGAGCCCATCGCGCGCTTGCAGCAGTTGGGCGTGGGGTATCTCTCGCTCGATCGCGCAAGTTCCACCCTGTCTACCGGCGAGCGCCAGCGCGTTCAGCTTGCCCGTGCGGTGCGCAATCGCACGACGGGCGTGCTTTATGTGTTGGATGAGCCGTCTATTGGGCTTCACCCTTCCAACGTGGAGGGATTGCTCGGCGTGATGGACGATCTTCTGGCGGACGGCAATTCCGTGGTGATGGTAGATCACGATGTGCGCGCGCTGCGCCACGCCGATTATCTTATCGAGCTGGGGCCCGCTTCCGGAGCCGACGGGGGACGCATTGTCGCGCAGGGCAGCGTTGCAGAGGTGGCGGCTAGCTCCGCCTCGCGCATAGGTCCGTTCCTCGACGGGTCGCGCGAAGTCCGCGTGAGGAGGCGTGCGGCAGCAAGCGAGCTTTTCGACCGAGGCGCTATCCATTTGGAAACCGACGCCATCCACACGGTAAAGCCGCTTTCCGTCGACATTCCGCGCGGATGCCTCACGGTGGTTACCGGCGTGTCGGGCTCGGGGAAAACGACGCTGGTGCTGGAGAGCCTGATGCCGGCGCTCGCGGCAGCAACGGCGGGCACAGTGCCGCCGGCGCCAGTGCGCGGAATTGACGCTGAGGGCATCCGTCGCGCCCATCTCATTGACGCAACGCCTATTGGCGCGAACGTGCGCTCTACGGTGGCAACGTATTCGGGCGTGCTGGACGATTTGCGTAAGGCATACGCAGCGCTGCCCGAGGCAAAGGCGCAAGGGCTTACGGCGGGCGCGTTCTCGTACAATACCGGAAGCCTGCGCTGCCCTACCTGCGACGGTACTGGCCAGGTGTCGTTGGACGTGCAGTTTCTGCCCGACGTGGACGTTCCTTGCCCCGATTGCGGCGGTTCGCGTTACGGGCGCGACGCCTATGCCGTGCCGATGTCGGTTATGCCGGCGCCTGCGGATTGCAGGGAGGCAGGAGGAGTTGATGGTTCTGCGGAAGGGGAGCCGGGCGGAAGCTCGGAAGAGGGCGCTGCCGAGGCGCTTCCCATTCCCGATCTGCTGGCGCTTACCGTTGACGAGGCGCTCGAGCGCATCATTGTGCAGGGCGCAGGCATGAAGCGAGTGGAGAAGAAGCTGAAGATCCTGCACGATTTGGGAGTTGGCTACCTGACGCTGGGCGAGGCTACGCCGGCGCTTTCCGGCGGTGAGGCGCAGCGTCTCAAGCTGGCAAGCGAGCTTACCCGCAGCCAAGACGATGCTCTGTTCGCGTTCGACGAACCCACCATCGGCTTGCATCCGCTTGATGTTGAAACGCTGCTTGGCGTGCTGCAGCGTCTTATCGACAACGGCGCCACGGTGGTGGTGATCGAGCACGACCTGGATATGATCGCCAACGCCGACTACGTGATAGACATGGGGCCGGGTGGCGGCGAGGACGGCGGGCGCGTCGTTGCGGCGGGCACGCCCGAGCAGGTGGCGGCATGCCCCGAAAGCGTTACCGGCCGCTATATCGCCGAAGAGCTGGCGAGCTAGCCGGCGCGCGCTGCCAGGGATGGCTGCCAGGGACGCGCAGCCAGGGACGGCTGCCCAGGGACGAACAACCGCGCCGGGAACGAGAATGTGGGACTCTATGTCAACAGTGGTTTAACATAGAGCAGCGACTTTTCGTCTCAATGAGCGCGTACGGGCGCGTGGGCCGTCCACTCGCCATCGCCGAAACCAATAGGCTGGCGTCTGGACAAAGGGGCAGTCGCGCGACTACTATTAAGGTGTTTGTAAGCGTCGAAGAAGAAGCTGTTCGTGAACGAGCCTGACCCCAACTCATTCTATGCCGACCAACCAGCCCGATCCGCTAACCAGCCGTACGGGACGGCTGGCACTAAGAAATCTTCCAAAAAGAGGATCGCGATACTGGTTGCGATAGTGTTCGTCCTGATCGCCTCTTTAGGCGTAGGTGCCTGGTACGCAATATGTCAGCATAATGAGCAGGTTTGGGCGCAGGAGCATAAAACGTTTCCGGTCACGATTTCAATTCTCTCCGAGGACTATGATCCAACAGCCTCCAGTCCTGTCCCGATCCTTGTTCGGGGAACGGATTTCGAGGGCAATCCCGTGTCGATGGAGGCCATGATTTGCAGCGCAGAGAGCGGTCAGATAGAACTTATGCGCGGCACTTACACAGTTAGCGTCAGCGCTTCGCCCTTTTTGGCCGATGGATCCATGTTCGATGTGTCGGCAAGCAAAGGAGATTTCGAAATTGCGGGCGATGGGGAGATGGGGCAGATCGCTGTTTCCCTCTCGATGGCGCCGATAAGCCCAAATGATCTAACAGAGGAGATCGTAACGGCGTCGAAAGACAAGCTGGTATCGCTTGGGTTCGATGAGGGCTCTGCCAATCAATATGTGGATGCTGCGCTTAGCCAGATCAACAGTGCAAGGCTTACTGTTCAACTGTCGGATGCCAGGGCCGGGTTTGCTGCTGAATTGGAGCAGTTGGAATTTGATTTCGACAACGATCCGCGCCTTGTGGGAGCGCAATTCGAGATGAATGTCGCGGCAGCGGAATATCGTCAAAAGTACGATGCCCTTGTAAACGACATGTACTCCTATTTGACTACGATAGTAACGGGTGACGAGCTGGCCAATCTGGAATCAAGCCAAGCGCTTTGGGAAGCCGAAAAAGAGGCGGCCTCTCAGGCGGCCGGGGCAAGCGCAATTGGCGGAAGCATATATTCCATGAGCATCCATGGGGCAGCGATGGAGTGCGACAGGGATCGTATCAACGAGCTGCTGGCGATGATGGATCAAAAGATTGTAGAGTTGAGCCGGTAGCAAGATGTGGCGACGAGCGATCTGCTGCTTGCCATCACACGCGCTGCCTCCCAAATCCTGCGCTGTAGCGAGCGGGCGCGGCGTTTCCCGACCCCTCCAGAACAAAATCCAAAATAATTAGCTCGCAGCTTAGCGACTTACGCCGGCTCCATCGCGCCGGTTTCGCGTAGGGTGAAGCGCCGTCCGTCGTAGTCGACGCGGGTGAGACTGCCGTTGGCAATTACGAGCGGGTCGTTGATGCGCGAGCGGTCCAGCAAGTACATGATCGACCGGATGGTGAACGCGTGCGTCACCGCGAGCACGTTGCCACCGCCGTTGGCGAGAGTCGCGTTGCCGACGTCCTGCAGAAACGAACGCAGACGCGCTTCGATGTCGGCGAAACGCTCGGCGCGACCCGACGCGTCTAGGCGCGCGAGGTTGTCGGCGGTTTCGGGAAGGCGCTCGTTTTCCTGCGCGAACGTGAGTTCCGACCCGAACCCTTCAATCAGACGCCGGTGCAGGTCCTCTCCAGAGCCCATTTCCAAGTCTCCGTAGCACCACTCGCGCAGACGCCAGTCGGTGGAAAGCGGCAGGCCGCCCGCTACCCGGGGTTCTTCGGCGCTGAGCGCTTGGTTGAGCGCCACAAGATACGTCGCCGCTCCTGCTGTGCTGGGGCTGGTGTTTTGCGCACGGGATGCCGTTGCGGCTGCGTTGGCTGCGCGCTTTTCTGCCGACGGGACGGCAAGCGGCCTGGCGTCAAGTTCGCGCATAGCGTCGCGCGCATCTAACAGTTCGGCGAGCGTTTGGCACGTGCGCCCCTTGTCGCTGGCAATGGCACGCACGAACTCCACGTCGGCGAGCTTGGCACCGATGGCCCGAGCTGCTGTCACTCCCTCATCGACAAGCGGCGAGTCGCACCACCCTTGCACCTTATGCTGTTGGTTGAACACCGTTTTTCCGTGACGGATGAAGTAAAAGCTAACGTTCATGAGGCCTCGGGTTTCTCGGTCTTTGCGCATTCCAGGAACGGTAGCAGATTAGCAGATGGTTGTACACAAATAAGCTGTTTGATATAGTACAAATGTTCGTATCTATAAGACAATTCTTCATAGTGACAGCAATGCTAGGCAAAACTTATCATATATGATAATATATCAAGGAGCTGATCATGTACGAGGTTGATTACTATCGAAGTCTCGATGGGAGTTGCCCAGTCGAAGCGTTTTTGGATCATCTCGCTCCGAAGATGAAGGCTAAAGTGTTCGGAAGGATGGAGCTGTTAGAAGAATACGGTCCTCAGCTTGCGTTCCCCTTTTCTCGTCATCTGGAGGACGGTATATTCGAACTGAGGGTCGTCCAAGGATCTAATGCGGCGCGCGTTCTTTATTTTTTCGTTGCGGGGAAAAGGGCAATTCTCACGCATGGTTTTATGAAAAAGACGCAGAAGACGCCTCGAAAAGAAATAGAGCGGGCAAAAGCCATTCGCAGCGATTAGAGGAGATTGAATGAGTGATTTCAGAAAACACCTCGAAGCCTCTCTGTCCGATTCCGCGTTCAGGCGCGAATGGGAGGCTCAGGCGCAGGAGCGGGAGGTGTCTCGGCGGATCGTGGAGGCTCGGATGCAGGAAGGGTTATCTCAGCAGGATCTTGCGCGTCGCTGCGGCATGCAGCCGGCGAATTTGAGCAGGTTGGAAAATGGTAACGGGAACCCCTCCGTTGCAACGCTCGAGAAGATCGCACACGGGCTAGGGAGAAAGCTCGATATTAGGTTTGTTTAGCGTGCTGTCTTCACTTCGCCTTTTTCGCAGCGATTGCCTCACGAGTCGATAATCGTGCTCGCCATGCCCTGGCGATGCGCCTCGTTGATCTCGCGGTCGCACGTGGCGGAGCGCATGCTGTCCACATATGACGTCCACGCACGGCGAAACGTGCCGCGTTCGTGTTCGAACCCGGCGTTGGCCAGGTAGAAGTCGCGCGCCTCGTCTAACTTGGTAGCCATGTCGCCGCAGGCCAGAAGCTGTTTGATTGCATGCGGCACGGCGATGTCGGGGTTAACCACGCGCAGGCACTGCTTCGCCCAGCCAATCCAGCCGCCCTCGATACCGCCTGAGAAGTTGAGCATGGCGAAATCGTAGCCCATGTCGCGCAAGATCGATTCTTGCAGCTCGCCGTAGTAGCCCAGTCGGCACGGTCCGCCGAACTGGACCAACACGTCGGCACCTGCTTCTAGCGCCTCGATAAAGTCGCCCAAGATGTGCTTAAACGGCGTGCACACGTAGTCGGTGGAGTGCTGCGTCCCCGCTTCCTCAAGCGCGTCGATGACGGCTCCGCTCAGGTAGCGGTCGTGCGCGATGTAGGGGTGCGCTGCCAGCAGAATCCCGCGCGCGGGTTGGCGCTGGCATAACAGGGTAAAAAGATCGCGTCGCAGGCGCCGATCAGGCTTTCGATGTGTCCCAGATACGCCTTAGACGCCAGGCAGCATTCGCCCACCGAGCGCGCCGTTCCTGCATCGACGACTGCCCTGTCCGTTTCGCCGCTGACCACGACGGTGAGTCCGAGTTTTTCGAAGAACGTCCGCCACAGCGTGCCGAAGCGATAGCAGAGCAACCCACGCGGAATTCCCACGGTGCGCACATCGCTCAAGCTTTGGGAAAGCGGTCGTGCCACGGAAGGTTCTTTCGTTGCGAATAATCAATCTGCCTATTATAGCGATGCGGCAGTGCGGGCTTGGCTACTTTATCTGCACGCGCGGGGTGTGCTCGGGGATATAATCTACGAAAGGCGGTCGGAACATCGGATAGGTACGACGCGCCGTCACTTTGAAACAAAAGCGAGAGAGGCAGCTGTGGAACCGAACTTTAATGTGCTTGCGCAGACGGGCGATAGCATTCTTCCGCTTGTCGTTGGGGGTATTGTCGTTGTCGCGCTTATCGTGCTGGTGGTTGCATTTATCCTGATGAGGCGTCGCTAGCATGACGTTGCGTGCAGCGAAGGAAGGCGCTTCTGGCGAGGTTGAGCGGGGGAGCGCGGCATCAAGCGGAGGACGCCTGATTGTGGTGCCCACGCCGCTAGGGAACTTGGGCGATGTGACGCAGCGTGCGCTCGACGCCCTGCGCGCAGCCGACGTGGTGTGCGCAGAGGACACGCGGGTAACGGGAAAGCTGCTGGCTGCCTTTGACATCCAAAAGCGCCTCGAGCGCTTGGACGAGGCAATGGCTGCCCAGCGTGCTACGGATATCGTCCGGCGCGTGCGTGCCGGCGAGACAATTGCCTATTGCAGCGACGCGGGAATGCCGGGAGTGTCCGACCCGGGGATGAGGCTGGTGCGCGCGTGCCGCGAGGCGGGTGCCGCAGTGGAGGTGCTGCCCGGCCCAACGGCGGTTGCGACGGCATACGTGGCAAGCGGCTGCGATAACCAAAAGTTCTACTTTGGCGGGTTTTTCCCGCGCAAAGCGGGCGAGCGGCGAGCGGCGCTCGAAGCGCTGCGAACCCTCGACGCCGCGCTTGTCTTCTATGAGAGCCCCAACCGCCTTGTGGGCGCGCTCGAAGCGATTGCCGAGGCGTTTCCCCTGCGCACAGCCACGGTGTGCCGCGAGCTCACCAAGCTGCATGAGGAGATCGTCCGGGACGCGACGCCCGGCTTGCGCGACGAGTTCGCGCGCCGCGAAAAAGAGAGCGGCATCAAGGGCGAAATCGTCATCGTGATAGACGGGCCGTCCAAACAGGAGGAGGCTGTGCGGACGCAGGACGCAGCCGCCGATGCGCGCACGCGAGCCGCGCAGTTGGCGGCGGAGGGCGTGCGTGCGAAGCAAATTGCCAAGACCGTTGCCGCCGAGCTGGGGATATCCCGCAACGAGGCGTATGAGATCGCGCTGGAGGCGTGCCGTTCGTGAATGGGCGCAGACCGACGGGCGCGACGAGAAAAAACGCGTTCGGAAGCGGCGCGGCTCCGCTCGAAGAGCTCGTATTCGTGGACGAGTTCGAGGTGTGGGTTGTCCGCAAGCGCGTCAAGAACATCAACCTGCATGTGAAGCCGCCCGATGGGCGCATTGAGGTATCGGTGCCCCTGAGAACCGACACCGAGTTCGTCCGCTCGTTCGTGAGGGAAAAGGCAAGCTGGATTCGCAAGCAGCAAACGCGCATTGCCGAATCTCCGCAGGGCGTGGCTGCCGCCGCCTCGCCCGACGAGGTTGCACAGTGGAAGGCGGTTGTCCAGGCGTTCGTACCGCAGCTCATTGCCAAATGGGAGCCTGTGTTGGGCGTGAAGGCGGGCAAGGTGGCCTACCGCAACATGACCAGCCGTTGGGGCAGCTGTCAGCCGTCGACGGGGCGCATCTGCATCAACGTGCGCTTGGCGCTCTACCCTCCGGAATGCTTGGAGTACGTGGTGGTGCATGAGCTGTGCCATCTGATTGAGCGCGGTCACGATCCGCGCTTCTATGCGCTGCTGGATGAGTTTCTGCCCGATTGGCGCTCTGCCCGCGCAAAACTGCGGTAGCAAACGTAGCGAACGTGGCGAACGTAGCAAACTCCCGCGCAATCCTGTCACGCAGCGCGAGCTTTCGCGATCCTACTGGAACCCTTCCAAAAGAGAGTAGGCGGTTAGGACGAAGGGACACTCGAACACGCGGTTGCGCTTGCCCTTGCTTACTCGGCGAATTGCCTGCGCGTCGCAGAGAAGGTCTACCGCTTCGCTAACGCGCTTGAAGCTTCGTCCCGTAAGGCCTAAGGCGCTGGTTGCGTTCGGGAAGAAGGCAAAGGGGCACTATGTGGAGCTGTCCGAGGCGCGTGATCTGGCGGCGTCGTTGCCGGGCGTCATGCTGCGTGGGCAAACCGACTCGTCTCAGGGCATGGTGGGCGCGCTGGCGGGCGCAGGGCTTCGCCTGGGCGGCGAGGACGGAAGATTCCGGGGAAAATGGGATCTCACCCCGTTCGCTCGGCAAGCGATATACGGCGATACGCCTGTTGCCACCATACACGATTGTGTGGGCCTCTTTCCGACCAGGGAATCGATGTGCGCTTTGTCGATATGCGGGGAAACCTTCTTGACGACGATGATGAGCTGATGCTCATTCCCGACGCGAAGCCGATTTTGCGACAAGGGGCTTTCACCATCGCAAGCGAGCGCAAGCTCAACGGCCGGTGGCTGCCCTGTACGAAAAAGAGCTTCATAGCCAAAGTGGGCCACGAGCTGCAGGGGTGCGAATGTTTCGTGGGAGACCCCGATGTTGAAGAGCACGTGACCGAGGCAGACTTGCGTTCGTGCGGATCGTGCCTGTATAGGCGTTTTGACAGCGATGGCATGTCGTGCTCGTTGGGGCTGGAAGTAGCTCCGTTATAGCAAAAGAGGCGAAAGAACAGCCCGAATACGACAGCATGAGGGCCTGATGTGGAGCCGGGGTTGCTCGATTGCAGCAAAAGAACAGCCCGCTGTCGCAGGTGGCGCGCAGCGGGCTGTTGTAGTAGTGCGGCAGAGATGCCGGATGTAGCATTAGCGGTGGCGGTGACGCTGCATATCCCAGCAAGCGCCGCGTTCTTGCTGCGCGCTCATCGAGGGATCCTGCCTCCATTCTTCCAGCAGCTCACTGAGTAGCGAAACGAGCTGCTCGCGCTTTTCGGCGGGGAAGCTGCCGAAAAGACGGTCTTCGAGATCCGCCTTGAAGACCTCGCTTTCTCGGTAGAGAACCCGACCGCTTTCGGTGATGGTGACGATGATGCCGCGCTTGTCGTCCTCGTTCCTGCGACGCTCGATGCATCCGTTGCGCTCGAGCTTGCGAAGGATCTCGCTGAGAGATCCGGCTTTTACCGGCAGGTTCTTAAGAAGCTCGCGCTGGTCCATCTCTCCGTTTTCCGCTTCGGAAAGCATGCCCAAGATGCGAATCTGACCCGGGCGTTGACGGCCGTTCTGTGCCGAGGTGCCGCCAATCACTTTGTTGACCTTGTGGAAGAGCGTGATGAGGTCGTCGGTTTTTTCGAATGCCACACTGGTCCTTTCTTCTTGTCGCCTCACCTTCGGGTGCGCGTTCCGAAAGGCGGTGACAATTGTTTCGGTACCTAACTGTTAGGGTACCTAAAGTATAACGCCGCTCTCGACGCGGTCAAGACGTTATTTAGGCTACCTTATTAAAAACGCATGAGAGGCGAAGAAAGCGAGGGATGAACGCCTTGCGGATGAGGAAAAACGGGCGGAATCCGTCATAATAAACGCTAAAAACGCACCTTTACCTGGTGCTATGCGCATTTGGTGGGTGGGGCTTTGCTCAGTTTTGCCTCCCCTATAATGAGTAACGAAGGGGTTGCGCCTGCTTCCGGGCGGCGTAACTGTTCTATGAGACAGGCTCAATATGCAAGAAAACGCAGTTAAAACGCACCATGATCCTGCACGCAGCGCGCGACTTGCCGTCGCGGTGATGCTGGTAGCTTCCCTTGTCTGCACAAGCTCTTTTCCCGTGCTCGCTCAACCGCAGCGCGCGTTCGCCGTTACCGAGGAAACCGAGGCAGAACCAAACGAACTGCAACAGCGCGTCGAGCAGTCGGCTGTCGACTATGATGCTGCCGTTGCGCGCGTAGGCGAGCTGGAACAGCAGATTTCCGATAATCAAGAAGAAATCGCCGCAATTGAAGAGCAGCTTCCCGAGCAGCAAGAGCGCGCCTCCGAGGCTTTGCGCGAGCAGTACAAACTGCAAAGGGAGGCGCCCGGCATCGTTGAGATGATCTTGGGGTCGGGTTCGCTCTCCGATTTTCTAACCACCTGGGATTATTTCGCTCACATCCAAGACAGCAACTACGATGAAATAGAGCGTCTCGCGCAGATGAAGTCCGATCTGGAAAGCACCGAAGAAGAGCTTACTGCGGCCATGGAGGAGGCGGTAGCCCAGCAGGACGCAGCCGAGCAGGCGCTGTCGGAAGCGCAGGCGGCGCGCGAAGAGGCACAGCGTCGCGCCGAAGAGGAAGCCGCACGTCAGGCTGCAGAAGCTACCGCTGCGCAAGATGAGCAGGAGTCCCAGGCGTCAGACGAGAGCACCGGCGACGCCTCGGGCGAGGAGGCTGTCGAGCAGGCTCCCGCCGAGGGGGAGTCTAGCGTCGAGGCTCCTTCTTCCGACGGTGCCGACTGGAGTTCCGATAAGGCCACATTCGTTTCCCAGTGGGCAGGTCGCATTGACGCCTACCTTGCAGGATCTCCCTTGGCGGGGCAGGGCACCACGTTCGCTTCGGCGGCATGGGACTATGGCGTAGATCCGCGCTGGTCGCCCGCCATTTCCTATACTGAAAGCTCTAAGGGGGCGGCATGCTTCCTTCCCCACAATGCATGGGGCTGGGGATCCTACAGCTGGGGAAGCTGGGAAGAGGCAATCGATGCCCACGTGCGCGGTTTGGCGCGCGGATACGGCTACACCATCAGCGTCGAAGCGGCGAAAAAATACTGTCCGCCCAATTGGCAGCACTGGTACGACGTTACCTTGGCCCAGATGAACTTGATCTAGGCAAAAGGCCTTCTGAACTGCTGAGTGCGCAAAACGCCGAAAACGACAGCCATCGAAAACGAAAAGCACCGAAGCCGATCGCTCCTTTTCGGCTCTAACCCGCGAGATCTTTTAGCGTGATGCCTGATAGGTACGTTTCGGTTAGGTCGGAAAGATCTTTCCATAGTTGCCGCGTTGGGCAGTCTTTGTGCCTGTTGCAGCTTTCAGGCTCCAAACTGCAGTCGACGAGACTTAAGCTTCCCTCCGTTGCGCGCATAACGTCCGCTGCGGTGATCTCGGATGGATCTCGCGTCAGCCGGTAGCCCCCCGAAAAGCCGCGCGTTGCCCTAACAAGGCCATGGGCGCTCAGCAACGCCACGATCTGCTCTAGGTACTTCTTCGAGAGGTCTTGACGTTTGGCGACGTCTTTGAGGGTGACGGGATCTTCACCCCAGTGGCTCGCCAAATCGACCATGAAGCGCATGCCGTAGCGAGTCTTTGTCGACAGCTTCATGCGAGTTACCCCCCCCCCCTCGCTGCGAAGGGGGTTTCTTAAGAGCCCTTGAATCCATGTTGCCCCCGATCTGCTTGCATAAGAGCGATTTAAGGTTGCTCTTATTTTACGCACATTTGAAAGCGCTGGGCGGTTCGTATTGTTTTACGGCGGGAATAAGCCGCTACGAAACAAAGCGTCTTGCATTTTTGGGAAAGCGCGCTCAAGAAGGTGGCGTGGAGCATATTGAGCTTGCTCTGATTTGCATTGTGTCATGCGTCACGTTACAATTGACATATGATACGTTCATTCGCCGACAAAGAGACAGAGCGCTTGTTTTGCGACGGGGTGTCGAAAAGGCTGCCTCCGGATGTTGTTGCGCGCGCTTTGCGGAAGCTCGACATGATCGATTCCGCGTATCGTCCGGAGGATCTTCGCGTTCCGCCGGGGAATAGGCTTCACGTTCTCAAAGGGGACAGGGAAGGCTTTTATGCCATCTCGGTCAATGCCCAATGGCGGATTTGCTTTCGGTTCGAAGGCGAGGACGCATTCGACGTCGAGATATGCGACTACCACTAGGGAGGTGGAGTATGGGTGCAGATGATATGATGCTCATTTCCCGAAAGCCCACGCATCCGGGCGAGATGCTGAGGGAAGAGTTCTTTCCCGAGTTCGGGCTGACTGTCGCGCAAGCTGCCAGCGCTTTGCGTGTATCCCGACAGTCAGTGAACGAATTGTTGCGCGAGCGTCGCGGCGTGAGTGCCGATATGGCGATGCGTCTTGCTCGCCTGTTCGGAACGTCCCCGCAGTATTGGCTCAATATGCAGCGCAACGTGGATCTATGGAACGCCCTCGAGCTGCATAGAGGCGAATTCGAGGACATCCAGCCTATAGCTGCGGCGATGTAGGACGGTACCGACTGCGTCGGCAGGTTCGTCATGTCAAAGAAGTGGCTTTCGCGCTTCTTCTGTACCGGAAGGCAAGCGCCCGCCTGTATGGTGAATCTAATATTCCGGCAGGATTGATGCGCGGAGACCTTATACGCTGTGCGCTACAGGCTCGCTTCTGTCCAGTCCTCAAGAGCCAGGCCGGAAATGCGTTTGAACTCTCGGACGTTGTGAGTAACAAGCGTCGCGCCATGGGAGAGCGCGATTGACGCGATAAGCAGGTCGTTGCCGCCGATGATGCTTCCCTGGCGCTCGAGCGCCGCTCGTGTTGTCCCGTAAATACGCGCTGCCGTCGAGTCGAAAGGGAGGATCTCGAAAGGGGCGAGAAACTCTTCGACCACAAGCCGTGAACGCTGTGGATCGCGGCTCTTCTCCGCGCCAACGTGCAGTTCCGCTTCAACGATGGCGGGTATCTTGAACAGGCGCGGGTCGGTTCTCTTCATAAGGGCGTAAGCGTAGGGGAGCTTTCCGCGAAGAAAATCGATGCATATGCAGGTGTCGAGCGCGTACATGGCGCGCCTCAGTTGAGAGCGGGGATGGGGTTGCTGTTAAACGGTTCGTCGGGCGGTTCGACGAATGTATCGTCTTCGCCAAGCGCGCCGTACAGCGAGAAGAACGATGTCGGCCACGTGCTTTGCGCACTGCTGTCGCGCAGCGCCTTTGCTACGTAGCGAGAAATGGTCATCCCCTGCTCGCTTGCCTTCGCACGCACCTCGTTCATCTCTTGGTCGTTCATATACAGGCTGATCTGTCCCATAGCCGCTCCTCTGCTTATAAAGTATACTTGTAAGTATACTTGAATTGAGAAAGCGGTACAACAGCGGATCGTAGATCGCCCCCGATCTGCATGGGAGCGAGTTAGACGACTCCAGCCCGCAGTTGCAGTGTTGCGGGACGGAAACGGTGCGGCGAAGGGCACGCTAGGCTTAAGAGCGGTTTGCGCTTCTTCTGTACCGGAAGGCAAGCGCCTGCCCGTATGGCGAATGCACGCCCGGCTGCCGTGCTACAATGAAACGCTGTCTGTGATTCGCACGGCGCTGGGCGCCGACGGTTCTGCCAAGGGTTCCATTCGCCTGAGGCGGGAGAGGAGTTTCTAAGCACCATGTCCAAGGGAACCTATTCCATCACCACCCCCATCTACTACGTGAACGCGGCGCCGCACCTGGGCACCGCCTACACCACGGTGGCCGCCGACACGGTTGCGCGCTACCAGCGCATGAACGGCTACGATGTGGCGTTTGTCACCGGAATGGACGAGCACGGCCAGAAGGTCGCCGACACTGCCGAAGCCAAGGGCATGCAGCCTCAGGAGTGGTGCGATTCGATGGAGCCCGCATTCCGCGATGCCTGGAAGATGCTCGACATCACCTACACCGACTTCGTGCGCACCACCGAGCCGCGCCAGGCGCGTACCGTGCAGAAGTTCTGGCAGGCCATCTACGACAAGGGCTACTGCTATAAGGGCAGCTACGAGGGCTGGTATTGCGTGCACGAGGAAACGTACTACGCCGAAAGCGACCTAGAGAAGAACGAAGACGGTGTCTACGTGTGCCCCGACTGCAAGCGCCCCGTGCAGAAGTCGGGCGGCGAGGAGAACTGGTTTTTCAAGCTCTCCGAGTTCCAGCAGCCGCTGCTGAAGTTCTACGAGGAACACCCCGACTTTATCCGCCCCGAAACGCGCCGCAACGAAATCGTGACCTTTGTGGAAGGCGGTCTGAAGGATCTCTCCATTAGCCGCTCCACCTTCGACTGGGGCATCCCGCTTCCGTTCGACGAGGGGCATGTGGCATACGTGTGGGCCGACGCGCTTTTGGCCTACCTCACGGGCATCGGCTACGGCGATGAGGGCGACCGCGCCGGCGAGTTCGAACGCCGCTGGCCCATGCAATACCACTTCGTAGGCAAAGACATCACGCGCTTCCACTGCGTCATTTGGCCGGCGATGCTGATGGCTGCCGGCCTGCCCGTCACGCACACGGTGTTCGGCCACGGCTTTTTGCTCACCAAGGGCGAGAAGATGTCGAAGTCCAAGGGCAACGGCATCATGCCCGCCGACCTCGTGAAGATCTTCGGCGTGGATGCCTACCGCTATTACTTCATGAGCGACGTGCAGTTCGGTCATGACGGCAACATTTCCATGGAGCGCATGGTGCAGGTGTATAACGCCGATTTGGCGAACACCTGGGGCAACCTGTGCAGCCGCGTGTTTAACATGACGAAAAAGTACTTCGACTCCAAGGTTCCCGAGGTGCCCGCCGATCTGTGCGATGCGGAAAACCCCCTGCGCACGGCGGTTGAAGGGCTGTATGCCACCTACGACGCCTGCATGGAGAAGGTCGATTTCACGGGTGCCGCTGCAGCGGTTCGCTCGGTTGCCGAGGCGGCAAACCTCTATGTCGAGGAAAGCGCGCCGTGGGCTCTGGCCAAAGACGAGGCCAAGGCCGGCGAGCTTGCGTTTGTTATGTACAACCTTTTGGAGTGCATTCGCGTGATTGCGCTCTACATGGCGCCGTTCACGCCTCACGTGTCCGACGAGGTGCTGCGCCGCATCTCGCTGGCGCCCGCCGAGGACGTGGCTGATATCGAGGCGGCAACCGCATGGGGGCTTCTTCCTGCCGGCAATGCCGTTGAAGTGGGCGACCCGCTGTTCCCTCGCTTGGATGAGGTTCCGACGGCCTAACGGCCATCGGAACCGGCCGACGCTGCGCGGAATTCTGACGGACCAGCTGACGCTCCAAGCCCTCGTCGCGACCCAGAGGTCGCTTCCTCGGGCTTTCACGCCATCTGATCTCGTCAGAATCCCGCTCGCTGACGTTACGAACGAGATGGGATGTGCAAATGCCGGTAACGGAAAGGAAGCGACAAACCGTGTCAAACGAAAAGCGCGAGCGCGAGGAAGAGCCGCTGTTCTTCGACGCGTTGTTCCATCAGAAGCGCAAGAAGGGGCAATGGTGCATTGTGGATGCGCCGTATCTTGAGGCTCCCGTTGCCGACACGCACTGCCATGTGCACCTGCTGCAAGACCCCTCGCTTTCGTTGGCACGAGCCGGGGCGAACAACGTGGAGTTCCTCTGCGATATCGTCGACGTTTACGAGGACGGCGCTGCGCCTTTCGAAAAGATGGAAGGCTGGGCTTTGCAGGGATCGTTCAAGATCAGGCAGATCGCTCGAGGGGGGTGTTGAGGCTCCCCCTCCCCGCGCGTGCCGCGGGTCCGGTTTGCAGTGGGCTGCCATCCCCACAACGCAAAGCACTACGACGACGCTCTGGAACAAAGGCTGAAAGACCAGCTGGCAGATCCTCGCGTGTCGGCGGTAGGAGAGATAGGGCTTGACTACCATTACGACTTCTCTCCGCGCGACGTCCAGCAGACGGTTTTTCGCCGCCAGCTCCGTGTAGCGCACGAGGCCGGGTTGCCTGTCGTGCTCCATATTCGCGAAGCACACGACGACGCGTTTCGCATCCTGCAGGAGGAGGGTTTTCCTCAGGCGGGGACGCTGTTACACTGCTTCAATCTCGACTGGGCTGAGCTGGAGCGCTGGGTGGAAGCCGGCTGCCATGTGGCGTTTGGCGGGTCGGTAACGTTCAAGCACGCCGATGAAGTGCGTGACGCTGCGGCGCGTGTTCCCGAGAGGACGCTGCTCACCGAGACCGACGCGCCCTACATGACGCCAGAGCCGTTGCGTGGCACGACGTGTGGGCCGGAGCACGTGGTGTTCACGGCGGAAAGGCTGTGTGAAGTGCGTGGTGTTCCCTATGGGGAGAAGCGCGAGAGCTTTTTGCGCACGTTGCTCGATAACGCGTATGCGTTGCTGGATCGCAAGCCTACGGAGTGGCAGCAACAGCGAGCTCAATCGCTCGGCATTAAGGAGCTTTCACCCGCCGAACGGGCGCGAGCAGCGGTTGCGCAGTGGCGATCTGCCAAATGACGCGCATGCTCGTTTGGTTTGGGGACGCGTTTGCCTAGTTCCGCAGGCGCAACTCGCTCTGGTGCGGCATGATTTCAGACAGAAAGGATAGTCAGTGAATCGGGTGATAGTGGTTGGGTCGCCTCGGGTTAACGGCCGTAGCGCCGCCCTTGCCGACGAACTGTTGTATGCGTGTATCGAGGAATGCCCCGATGACGTGGTGTCTATCGTGTCGGTTGCCAGCACAGACATCCGCCCCTGTACGGGGTGCGACGCATGCGCGGGCGCTCTCGATGAGCCGTTGGAGCTTCCCGAAGAGGGGGATCCTCTCTACCCGCATCCTGCGCTTGCGGAAAGCGATGCGGCGTTGCACCGCTGCGTTATCGAAGACGACATGCCTGAAGTGCGCAAACACCTGGATGCGGCTGACGAGCTCATCGTGGTTTCCCCTGTGTACTTTGCCGGCGCTCCCGCTCAATTTAAATGCCTGCTTGACCGCCTTCAGCCCTATTTCCGCTCTGATGTGCGCACGCGCGTGAAGCGCCCCTTGATCTTGCATGTGGTAGGAGAGGGCGGCGACCCTCACGGCTACGACCCGCTGGTGGGAACGGTGATGTCGGCGTTTTCGGTTGCCGGGTTCCAGCTGGAGTCTATCTTCGACTGGGTGGGAAAGATATCGGCGGAAGGAGAGATTCTGGGCGATCCGGAGGAATACGCGCTTGCAGCGAACGAGCCCGCCGATCCCCCCGAGTCCGCTGAGCCCGTAGAGCCCGTAGAACCCGTAGAGTCCGTAGGGCCCGCCGAGAAGCCCCGACTGTCTTTGTCCCAGCCACCACGCCAAAGGTGCGCGGCAAATGGCACGTCGTCTGGTGGTAAGCGATCCGGCAATGGCAGCAGCAGCGGCAGCCGTGCCAGAAAGCAGCCCGGTGCGGGCAAGCCGTCCGGTCGCAGTGGCGGCCATGACGGTAGGCGATTCGGCGCCGGCAAACCCGCAGGTCGCGGCGGAAAGCCTGGCGGACGAGCCGGCAAGCCTTCTGGTCGTGCCGGAAAGCCTTCCGGTCGCGGCGGCGCGCGCAAGGGAGGACGCCGTGGATAGGCTTTCTCCTCTGGCAAGCGTGGCGGCCACTCGCGAGGTGCTTGAGCGCCATGGGCTCACAACCAAGAAGTCGCTCGGCCAGAACTTCCTGATAAACGACGATATTTTGACGAAGATAGTTACGCTGGCGCAGCTTGACGAGCGTGATGCGGTGCTCGAGGTGGGCCCGGGTATTGGCACGCTCACCATCGCGTTGCTGAAAAACGCGCGGTGTGTGGTGTCGGTCGAGCGCGATACGGATCTGCCTGCCGTGCTTTCCGAAACGTGCGCGCCGTGGCGAGACTCGTTTCGCCTGATCAATAAAGATGCGCTTGAGCTCACCGAAGGCGAACTTGCCGAGGCGTTCGGCTCCTTGGGACATGACGGCCTCCCTTCCAAGTTCATCGCGAACCTTCCCTACGCGGTGGCAGCAACCATCGTGCTGGATTTCTTCGAGCGTTTCTCGTGGCTTGAGAGCGCCACGGTAATGGTTCAGAAGGAAGTTGCCGACCGCATGGCGGCCGTACCGGGCTCCAAGAATTACGGAGCATATACGGTTAAGCTGGGCATGCGTGCTCAGGCGTCGGGCAGGTTCCCGGTAAGCCCCGGCAATTTTTACCCTCCGCCGCATGTTGACAGCGCGGTCATCCGGCTCGATAGACGCACGCCCGACGCGCTTGCCCAGATAACCGACAACTCCGCGAAGCGCGAGGCCTTGATATGCGCTACGTGCACAATGGCGGATGCGGCGTTTGCCACGCGTCGAAAAACGCTCTTGAATTCCTGCAAGACATTCTTTTGCGGACGCGGTTTTGAGGGCAAACGCATCGCCGAGCTGCTTCCTGCGTTGTTTGAACGGGCGGGCATTGACGCTAAGCGTCGAGGGGAGACGCTCAGCCAGGAGGAGTTCATTGCGCTGGGAACGGCGTATCTGCAGGTAAAACAGGCTTAACCTCTCAGCGGGAGGCGTTATATGAAGCGCCTCGGACAATCGCATGCAGATTCAATGGAGTATTGACTGACGTGATAAAATGTCGCCTTGTGATTTGTCTGTGCATTTGCAAGCGAGGTAAAGCAACATGGATTTAGCGAAGCAAGCGGGTATCGTAGACTCTATTCACGATACGTTGAATGATTTAGTGGGTCAGCGCCTGAAGGTTCGCGCCAATATGGGTCGCTCGAAGATCGTTGAGAGCGAAGGCGTGCTAGCTCAGGTGCATCCGCAGCTGTTCATCATGGAAGTCGACCGCAAGCGCGGCCGCACCGCGCGTCAGTCGTATCAGTATGTTGATGTGCTGACGGGCATGGTTGAGCTGTCTCAAAACGGCGAGCCTTTGTTCGAGCCGTTCATCACCGATGCCGAAGATGCGGATGTCGATTACGGCGACGCCGAGGAAGAGCAGGAGGAAGAGAAGGTTCTTTCCTAGGCGCGAGAAAGGTCGTGCCCCTCTTTGCGCGCCTATTGACTGCGCGTCTCTATCGCCTGTATAGCACTGCGATAGTGCGCTTCGATGTCGGGCATGAGCGCTGTTGCTTCGTCCCACGAACCCGCACGAAAGAGCGCGAGCTGTTTGTTGGTAAGCTCGAACAGCGGCTTAAGCGACAAGTTGCCACTGGTTCCCTTGAGGGAGTGGACTGCCGCTATGGCGGCGTCGACGTCGTTGCGGCTCACGGCATCGCATAGTTGCTGGAAGTGGGTGTCGTTAAGGAACATTCCCAGCACGCGATCGAGCAGCGCCTCGTTTCCCATCACGCGTTCGAGCGCTTCGTCTACATCGAAGCCGGCTTGTTGGAGTGTGTCTCGGTTCAGCATGATGGTCTCCTGCCTGCAAAGTGAGCGTTGCCGTGAATGTGCTTAGTATACGCGAGGGCATGCGTGAGGTCTTGCTCGAATGGGACGATCGTGCTCGTTTAGCAAGAAGGGTTTGACAAACGGCGAGAAGAGGTGCAGAATACTGCTCTGCGCTTTCGCGCACATAACCGTGGGGATGTAGCTCAGCTGGGAGAGCATCACGTTCGCAACGTGGGGGTCGTGGGTTCGAATCCCATCATCTCCACCATGGCAATCGAACAGGCTTGGCAACGCGCCAAGCCTGTTTTGCGTTACGTCCCTCTACTGCAGCTCGACGACGCCGAAAACAGCGCCGTTGGCATCGCAAAGAACAACAACGGTCCGCTCTGATTCAACTGACAGTTGAGGGCAAATCACGTCGCCTAGCACTGCCGATTTTCGATAGTCTACGCGCACGCAGCGCGGCAGCACCTCCTGCGGTAGCACGCCGAGCGCGATGCGGACGTATTGGCTGTTGTTCACATGTTCGTTAGTGTCGATGAGGTCTTGTCTTACCGTAATGGGCTCGCACGCGGAGCTCTTTTCGGGAAGCGCGACCTTGCGGCTTTCCGCCGGCATGTCAAGCGGCGCCGCAATGCCGTAAGCCGCAACGTGCTCCGCCGAGGGCCGCACCGGCTTTCCTGCCGCTAAATCCACAAACCCCCAGGTTGAGTTTGCGCGCGCGATAATGTCTCCCGAAGCGTCCGCCATATAGAAGTTCCTGTTGGCAGACACGGTCTTAAAGCCGCTGGCGAAGGTGCCAACTGTGATCTCTTCGGCAAGCTGGGGGTATCGATGCACCACGATGTGCCAATGGGTAAGCACCCATGCCTTGTGCTCGGACTTCAGCCGCGCCGGCCCAAAGCCGATGCTTTCGGAATGAAAGATGCTGCAGTCTTGAAAGATATCGATGAGCGCCGGCAGCGACATGAGCCCGTCGTGCGTGGTCTCGCTGTAGCGCACGTGGGCACTGAACTCAAACGTCGCGGATGGTGTGTTCATCGATGCTCCTTGCGTTTTGGCTCTGCTGCAAGCTCATTTGTGGCGTTATCGCGAGTATGCGTTAAACGTTCGTCCGCCATCGGCGCCGTCGGGAAGGATGAAGTACCCGCTCGCACATTCTTCGCCGTTTTCGTAGAAGACAACGCGCTGCACTTCTTTCCCCACGCCTTCCCAATACGACGTATTGGGGTCTATTTCGCAGGTGATAGACGGATCGTCGGGAACGCCAAGCAGCTCGCGGGCGTTCGCCTCAAGGCGCGCAAGGCGTTCGGCTTCCGCTTCGGCCGCAGCCTGCGCCTCGGCTTCCGCTTTGGCGCGCGCTTCTTCCTCCGCCTTAAGACGCGCTTCCTCTTCGGCTTGCTTGCGTTCCTCTTCTTGCTGTACGGCCGTGTCGCGCGCAGCGGTGGCTGCTGCTTTGAACGTGTCGGCTTGGGCGGTGTCGAATCCTGCAGCGGTCAGGGCGTTATGGGCGGCATTGATTTGGTCGTCGGTAATGGTGAGCGGGTCGAGTTTGGTGAACGTAAGCGTATCCGAGACGGTGGCGGTTACGCTGTCGGCGTTGCCGCCTTCGGGCATTGCGACCGTTACGGAGACGGCGGCCTCGGGCACTTGGTACAGCGTTCCATCGGCAAGGATGGGGGAGCCCATTACGGTAAGCGTGTAGGTTCCCCGCATGAGCTCAAGGGGCTCGGTGCCGTCGGCCGCAATCAAGAAGTTGGATGAAACGGTATTGTCCTCGAAATCGGTTCCCTCAACGTGCACGGGGATGGGGGAGGCGGTTGCCGGGTCGTACCCTTCGGCGCTGATCTGCACGTCAACGGCGTACGTGCGGTGGTTTTGCTGATCGATATTGTGCAGATAGGCGCCAACGATAATAGCGATGGCGGCAAGCACCGCTACCGTGACGATGACGATGGCAATAATCACGTTCTTTGAAGACTTCGCAGCAGCCCCCTGCGGCGCATTAGAGCTGCCGGTTGCTCCCTGCGGCATGTCGGAAAGCGCGGCCGGGGCGACGGCATTCGCACTCGTCTCGGAAGGTGCGGTATTCGCATCGTGCGTGGGATGCTCCATGCGGGCCTCTTCGGGGTCGGGGGTTGAAGCTCTTCGTGCGGCAGTACGCCATCGGGCATTGCCGCTTCCAATCAAAGCAAGAACAATTGTATACCCGCAGAGTAGAAACTGCACGCTGCGAAGCGCTCTTTCCGCCGCGCTGAAGCGAGGCGGAAGCGGCGGTGCGAGAAACGGCGCTACGACGGTTCTCCTAAAAGGAAACACTGATGACGAGCGTGCAAGGACAGTGTGAGAAACGGAGCTACGACGGCTTTCGAAAAAATGGTGGGAGGAAGCTAGCTGCGAATAAGGGGCGTTCGTATCGCCTCAAGAAACAGCTTGGCGGCTGCTGAAAGCGTTTGGGCTCGCCTCCAGGCGACATCGATAGGGGAGAGTACCGGTGGGTGCATTGGACGGAACTCCAACCCTGTTCCCTCGCCGGTTGCTACCAGCTTTTCTAAAACGAGCGCGCATCCAACGTTCTCACGAACAAGCTGTGCCGCATTGAACACGAGATTGTAGGTTGCCGCCGTGCTGATGCAGTCCTTTAGCGCGCCAAACCACTGTGAGAGCTCGCCGGTCTCAAGCGCTTGTTCTGACAAAATGAGGGGGACGCCTTCTAGGTCGGCCGGCTCTATAGCCTCCTTTTGCGTGAGGGGATGCCTTGCCGGCATCAGCACGCCCCAAGTGTCGCGGGCGCTTAGGCGCACGTGCTCGAAGCGATTGATGCCGGGAAAAGCAATGAGAACGGCACAATCGACAAGCCCGCGTTCCAGCCACTCCATGACGTCAATGCTGTTGCCGCTGCGCAGATGGAAGCGTACGTGCGGGTAACGGCTGCGAAATGAGCGAATAGTTGCGGCAATGTGCTGCATACCCTCGCTCTCTCCTGCCCCGATATAGACGTCGCCCTCCAGAACTTCATCGCCGCGTGAAAGCTCGGAGGTGGTTTGGTCGGCAAGGGCAACAATCTCTTCCGCACGTCGGCGCAGGTAGAGCCCCTTTTCCGTGGGGGTGACGCTGCGACTGCCGCGGACAAGAAGCTCGCAGCCGAGCTCTCGTTCGAGATCTGCGATTTGGCGTGAGAGGGTAGGCTGCGTCACATGGAGAACCTGCGCAGCGCGCGACATGGTTCCTTCCCGGCATATAGCCAGGTAGTAGCGAAGAACGCGAATGTCCACCGGTTTCCTATCTATTCGAAATTTGAATAACAATCTATTAACTATAAGTAATTGTACTTGCTTGCCGATGCTAAGACAATGAAGACGACGGCAATCGCGCAGGGGCCGTTCGTGAACGAATGCCTGGGCGGCGTGCGTTTTTGTCAAGGTGGCGCTCCGCGCCCTCAACGTCGTCGGCCGCTTGCGTCGTTGCAGGTTTTTGCGACGCGCTGGCTGAACAGGAAGAGGGTCGGGAGATCTTTGCCGGTGCTTTTCAAGATGATTATGGTTTAGGAGGCGCGTGTGAAAAGGATCCTTCTGCTGTGCGCTTACGCATCGGTGCTTCTCGGGACATTGGCGGTGTTTGGCTGCGTGCCTTCCAATGAGCCTTCTGTACCTGACGGCCGGCAGCCCGAGTGGTCGCAAGCGGAAACGACGGACTCTTCGACGGAAAATGTCGAGCGGGAGACCCCTATCGGCTCCGAGTCGGAAACGGAGTCCTCTGAAGTTGCTCAGCAAGGAGAGGCTATGGCGGCTACCGAAATACAAGTAGAGGCGAACGGGCAGACGCTTGCGGCGACGCTTGAAAACAACTCGTCGGCGGAGGCTTTCGCCAGCCTCTTGGCGACAGGGCCTCTCACGGTGAGCATGCGGGATTATGCGGACATGGAGAAGGTGGGGTCTTTGCCGACGGCCCTTCCGCGCAGCGATGCGCAGATCAGCGTGGGGCCGGGCGACGTCGTCCTCTATCAGGGCAATCAAATAACAGTGTATTACGGCACCAATTCGTGGAACTTTACCAAGCTTGCGCACATCGAAGGCGCGACCGCCGAGCAGATGCGCGCGATTTTGGGCGACGGCGATGCCGACGTGACGTTCTCGTTGGCGTAGGGGATGGGGACGACATCATGGCGAAAGGAAACAGCAACCTTCTGATTTTTATCCTTGCGGTTGGCGTATTTGGCATCCTGAATACCGAGATGGGCGTAGTGGGCATTATCCCGCAGGTATCCGAGCGCTTCGGCGTGAGCGTGCCTGGCGCCGGGCTTCTGGTGAGCGGGTTCGCACTCATTGTGGCGATTGCCGGCCCCACGATGCCGCTCCTCTGCTCCAAGATGAACCGCAAGCACGTCATGCTGCTGTCGCTTGGCGTGTTTTCGATATGCAACGTAGTTGCGGTCTTCGCATCGAGCTTCGAGATGTTGCTTGCTTGCCGCGTTTTGCCGGCGGCGTTTCATCCTCTCTATGTGTCGATGGCGCTTGCCGTCGGCGGCCAGACGGGAGAAACCGACACTGAACGCGCGAAGAACTCATCTCGCGTATTCGTGGGCGTGTCGGCGGGGATGGTGCTCGGTGTTCCCATTGCGAGCTACCTTGCAAGTGCGGTGTTGTTGCAGGCGGCGCTCGGTTTCTTTGCAGTAGTTACCGTGGCGGTGCTGGTGGCAACGGTGTTTCTTGTGCCGTCCATGCCGGTTGAAGGGCGCATGACCTATGGCAGCCAGCTGGCCATTCTCAAAAAGCCCGTCGTGTGGGCGTCGCTTTTGGCTACCGTTTTCATCAACGGGGCGATGTTTGGCTTCTACAGCTTCATGTCGGATTTCTTTGGCGCGGTGTCGCAGATGAATGCGGAGTGGGTGAGCGTCTCGCTGCTGCTCTACGGGGGAGCTAACATAATCGGCAACGTTATCTCGGGGCATGCGTTGGGATCCAAACCCGCCTTGACGCTCGTTGTGATGCCGCTTTTTCTTGTCGTGCTGTACGCAGTGTTGCTTGCAGCGGGCATGATCGGCCCGGTGGCGGCGGCGCTCGCGTTTGCCTTGGGCGTTGTCGGAGGCGTGGCCAACAACGCCAATCAGTTCATGGTGTCGCGCGCGGCGCCCGAAGCGCCCGATTTCAGCAACGGGCTCTATCTCACTGCTGCCAATTTGGGCACCACGCTCGGCACGACGCTGTGCGGCGCCTTCATCACGGCGGCGGGCGCGCGCTTTGCGGTGCTTGGCGCGATTGTCTTTCTGCTTATCGGCGTGCTTTGCGTGCTGTGGCGTCAGCGCTGCCAGCGGGGCTAGCTGTTACTGCCGGTGCGGCAGCCGCAGACCGCGAGGCGATGCACGAGATCGACACCGCAATTTCGCTGGCAGCCGCCATGCCGCAGAGCCGCCGGAGGCCGCCATGCCGCAGAGCCGTCGGCGGCTCCGCTAACGCTACTCGGGCTGCTTGTTGAGGTAGCGCTTTACCTCGCAGGTGTTCTTGCCGGCATTTTTCGCTTCGTAGAGTGCTTCGTCTGCCTGTTGGAACAGCTCGGCGAAAACGACGTTCTGGCCGGTGGCGATGGTAACGCCCATGCTGAAGGTGACGGGCTCGTTAATGTGGTCGGAAGTCTTTTCGGCAACGCGCATCTGCAGTTCGTTGAAACGCCTGCGGATGATGTCCTCGTCTATCATGTGGTCGGCAAGCACCAGGTACTCGTCGCCTCCGAATCGAGCAATGAGATCGGTTGGTCGGTAGAGCTCCAGCAAAATCTCTCCCATGCCGGTTAGCAGCTTATCTCCGATGCTATGGCCGTAGGTATCGTTCACTTCCTTAAAGTTGTCGATGTCGATAACAGCCAAAGAGCAGAACGACGAGGGGTTGTGATCCTTGAAGTAGCGCTCGGCATGCTCAAAGAACGCACGCTTGTTGTAGAGGCTGGAGAGCGTGTCGCGCTTGCTCATGGCCTCATAGCGCATTTTCGCCTCAGAGGCCTTCAGCCGCGACTCCATCACCAGCTGCGATACGCAAATCGCAAAGAACAATCCGACGATCAGCCCGAATATGTCGTACTGGGCTACGATGCCGTTTTTAAGGGCGAGGATAAGCGCGACGCTGGAAAGCTCTGCAATAAACAGTAGTCCGTAGGTGATAAGGGAGGGCAGCACGAAAAGGGAGGGCATGGCAACGCACGCGAGCTGCACGAAGCTGCTAGGCGCATCGGGTCCGCCCAAGGTGGCAATCATGATGATGAAGGCGTAGAGCATGATCTCGTACGCGGTGCACAGCAGCATGGTGGAGGTGAAATCAGGCTCGCCTTTGCGTCTCCAGGCTAGGATGCACACGAAGAGCGAAACCGGCAAGAAAACAAGGTGGTAGGGCGAGGGCTGCCAGCCGTCGATCAGAAGAAACGCGAGCACCAAAAACGTGACAAGCAGCACTACGGTAAGAAGTGACGCATAGCGCAAGGTCGTCATGTTGGTTTGCGCGATCTCGCCTCGGTCGTTGGCGAGGTAAAGGCGCCTGCGTTTGAAATGAGAGTCTATCGAAGAGGTAAGCTTGCCCAATGTGGTCACCTCCCTTGAGCTTCCCGTGCTTTATCCGACGTGGAAGATACCTTGATTCTACCAAAGGCGCATGGAGACGCCTTCGATGGGACGTCTCTTACGGCCTCTTTGGCGCGTCGACGCTTCAAGCTGGGCATCCTTGTGCGATGGGTCTGTCTTCTAACAGTAGTATACCGACTGCAGCTTCTCTGTAGCGCGAGCCGTGTTCTTTCGTTGCCAAATCCATAAATGAACAATGAAGCGGGCTTGGCGTCGGGGCGGGCAAATTGCCGCGTGCTACAATGCAAAGCGCCGCATGCGGTGCGCAGTCACGTCGATTGCCGCTTCAAGCCCGGTACGCGCGGAGCGGCACGCGGGCAATGCGCAGCTTAGGCGTGGTTTGGTTCGTGTGCTGCAGACCGCGCAGAGCGCTATATGCAGCATAGAAACCGCATCGTGCGCCTACAAGACTCAGATTACGCAAAGGAAGGTTGAATCGTCCATGAAGGCACTTATTCCTGCGGCAGGCTTAGGAACGCGTTTTTTGCCCGCAACGAAGGCTCAGCCAAAAGAAATGCTCCTTGTTGTCGATAGGCCTGTCATTCAGTACATCGTGGAAGAAGGGCTTGCCTCCGCCGCCGATGAGGTGGTGATAATCAACAGCCGCGAGAAGAAATCCATCGAAGAACATTTCAGCCCCAACCCCGAGCTGGTGGCAACGCTGCGCGAGCGCGGAAAAGACGCCTACGCCGACATTGTGGAGCAGGTGGGCAACTACAACGTAAGCTACGTGTATCAAGACGAGCCGCTGGGCCTGGGCCACGCCATCCGCTGCGCCCATGAAAATACGGGAGGCGAGCCGTTCTATGTCCTGTTGGGAGACGTGCTGGTCCCCGACAATAAGATGCTGCCGCGTATGCAGGAAGTGTCTGATGCCCACAACGGGGCAAGCGTCATCGCGGTTATGCCTGTCCCCGACGACCATGTGAGCCGTTTCGGCATCATTGCGGGTGCCGCCGAAACCGATGACGTGTGGAAGGTCGATTCCCTCGTGGAAAAGCCTGCGCTTGCCGACGCGCCCTCCAATCTTGCCGTATTTGGCCGCTACCTGCTCTCTCCTCGCGTGATGGAGCTTCTCGCCGACGTCGAGCCGGGCGTGGGCGGAGAGATTCAGCTGACCGACGCGCTTGATGCCGTTCTGAACGAAGAGGAGATGTACGCATTGGTAATCGATCCCGCCGATGGCTTTGACACCGGCACGGTGGAAAGCTGGCTGGAAACGAACAACGTTTTGTTCCGTCGTGCCTCCGAGCAGAAAAAGTAAACGCCCGAGAGGTCGCCTATTCAACTACCGGTTGTGCTTTAAGCGCCCTGCAATGCCGTCGCGTTGCAGGGCGCTACACTTTGGAGCTGAGTCTGGGTAAGGGGGCTGCTCGTGCTTGCGTCAGGGCGACCCTGCGGGCAAGTCTCCCATGAAAAAGAAGTGGCCCGGCGGAGAGGGGAACTCCGCCGGGCTCAAGGAGGGGATTCTGCGATGCTTATGAGCATCGCTCTGCTTTAAGGGATAAGCAGAAGCAAGGGGAGGAGGGGAACCTCTCGCTTGCTTGCACCCAAGTATAACGAACGGCATTGAAGACCGTATGTTCAGCTAATGGCAGTTTTGTGAATCTGTGCCCTGTAAAGTAACAGTTAGGTAAAGACGGCGGCAAATAAACGTCAAGATTGCCGTTCGCCCCGAAGAAAAGCCGTTCGCCACAAGGTGGTTTCTGCTGCTTATGTGCGCAAATGAATCGCTCCTCCTGCGCTGATGCTGCGGAATCCGCTCGCATTGGGTGGCGGTCGGTGGGTCGTTCACGTATGATGGCACAAGGCACATACAGATTAGGAGGGCGCGTATGCCCGATATCGAAATGAGATTCAACAAAGACATGCTGGTGCTGTCGTCTCCACTGCAGGCGGTGCTTGCGCGCCAAGGGGTGGATGTTGCCCGCGACATGGAATACCTTACCGTTGTTGAGCCCGAGGCCGTGCGTGACGCGATGCGCATGGAAAAAGTAGCGGGCGCCCAATGCCTGGTGGCGCCTACGGAAGGCCTCACGCCTGCACGGCTGGCTCATAAAGGCATGCAAGGCCGCGAGGCCGAGCTGGCTCTTGCCGCGCTTTCCTCCCTTCGTCCCTTGAAGCCTCAGCACATCTTGGCGGAAATTGGCCCGTGCGGGCTTCCCCTCGATGGATCGAGCGCCAGCTCCCTCAATGAAAATCGTGCTCAGTATGCGAGTGCTGCTCGCGCCTTTGACGGGCAGCAGCTGGACGCCTTGCTTCTTGGCGGCTTTGCGCGCCCTGACGATATGAAGTGCGCCTTGATGGGCGTGCGCCAGGTGACCGATGTTGCGGTGTTCGCTTCAGTTCGCGTTACGGAGGACGGCCTTTTAGCAGATGGGCGAACGCCCGTTGAAGAGGCGGTTGCGGTGATGGAAGAGTACGGTGCATCGGTGGCGGGGTTTGAGAGCGGAGCCGCTCCACAAAGCGTTGCCGCCGTTGCCTCGCGTATGGCGGCGGCTTGCAGTTTGCCGCTGCTGGCGCAGGTTCACTGCGAGAAGCGCGACTTGAAGCAGGGCCAGCCTACGGCAGAGAACCCCTATTACTGCCCCGATACGATGGTTGGCGTTGCGGCGATGCTGCGTGGGGCGGGAGTGCAGTTCCTCCGCGCCACCGGGGACGTCACGCCTGCGTACACGGGCGCTTTGGTTGCGGCCACTGCGGGGTTCGACGTCGTTCTTGCGGACGGTCAGGAGTAGAAGCGTGCCACGTCAGGCAACTAATATCGGCAAGAGCGAGCACTATGGTGCGCTGCAAAAGGTGGTCGACTCCCTGTTTGCCGACGCCGACTCGCCCAAGCACACCGTGCGGAGGCTCGACGCGCTGCTGGCGGCTGAAGCGGCAGATCTGCCGGAAGAGCTCATGGAGGTAGTGACTCTTTTGCCTCCGGGGTCGTATACGCGCCAAAGGCTGTGCGATCAGCTCAATTCGTCAATTGGGGGCCATGCCTGGGGTCAGGTCTATGGCACGGTGGAATAGCTAGTCTAGTTCGGAAGGGGTGCTGAGGTGGATAACGGCTCAGGCGATGCGGCAACTACGGCACAAGCAGACAGCGTTGACGCTACTGCGCTTGACGATCCCGCTGACGGCCTGTTGGAATTTGTGCGCGGCATCGTTCCCGTCGACTGGCTCAGCACCCTTATTGTGGTTGCGATTGCGCTTCTCGTTACCGCGATAGCGTCTCGTTTGGCGGTAAAGCTTATTCGGCGCGTGCTCAGCCACGACTCGGTTCCGCTGCCGTCGTCTTCCATTTTCGTCAACATCGTTCGCGTTGTTGTGTGGGCGATTGGCATTAGCGTCATCCTGTCGAGCTGTTTCGGCATCAACGTATCGGCGGCGATTGCGGCGTTGGGCATTGGCGGCATTGCCATTTCCTTGGGTTTTCAAGACACTCTGTCCAACCTCATCAGCGGTCTCCAGCTCTCTATCATGGGGATAGTGGAGCCTGGCGACAACGTTGAGATCGGCGGTCAACGCGGCATCGTGCGCGACATCACGTGGCGCCACACCACCATCACCACGGCGACCGGCGAGCGCATCGTTATCCCCAACTCGGTTTTGAACACTTCGGCGCTCGTGCAGCTGCCGCCGCCGCGCAAGGTGGTCGTCCCGATCTCGGTGGTGGCGGAGGGAAGCGAGCTTACCGGCCTCTCTGCGGCTATTGCCGAGGCGGCAACTCAAGCGGCGCAGACGGTGGGCGGTGTTGAAGGCGAGGCGTCGGTGCAGTTCAGCGATGTTACCGCGTTCGGCTTCAGCGGAACGGTGGTGCTTTGGGTGGAAGAAGGGGTAGATCCGGCTCAGGCGAAAGACGCGGTAGTGCGCGCGGTGGCGCCCTTTACGCGCACGGCTCACGATGCTGTCGGCTTCTAAGCGTAGAGAGGCCCGCCGCGAAGCACCCGCGGTTTTACTTGCTTTTGACACGGCGAAACGCGAGGATGCAGTAGAATACAGCCATGATTTACTACGTTGAAGACGATACCAACATCCGCGACCTCACGCTCTATGCGCTTCGTCAGGCCGGATTCGAGGCAGAAGGATTTGCGGCTGCGCCCGAGTTTTTCGAGGCGTGCAAAAAACACCTTCCCGAACTCATTTTGCTCGACATTATGCTTCCGGAGATCGACGGGCTTGAGATACTGCATCGGCTGCGCGAAGACGCCTCGACGAAAAACCTCCCGGTGATGATGCTCACGGCAAAGGGCACCGAGTTTGACACGGTGAGCGGCCTCGACGCCGGCGCCGACGACTACCTTGCCAAGCCGTTTGGCATGATGGAGCTTGTTTCTCGCGTGAACGCCTTGCTGCGCCGCGCTGCCACTCCCGCAGTGGTTGCCGACGACGAGCTTGTGTGCGGGCCAATCGTGCTGCGCTCGGGTGCGCACACCGTGGAAGCCGGGGGCGTTCCGGTTACCCTTACGCTCAAGGAGTTCGATCTGTTGCGCACGCTCATGATCAATGGCGGACGCGTGCTTACCCGCAGCCAGCTGCTTGAGGACGTATGGGGCATCACCTACGTGGGCGAAACGCGTACGGTTGATGTGCATATTCAGACTTTGCGCCAAAAACTTGCCGCCGCCTGTCCAGGAGCCGATGCCTGCATTGGCACGGTTCGCGGAGTCGGCTACTGCCTAAAGCGGCCATCGTAGCGGGTTGTTTGCATGATTGCGAAAATGACAGGCTCCCCGCTTAAACCGAAAAGTTTAGCGGGGCGTATTTTTGTTAGCGTTCTGTCCTTCGTGCTTGTCACTTTGGTGGCAGTTTCGCTCGTTCTCACGGGGCTGTTCTACCTTTCGTCATCGAGCGAGGTCGAAGACGACCTTATGCGCCAGGCGCGCGATGCCGCGGCTGTGCTTGCCGCCGCACCAAACGACGAGGCGGCAGCTCAAGAGCTTGACGTGCAGTTTGACGGCGAAATGCGCTATACCCTCATCAATGCGGAAGGCGATGTGCTGTTTGACAGCGATGCCGACGAAAGCGCGATGGAAAACCACGCAACGCGACCCGAGGTGGTTCAGGCGCGTGAGCGCGGGGAGGCGTTGTCGGTGCGTTATTCGGCAACGCTGGGTACCGATACGGTCTACGCTGCCGTCGCGCTGGACAACGGCGGTGTGGTGAGGCTGTCGGAGTCGCGCGCCTCGCTCGTTGCCTTTATGGGCAATATGGTCGTCCCGACCATCGTCATCGTCGTGCTGGTGGCAATTCTTGCTTTTGTGGTGTCTCGGCTGCTTACCAAGCACATCATGAAGCCCATCAACGCCTTGAACTTTGCCAGCCCGCTGGAAAACGAGATCTATGAGGAAATGGATCCGCTGTTGTTCCGCATAGACGAACAGCAACGCCAGCTCAAGCAGCAAAACATCGAGCTAGCTCAGGCAGAGAGTATGCGGCGCGACTTCTCGAGCAACGTGAGCCACGAGATGAAGACCCCCTTGCAGGTGATTTCGGGCTATGCCGAGCTTATGAAAAACGATATGGTCGACCCTGCGGACCGGAGAAAGTTTGCGGAGCTGATCTACGAGGAAGCCCAGGCGATGCGCTCCCTCATCAACGACGTGCTCACGCTCTCGCGTTTGGATGAGACCACGCTGCATCAGTCGGACGCAAAGGCCATAGATTTGTCGGCTTTAGCGCGCCGCGTTCGCATGCGTCTCGAAAGCTTTGCTGCCGATCAGGTTGTGCGAATTAGGGTGACGGGCGATCCTGCCTACATCATGGGCAACGAGACCATGGCAGAAGAGATGATGTACAACCTTCTGGAAAACGGCATTCGCTACAACCGTCCCGGCGGCGAGGTTAACGTCACGGTGATGCGCGAGCCGGCTCATGCGTCAGGGGTGTTTGGCGAGGGCGGCCCGATGGAAGCCCCCAACGGCTTGGTTGTCGTTCGCGTAAGCGACACGGGGCGCGGCATTCCCGAGCAGTACCGCGATAAGATTTTCGAGCGGTTTTTCCGTGTGGACAAGAGTCGGTCCAAGGAAACGGGCGGCACGGGGCTTGGTCTTGCCATCGTGAAGCATACGGTGCTCTATCACCATGGAACCATCGAGGTAGACAGCGAAGAGGACAAAGGCACGACGTTCACCCTGCGGTTTGCCGCCGTCGATCCTGCTGCGAAAGAGCTTGAGAATTGAGAGAATTAAGGCTCACATGCCTCCATCTTGCCAGCATGGGCGCGTATGTCAAGTCTTTTCTTTGGGCGGAGGTGCCCTATACTCACAAATAGGTTCCACCCTCGGATCCATACTTTTGCGATGGACCGACGTATTTTGATGAGGGAGCTCAAGATAGCGCGTGAAACGGGGATTCGTGTCCGTTGATACGAAAGCCGGGAAGCGAGCTGCGAGCACCCACCTTTTAGAGGTGGGTTCATCCTTCTGGCCGGGGGTGGGGCTTTTTTTTATTGCGCTCCTTGCCCGTTCTTAAAAATCGATCAAAAGTTCGTGTTTTTAGAATCTAGTCGTGATACGATGCGGGAATGGACACACTCTTTTCTGAAATAGAACAGCAGGCGCGCTCGGAAGTGGCGCCTCTTGCCGTGCGCATGCGCCCTCGCACGCTTGACGACGTGGTGGGGCAGGACGAGGCCATTGGCACGGGAAGCTGGTTGCGCACTGCCATCGAGCAGGATCAACTCAGTTCGCTCATTCTTTTCGGCCCGGCAGGCACGGGCAAGACGTCGCTCGCTCACGTGATAGCACGCGCCACTAAGGCTACGTTTGTTGAGGTGTCGGCTATAGGGGGCAGCGTTTCTGATCTGCGACGAGAGATAGACGCTGCCGAAAAGCGCCTTGCCCTGAGCGGCCAGCGCACGATCTTGTTTGTTGACGAGATCCATCGGTTCAACCGAAGCCAGCAGGATTCGCTGCTGCATGCGGTGGAAGACAGGGTGGTGATTCTTGTTGGCGCAACTACTGAAAATCCGTTTTTCGAGGTCAACTCGGCGTTGATCTCGCGTTCGCGTGTCATTGAGCTCAAGAGCCTGTCGGATTCCGACATTGAGAAGCTGCTCGTGCGCGCGTGCGAAGACGAACGCGGCTTGAAGGGACGCTGCCGCCTTTCCGACGACGCACGCAGGGCAATCGTGCTGCTTGCGGGGGGCGATGGGCGCGCTGCGCTTACCACGCTTGAATTGGCGGCGGGCATGGTGGCGGAGGGCAGCGATGGCAAGCCCTCCCTTATCGACGAGAAAGCGGTGCGCGCCGCCACGCCGCATCGAAGCTTGCCCTATGACAAGAACAAAGATATGCACTACGACGTCATTTCGGCGTTCATAAAATCCATGCGCGGAAGCGATCCAGACGCAGCTCTGTATTGGCTCGCGCGCATGATAGAGGGCGGTGAGGACCCAAAGTTCATCGCACGTCGCATGTTCATAGCGGCGTCGGAAGATATCGGCAACGCCGATCCGCAGGCGCTTTTGGTGGCGGAGGCGGCGTTTCGTTCGGCGGAGGTTATTGGCTATCCCGAATGCCGCATCAATCTGGCTCAGGCGGCAATCTACTTGGCTTTGGCGCCAAAAAGCAATGCGGCAGAGGCGGGCATCGATGCCGCGCTCGCGGAAGTAAGGAAAGGCCCTGCGCGCGCTGTGCCCGATCATCTGCGCGACCGGCACCGTCCGGGCTCGCAAGACTACGGCGCCTATTTGTATCCGCACGACTATCCGGGCGGATGGGTGAACCAGCGCTATTTGCCCGAAGGGCTTGAGCCGGGCTGTTTTTATCGTTCGAGCGATAGAGGGTGGGAGGCGTACCGAGCCGACTGCGTTGCGCGCGACCGCGCGCCTTTGAACGCTTCCCAGGGAGTCCCGAGCGCAACGGGTGGCAGTGTGTCTGCCAATGCTCCCCAAGACAAGGGTCAGCAAGGGGAGGATCGTCGATCCGGCGCCGACAAGAGCGTATAATTCTTCCTGTGTGGCAAGTAGGTGACAAACGGAGTCTTCCGTAGCAAGCTGGACATTTGCAGCAGGTGAACGTGCTATAGTGGTGGCTTCAAGCGAACCTGGGAGGCGCATCGTGGAATTCAATCAGGTTATCAACTCGGCTCTACCTATTTTGTACGTGATCGCAGGCATTGTCCTTATTTGGCTTATCGTCGAATTGGTGATAACGGTGCGTCGCGCTCGCCAAACTGTCGAGGACATCAAAAAGCAAATCGAGCCCACGCTCGAGCACGTAGAAAGTATCACGGCGTCGCTTGAGCCTGCCACAAAGAAGATCGACCCATTGGTCGATCGGGTGTCGCTTACCGTTGACGCTGCAAACCTGGAAATAATGCGCCTCGACCAGATCTTAGAGGACGTGGGAGAGGTAACCGATACGGTCTCGTCTACGGTTTCTACGGTGGACGCCATTGCAAGCGCGCCGATGGACTTGGTGAACAACGTCACCAGCAAGGTGCGCGGCGCATTCCGTTCGCGCGGGGCGAGCGAGGAGTCAATCGCTCTTGGCGAAGAGAAGGCAGAAGCTGCGAAGGCTGAGCGCGAAGCCGAAAAGGATGCCGATCAGTCCGAGAAGAAGCTGCGCGCCGTCGAGCGCATAGAGCAAGCTCGTCAAGCTGAAAAGGGGGGCTCGCACAACGGCCCCGCCCGTCAGGGCGAATCTTCCGATCAGTCTGTAGGCGCCGAGGGCGTCTCGCAGGAGAAGCAGGCGTCAGGGCAAGAGGGGTATTTCACCTACGGAGCAAAAGCGGCAAGCGAGGTTTCCGCCGACGCCGCGCATAACGGTGCATCTGGCGGCGCACCTGAATCTGCCGGCAAGCAAGCGTAGCTTCCAGGACAGGTATCATGCGCCAGCTCAACATCCCCGATTTCGAAATCATGTCACCCGAAGAGCGGCGTCGTGCGGTTAACGCGCGACGTAGGTTTTTGGGCGTGTGGACGTGCGTTGGCGGCATTTTGCTTGCGGCGGTGGTAATTTATCTGCTCAATATTCTGTCGGCGCCCATGGGCGTCGTCATTTGGGCCACCATCATCGTGTTCTGCCTGCGCGGTATTGTGAACGGCCTGGAGAAAAGGGGCGTTAACCGCGGCATAGGAACCGCCATTGCCTACCTGATCATGTTTGCGGTGCTCGGCGCGCTTTCTTTCTTGATGTTCTCGCCGATGTTTGGCTTTGGCGGCCAGTTCGCCAATTTGCTTGAAAGCATCCCCGGCTATGTGCAAAGCGTCATCGACTGGGGCAACAAGATCTACTACCAGTACTCCGATCTTTTTGAAAACGAGAGCGTTCGCCAGGGCATAAACGACGTGTTGGCGGCGCTGGGCAGCTGGGCAACCACGTTTGCGAGCGAGGGGGCCTCAAGCGCCATCGGCATCGGCGCCGGGGTTGCCAACAGCTTTGTTGCCATCGGCTTTGGCTTGGTGGTTGCCTTCTGGATTCTGATGGAGCTGCCGGCGCTCGGGCGCGAATGCAAACGGCTCGCTGGGCCTAAACGCCAAGAAGATCTTGAGATGCTTCACGTCACTTTCACGCGGGTGATGGGCGGCTACATCAAGGCGACGCTGGTGCAGTGCGCCATCATCGGCATCGGCTGCTGCATCTGCTTTGCCCTGGTTGGCATTCCCAACTATGCGGCGCTGGGCATTATCGCAGGCTTGCTGAACATCATTCCGGTAGTTGGTCCGTGGCTTGGCGGTGCGCTGGCGGCAGTGGTCGGCGTGTTCGTGAGCCCGCTCGCCGCCGTTATCGCACTATTGGGAACCATTGCCATTCAGCAGATCGTCTACACGTTCGTCTCGCCCAAAATCATGGCAGACTCGGTGGACGTCCATCCCGCGCTTACGCTTATCACGTTGCTTGCAGGCTCTGCCATCGGCGGCGCGATGAGCGGGTTTGTAGGCTCGATATTTGGCATGTTGGTGGCAATTCCCGCCGTTGCGGTGGCAAAGGCCGTTTTCGTGTATTATTTCGAGAAACGCACAGGCAGACAGCTTGTTGCCGAGGACGGCGTCTTCTTCAAGGGAACGCCCGCCGAAAGCGAGCGAGTGGATCCTTTGGGGGACGTGGCGGCGCCGCATCCCGATGCCACCGGCTCGATGCAGCGCATTCAGGAACGCAAAGAACAAGCGGCCAAAAGGCGCCAGGGTCGTCGGCGACGGTAGGTCTGCTCTTTTTGGTGTTTCATTCCGCCCGGTTTGGCCGCCGGGCGGTTTTATGATGAGGGCATGCCGTAGAATAGGGCAGTGCTAAAGGAGGACGGCGCACGTGCGCCAACAAAGTGAAAAGGTACGATGCGAGAATGAAGTACATGACCACGGCGGAAATCCGCGAGAAATACCTGAAGTTCTTCGAGGAGAAGGGCTGCAAGCGCATGCCTTCTTCCTCGCTGATTCCCGACGACCCCAGCCTGCTGCTTACAAGCGCGGGCATGGTGCAGTTCAAGCCGTACTTTCTGCATACCAAAGAGCTTGATCCGGCTTACGTTGGCACCACTACGGTGCAGAAGTGCGTGCGCACCAACGACATCGATATCATCGGCACCACTGGCCGTCATCTGAGCTTCTTCGAAATGCTGGGCAACTTCAGCTTTGGCAAGTATTTCAAAAAGGAGATGTGCGCCTGGGCACTGGAGTTTTCCACCGAGGTTTTGGAACTGCCGCTCGAGAGGCTGTATTTCACCGTGTTCGAAGACGACGACGAGACCATCGAGATTTGGAAGAGCCTCGGCGTTGCCGAAGACCATATTTCCCGCTTGGGCGAAGACGACAATTTCTGGCGCGCCGGCCCCACCGGCCCGTGCGGTCCGTGCTCCGAGCTCTACTTCGACCAAGGCCCCGAGGTGGGGTGCGGTAAGCCCGACTGCAAGCCGGGATGCGACTGCGACCGCTTCCTGGAGTATTGGAACTGCGTGTTCACCCAGTTCGATGGCCAGGAAGACGGCACGCTCGCGCCGCTGAAGACGAAAAACATCGACACCGGCATGGGGCTTGAGCGCATTGCCGCCATCATGCAGGGCGTAACCAACAACTACGACACCGACGTGCTGCGCGGCTTGGTGGCGGTGGGCGAGAAACTGTCGGGCAAGGTCTACAAAACCGATGCGGCAGCCGACCTTTCACTGCGCATCGTTGCGGACCACAGCCGTTCGGTAACGTTTATGATTGCCGACGGCATTCTGCCTTCCAACGAAGGTCGCGGCTATGTGCTGCGCCGCCTGCTGCGCCGCGCGGTGATGCACGGCCACAAACTGGGCATCGAAGGTCCGTTCCTCAAGCACTACATCGACGCCATCATCGGCGAGATGGGCGATGTGTATCCTGAAATCGTCGACAACCGCGAGCTGGTGGAGCGTGTGGTTTTGTCCGAGGAGGAGCGTTTCGGCGCCACGCTGCGCCAAGGCCAGGCCTATCTGGACGACGCGCTTTCCAAGCTCGAGGGGACTGTGCTTTCCGGCGAGGCCGCCTTTACCCTGCACGACACCTACGGCTTCCCGATCGAGATCACCGAGGAGATCTGCGCCGAGCACGGCATCGCGGTCGACCATGACGAATTCGACGTTTGCATGGAGCAGCAGCGCGCCCGCGCCCGCGCCGCCACTAAAGACGACGCCGAGGCGGCTTGGAGCACCTACGGCGGCGTGCACGCCGACGTTCTGAAGGAGGTTGGCGCTACTGAGTTCACCGGCTACGGAGAGTTAGTGCGCAAGGCGACGGTTGTCGCGCTCATCAAGGACGGAGCTCGGGTGAACGAGCTTGCCGCTGGCGATGAGGGCGAGATTGTGCTTAACGCCACTCCGTTCTACGCCGAGATGGGTGGCGAGGTGGGCGATACCGGCGCCATCGCATCCGAAAGCGGGTTTGTGGCCGACGTCGTTGACACCAAGGCTCCCGAGAAGGGGCTTGTATGCCATATGGTGAAGGTTCTTGATGGCGCGGTGTCTGCGGGGGACGCTGTTACCGCAGCGGTAGAGGCAAAGCGCCGTGCTCGCATCACGCGTAACCACACCGCTACGCATATCCTTCATGCGGCGTTGCGCCAAGTGCTCGGCGACCACGTTAAACAGGCGGGGTCTTACGTTGGCCCGGATCGCCTGCGTTTCGACTTCACCCATTTCGAGGCCACTGCGCCTGAACAGCTTGCCGAGATCGAGCGCGTTGCCAACGAAGAGATCATGGCGGCTATCCCCATGAACATCTACGAGACCTCGCTCGACGAAGCGCGTGCCTCGGGCGTTACCGCGCTGTTTGGCGAGAAATACGGCGACACCGTGCGCGTTGTTGAGGCGGGCGAATTCTCCCGCGAGCTGTGCGGCGGCTGCCATGTGTCCAACACGGCGGAAATCGGCTTCGTGAAGATCGTTTCCGAGTCGAGTGTAGGCGCGAACCTGCGCCGCATCGAGGCGGTAACCAGCTACGATGCGCTTGCTTACATGAATCGCATCGAGGCGGAGCTTAAAGAGGCCGCTTCGGAGCTGAAGGTGCCGCTGTTCGACGTCTCCGAGCGCACTGCCTCCAACCTGGCTGCTATAAAGGATTTCGAACAAAAGCAGAAGGCCAACAAGCAGCGCGCGGCCGAAGGCAGCATGGAAGAGCATCTGAAAGACGTCGTGGATGCCGCTGCGGGCTACCCGGTGGTCGTTACGCGCATTGACGGGTTGGACACCGGCGGCTTGCGCAATGCATGGGATATCTTGCGCGCGCGTTTGCCCAAGCCGGGCGCGTGCGTTATCGGCACGGTCAACGACGACAAGCCGGTCATCATGGCGGCGGGTACCGACGAGGCGGTGGCAGCCGGATTCAACGCGGGCGCTCTTATTAAGGCTATTGCCGGCAGCATCAAGGGCGGCGGCGGCGGAAAGCCCACCATGGCTCAGGCGGGAGGCAAGGACGCTTCGGGCATCGACGCAGCGCTTGATGCCGCGCGGACGATGCTGCAGTAACGCTTGCAGGCAGCGGGGGAGCCTTGCCGTTTGGCCCGAAGCCAAGCGGCAAGGCTTTTTTGTTCAGGGGAGCCCGGCGGAAAGGAGCGCGACAATGCGCGTGTTGGCACTGGATATCGGAGAGGTTCGCGTGGGCATTGCCGTAAGCGATGCGCTGCAACGCGTGGCGTCGCCTGTGTGCGTGCTACCGGCCAACGAAGTGCTCGCATGCGCAAAAACGTTTCGACGCGTGCTTGAGGATTGGGAGCCCGAGCTTTTGGTGTGCGGGTTGCCCTACACCCTTTCGGGAGAGGAGGGGCCGCAAGCTCAGAGGATTCGCAAAGCGGCAGACGCCATCTCGCGCTCCTGTGGCATCCCGCACGAGTTCGCCGACGAGCGTTTAAGTTCGGCTGAAGCGAAACGGAGTTTGCGTGAAAAGGGACTGAGCGAGCGAGAGATGCGCGGTAAAGTGGATATGATAGCGGCAAGTGTGTTCTTGCAGGCGTGGCTCGATGCCCGTCGTATCTCTGACCAATAAGGAGTTTTCATGCCCTTGCGGAAACGGCAGATAACGTATTCCCAGCGTCCGAATCACGCTGCTCGTGCTGCACATGCCCGAGGCGACAAGATGTTTCGCACCTATGATACGAGCTTTATCCGCCCGAAACGGAGCAAGGCTCCCACGGTTGTTGCGCTTATTGTCGCGCTGGTAGTGATGGTTGCCGCTATTTTTGGCATCGTGACGCTGGTGAGGGGCTGTTCTGCCCCCACGCTGGCAGAAGGCCAGACGGTGCAAATCGAAGTGGCGGAAGGCTCGGGCGCCTCTGCTATCGGCGATCAGCTGGTTGAGGCAGGCGTTGTGGGCAATGCAGGCGACTTCACCGCAAAGGTCGGCGAGATGAATGCCGGAACGCAGCTAAAGCCCGGCACGTACGAGTTCACGGGCGGCATGTCGACCGAAGAGGTGGTGAACCTTTTGGTGAGCGGCCCCAATGTGTTCGAGGGGGGTCTCACCGTCCCCGAGGGCTACACGCTCGAGCAGATCGCGCAAGCAGTCGAGCAGGCAACCGACGGGCGCATTGCAGCTGCCGATTTCGTTTCCGCAGCTTCGGACGCCAGCGTCTACGCAAGTGAGTTCTCGTTCCTTGAGGGCGCCGGCACGGCAAGCCTTGAGGGCTTTCTGTTCCCAAAGACCTACGAAGTAGCCGATGATGCCACTGCCGATTCGCTCATTCGCCTGATGTTGCAGCAATTCCAAACGGAAACGGCGTCGCTTGACTGGACGTATCCGGAAAACCAAGGTCTGAACCTCTACGAGGCGGTAACGCTTGCCTCCATTGTGGAGAAGGAATGCACTGCCGACCCGTCCATCCGCTCGCAGGTTGCGTCAGTGTTCTATAACCGCCTGGGCAACGACGGCGAGCCTACCTATGGCATGCTGCAAAGCGACGCGACGACCGCATACGAACTGGGGCACGAGCCTACGCCCGCCGATCTGGAAACCCCCAGCGACTACAACACCTACACGAACAAGGGGCTAACCCCCACTCCCATTTGCTCGCCGAGCTTGGAATGTCTGCAGGCAGTGTGCGCTCCCGATGAAACGAACTACTACTTCTTCTACTTTGGCGAAGATGAAGATGGCAACATGCAGTGCTATTTCTCGGAGACGTACGAAGATCACATGCAGACGTTCTCGTAGGAATATCCGTCTAAAGCCGAAAGGAACGCGCCCGCTGGCCGGGATGGGGCAAAGGCTGCATCCGAACGAGACAGGCGAGTGCGTGAAAGCAGTGAAGCATGCCATTTCTTAAACCGGATAGATACTTTTCGCGAATAACGCGCATCGATATCGAACGCGATTTGCTTGACTGCGGGTTTACCTCGGTGCTGATGGACATAGACAACACCATCCTCACGCGCGATACGCACGAGGTCCCTCACGACGTGGGCGTATGGCTGGCAAAGGCGCGCAGCGCGGGGCTGCGATTTTGCTTGGTGTCCAACAACTGGCATGAGGGGGTTTACCAGCTTGCAGAGCGCCTGGAGCTTCCCATCGTGGCAAAGGCCATAAAGCCCCTGCCTCCCGCCTTTTTGATGGCGCTTCACAAGATTCAGGCTAAGCGCGCCACTACGGTGGTTATCGGCGACCAGTTGGTTACCGACGTACTAGGGGCTCATTTTCTGGGGATGAAGGCCTATTTGTTGCAGCCCTTGGTTGAGCAGGATTTGCCCCACACGCTTATGCTGCGCCATTTCGAGCGATTGGTGATGGGCAATGCCAAGCCGGAGGAAACGCCCCAGACGGCAGCTGCGCCAACTCAGACGGCAGCTGCGCCAACTGCCACACAGGTTACAGAGGGCGATCGATAATGCGCGCGCAGCATCTCTACCTGCTGGGACATCCGGTTGGGCATTCGAAATCGGCGGTCATGTACAACGCGGTCTATGAAAAGCTCGGCTTGCCATGGCACTACGAACTTTTGGATTGCGCTTCCGAACAGGAAGCGCGCACCGTGCTCGAGCAGCGCGATTTTCTTTCGGTGAATATCACTACGCCTTACAAGCCGCTGGCGTATGAGGCTGCCGACGAGCGCAGCGCGACGGCGGAGCTCGTGGACGGCGTAAACGTGCTGGTTAATTGCGATGGCCGCCTGGTTGCCCACAACACCGACGGGGCGGGCTGCGTGAGTTTTTTGCAGCGTTCAGGCTTCGACTTCAGCCGCAAGCTCGTTGCGGTGTGCGGCACCGGCCCTACTGCGTTGTCGGTCTTGACGGCGTGCGCGCGGCTCGGCTCGTGCAAAGTGCTGCTGCTAAGCCGCGATGCGCAGCATGCGCGCGACGTTCTCGCGCGCTGGAGCGAGCGCGAAGCCGCGTTGGGAGACAGGAGCGGTGCGCGAACCCGTGCCGGATCGATGACCCCTGCCGCCTACAAGGACGCCGCAGGCCGCATTTCCCAAGCCGATCTGGTGATAAACGCCACTCCTTTAGGTATGCGTGCCGGCGATCCGGCGCCTTTTGACACGTCGGTGCTTCGCGAAGGGCAGTGGGTGTTTGACTGCGTGTACGGTCACGGCGAAACGGCGCTTGTTGCCGGCGGCCGCGCTGCGGGCTGCCGCACGTTTGACGGGGCGGGCATGCTTGTCGGTCAGGCGGTGGAAACGGTGCGCATTCTCGAGTGCGCAACGAATCTTGCGTTCGGCCTGAGCAACGAGGACCTGTTTGGCGTCATGGCAGAGGCGGCGGGGTTTTCGCTGGAGTAAATGACGGGGAGAAGGGGCGTTATGTACGGTCTGAAAACGGAAGCCGCGTTCGATTCGGCTCATTTTCTCGCCGATTACTACGGCAAATGCGAAAACCTGCATGGGCATCGTTGGCGCATGGTGGTGTATCTGGAGCAAGCAGAACTGCAAAAGGAAGACACTATGCGCGACATGGTGCTTGACTTCGGCGTGTTCAAAAAAGCCGTTCGTGCATTGGCAGAAGAGCTTGACCACACGTTTTTGGTGGAAGAGGGAACCTTGAAGCCGTCCACCATTGCCGCTTTGGAAAGCGAAGGCTTTACGCTCACCATCCTTCCGTTCCGCACCACCGCAGAGAATCTGGCACGCTATGTTTGCGCGCGCCTGAGCAGCGAGGGACTGCCGGTGAGTCAAGTTGACATGTACGAAACGCCCAACAACTGCGCCATCTACCGTCCCGAGCGCTAAGGCGGGCGTGTCTGCTTAAAGCGGTTACTCTTTCGTAACATCGGCTGGGGTACAATACCCGACGTATGTTCACACGTTAGGGGAGGATGCCCACATGCGTTACTTCACAGCCGGAGAAAGCCATGGCCAGGAGCTTACTGCCATCGTCGAAGGTGTTCCGGCGGGTCTTCGGGTGTCCGAGGAGCAGATAAACACCGATCTTGCGCGGCGCCAATCCGGCTATGGCCGCGGCGGACGCCAAGCCATTGAGCATGATACCGTCAGGGTGACGGCAGGCATTCGCTTTGGGCGCACGCTGGGTTCTCCCGTTGCGCTGGTGGTGCGCAATCGCGATTGGGAGAATTGGGAAGAGCGCATGGCTCCTTTCGGCGAGCCCCCTGCGAGCCTGATACGCGAGGTGACGCCGCGTCCCGGTCATGCCGATTTGGTGGGCGCGCTCAAAACCGACACCGACGACTGCCGCAATATCCTTGAGCGGGCGAGCGCGCGCGAAACGGCGGCGCGCGTTGCGGCGTCGGGAATCCCGCGCGAGTTTTTGGCGGAGTTGGGCGTGGAAGTGCTTTCCTATGTCACCTCCATCGGCGATGCCGCCATGAAGGAAACCGATCCGCTTGCAGCTGCGGCTCAGTACAAGCCGCTCGACATCGAGCTTTCCGAGGTCCGCTGCCCCGACTCTGCGGCGACGCGTGCCATGAAGCGCGCTATCGACGAAGCGAAGGAGAAGCGCGACACGCTCGGCGGCACGTTTCGCGTGGTGGTAAAGGGGCTCGTTCCGGGCGTTGGCGGGTATGCTACGGGTGCCGACAGGCTGACGTCAAAGCTCGGAGCTGCAATTTTGTCTATTCCTGCTATCAAAGGCGTCGAGTTCGGACTGGGCTTTCGTGCCGCGCAACTGCCGGGGTCGAAGGTTCATGACGAGATCCTGTTGGATCCTAAACGTGGGTTTACGCGTTCGGGAAACAACGCGGGAGGGCTCGAGGGAGGCATGACCACCGGCCTGCCGCTCGTTGTTACGGCAGCGATGAAGCCCATTGCGACCTTGATGCAGCCGTTGGGCACGGTTGACCTCGATACTCTTGAGCCAGCGGAGGCGTTCAAAGAGCGCAGCGACGTGTGCGCCGTGCCCGCCGCCGCAGTAATCGCCGAGGCGGAGGTTGCGTTTGTGCTGGCAGACGCGTATCTGAAAAAGTTCGGATGCGACAACATGACCGACATCAAGGCAGCGGTGCGTGCCTATAAGCAGCGTCTGCGTACGGCGTCGAGGTAGGATATGTCCGACGCTTCTCGCAGTTCGCGCCGCAGCGCGCGCAATAAGGGAAACACGCCTGGCGGGCAAGGGCAGGGCAAAGCCAAAGCTCATGGCGGGCAAACGCACGGTAAACCCAAAGCGCCTGGCGGGCAAACGCAGGGCGCGCGTAGCGCAAAGCGCATACCTTGCACCCTTGCAAGACCCGTGTTCTTCGTTGGATTTATGGGCGCGGGCAAAACGTCGGTGTCGCGCCGGCTTGCACGGCTGTGCGGCGTTTCCTCTATCGACATGGATTCCTACATCGAGCGACGTGAAGACATGCGCATCCGCGACATGTTCGCCGCCTACGGCGAAGAGCACTTCCGCGATGTGGAAACGCAGGTGCTGCGCGAGATAACGCAGGGGGAGCCTGCGCTGGTGTCGTGCGGAGGAGGCGTGGTGCTGCGCGAGGAAAACCGCGAGTTGCTGCGCAGTGGCGGCTTCGTGGTGTTTCTGAAAGTGGAAGCAGACGAAGCGAAATCGCGCATTAGCGATCCGACCACGCGCCCTTTGCTGGGAGATGCGGAGGCGGCGCGAAAAACGAATGCCGAGCGACTTCCGTTGTATGAGGAGGTTGCCGACCTTACGGTTGACACGTCGGGCAAAGGCGTTACGGCGCTTGCCTATAAAATACAGTCTCTTTTGGAAAGAGAAGGTGTGCTGTGGCGACGAAAATAGTGGTGAACATCCCGGGCGAGCAGGAGTACGGCGTTCGCATAGGGTCGGGCATTGTGCCGGGGCTGGGAAAGCAGGTTGCGCGCGCGTGTGGCGTGGAAGGCGCGGGGCGCGCTTTGGTGATAACCGACTCGAACGTTGCGCCGCTGTATCGCGATGCGGTGCGCGCATCCCTTGCGCAAGCGGAATTCCGCGTGAGCGACATTGTGGTGCCTGCGGGCGAGGAGTCGAAGTCCATCGAGGTCTTGGGTGAGATCTGGGAGGCCATGGCTCAGCTGAAGCTCGAGCGCGACTGCGTGGTGGTTGCGCTTGGCGGCGGCGTGATAGGCGATCTTGCGGGGTTTGCGGGCGCCACCTACATGCGGGGCGTAACGGTGGTGCAGGCTCCCACCACGCTTTTGGCAATGGTTGATTCTTCGGTTGGGGGCAAGACCGCCATCAACCTAGAAGCGGGGAAAAACCTGGTGGGAGCGTTCAAGCAGCCGGTTCATGTGTGCGCCGACACCGACACGCTTGCCACCCTGCCCGAGCGCGAGTGGCGCTGCGGGTGCGCAGAGATTGCGAAGTCTTCGGTAATAGATTCCGACGAGTTCTTCTTTTGGCTCTGCGATCACGCGCAAGAGCTGGCAGCGCGCGACGCCGAGGTGGTTGCCGAGGCGATTGCGCGTTGCGTGGTGTTCAAGGCAGATGTCGTGGCCGCCGACAAGACGGAAAGCAAGGGCGTGCGCGAATGCCTCAACTACGGGCACACTTTGGGCCATGCAATCGAAACGCTGGCAGGGTTTGGCACCTTTACGCATGGCGAGGGCGTTGCGGAAGGCATGCGCTTTGCGGCGCGCATGGCGTGCGAGCTGGTGGGCGCATCGCCCGATTTCGTTGAGGCTCAAGGCCAGCTCCTTGATGCGCTTGGACTGCCTGAGCTTGCCTGGTCTGCTTCCCCTCAAAGCATTCTCGACGCGATGAAATGCGACAAGAAGGCGCGCAAGGGGCAGGTGCGCTTCGTGCTGCCGCGCGATGTGGGAGATTGGGAGCTGGTGGAACTTGACGACGCCACGGTTCTTGCGCATCTCCAAAAGTGGGTTGAAGAGAAAGGCTGAGCGGCTGGGGTATGGAAAAGATACTGCTTTTGAACGGCCCGAATCTCGACATGTTGGGAATTCGCGAGCCTGAGGTCTACGGGCGCGACACCCTCGAGTCTATCGAGGCGGAGGTGGTTGCCTACGGCGCCGAGCGGGGCGTTGAGGTGGATTGCTTCCAGTCGAATCACGAAGGCGTGCTCATCGACAAGATTCATGAAGCGCACTGGCACTACGATGGCATCATCTACAATCCGGGCGCTCACACGCATTACTCGTATGCGCTGCGCGATGCGGTGGCGTCAATTGACGCTCCGGTAGTGGAGGTGCATCTTTCCGACATCAACGCACGCGAGCCGTTTCGCGCGGTTTCCGTCATAGAGCCGGTGTGCGTTGCCCAAATAAAGGGAAAAGGAAAGCAGGGCTACAAAGACGCGTTGGACATTTTGGTTTCGCGCGACTGACGGAGCAGAAAGCGGAGTGCGCATCATGGAGAAAGAAAGGCTCGCAAAGCTGCGTCGTGCATGTTTGGAAGAGGGTCTCGATGCGTTCCTTGTGCGAGGGACCTCCAACATCTTTTGGCTTTCCTGCTTCGATGGCGTGTTCGACGAAGAGCGAGCCCATGCGTTGCTGATTGGGGCGCACGAAGCGAAGCTACATACCGATTCCCGTTACAGCGAGGCTGCGCGACAGGCGGCAGAAGGTGCCGGCGGTGCAATTGCTGTGACCGACGAGCGCGTGACGCACGCGAAGTTCACGGCAGCGGCTCTGGCGGCGCATGACGCACGCGTGGCGCGTGACGCGTCCGGCGCGAGCGACGAGCGCGGCACGCGCGCCTTGGCGCCCTTGCGTCTTGGAATCGAAGACGACCTGCTGCTTCGGGAGTTCCGTGCGTTGGAGGCGGCGTGCGCCGAAGCGGACCGGGCAATTGAGCTTCAAGAAACGTCGGGGTTTGTAGAGAGGCTCCGATCGGTTAAAGACCGCAACGAGGTGGAGCGAATGCGCGCAGCGCAGGAAGTCACCGACGCGGCTTTCTTACACATCGTTTCCTTCATGAAACCCGGCATGACCGAACGCGAGGTTCAAATCGAGCTGGACGACTATCTGCGCCGGCAGGGCGCGCAAGACCTTGCGTTTCCCTCTATCGTGGCAACGGGCGCGCATGCTGCGAGCCCGCATGCCGTTCCGGGGGACACGAAGCTTGAGGCAGGGCAATGCGTGGTCATGGACTTCGGCGCCAAAGTGTCGGGTTATTGCTCCGACATGACGCGCACGGTGTTCTTGGGCAGCCCGAGCGCGCGCATGTGCGAGGCTTATTCGGCCATTCGTCAAGCGAATGAGCAGGTGGAAGCTCTCTTGCGGCCGGGCGTTACCGGAAGGGAGGCTCATGAGCTGGCGGAGAGGATACTGGCGGAGCATGGCTTCGCCGGCAAAATGGGGCATGCGCTTGGGCACAGCGTAGGCATCGATATCCACGAAGATCCCGTGTTGGCGCCAAGAAACGAAACGCCTTTGGTCGCGGGCAATGTGGTAACCGTAGAGCCGGGCGTGTATCTGTCCGGCGAGTTTGGGATGCGCCTGGAGGATTTTGGCGTGATTACCGAACAGGGCTTCGATGTCTTCACGAAATCCACGCATGAAATGGTTATACTGTAACGGTTTGGCACAAGACCGGGCGCGAGGGGTGCACCCGGTGGTTTGAAAGGAATAACAAGCATGGCAATCTCCACCGCCGATTTTAAGAACGGCATGTGCATCGACTACAACAACAAGCTGTGGACCATCGTTGAGTTTCAGCATGTAAAGCCGGGCAAGGGCGGCGCTTTTGTGCGCACCAAGCTGAAGGATATCCGTTCCGGTCGCGTGGTCGACTATACGTTCAACTCCGGCACCAAGTTCGATTCTGTTCGCCTGGAGACGAAAAAGCTCCAGTACCTCTACAACGACGGCGCTGACTACTGGTTGATGGACAACGACACCTATGAGCAGATTTCCGTTCCCTCCGAGACGGTGGGCGAGGCTGCCAAGTGGCTGAAGGAGAACGACGAGGCAACGCTTCTGTATGCGGGCGACGAGCTTATTAGCATCGAGCCCCAGATGTTCGTCGAGCTGGAAGTTACCGAAACCGAGCCTGGCTTCAAGGGCGACACCGCCACCAACACCACCAAGCCCGCAACGCTGGAAACCGGCACCACCATTCAGGTTCCCACCTATGTGGGCATTGGCGACATTCTGCAAATCGACACGCGTGACGGCCATTTCGTGAAGCGCGTGTAGCGCGCCTCTGGCGAAAAACGCGACGCCGGTACGCCGGCTATATTCGCTGATCGAGCGGGGAGAGGGCATGCCTTCTCCCCGCTTTTTGTTTAGGAGGAAACGTCGCCTTGGGGGTAATGGCGCAAGAGGGAAACAGCACTTTTGGGCGTGGCGCAAGAGGCATACGACACCCTGGAACGTGATGGCATAAGAAGCCAGCGGCGCTTTGGAGCGTGACGGGTTTAGAGGGCAAAAGCGCCGTGGGGCGTGACGGCTTTGCTCGCGCTATTCGTGTTTGCCCGTTCGCTTCTCGATGATGGCGCGCCGCCGCTCGCGCTCTGCGCGCACCTCGCTCGGACGAACGCGCTCTTCGCCAGGATGCGCGCCCGCTTCGGCTCCTGCGGCGGCTTGCGTTGCGGCCTCGGCCTCTGCTTCTTTTCTGTCGCGCGACATCTGCATGCGGATGCGCAGGTATTCCCACACAAGCAGCACGAGCAAAATGGACATGACGATAAGGTAGCTGATGATAGCGCCCGGAAGCCCGGTAAAGCTTATGAGCAACAGCGGGATGAACAGCGAGAAGCCAAACGTGACAAGATAGAGCTTCATCACCGAGCCCTGCTTGCGCAGCACGGTAACGATCTGATACAGAAAGTCTATCGCCGCCGTTACGCCGCCTGCTGCAACCATGATCAGGCTTAATCCGCGGTATTCCGTGAAGTCCAATCCGTACAAAAAGCCGAGAATGGGAATGCCCACCGTGCTCATGATGGCCATAAGGCCAAGGGTAACCGCCAAAACGAACAGCAGCATGGCAACGATGATGATGTCAAAGCGCTTCCGCTTGGCCTGGGCCCACACGTTGGCGAGGCGCACCAGCTGCGGCTTGTAGACCACCTGCACGGTAAGCAGCAGCGCATGCGCCGGGAAGTACAGCGCGTTGAAGTAAAGCTGGTTGTCGTAGGACAGCGTGCCCTCCATGACGAACTTGGGCATGTTGTCGATAAGGTTGTACATGAACAGCGCGATAAACAGCGGGAAGCATTCTTTGAACAGTTCGACAACGCTGCCTAAGCGCAACCGGCGCGATTTGGGGGTTTCCAAGAACGCCAGCGGAAGCGTAAGCACCAAAAACGACACCGCCGCCGCAACCGCCATGGCGATGCTTGCCGCAGCGAGGTTGCGCGTAAGGAACAAAAACAAAGAGAAGATGACGATGGCGATAACGGAGCGAAACGCCTGGGAAATGCCGGCAAGATACAATTTATCGGCCTGCTGCAGGCGCCCTTCGTAGACGTCGGCGAGCGCGTCGATCATTTTGTAGGAATACACGCCCATGCAGATAAGGAACATCGCGCTGTCGTAGCCGCGCAGCATGCAGTAGGCGTATCCAGCAACCATCATGATGACGCAGGTCAGAATGCGGTTGAGCTGGTAGTCGGAGAAGGAGTGCTTCTCGTTGAGGTCGGAAAGCTGGTAGGTGCGCACGCCGTAGTTGCCCACGAACATGAGCAGCAAGCCGGTAACGAACGCCATGGAGAACATGCCTGCCTGCTCGGCGCCAACTAGTTGGGTGCATACGATGGTGAGCAGGGGGAACACCATGCCCCACGCGCCGGTGCCAATTGAGTTCCATACGTAGTCGCGCGACGTGCGATGCGACGCGTACATGTCGCGCTGATCGTCCACCTTGCCTTCCATGACAACGTCGAGGAGGCGATCCCACCAGCTTCCTATGGCGCGTGCAAGGAAATTGGGCTTATGGGTGCGGGCGTGTTTTTCGCCCCGTCGGCCGAAAGGGCTTCTTCGCGAGGACGTGGGCGCGTACGGTTCGTCGTCCGCGGCGGCGTTTCGCGTAGGGCGAGATGTGCCAAGAGGCAAATACGTTGCCGGCATGCCTTGGTTTTGCGGAGTTGTTTGGTGGGAGGGGCTTTTCTGCTGCGGCTCTTCTTGTCTTCGCGCATGGGCGCCAAGAGGACGTCGTGTTTGCTGGGCAGCGTGTTTGCGGTGCGTGCTCTGTTGCGGGTTATTGTGTAAATCCGACATACAGCCGTGCGGCGCGCGCCGCCAACCTCCTTCAAGTAAAGCGGCCTACTTGCCGCGTTTTCTGTGCGCCTGTGATTATACCGTCATGCGCTTGTGCCCAACATACCCAACACGATGATGCCACACAATCGTTTACGGAAAGGCTAAAGAGCGGTGGTTCTACGTCGCGAAGGCCTGCAAAGCCCGGTATTCGTTTTGGTGGGGGTTGGGCGCGTGCCCTCTTGCTCGACCGCATGTCCAGAAATGTGCGAAATCGTCCGTAATGCAGGCTCTTTGCTTCGAAAAGGCAACATCAGCCCTTATAATGAGGCGTTGCGACAATTGATGCGCGGGAAGTGCCTCGAAAACGCGTGTGCGCGGCGGCTCTGCGGGGCGCGGGCTCCTGCGGCACGGGAGAGCGTGCCGCATACGGGCGTAGCGGCAGCAGGCGGCGTAGCAGCACGCGCAGGTTTTCCCAAACGCATTGAGACAGATTCGTGTCAGAGGTATTCCTTATGACACCCGGTGAAGAAAGCTGTGGCCATGAAACCGTACAATCCGCATGAACTAGAACCTCGGTGGCAGAAGGTTTGGGAAGAAACCGGCCAAAACAAGGTTCAGGAAGACACCTCCAAGCCGAAGAAGTACGTGCTCGAGATGTTTCCGTATCCTTCGGGCGATTTGCATATGGGGCATGTGAGCAACTACACCTATGGCGACGTGATTGCCCGTTATTCGCGCATGCGCGGTTTTAACGTGCTGCATCCCATGGGCTGGGACGCCTTTGGCCTGCCGGCGGAAAACGCGGCTATCAAACATCACAGCCATCCGGCAAAGTGGACCTACAGCAACATTGAGACCCAGAAGGAAAGCTTTAAGCGTCTGGGCTGCTCTTACGACTGGGACCGCACCGTGGTTGCCTGCGATCCGGAATACTATCGCTGGGGCCAGTGGATTTTCCTGCAGTTCTGGAAGCGCGGTTTGGTGGAACGCCGCAACAGCCCGGTGAACTGGTGCCCGGGTTGTAAGACGGTGCTTGCAAACGAGCAGGTGACTGAGGGCCGCTGCTGGCGCTGCGACTCTGAGGTGGAGAAGCGCGACCTCACGCAATGGTATTTCAAGATCACCGATTACGCGCAGGAGCTTTTGGACGATCTCGACCAGCTGGACGGGTGGCCCGAGCGCGTCAAGCAGCAGCAGGCAAACTGGATTGGCCGTTCTGAGGGAGCCGAGGTCGACTTCACGTTGGTTCCGCTGTCCGGCGAGGCCGAGGACGCCGAGCCCGTCACGATCACCGTGTTCACGACGCGTGCCGACACCCTGTTCGGGTGCAGCTTCTTCGTGCTGGCGCCCGAGTACGCCGGTTTGCACGACCTGGTGGCGGGCACCGAGCGCGAGCAGGAGGTCATGGAGTTTGCCGAGGCAGCCAAAAAGGTCAGTGCCGTCGAGCGAGCCCAGGGCGACCGCGAGAAGCACGGCGTGTTCACCGGACGTTACGTGATCAACCCCGTTAACGGCGAGCAGGTGCCCGTATGGGTTGCCGACTACGTGGTGGCCGACTACGGCACCGGCGCGGTAATGGCCGTGCCCTGCGGAGACCAGCGCGACTTCGAGTTCGCACGAAAGTACGACCTGCCTATCATCCCCATCATCTTGGGTGAGGACGACCCCCTGTATCCCCAGCTCAAAGACGAGCAGGGTCGTGTCGTCACGACGGTAGACTGGGATGCGGCCTATGCCGCCGAAGGCATTCTTGTTCAGTCGGGCAAATACACCGGAATGGTGGGCGGCAAACACTCGGCAGGCGAAGAGGCCATCGTTGCCGACCTTGAAGCCGCCGGTACGGGTCGTCGCAAGGTGGAGTTCCGTTTGCGCGACTGGCTTATCAGCCGTCAGCGCTATTGGGGCAACCCCATCCCGGCGATCCATTGTGAGCATTGCGGCGTGGTGCCGGTTCCCGAAGAAGATCTGCCGGTGCTGCTGCCGGAGAACATCGACCTCGCTGCAGGCGAAACGCTGGCAACGCACGAGGAGTTCGCCAAGTGCACGTGCCCTGTTTGCGGTGCTCCGGCGCGCCGCGAGACCGACACGATGGATACGTTCACGTGCTCAAGCTGGTACTACATGCGCTACACCGACCCGCACAACGACCAGGCGCCGTTCGATTCCGAAAAGGCGAACCATTGGCTGCCGGTCGACCAGTACATCGGCGGCATCGAGCATGCGATCCTGCATCTGCTCTACAGCCGCTTTTTCACCAAGGTTTTGCGCGATGCGGGCTTGCTGAACTTTGACGAGCCGTTCAAGAACCTGCTGTGCCAGGGCATGGTGCTCGATTCCCATGGCGAGGTCATGAGCAAGTCGAAGGGCAACGTGGTGTCTCCGGAGGAGATGATCGAGGGCTACGGTGCCGATGCCGTGCGTGCCACCATGCTGTTCATGGGACCTCCCGACAAAGAGAAGCTGTGGAACGAAGACGGCCTTGCGGGCATCTACAAGTTCCTGAATCGCGTGTGGCGTCAGGTGAACGATCTGTGTGGGACGGCCGATGGCGAAACGCTGTTCGGCGGCAAGGAACTTTCCTCTGACGAAGTCCACGAGGTGGCGAAGACCGTGCTGCGCGAACGTCATCGTGTAGTGGGCAAGGTGGCCGACGACTTCGACCGCAACAACTTCAACACGGCAATTGCGGCAATTATGGAGCTTTCCAACGCGGTGGGAGACTATCTGCGCAAAACGTCGCTCGACCAGCGCCGTTCCTGCGATCACGCAAAGGCGTTCGATGCCGATTTGGCTGAGACGCTGGTAAAGCTTTTGGCTCCTATCGCACCGCATTGGGCTGAAGAGCTGTGGCATGCCGTGCTGGGACGCGAGACCTCGGTTCATTCGGAGGCGTGGCCCGAGTTCGACCCCGAGCTTGCCAAGGCCGACGAAGTTGAGCTTGCCGTTCAGGTTAACGGCAAGGTGAAGGCCCGCATCACGGTTGCCTCCGATGCGCCCGAAGACGAAGTGCGCGCCGCAGGCCTTGCCGCCGTTGAATCCGCCATCGCTGGCAAAGAAGTCAAAAAGGCCATCGTGGTTCCTGGTCGTCTTGTGAATGTGGTGGCGAAATAGGAGCGCCGTTGGCCTGCCAGCTAACGAAGCGCTCTCGCTGATTTTTTGCTTTGTCTCGGAGGTTTTGGGGAAGTTGTGGATGCCGCCGGAGTACATACTATCGCTCTGACTGTCGCCTACGACGGGGCTCCGTTTTGCGGGTTTGCGCGGCAACCGGGTCAGCTGACGGTGCAGGGCTCGATCGAGCAGGCGCTGCACACGCTGTATCGTCGCGATATCGAGACGGTGTGCGCAGGCCGCACCGATGCGGGCGTTCACGCTCGCGGCCAGGTGGTGAGTTTCGATCTTGACGACGAAGAAATTACTCAGCGGTCGGCGCACGGCCTCAAGCGCTCCCTTAACGCCTTGGTTGACGACCGCATTGCGGTTTCTGCCGTCCAGGAGGCGCAGGCGGGCTTTTCTGCGCGATTCGATGCGGTTGAGCGGGAGTATCGCTACTTCATATTCACGGGCGACTGGCGTCCGGTGCTGCTAGCAGGCCGCGTGTGGCATCTGGCAAAGCCGCTCGATTTAGACGCCATGCGCGCGGGTGCGGCGCATTTGATTGGCGAGCACGACTTCAAAAGCTTTTGCATGGCCGCATCGGCTGTTGGAAAGCCAACGCACCGATACGTTGCGGAAATCGATATCGAGCAAACGGTGCTTTTGGGGGAATCGGACGTGGTATGCGTTCGCGTGAAGGGCAACGCCTTCCTGCATTCGATGGTGCGCACTATCGTGGGTACCCTTGTGGCAGTGGGTCGAGGCCAACGGCAGCCCGAGTGGGTGGCCGAGGTGCTGGCTGCGCACGACCGTCGCGCCGCCGGCGAGAATGCTCCCGCCGAGGGGCTGTGCTTTTGGCGGGTTGCTTACGCCGGGCCTGGCGGCTCTATTCCCGAACCAGCTGAGTTTGTGGAGGGATGGCGATGAGCCTGCGCGAAAAGATGGCACAGCGACGTCAGGCGCGCGAGGCGCAGCGATCCCGAGTCGGCGAGCGTGCGCGGGAGGTTCGCGGCCAGGTGCGCGCGCAGGCGTCTGCGCTCTGCGTTGCGCCCGGCAAGGCAACTCCCGGTACATTCAGCCGCCTCTACGCCAGCCGTGATGAAGCGCTGCAGGTCTTTGAAGATGCCGAGGGGCACCTGACTTCGGTTAATGCGGCGCGATTTGCGTGACACGTCGCTTTCGGGTTTTATGCGAGGGCGTGCCGTCGCGCGCTGTCGGCGCAAATGCGCCGCGTCTAACCTATCACTTTGCTTCCGCTTGGACGGCGAGGCGATTAAGCCAGCGCGCTTCGCGCCTCGCTTTGCTCCGTCTGTTCCAAGCGCCTGATCGCCCAAGCGATCGCCTTGCGTACCGGTTCGCGATCCGTCGCGTCGAGCGCACGGCGAAGCGCGGGCAGGTGGGCGGGGTCGCCTGAATTGCCGAGAGCGATGGCGGCGTTGCGCCGGAAGATGTCGGCGTCCTTGATGTAGTTGTACATGATGGGGCGCACTACCGCTTCGTAGTACTCCTCGTCGAGCTCAAGCACTTTCTCAAGGTCGAACTCCCGAGCGAGCGTTTCCAGAAAGGCGTCGCGTCTTTGTGGCGCCTGCAACACCGCATGGTTGCGTGGGCAGGCGAGCTGGCATTCATCACATCCGTGGATGCGCAGCCCCATCTCTTCCCAGATCGTGTCTTGGGCGCCGGGTTCGAACCGCTGGTTGTTGAATAGGATGCAGCGATCCATCAGCAAACGGCGTGGCGCGGCAATCGCATGGGTGGGGCACGCCTGGATGCACAGTCCGCAATTGTCGGGGCATTCGCACTGCCAGGTCGGCTCGTCGGGCTCAAGGGCTGTGGTGGTTAAAAACGTCACGAGAATGTTGAACGATCCGTCTTCGGGGGTGTAGGCGAAGTTGTTGCGGCCCAGCGTGACCACGCCCGCCTCGGCGCATGCGAGTCGTTGCGGGATGTTGAACTGGTTGCGGTCCACGACAAGTCCCATCTCCTCAAGCGAGCGCGCAAACGCCTCGATTTGAGCGCCGTGCTGAGCGTTGGCAGGGGGAGTGTAGGTGCGCGATAGGTAGGCGCGCGCGACCGAAGTCGAAAGGTCGCTCGGATAGGCAATGTCGCTGAACCCCAGCGTTGCGCAAATCACCGACTGCGCGTCGGGGTTGAGCGTCTTGGTGCGCGCGATCTTGCGCAGCAACGAAGCCTCGGTGCTGGTAAACGGGGCGTAGTCGGGCCGGCCGAGGACTTCTCGCTCGTAGTCCTCGAAATCATGCACAGGCGCAATGCCCACGTGAGAAAAACCCAGCTCCAAACCTGCGCGCTTGATCCGATCTTCGATCCTCATAAGACGCCTCCGTTTCTGCCGGCAGCTATTGCTGTGATTCTACGAACTGCGTCGGGGTGCGTCAATGCGGGTTTCGTTTCTGCTTGATGGGTTTTGTTTCAGCTTGGCTATAACCCCAGGGTGCGAATCGCCTCACTCAGAAGCAGTTCCCGCCTTCGCCGAAAAGCGCTACTCTAAGGTAAACGTGTACGCGCAAGCAACGGAGGGGAACCATGCAGTATCGCAAACTGGGCAACACGGGTCTTAAAGTCAGCGAGATCGGCTTTGGCGGCGAATGGATGGACAAGTCGCTGGAAGAGACGCGCGCGGTGGTGGATGCGTGCGAGGCGGCGGGCATCAACATCCTGGACTGCTGGATGGCCGATCCTACGCGCCGCTCCAATCTGGGCGACGCGCTCGAAGGCCGTCGCGACAAGTGGATCATCCAGGGGCACATCGGCTCGACCTGGCAGGACGGTCAGTACGTGCGCACGCGCGATATGGATCAGGTGAAGCCGGCATTCAAAGACCTGCTTAAGCGCTTCCATACCGACTATATGGATATCGGCATGATCCACTTCGTCGACAAGACGGACGAATATCACCAGATCATGGACGGGCCGTTTATGGAGTATGTGCGCGCGCTGCTGGCGGCGGGCACCATTCGCCACATCGGTCTTTCGACGCACAATCCCGACGTTGCCAAGCTGGCAGCTGCCGAGCCCGCCATCGAGGTGGTCATGTTCAGCCTGAACCCCGCGTTCGACATGCTGCCGGCAAGCGACGACATCAACGACCTGTTCGGGGACTACAGCGCTGCCACCGGCGGCATCAACGCCGACAGAGCCGAGCTCTACGCGCTGTGCGAGCAGACGGGCACCGGGCTCACCGTGATGAAGCCGTATGCGGGCGGGCGTCTGCTTGCGGCGGACACGTCGCCGTTCGGGGTGGCGCTGACCGCGGCGCAGTGCATCCACTACGCGCTGACGCGGCCCGCCGTCGCCAGCGTGATGGCGGGCTTCTCGTCGTCCGAGCACGTTGCCGACGCCGTCTCCTACGAGGAAGCCACGCCCGATGAGCGCGACTACGCCAGCGTGTTGGCAGGCGCGCCGAGCCATGCGTACTTCGGGCAGTGCACCTACTGCGGTCACTGCGCGCCCTGCGCGGTGGGTATCGACATCGCCACCGTCAACAAGTACTACGATCTGGCCGTCATGCAGGACGCGGTGCCCGACTCGCTGCGCGAGCACTACCGCGCGCTGGACGTGACGGCGGCAGACTGCACCGCCTGCCGCGCGTGCGAGGAGCGCTGCCCCTTCGGCGTGAAGATCGCCGACAAGATGGAGCGCGCCGCCGCGCTGTTCGGCTGCTAGCGTCGGTTGCATAGAGCGTTTGCGGCACGTATACTGTGTTTGTTGCATTAGCTAAGTCTGACCAAGGGAGTGGCTTATGGTGCAGGCGAACATGCTCGAAGCAAAAACTGAGCTCTCAAAGCTCGTAAAGATGCTCGAATCTGGCCAGGAGGACGTGGTCTACATCGCACGCAACAACGTGCCGATCGTCCAGATGACGCTTGTCGATCTTCCGAAAGAGACGAAACGGATCGGCGTTGCCAAAGGGCGGTTCTCCCTTCCGGACGACTTCGACGCTTGGGATGACGAGGTCGAAGACATGTTCGAGGCGCTGGCATGAACCTCCTTCTCGACACGCACATTTTGCTGTGGGCGATTCTCGATGATTCTCGTCTTTCGAAGACGGCGCGCAGGCTCATCGAAGATGCGGGAAACAAAGTGTATTTCAGCGTGATAAGCCCCTGGGAAGTGCAGATCAAACACCAACTGCATCCCGACGACCTGACGCTCGACGGCGAGCAGCTTGCGGCTTTCTGCAAAGAGGCGGGGTATCTCGCTCTTCCGCTCAAGCTTCCTCACATCTGCAAGCTCGCTTCTCTCGAGCGAACCCCCGGAGCGCCCGACCATCGGGACCCTTTCGACCGCATGCTCGTATGCCAGGCTTCTGTTGAGGAAATGATCCTGCTTACGCACGACAAGCGCATCGGCGAGTACACAGACCCCTGCGTGCTGATGGTGTGAGTCCGCCGCCAAAACGAGGGTAGCTGAATCTCGCTCCGCCACAACGGCGAAGAGTTCCGTATTCTACGCAGGCTGTGAGTTGCAGAATACCTCGTCGTATTGATCAAGGGAAAACGCACGGGGAGCCGTCCGCGGCAGGAGGGCGGTTCCCCGTGTGGACTGAGGCACTTTTGCTGTTGCCGTGACCGCTACATCAGCGCTTTGCCGGCGTCCCAGGCGCCGCCGACGACGTCGCCTACCACGCGGTAGATGCGACGAGTGGAATCGTAGACGATGGGCTGGAACTTGGCGAAGTCGACGCGACCTTCCTCATCGAGGATCTCCCCATCGACGCGGGTGTTCACGATCTCGCCGATAAAGCGTTTCTCGCCGTCCCAATCCTGCACGGCGACTACCTTGCACTCCATCGTAAGCGGAAACTCCTCGATCACCGGCGCGTCAACGTGCTCTGATTTGACGAACGTGAGCTTGGACGCATCCGCCTTGTTCACCTTGCGACCTGTGGCGATGCCGAAATAATCCGCTTCAACCACATGCGCCGCATCGGCAGGAGCCACGGTAAAGGCACCTTTGGCAAGGATGTTGTCGGTGGTCTGATGGTCGCCGATGTTGATGGCGATCTGGTTGCGCGTGCACTCGCCGCCCCATGCTACGTTCATGGCGTTGGGCGTGCCGTCCTCGCGGTAGCTTCCCACAATGAACACCGACTGCGGGAATAATTCGCCTTTGCTTCCAAGGTCCTTTTTCATTGCGCATCCTTTCTCGAATCTCGCAAACTGCTTGCCTTGAAGTATGCTATCTTGCCAAAGGAAGCACCAGTACTGGTTTAAAAGTCAGGTACTTACTAAAAAGTAAGTACAATGAATGCGCATGTAAAAACGGGTTTCTGCAGGGGTAGGGGAGGAGCAGTCATGACGGCATCGAAGCGCATCGAGGATGCGACGTTTGAGGGGACGGGCTACAGCTACACGATGTCGCTCATCCAAGGTAAGCACAAGATGGTGATCCTGTACTGCCTGATGGAGTTTCAGCCTGTGCGGTTCAACGAGATGCGACGGTATCTGGGCGGGATCGCCGACAAGACGCTGTCCGCCAACCTCAAAGAGCTCGAGCGCGACGGGCTTGTCGTGCGCAAGGAGTATCCCCAGGTTCCACCCAAGGTGGAGTATTCGCTCACCGATCTGGGCGAATCGCTGATGGGCGTGCTGGACCAGCTGTGCCTATGGGGGCAAGAGCATATGTCGCGCGACTGATTCACTCTTTCCAGCATCGCTTCTTGTCGGGCGATCTTGCCGTTTCGCTATGCATTCCGTGCATGCTGGGATGGCGGGAAAGCATAATTCGGCGCGCTGTTTCCGGACTACACTGAAGGTGTTGCAAAACAGTCGCAAGCCGCGCGTCGCGTAAGGTTGTCCGATCCGTATGAGGCTTGCGACGGAGACCGCGCATCGAGAGATGGGAGCATCGCATGGAATATTTAGAGCTAAACAACGGCGTAAAGATGCCCGTAGAGGGTCTGGGTACGTTTCTGATGAGCCCGGCCGATGCCGAGGCGGCGTCTCTGGCGGCGCTTGAGGCGGGCTACGAGCACATCGACACGGCGAACGCCTACATGAACGAGAAGGCTGTGGGCCGAGCGATCGCGAAAAGCGGAATCGCCCGCGACAAGATCTTCGTGTCTACCAAGCTGTGGCCGAGCGTATACGAAGCAGGAGACGCGGCGGTAGACGCCACACTGGCGCGTTTGGGGCTGGACTACGTCGACATGCTGATTCTGCATCAGCCCGTGGGCAACTACCTTGCCGCGTGGAAGACGATGGAGCGCGCCTACAAGGCGGGCAAGGTGAAGGCGCTCGGTCTGTCCAACTTCCCCCAGGACAAGATCGCCGAGGTCATTGAGGCCGCCGAGATCAAGCCGCAGCTGGTGACCGTGGAATGCCATCCCTACTTCGCGCAGGATGAGCTGCGTGCGTACCTGAAGCCCTACGGCATCGTCATCGAGGCGTGGTATCCGCTCGGACACGGCGACGCAGGTCTGATGGGCGAGCCGGTGTTCGCAAAGCTGGCGGAGAAGTACGGCAAGACCCCGGCTCAGATCATCCTACGTTGGCATACCCAAATGGGCTTCTCCATCATCCCCGGCTCCAAGAACCCCGATCACATCAAGGGCAACGCCGCCATCTTCGACTTCAGCCTGACCGACGACGAGATGGCTGAGATCGCCAAGCTTGACGGCACAAAGCGCTACTACACCGCCACTGAGGAAGCGCTTGCGGGCTATCTGGCGATCAAGCCCGACTTTGACGCGCAGGAGTAGTAGAGAGGCGGTCTTGCGTCTTACGGGCGAAGGTAGTATTCCAGGCACATCGTGATGAAGTCGCGCATCTCTTCTTTGAAATCGGGGATGCACGGGGTCAGTCCGGCTATCTCCATCGCCTGTGCGACCAAGGGGTTTTCTGTGCACCAGCCGTTCACGCTGACGGCATGGAACAGCACGGAGTTGAACAGCTGGTCGGCACGATGGGGCATAATGCCCAGGTTTGTTTTAAAGCGCTCGATCAGCTGGCTCTGGTCGCGGTAGTAGTCTCGCTTGAATTCGGCAAGCCTTTCAGCGCTCACGTTCGTCTCGATGATGGTGAACAGAAGGTCGCTGTAGGCCAAATAATCGCGGTGGCTGCTCAGCTGTTCTGCCCAGACCTGCGCGAGCACGTCAAGCGAATATGAACAACCCTCGGGATACGCCGACAGAAGCGACGCCATGTAGGCGGCTCGCGTGTCGGCGCACAATTCGAGGAAGATCTCTTCTTTTGTGCCCACGTACTTGTAGAGGGCGGCATGCGACCAGCCAAGACGTTCCGAAATGCTTTTGAGCGTGATTTCGTGGTAGCGCTTCTCGCGGAACAGGTCGGCGGCGGCGCTTTTGATCTCGTCCATGCGCTGCTCTTTTTGCGCTTCGCTTCGCGCCCTGATGAATTGGGACATCGTAATCTCCCCCCTGTGCAGGTGTGCTCTCGTCGTTAGAGTTTAGTTCAGTATATCCCATATATCTAATATTGTCTTAAAAAGTATTTTATAACGAAAACACTTTACAAGTTACAACATGTAACGTATATTTGGACACGGCAATGTAGAAGAGCGGCCGAGGCTCTGTTTTGTGAAGCAGGTGGCGGGCGATGCGCGGCATGCTAATAAGGGGGTATCGTATGCATAAAACCGACTTTACAAGTGATCCTGTCGACAGGCGCAAGTTCATTGCCGGTGCGGCGGTTGTTGCCGCGGCGCTTACGTCGTGCGCTCCGGCGAACCAGGGAGCTGCGGCCGGCAGCTCTTCCAACGGCGCCGATCAATCGGATGGTGCGGTTGCCGATGAGCCTTCCGCCTCGGCAGTTGCAGATTCCGCTCAGGAATCCTCTACCGTGTACGTGACGCGAGACATCAGCCCTGATGGCCTGCAGCGCGCGTTCGACGCACTGGGCGTTGCGCCTCACGGCAATGCGGCGGTTAAACTTTCCACCGGCGAGCCGGGCGGGCACAACTTTCTCTCACCCGATCTGATTGGCGGGTTGGTGCAGGGACTTGGCGCCACGATCGTTGAGTGCAATACCGCCTACGGCGGCGCGCGCAGCACGACCGAGGGCAATCTGCAGGCCGCGCGCGACCACGGGTTCGCCGACATCGCCGACGTAGACATCATGGACGCGGACGGGTCTGCGAGCCTGCCGGTTTCGGGCGGATCGCATCTAACGGAGGATCTGGTTGGGTCGCACTTCGAGAACTACGACTGGATGCTGTCGCTCGCGCACTTCAAGGGACATGCGATGGGCGGGTTCGGCGGCGCCATCAAGAACTGCTCCATCGGCATCGCTTCGCGCGAGGGCAAGATGCTCATCCACAGCGCCGGCGCCTCGACCTCGAGCTGGGGCAGCCCTGCGCAGGACGACTTCCTGGAGTCGATGGCCGAGGCCGCAAAGGCCGTCGCCGACCGGCTTGGCGATAACATCTGCTACGTAAACGTGATGAACAACCTGTCGGTCGACTGCGACTGCGACTCGCATCCTGCCGATCCCCAGATGGCGGACATCGGCATCTTAGCTTCGACCGACCCCGTGGCGCTCGACCGCGCGTGCGTCGATCTGGTATACGCGGCTCCCGACGGATCGGCGCTGATCGAGCGCATGGAAAGCCGCAACGGCGCCCACACGCTCGAGCACGCAGAGGCAATCGGGCTGGGAAGCCAGACCTACGAGCTGGTGGATCTGGATGCGTAGGGCATCTAGGAAGGGGACAATCATGAATATCGTCATATTGCAGGGTAGTCCCAACGTCAACGGATCCACCGCGATCCTTGTGGAGGAGTTCGCGCGCGGGGCGCGGCAGGCGGGGCACAGCGTGGAGCGCTTCGACGTGGACAGGATGAACATCGCGCCGTGCACGGGCTGCGTGCGCTGCGGCTACGAAGGGCCGTGCGTCCAGCACGACGACATGGACGCTATCCGCTCCGCGCTGCTTGCGGCGGACATGGTGGTGTTCGCCACGCCGCTGTACTACTACGGGATGAGCGCCCAGCTCAAGATCGTGGTGGATCGGTTCTGCTCGGCCAACGCCAGCATCACCGGGCGTCGCCTGAAAAGCGCGCTGCTCACCGTGGCGTGGAACGCCGATGATTGGACGTTCGAGGCGCTGGTCGCCCACTACAAGACGCTTGTGCGCTATCTGCACCTGCAGGACTGCGGCATGGTGCTTGGCTACGGGTGCGGCACGCCCGGCATGACGCGCCGCACCAAAAGCCCGCAAGCTGCCTACGACCTGGACGCGTCGCTGTAGATTCGAGGGAAAAGGAGCAAGCATGACCGACATGGAATACACGAAGTTGGGGCATTCCGGCATCGAGGTGTCGCGCATCTGCCTGGGCGGGATGAGCTTCGGAGAGGCGTCGCCTAAGTTCCACCAGTGGACGCTGGGACCCGACGACACGCAGGCGGTGATCAAGCGCGCGCTTGACCGAGGGGTCAACTTCATCGACACCGCGAACACCTACGCGTTCGGCACGAGCGAGGCCTACATCGGCCGCGCGCTCAAGAACCTCGGCGTGCGCCGCGAGGACGTGGTGCTGGCGAGCAAGGTGTTCTTCAACGAGGGACGGCTGTCGCGCGAGGCCATTTTGCGCGAGATAGACGGCACGCTTGAGCGTTTGGGCACCGACTACCTGGACCTCTACATCATCCACCGGTTCGATTACGGAACGCCCATCGAAGAGACGATGGAGGCGCTCGACGGCTTGGTACGTGCGGGCAAGGTGCGCGCGATCGGCGCAAGCGAGATGTACGCCTACCAGCTCCACAACATGCAGGTGGCGGCCGAACGCAACGGCTGGACGAAGTTCACCAGCATGCAGTGCCATCACAACCTGCTTTATCGTGAGAACGAGCGCGAGATGATCCCCGTATGCCGCCAGTTCGACATGGCGATCACGCCCTACAGCCCGCTGGCGTCGGGGCATCTGTGCCGTCGCGAGTGGACGTGGGACTCCAAACGCAGCGAGACCGATGCGGTCGTGCGCAACAAGTACGACCTTGCTCGCGCGCAGGACGAGCCCATCATCGAGCGCGTCGCCGAGCTGGCCGAGCGGCGCGAGGTGCCCATGGCGCACATCGCGCTGGCATGGCTGTGGGCGCGCGGGATCGAGTCGCCGCTGGTGGGGTGCTCCAGGCCCTCGCGCGTGGACGACGCCGTGGCGGCGCTCGACATCAAGCTCGACCAGGAGGAAATCGACTACCTGGAAGAGCCCTACACGGCCCACGAGCTAGTGGGTCCGCTCGGCCGTCCAGGCGAGAAGCCTCTGGCAGGCACTACTGACCCCAACGCGAAGAAGTAGCGGGCACTGAGTGAGGGAGGTGCGCACGCTGCGCGGCCCCTTGATCTTGAGTTGGCTCCAGGTAGTAAGCTACCAAGGAAGCTGTTTGGATAGCGTAATGATTCAACACAAGGAGGAGCAAAATGGCAGAAACCGATTTCGCGCCGATGTTCGGCAAGGGCAACCCTAACGACGCGTTCGCACAGTATTTCGTCGGCAACTCGTATCTCAACCCGCTGACCAACCCTGCCGAAGCGGGTGTGGGCTTGGCCAACGTCACGTTCGAGCCGGGTTGCCGCAACAACTGGCACATTCACCACGCCGACAAGGGCGGCGGCCAGATTCTCATCTGCACCGACGGGCGCGGGTGGTATCAGGAATGGGGCAAGGAGCCGCAAGCGCTTACGCCGGGCACCGTTGTGGTGATCCCCGCCGGCGTGAAGCACTGGCACGGCGCGGCTGCCGACAGCTGGTTCAGCCACATCGCCTTTGAGGCGCCGGGCGAGAACTGCTCAAACGAATGGCTCGAGCCTGTGGACGACGAGCAGTATCCGCAGCGATAGCGGCCGAGAGCCGAAGCTAGCGCATTTCGTTTAGTCGACCGATGCGCCGCACGGCTTCCTCTAGCAGTTGGTCGGGGGTGGTGAGCGAGATACGGATGTATCCCTCGCCGCCCTCGCCGTATCCCGAGCCGGGCGTGACAATCACCTGGGCGCGCTCAAGCAGCTCGGTGGCGAACGATTCCGAGGTGTACCCGGCGGGCACCTTCACCCAAATATAGATGGTCGCCTTGGGCGCGGTGCAGTCCATGCCGATAGCGCGAAACGCGTTCACCACAAGGTCGCGCCGCTTCGCATAGAGCTCGCACATCTCCTCGACGCAGTCTTGCGATCCGTCAAGTGCGGCGATGGCTGCCTGCTGGATGGCGGTGAACTGGCCTGAATCGAGGTTGTTCTTCACCGTTCCCAGCGCTTGCACGGCCTGCTCGTTGCCGCAGGCGAATCCGATGCGCCATCCGGTCATGTTATAGCTTTTCGACAGGCTGAAAAACTCGATGCAGCATTCTTTGGCGCGGGGTCTCTCAAGAATGGAGGGCGCGCGATAGCCGTCAAAGCATATGTCGCAGTAGGCGTTGTCGTGGGCGAGCAGCAAATCGTGCTCAAGGCAGAAGGCAATAGCTTTGTCGAAGTACTCCTCGGTTGCCACGGCGCCGGTGGGGTTGTTGGGATAGTTGAGGAACAGGATCTTCGCCTTTTCGAGGACCGATTCCGGAACTGCGGTGAAATCGGCCAAGAAGCCGTCTTCTTCGCGCATGGGCATCGCGTAGGTGTTCGCGCTTACGAGAGTTGCGCCGCTGGAATAGACCGGGTATCCGATTGAGGGAGCCAAAACGTATTCGCCGGGATCGACAAACGCGTTGCAGAGATGGGCGATGCCCTCTTTGCTGCCAATGAGGGCAAGCACTTCTCTTTTCGGGTCGACTTCCACAGAGAAACGGCGCTGCATATAGCGCGCGCACGCTTCGCGATACTCAAGGGATCCGGCGTAGTCGGGGTACTGATGGTTCGCGGGGTTGCGAATGGCTTTGGCCATGGCGCATACGATATGTGCCGGAGTGGCGATGTCGGGGTCTCCAATACCAAGCGAAATAACGTCGGCGCCCTTTGCTTCGAGCTCCGCCTTTTTCGCGTCGATGCGCGCAAAGAGGTAGGGTGCGAGGTTGTCAAGTCGTTTAGCTGTTCTCATGGCGGTTCTCCTTGGTATTGGCTTTCGGTATAGCGTGATCGTCGGAAGCGTGGCGAACGGAATCGTGGGGCGCGGCGGGCGACGCGATCGCGGGGCATGCGGTGCGAAACGATTCCGGCGTAACGCGTGCTTGGCGCACGGCGGGAGGTTCCTCTCGCTCATTCAGGTGCGATTCGGCAAGCCGCCTCCTAGAGTTCGACCTCTCCGCGATACACGGTTTTCGCAGGCCCGGTCATGTAGACGTGCCCGTTGTCTCTCCATTCGATATGCAGTGTTCCCCCCGGCAGCATCAGGTCGTTTTCGCGAGACGTCCTGCCGGTGAGCGCTGCGGCTACGTTCACCGCGCAGGCGCCCGTTCCGCATGCGAGCGTTTCGCCGCAACCGCGCTCCCACACGCGCATGGCAATGCCGAGTCCGCAGACCTCGGCAAACTCTATGTTGGCCTTTTCTGGGAAAAGCGGGCTGTGCTCGTAGAATGCCCCTATGCGGTCGAGAGCAAGCGTCTCCAACCCCTTGCGACTTGGATCGGAAAATGCCTGATCGGGCACGCTGTCCCAATTTTCGATGAAGCACACGGCGTGGGGGTTTCCCATTGAGACAAGCGTGAACGCAAACTCCCCCCAAGGAGAGCCCGCCGCGAGCTCTTTGACAAACGCCTCACCGTCGTCCGATACGGCGTTCGTAGCGCATTTAGCGGGAATTGCCTCCGGATCCAGCTCGGGCGCGCCCATATCTACGGTAGCGCTCGCAAAAGCCCCCTCGGGAGTGCGTGCGATGCGGATGCGCTTAACGCCCCCAAGCGTTTCGATGGCAATAGCGTCTTGGTCTGCGTCCACGTAGCCGTGATCGACCAAGTACTTGGTCATGCATCGAATGCCGTTGCCGCACATCTGCGCTCGCGTTCCGTCGGAGTTCAGGTAGTGCATGTAGGCACAACACTCTTCGATTTTCGAAGGGCGTATGAAAATGAGCCCGTCTGCCCCGATGCCAAAGTGCCTATGACACAGGTAGGCCACTTGCGACGCCGTTACATTGAGGGAGGCGTCCCAATCTTCAACCAGGGCAAAGTCGTTCCCGAGGCCGTGTATTTTTTCAAAGTGAAGCTGCATGATTCCTCTTTGCGTTCAAGCGCTGATGTGCGGCAGGTGGCATTACACGTAAAACAGCAGGTTGTTGTAGCTGGGTACCGGCCATAGGTCGCGGCTGGTGATGATTTCCATGTCGTCGACGGTTTTTCTGAGCTGCTCCATGGCAGGCAGCATGACGTTAGCGTTATGGTTTGCCTTCTCCTGCTCGTCGGCGATGCTTTTCGCCACGAGGTCGGCTTCTTCAACTGCGTGAAGCGCCTCGTTGATGTCGTCGATGCCAACGAGCAGCTTGTCTAGCAGCTCACGCTGTTGGCGCACAGGTCCTGCAGATCCGGCATCGGCAAAGGCGGTAATGCCGTTTGCGACGTCGGTTGCGTATTGGATGATGGCGGGCAGGTAGGTGCGGCGCGTCATGCGGCGCATCACGCGGCCCTCGATGTTGATGAGCTTGTTGTACTTCTCAAGCTTCACCTCGTAGCGGCTGTGAAGCTCGCTTTCAGTGAGCACGTCGAATTCGCCGAACAGGTCGATGGACTTTTGGTCGATGAAGCACGGCAGAGCGTCGGCGGTCGTCTTGTTGTTTGCAAGGCCGCGTCGGGCGGCTTCCTCTTCCCATTCGGCGGCGTAGCCATCGCCGTTGAAGATGATGCGCTGATGCTCTTTCAGGGTCTGCTTGACGTAGGCCAGCGCCTCGGCTTCGAACTTTTCTGACGGCACGTTTTCCATCGCGTCGGCAAACTCTTTGAGGCTTTTTGCCATGGCGGTGTTAAGAACGGTGTTGCAATCGGAAAGGTTTACGTTAGAGCCCGGCATGCGGAACTCGAACTTGTTGCCCGTGAAGGCGAAGGGGCTGGTGCGGTTGCGGTCGGTGCTGTCTTTGATGAAGCGGGGGAGAGAGGGAACGCCCAAATCCATCGAGACGCGCTCTGAGCCGGCGTAGGCGGACTCGGTCATAAGCGCCTCTACCACGGCTCCAAGCTCGTCGCCTAAAAAGATGGAAATGATGGCCGGAGGCGCCTCGTTGACGCCGAGGCGATGATCGTTGCCGGCCGAGGCAACGGAGGCGCGCAATAGCTCCTGATAGTTGTCTACCGCCTCGATGACTCCGGTTAGAAACACCAGGAAGCGCAGATTCTCCATGGGGCTTTCGCCCGGGTCAAGCAGGTTTTTGTTGTTTGCGGAAATAGACCAGTTGTTGTGTTTGCCCGACCCGTTGATGTCCTCGAACGGCTTCTCGTGCAACAGGCACACCAGGCCGTGGTGACTTGCCAGAAGGCGCATCTTCTCCATGGTGAGCAGGTTCTCGTCGATGGCGCGGTTCGCGTTGGTGAAGATGGGGGCGAGCTCGTGCTGGGCGGGCGCCACCTCGTTGTGCTTTGTCTTTGCGGAAACCCCCAGCGCCCATAGCTCGTCGTCGAGCTCTTTCATGAACTCGTTCACCGTCGGGCGGATGGCGCCGAAGTAGTGCTCCTCTAGCTCCTGGCCTTTGCAGGGCGACCATCCAAACAGGGTACGGCCGGTAAGCACGAGGTCTTCTCGCCGCGCGTACTCGTCTTCGGGGATAAGGAAAAACTCCTGCTCTGATCCGACCGTGGTAACTACGCGGCTTTCAGGCTCGCCGAACAGGGAAAGTACGCGATTCGCCTGCGTTTCAATGGCGTTCATCGAGCGCAGAAGCGGGGTCTTCTTGTCAAGCGCCTCGCCGGTGTAGCTGCAGAACGCCGTGGGGATGCACAGCACCTCGTCTTTCACGAAGGCGTAGCTGGTGGGGTCCCACGCCGTGTAGCCGCGGGCCTCGAAGGTGGCGCGCAGGCCGCCGTTGGGAAAGCTGGACGCGTCGGGCTCGCCCTGAATGAGCTCCTTGCCCGAGAAGCTCATGATGGCGCGGCCGTCGCCGGTGGGATCTAAGAAGCTGTCGTGCTTTTCCGAAGTCACGCCAGAAAGCGGCTGGAACCAGTGCGTGTAGTGGGTGGCGCCCTTCTCGATTGCCCACTCCTTCATGGCGTGGGCGACGACGTTGGCCACCTCCTCGTTGAGGGGCTCGCCCTCCTTGACGGTCTTCATGAGCTCCTTGTAGGTGGCAGAAGGAAGACGCTCCTGCATCGTGTGCTCGTT
>DVKR01000018.1 GCA_018715935.1 Candidatus Aphodovivens excrementavium
GCAGCGTCCCTTTCCTCTAAAAGGGCAACGCTGCGCCCGAACTGCACCCCCGGCAGCTCCGAGCGCGCCTGCTCTGCGCAGCGAAGCGGGATGGCGCAGGCGGCGTCCCGCTCGTTGAAGTCGTAGGGCACATCGTCGCGCTTTTCTGCCCAAGCGGCAACGAGCTGCGCGTCGGCGCCGAACGCCTTGGCGCATTTGAGGAAGTGGTCGTTCTCGTCGAGCTCGAGCCACGCGTAATGGCGCCGAACGCGCTCGTCGCTCTCGAAGGGGGCGTTTTGCAGGCACACCTGCGCCGAGTTGCGGTTGTCTGCGCTGCAATAATGAATGCCGATGCGCAGCTGCTCGTTTTCGGCGAACTCAAGCAAGCCGAGTGCTTCCTTCTCGCTGCGCGCCACGGGTATGCCTCCTCCGTACCAGTATCCATACAGGTAATTGAAGGGGTGCTTGCGCAGCTCCATACCGCGTTTGCGGAACTCTTCGGCATTGTGCAGCGGAAAGCACAGTTCAAGCAGGTTCATGCCCCGCACGCCCATGGCGTCGGCTCGGCGGATGAGCGCCTTCATTTCCTCAACAGATCCGGGTATCACCGGCATTTCAATCACCACGTCGGGCAGCATCTCGACTGCATGCTGCATTGCGGCGAACACACGCTCTTGGCGCGAGTCGAAGTCGCGCGGCTTCACGCTGAAGCGGATCTCGGTAAGCCCGGCGTCCGCCAGGCGTTGCAGGTTGGCGCGGGTAAGCAGTTCGCCGTTGGTGTAGAGGCGCGTGTGCGCGGCGGGGTAAAGCTCGCGTGCGCGGCGAAAGAACGCCACCACCGCGTCTTCGTTGAGCAGGGGCTCGCCGCCCGTTACGGCTAAGCAGCGGTATCGCGCGCCCGCAGCGTGCGCCTGCTCAAGCTCTAGCACGATGTCTCGCCGGTGTGTTTGGAAGTGCTCGAAGTGCGGTTGGTTGACGTTGAAGCAGAAATAGCAGCTCTTGGTGCACTTGAGGTCAACGAACACCGAGCCGGTCTCTTTGCCGGTGCGGCAGGCGAGGCAGGCGGGCGAAATCCACCGACGCCAGATGGAGGCGCCTCCGTTTTCGCAGTGGCAGCCAGGCTTGCCCGCAAACGCGAACCGGCGTGCGCGCTCGGACGACTCTTCCGCCTCGAACGGCAGCCCGTAGCGTTCCATATCCCGTTCGTAGGCGCGTTCGTTTTCCCGAAACGAAGCGATGCGGCAAGCCAGATCCATGGCGGTTCACCCCTGACGTGTAGCGAAGCGTCTCACAGAAAGACACCTATCATGGTAGGTCATGTCTTGGGCAGATAAAAGCCTTTTAAAGAAGCGCAAACTGCATCAAAAGCATGCTGTTTTGCGAGGTCAAGAAAACGTTTCCTACTCCTTGCCATAGATGCCCGCCTTCAAAATCATACCTGAGGCGCCCGCCTCCTGTCGCGTCTTTGTGTCTCTTGTCCGTGAATTCGCGCTCCCTCGGCTTATCGGGCGTGATGATCTTCTATAATCTGTGTTTCGATCTTTGACTAATTGCAAACCGAAGGGGGTGTGAGTTCATGCCAAGGCTTCAGATCATGGATACCACTATCCGTGACGGCCAGCAGAGCCTCTGGGCTACGCGCATGCAGATTGGCGACATGCTTCCCATTCTGCCTAAGATGGACCGCGTGGGGTATTGGGCAATCGAGGCCTGGGGTGGTGCCACGTTCGACACCTGCCTGCGTTTCCTCGATGAGAATCCGTGGGAGCGTCTGCGCTCCATTAAGGCGCAAACGCCGAATACGCCGCTTGCTATGCTTTCGCGTGGCCAGAATCTCGTGGGCTACAAGCACTACTCACGCGAGATCTGCAATCGCTTCATCAAAGCCGCAAAGCGCAACGGCGTGCATGTGTTCCGCGTGTTCGACGCGCTGAACGACATTCGCAACGTCGTGGACAACGCCGAAGCCATCAAAGAGTGCGGCGGTCATTTCGAAGGCGCTATCTCCTACACCATTTCGCCGGTTCACACGCTGGACAACTTCTTGGAGTACGGCCAACAGCTTAAAGACCTGGGCGCCGACTCCATTGCCATCAAAGACATGGCGGGCATGCTGACGCCGTATCGCACCGAGCGCATGGTAAAGGCGTTCAACGCTGAAATTGGCCTGCCGCTGCACATCCACTGCCACTACGTTGGCGGCATGGCTCCCGCCAACATCCTTAAGGCTGCCGAGGCCGGGGCGGCAATCGCCGACACCGCATCGGCGCCGCTGGCGTTTGGCAATTCCCAGCCTGCAGTCGAGATGATTGTGGCCGCCTTGCAAGAGAGCGCCTACGATACGGGCTTGAACCTCGATCTGCTGTTCGAAATCGCCGAATACTGGGAGGAAGTGCGCAAGCGCGGCCATTACAAGCGCGGCGTGTCTTCGCTCATTCACATGCAGGTCTACTCGCACCAGGTGCCGGGCGGCATGATGAGCAATCTGGTTTCCCAGTTGGAAGGCCAAAATGCGGCCGACCGTTTGCCGGAAGTTATGGCAGAGATTCCAAAGGTCCGCGCAGAGGTTGGCTACCCGCCGCTGGTTACGCCGATGTCGCAGATCGTTGGCACGCAGGCGGTGTTCAACGTGCTTACCGGCAAGCGCTGGAGCATCGTTTCAAAGGAAATGAAAGACTATATTTGCGGCTACTACGGCAAAGCGCCGGGTCGTATGGACAAAGATGTGGTTGCCAAGGTTGTGGGCAACTCTCAAATTCTGCCGCCCGACGTGGCGCCGGGGTCTTTGGTGACCACCACCTTCAACGAGGTGGCCGAAGAGATTGGCGACTTGGCCAAGAGCGAAGAGGACGTGCTGATGTACGCCCTGTTCCCCAACGAGGCCCGCACCTATCTGAGTAAGCACCGCACATCCGAAAGGGTTGACTTCCTGATGGAGCAGGAGTCCAGCCATACCAAGGAGGACGATTACGTGGACATCAATCAAATTCGCGAGCTGGTTCGCGTCGCCGAAGAAAGCGGCGTAGGCGAGATCGTTGTAGAAGAAGAGGGCATGCGCATTGCCGTTCGCATGCCGGGCTCTGTTCCGGCGCCTGCCGCCGCACCTGTTGCTGCTGCAGCTGCGGCTCCGGTGGCAACCGCCGCTCCCGCAGCGGCAGAACCCCAGGCGCCTGCCGCCGACGAAAAGACGCGTCCGTCAACGTGGCATTGCGTGACGGCTCCGATGGTGGGTACGTTCTACACGTCTCCCGCTCCGGGCGAGCCCCCGTTCGTCCAGGTTGGCGACGAGGTCACGGCAAACCAGACGCTGTGCATCGTTGAGGCAATGAAGCTGATGAACGAGATCACGTCTGAGGAAATGGGCACCATTCGCGAGGTCTGCCTTGAGGATGCCACCCCGGTCGAGTTTGGCACTCCGCTGTTCTACATCGAGCCTACTGCCAGCACTCCCGGCTCTTCGGCTCCGGAGACGGCATGATGTTCGACAAAATCCTAGTGGCAAATCGCGGCGAGGTTGCGCTGCGCGTCATGCGCGCGGCGCGCGAGTTGGGCGTGAAGACCGTCGCCGTGTATTCCACAGAGGATGCCGATACCTATCCGGTGCAGTACTCCGACGAGGCCGTTTGCATCGGGCCTGCACAAGCGAATAAAAGCTATCTTGTTATCCCCAACATCATCGCCGCGGCTAAGAACACCGGAGCTCAGGCAATTCATCCGGGCTACGGCTTTTTGGCCGAGAATGCCGACTTCGCCCGCGCTTGCGTAGACAACGACTTGGTGTTCATCGGCCCGAATGCCGATTGCATTGAGCGCATGGGCGACAAATCGGCGGCACGCGAGACCATGAAGACGTGCGGCGTGCCCACGGTGCCCGGTTCCGATGGCTGCATCGACACGGTGGAAGAGGCGCGCGCGTTTGCCGAGAGCGTGGGGTATCCCGTTCTCATCAAGGCAACGGCGGGCGGCGGCGGAAAGGGCATGCGCGAGGTTCACGATCCGGCAGAGCTGGAGGCACAGTACCTGGCGGCTCGCTCCGAAGCAGGCGCTGCCTTTGGCAACGACGGCGTGTACTTGGAAAAACTGGTGCTTCGCCCGCGCCATGTGGAAATTCAGGTGCTGGCAGACGACCACGGCAATCATATCGCGCTGTGCGAACGTGACTGCTCGGTGCAGCGCCGTCACCAGAAGCTCATCGAAGAGGCGCCGTCTCCGGCACTTACCGAAGAGCTGCGTCGTGCAATGGGCGTTGCCGCCATCAAGGCGGTGCGCGCGGTGGACTATCGCAACGCGGGCACCATTGAGTTTTTGCTGGACGAAAGCGGGCATTTCTACTTCATGGAAATGAACACGCGCGTGCAGGTTGAGCATCCTGTATCCGAGCAGATCACCGGCGTCGACATCATTAAAGAGCAGCTGCGCATCGCGGCGGGCGAGCCGATGAGCTGCGCCTCGCGTGCGCCGTTTGTTCCGTTTGGCCACGCGATGGAGTTCCGCATCAACGCAGAAGACCCCGAGCACGGCTTCCGCCCGTGTCCGGGCACCATCACGCGTTTCGAGCCGCCTGCCGGCCCGGGCGTGCGCGTGGAGAGCTACGTGCGCACCGGTTCGCGCATCTCTCCGTATTACGATTCGATGGTGGCAAAGCTTATCGTCTACGGGCAGGATCGCGAGGAGGTTCTGGCTCGCGGGCGGCGCGCATTAGACGAATTCGTCATCGAAGGCATTGCAACCACGCTGCCGTTCCATCGTCGCGTGCTTGACAACCAGGTGTTCCGCGAAGGGAAAGCGTGCACCGACTTTATTGAGACTCAGATGGGAGATCTCCTATGAGCGAACTGAACTTCGACGGCATGGCTATTGCCCCCGGCGTGTTGGAGACCATCGTCTCCATTGCGCTGGGAGATGTGGAAGGCGTTGCCGCCATCGGTTCTTCCAATGCGGCGAACCGTGGGATTCGCCAGGTGCTCGGCGGAAAGCCGTCCACGCAGGGCATCGAGATCGAGCTCGATGACGAGGGCAAGCTGCAGATTTCTGTGCATGTTGACGTGTACTATGGTCAGGTTTTGCCCGAGGTTGCCGACCGCGTGCGCACCGCTATCGCTGACGCGGTGGCAAGCCAGGTTGGTGCCGACGTCGCTTCGGTTGACGTATACATCGACGGAATTCAATTCTCGGAATAGCTGCGCCGTTCCGCTCGCCGGCTGAGCGTCCGGCGCTGCGGCTTTCTTAGCTGCCGCGCTGTGCCGTGGGGGTGGATGGTTGTGCGCCATGGCGCGCTGTCGTCTGCCCGCAATGCGCGCCGTCGGAGGCGTCCTCTGCGGCATAGCTGCCGCGCGAGAGGGCACAAGACGCCCGGACGGAGAAGCCGGGATGAGCAGTCGGCGGCTGTAGCAGCTGCGCTAGGGCGCAACATGCCTGGGATGGGCATCGGCTTACTGCAAATAATCGACACCTTGTAAGGACTTATGGCTACTAAACGACATCAACGTACAGCAGCGCGCCGTGCTGCATTGGCCTTGCTGTACACAAGCGAAATTACCGAAGAGCATGCAACTACCATCGCCGAGGAGGGGCGCGCGCTTGAGGAGGCGGGTCCTCTGACCGACTATGCCCAAAGGCTGGTCAAAGGCGTGGAGTCGCATATTGCTACCATCGACAAAGAGCTTGCGGCAACGGCGGAGAACTGGTCTGTTCATCGTATGCCTATCGTCGATCGCTCCATTTTGCGTCTTGCGGTCTACGAGATGATGTTTGTGGATGAGGTGCCGGTTTCGGTGAGCATCAACGAGGCCATTGAGCTGGCGAAGGACTTCGGCGGCGAAGACGAGTCGCCTCGCTTTATCAATGGCGTGCTCGGCCGCATTGCGCGCAGGCAGGAAAGCGCGTCCGCAGCAGAGCCGGCTTCGGATGCAGCAGAGCCGTCTTCGGATCAGGCGGCGGTTGAGGAGGATGCGCAGCGTGACCTCTAAGACCTACGACACTTTTGAAGAGCTGAATACGCGCTTGAAAGAAATCGTGGAAGCGGTGGGCGATGAGAGTCTGCCGCTTGACGACGCGCTGGCTCTTTACGAAGAGGCGGTGACGCTGGGGCTTCGCGCAAGCGATTTGCTTGAAGAAAACATTCAGGAGCATGAGGCCCAAGAGGCTCGCGACGCCGACGAGAGGCCTGCCGACGTTACTGCTCAGGGCGAGGCTGCTGCGCACGGTGCGGCAGATGTGCAAAACGGGGCTGACGCGCTAAGCGACGCTCCCGCAACGGGCGAGGCAGCGGCGCAGAGTGCTGCCGCCTTCGCGCAGGACGCCGCAGCTCAGGAGGGCTCTCCCTTGCAGAACACTGCGGGCGAAGCCCAGTAAGATGGGGGCGTATGCATGGAAGAGAAACGCATTCTCGATGCAGTGACATCACCTGCCGATCTTAAGTTGCTCAACAACGAAGAGCTTTCCATACTTGCCGACGAGATTCGCCGGGAGATCATTCATGTCGCCTCCCAGACAGGCGGTCATGTTGCCTCTTCGCTCGGTGCGGTGGAAATCATTCTCGCGGTGCACAGCATGATCAACTGCCCCCGTGACAAATTCGTGTTTGACGTGGGACATCAGGCATATGCGCATAAGCTGGTCACCGGACGCCTGAAGCAGTTCGACACCTTGCGTCAATACGGCGGCATTTCGGGCTTTCCCAAGCCGAGCGAAAGCGCTTACGACGTTCATCCGTCGGGTCACGCATCCGACTCTCTCTCGGTTGCCTACGGCATTGCCGCCGCGCGCGACATGTCGGGCGGCAACCAAAAGGTAGTTGCCCTTATCGGCGATGCGGCTTTGGCGGGAGGCATGGCCTTCGAGGCGCTGAACAGCATCGGCCAAACGCAAACGCCGATGGTTATCATCCTGAACGACAACGAGATGTCTATCTCCCGCAACGTGGGCGCGCTGATGAAGCATCTGGGTGCCTTGCGCACGTCGGCGCAGTATCGGGAGACGCGCGACACGCTGCAAGCGCGCTTGGAGCATACCGGCGCGGCGGGAAAAGCACTGGTTAACCTGGGGCGCAACGTCAAGGAGTCGATGAAGCAGTTCATCATTCCGCATTCTATGATTTTCGAGCAGCTGGGTATATTGTGCACTGCCCCTATTGACGGGCACGATATCGGGCTGCTTAAAGAGACGCTTTCGGTGGCGCTTAACGCAGACGTCCCCGTGCTCATCCACGCCATCACGCACAAGGGCGCCGGATACAAGCCTGCAGAGAAAGACCCCGAGAAGTTCCACGGCATTTCTCCTTTCGACGAGGCAACCGGGCAAGTCAAGAAAAAAGCCGCTGCAGCGCCAAGCTACACCGAGGTGTTTGGAAACGCGTTGGTGCGCGAGGCAAAGGCAGACGATCGGATCGTTGCCATGACGGCCGCTATGCAGGGCGGAACGGGTCTGTCCGCCTTTGCGCGGGAGATTCCCAAGCGTTTCATTGACGTGGGTATTGCCGAAGAAAATGCCGTCGGCATGGCAAGCGGCCTGGCTATCGGCGGGAAAAAGCCCGTGTGCGCCATCTATTCCACGTTTTTGCAGCGTGCCGTCGACCAGATGATCATCGACTGCGCCCTTCCGAACCTGGACGTGGTGTTCGCCATCGACCGTGCGGGCATCGTGGGCGAAGACGGGCCTACGCATCATGGCATGTTCGATCTGGTGTATACGCGCATGGTTCCCAATATGCGCGTGCTTGCTCCGTCCAATGAGGCAGAGCTGGTGAGCGGGCTGCACACCGCCTTGCGTTTGGGCGGGCCTTTTGCCATTCGCTATCCGCGCGGCGAAGCGGAAGGAGTGCCGCTGCCCGATGCGCCCGAGCTGTTCGAGGAAGGACGCGCGGTCGTGCGGCGAGAGGGCGGCGACGTTGCGCTTTTGGCGTTCGGCAGCATGGTCGGCCGTGCGCTTGATGCGGCAGAGGAGCTTGCTTCTGCGGCGATAGACGCGCGTGTGGTTGACATGCGTTGGGTGAAGCCGCTCGACGTGGAGGCAATCCGCAGCGCTGCCGAAACGGGGTTTGTGGTTACCGTAGAAGACGGCGTAATTGAAGGCGGTGCCGGCGAGGGTGTGCTTGAGGTGCTTTCTCGAGAAGGGCTCACGCCAAAAACGCTGGTGCTCGGCATTGACGATAGGTACGTTCATCAGGGCAAGCCGAGCCTGCTTATGCACGACCTTGGCCTGGATGCTGAAGGAATTGCCGCTGCCACGCGCAGACTCATGGACAGGTAGCCGCCTGCCGTTGCGGGCTTGCTGCGCGCATCATTTTAGGGCGACAGCAGCCCCTCATTGTCGCTGAAAAAAGCGCCGCACGTTGCGGCGCTTTTTTTCGTGTGCGTCTTAGGCGCGCTTTGCGGCCGTTTCTCACTTTGGTTTTGCCTGGTTGTTTCGCTTCCGCTTCATGTGCGTTTCCTGGCTGTTGCAAGGTGGTTCCTGTTCGGTTAACAGCTTCCTCCCACATCATTTCGAAACATTTGGATGTGAGTATTGAGTGCGTCAGCGCGCGACAAACCAATTCGAAAACGGGAGGTAAGACAATGTTTGATACTGGCATGACGGGCTTCATGCTCATTTGCGCGATGCTCGTCTTTCTCATGACGCCTGGTTTGGCGTTTTTCTACGGCGGTCTGTCCCGTCGTAAAAACGTGGTCAACACGATGCTGATGTCTTTTGCCGTCTTGGGTATCGTTGGCGTTGTGTGGGTTGTGGCGGGCTGGTCGTTCGCCTACGGCGGGGACGGATCCATCCCCTTCTTCGGCGGGCTGGACCAGCTCGGATTGTTCGGTCTTGTGCAAGATACGATTACCGCCAATGCCGACCCCGAAAGCGCCGGCACGTATCCGGGTTTGGTTGACGTTGCGTTCCAATGCGCTTTCGCGATGATCACCACCGCCATTATCACGGGTTCGTTGGCGGGCCGCATGAAGTTCGGAGCGGTGTGTTTGTTTGTGACCATCTGGGTGGTTGTCGTGTATGCGCCGCTGGCGCACATGGTGTGGGGCGGCGAGGGCAGCCTCATCGGCGACATGATTGGCGCGCTCGACTTCGCCGGCGGCGATGTCGTTCACATCAGCTCTGGCCTCACCGGTTTGATCCTCTGTCTGATTTTGGGCAAACGCCGCGAGTTCGGCATGATGAGCTATCGCCCTCACAACGTGCCGTTCGTTGCCTTGGGCGCTGCGCTTCTGTGGTTCGGCTGGTTCGGGTTTAACTCTGGATCCCAGTTCACGCCCGACGGCGTAGCTGCGCTGGCGATGGTGAACACCGTGACGGCATCTGCGGCGGCGCTTCTGTCGTGGCTGATCATCGACCGCATCAAGGCGGGCAAGCCCACGCTGGTCGGCGCGGCGACGGGTTTGGTTGCCGGGCTGGTTGTCATTACTCCTGCCGCTGGTTTCGTGGAGCCTTGGGCGGCGCTTATCATGGGTCTGATTGTTTCTCCCGTCTGTTACTTTGCGATCTCGTTCCTCAAGAAGAAGATCGGCTACGACGACGCGCTTGACGCGTTCGGATGCCACGCCGTAGGCGGCATTACCGGCGGCATACTCACCGGCATCTTCTGTGTGCCCGAGCTGTCTTGGACCGACTTCGGCGGCCTGATCTACACCGGCGACTTCACTCTTCTGGGCGCGCAGGTGGCCGGCATCTTCATTACCATCGCGTTCGTTGCGGTGGCAGATGTGATCATCGGCTTAATCGTGAAGGCGATCTTCAAAGGCAAGCTGCGCGTGAGCGAGCAGGACGAGGCAATCGGCCTGGACGTCGCAGCTCATGGCGAGAGCGCGTACCCGGCGTATCTGGGTCTTGACTAAACAGGGAGAGGTGAAAAGGCATGAAAAAGATTTCCGCAATCGTGAGGCCAGAGAAGCTCGAGCCGCTCAAAGACGCCCTGTTCGCGGCCAAGGTAACTGGCATGACGGTGTCTCAGGTGCAGGGGTGCGGCAACCAGCATGGATGGAAGGAGTTCTACCGCGGCACCGAGGTTTTGCTCAACATGATTCCGAAGGTGAAGTTCGAGCTGGTTGTAGACGACGCGCGCGTCGACGAGCTGGTCGATCTGATATGCGCGACGGCTTCCACCGGACAGGTGGGGGATGGCAAGATCTTCATCTTCCCCGTTGAGGAAGTGGTGCGCATTCGCACGGGCGAGCGCGGAACCGAGGCAATCTAGCGTCGGCTCAGGCGCCAGCCTCTAGCGCCGCGCTCAGGCTCCAACCTCTAGCATCGCGCTCAGACACCAACCTCTAGCGTCGCGCGAAACCGAGGCAACCTAGCGTCGCGCGAAACTGAGGCAATTTAGCGTTGCACAAACTTCTTCTCAAGGTGTGGCAGGTGCGGCGGCTCCGATTTCAGGGTCGCCGCACCTTTGCGTTGGGAGTGCGGCAGGCTCTTTCTGGTACTATTTCCGTGTCAAATCGTTTCGAATGGAAAGAGGGGCCTATCATGTACACCTACACTCCTCGCGGCGTATGCTCGCGACAAATATCTGTTGATCTTGAGGGAGACACCATTAAGGAAGTGTCGTTTGTAGGCGGCTGCGACGGCAATCTGAAGGCGATTTCGAAGCTTGTGCGCGGCCAAAAGGTCGACGACGTGGTTGCCTTGTTGGAGGGCAACACCTGCGGACGCCGTCCCACTTCATGCGCCGATCAGCTCACGCGTGCTTTGCGCGAGGCTCAGGCGACGGAATAGACACTGTCTGACAACGTTATGCAGATGAAGAGGCGGCTCTCATGGAGAGCCGCTATTGATATATAATCCTAATTAGGAAAAGATAGTATGTAAGGCGGGGAGGTGCATCGCATGGCCGGAGCGCAGGCGGAGGCAAAGACATCGCGCAATACGGTCCAGAGGGCGCTCGTTCTTGAGGCGGTGCGTTCTCTTCGCAACCATCCGACGTCTGCCGATGTATACGAGAAGGTGCGCCAGCAAACGCCCAGCATTTCCCGTGCAACGGTGTATCGCAATCTCGGGGTGCTCGCCGAGCGTGGCGACGTTCTTCGCGTGGAGGTTCCCAACGGGGCAGATCGCTACGACTTCGTTCAGCACCCGCACTATCATGCAAAGTGTCGCGCGTGCGGACGGGTTTTCGACGTTGACATGCCCTATCATGCCGATCTCGTTGACGAGATAGCCGACGCTCATGGGTTCAAGATTGAAGGGCACCAGATCACGTTCAGCGGCCTGTGCGCCGACTGCCAGCGCGTGCTTAATCTTTAGGCCGGCATCAGAGGCGCGTGCGTCTCCGCGAGCCGCAGCGATCTATGCTCTGTGCGTCCCCGATGCCGCAGCGACTCGATCCTCCGTGCGTCCCGACTCCCGGCTCCTCTTGGGTGGAGGCAAGCGGGCGCTTGCTTGGCACGCATTGCGTTTTGGGCATTTCTTCTTCGATTCGCCTTTAAAATCTCGTGTGCGCGTGATGAATTCGCTGAGGGATGCAGCTGTTGCGTGCTATACTAGGTCGGCTTGCGAGAAAGGCTCGCAGGCGTAGGTAATGTTGGCCCCCGAGACATGTTTGTGGCGCAGGCCTACCAGGCAGGCGTTCTGCATAAGCGAACATGGTGCATGCAGCGATCAATCATGACGAAGGGTCCCCAAAGTTTTGAAAGGGGTCCGTTTTGACCGAAATCAAAAACCCGTCCATCATCGACTTCAGCGACATCGACGACGAGCAGATGAACGCGCTGATCGACGGCACGCTTACCGACTTCGACGAGGGCGACCTTGTTGACGGTACGGTCGTTAAGATCGAGCACGATGAGGTGCTGGTGGACATCGGCTTCAAGAGCGAGGGTGTTATTCCGCTGCGTGAGCTGTCTATTCGCAAGGATGCCGATCCGTCCGACATCGTGAACCTGGGCGACAAGATTGAGGCTTTGGTTCTTCAGAAGGAAGACAAAGACGGCCGTCTGATCCTGTCCAAGAAGCGCGCCGAGTACGAGCGTGCTTGGATTTCCGTCGAGGAGAAGTTCAAGGCTGGCGAAACCGTTACTGGTGAGGTTATCGAGGTTGTTAAGGGCGGCCTGATTCTGGACATCGGCCTGCGCGGCTTCCTGCCGGCTTCCTTGGTTGACCTTCGCCGCGTGAAGGATCTGGACATGTATCTGGGCACCGAGCTGGAGGCCCGTGTTATCGAGATGGACCGCAACCGCAACAACGTTGTTCTGTCTCGCCGCGTTCTGCTGGAAGAGGGCCGCAAGAACGAGCGTGCCGAGATTCTGGCGAAGCTGTCCAAGGGCATGCGCCTGAAGGGCACCGTTTCTTCTATCGTCGACTTCGGCGCGTTTGTTGACCTGGGCGGCATCGACGGTCTGGTTCACATCTCCGAGCTGTCTTGGAACCACGTCAACCATCCTTCTGAGGTTGTCAAGGTTGGCGACGAGGTAGAGGTAGAGGTCCTGGACGTCGATCTGCAGCGTGAGCGCATCTCGCTGGGTCTGAAGCAGACCACGCCCGATCCGTGGATCAAGCTTGTTGAGGCTTATCCGGTAGGCACCATTGTTGACGGCCGCGTGACCAAGGTTGTTCCGTTCGGCGCGTTTGTTGAGCTGGGTCAGGGCATCGAGGGTCTGGTTCACATTTCCGAGATGGCTCCGCGTCACATCGACACGCCTGCTCAGGTTGTCAAGGCCAACGACGCCGTTAAGGTGAAGGTCATGGACGTGAACCCCGAGCGTCGTCGCATCTCCCTGTCCATGAAGGCTGCTGCTGAGGAGCTGGGCTTCGAGATTGAGGTTGACGAGTCCATCCAGGCAGAAGAGCGCCCCGCCAAGCGCAAGGGCGACAAGAAGAAGGCAGAGGCCGAGGCTGAGGTGGAAGCCACCGAGGCAGTAGAGGCTGAAGCTGAAACCGTTGAGGCTGCTGAGGAATAAGCGAGTCGTGCGGGCGTAACGCCTGTCATTGATTCGAAGCTTCGACGCCCCGGTGTCCGGTTCCACAGTGCGTGGATTTCGGACACCGGGGCGTTTTTGTTTTTGAGGGAGAAGTCCGAGGAAAGCGTCAAAGAGGATGACGAAGGCGCACCAAAGGGACCGAAGTGCGCCCGAGTGTCAAAAGGGTAAAGCGCGCCAAAGGGGTCAAGGCGCACCTTTTGGCGCGCCTCTTCGGTTCGTTCCTGCTCCTATTCTGCTGTGGGGTCGATTGGCGTGAGCAGGGGACTTAGCATCTTGCCGAAAGGTCGGTCGATCTTCGATTTGAGGCTGTCCACCGCAAACTGAACCGGGTTTTTCAGCTCTGCGCGTTCGTCGCCCTCTTCATGCTCAGGCAAATAAGACTGGACGGCGTTCTTTACCATGTCAACGTAGGCTTGCGCGCCGGCTTCCGACAAATGCGTTCCGTCTCCATCGAACCAGTCTCCATGTCCGGCAGACAGGTTATACCAATCGATGAGCTCAACATTATCGTAGCGATCGGCCGCCCGTGCCAAAGTGTCGTTGGTCTCGCCCATCCACGAGGTCGTGCTGCGCGTGTTGATGAGCCAAATATGCTTGTCGGTGCCTACGGCGCCAATGAGGGTGTCAAGCTGTTCGTCGGTTGCAACGCCGTTGGTTCCAAGTGCGAACACAACCACATCGCCTACGATATCCTGGTCGGCGTAGGACTTGTAGATGTCCTGCCCAACATAGAGCTGTCGGTTTACCGCAGAGTCGATGGCACCGTAAGGGAACGCCTCCTGGAAGTAGGGGATGGCGCGCACGGACACCGAGTCGCCAATCATGAGCACGTCGAGCTTGGCGGTTTGTTCCGAGACTTCTTGCCCGTCACCCGACAGAGCTCCTGCCGTAGGGCCGCCAACTTGGGCAGACTCGTCTTTCAGGAGATCGCCGCCTTCAAGGGCAGAAGTGTCGGGTACAAAGATAAGCCCGCCAACGGCCACGGCGACAAGGGCGACAGAAGCAATAACGGGGAAAAGGTGTTCGCGCATCCATTCTCCTAGCGTTGTGCGGCGGTTGGCAATATCGGCCAACAGCTGGCCGATGGCACCGTGGCGGATGGGGTTTTCCACAAACCTATACGAGAACGCCGAGCAGGCGAAAATTGCCGCCAGCGCCACAAGGAGCATCCACCAGGGCGTTTCCACGAGCCCGTTTTGCGGGACGATAAGCAGCAGGAGCGGATAGTGCCACAGGTAAATGCCGTAACTGCGCTTGCCGATCCAAACAAAGGGGGGAAGCCCCCAGAACTTGCCCAGGATGCTTGCCGGATGCACCAGCACGGCAATGACGATGGCGGTAAGAAGCGAGCACAGCACCAAGCCGCCGCGATAGAGGAACGGCGAGAAGCCGTCGGCAAATGCCACCATCAGGCACAGCCCGATAAAAGCAAGAATGCCTACGCCGTCGAGCGCACGTCGGGCGTTGGTTCCGATTTTTACGTTGTCCGTGGCGCCGAGCTGGTTTGAAGGCCATACGAATGCGAGCCATGCGCCAATCAGCAGCGAGAACGCGCGCGTGTCGGTGCCGTAGTAAACGCGGGAGGGGTCGCCGTGCGGGTCGAAGAGGATGCCCATCTCAAGAGCCGATGCCAGAGCCAAGACAAGCGTCATAACGCTCAAGAAGCGCTTCTTGACGCCCAGTTTCATGAGGATGAACAGCAAAACAGGCCAGATGAGGTAGAACTGCTCCTCGATGGCAAGCGACCAGAAGTGGGTTACCGGCGATGGCGAGCCCAAGGCGTCGAAATACGACACGTTGTGGAAGATCTGCCACCAGTTATTAAAGAAAAACAGCGAGGGCAGGACATCGGGGCGCAGCTTGGTGAGTAGGGCGTGGTTGAAGAGGGTGCACAGCACTGCAATCGACACCAGCACGAACACGATGGCAGGCACCAGGCGACGCACGCGGCGCAGCCAGAATTGGGGAAGATTGATGCGTCCGGTTCCCTGGAACTCGATAACGAGCAAGCTGGTGATAAGGTACCCCGACAAAACGAAGAAGATCGTCACGCCCAGAAGGCCGCCGGTCGCCCATGGCATACCCATGTGGTAGGCGATAACGGCCAAAACGGCGAATGCGCGCAAGCCGTCCAGTGCGGGAATGTAGCGCGACTTTGGACGCGCGGGAGCTTCGGTTTTTGCGGGGCTTTGGCCTTGTGCCTGGTGGGACCCGCGTTGCGCTCCGCGCGTCTTGCCCGCGGGGCTCTGATTGGCAGCATAGCGGACTCGCTGCGCCTGTTGGGCGTGGCGGCCCTGAGACGGCGCAGGCGTTTGTCTTGCCTGTCGAGCCTGCTGCGCCTGTGGGGCGTGGCGGCCTTGTGCAGACGAGGGCGTCTGCTGTGCGGGTTGGGTGTGCCGGCCTCGCGCGGGCGAAGGCTGGTGCGCGGGCTGGCCGTTGGGCGTGTGCATCTGGCGCTGAGCCTGTTGTGCAGCGGCGCGGCGCACCTCTTCAGCGGAGCGGACGCGTGCCCGAGGCGTTTGCGGGCTTCGTTCGCTTCCCGTGCCGGCAGCGTGCGCATCGCTCTGAGGACCCGCATTTGGGTTCCGATAATGAGACGGTGGGGTGGTGCGCGGCATGGGGCTGGATCCTCTCTTAATGACGACGGCGTAGCTGGTGCGCCGGATAACTCAAATTAACTGCAAACAATCAGTATAGCAGTGGATGGGAGTATTGAACGCCTGATGAGGGTTACAAAATAGGTTATTTCAAAATAGTGTTGAGCGCGCAGCGATCGTCGTTGAGGGGACGCCTCGCTGCATCGCTGTTGCGGGGTGACGCCTTTTGCGGGGCGCTGCCAAAGAATGCGCAGGCGGATTGCCTGATGCGCCCGGTGGATTGCGGGGCGGATTGGGGGTTTCGGGCGCCTCTCTTCGCCTCGCCGCATCGCTGTTGCGGCGTTGTTGCCACTGCTACAATACCGTCTATACGACTGCGGAAAGGAACGCCCATGCTTGTACTGGTGGTGAATGCGGGCAGCTCTTCGCTGAAAAGCCAGCTTATCGAAACCGACGGCAAGCTCACCGTCATGAAATGCATTGCCGAAAAAGTAGGTACCGACCAAGCATTCATGAATGTTTCGTTCGCGCCTGAATTCCAAAAAACTCGTTACAACGTTGCCGGAAAAACCGTCGAGCAGTGCTTGGCAAAACTGCTAGAGGTGATGGTTGAAGACATCGAATCGCCCATAAGCAACTTGAATCAGATCGATGCGGTAGGCAACCGCATCGTGGCGGGCGGCGAGTACTTCACCCGTTCGGTGGTCATTGACGCCCAGGCGCGAGAGAACCTTGCAAAGTGCGAAGAACTGGCTCCCTTGCATAACCCGCCGGCAGACGCCTGCATAGATATGCTTCGGGAGATGCTGCCCGAAACGCCGCAGGTGGCAGTTTTCGACACGGCGTTTCACGCAACCATGCCTCCGAAGGCGTATATGTACCCGCTTCCGATGGAATACTACGAGAAGTATCACATCCGCCGGTACGGAGCGCACGGAACAAGCCATCGGTACGCTGCGCAGCAGGCGGCGAATCTGCTGGGGCGGCCTTTGCGCGACCTCGGTTTGATTACGTGCCATCTGGGAAACGGCGGCTCTATCACGGCGGTGAACCATGGCAAGTCGATAGACACGACGATGGGGTTCACGCCGCTTGAGGGCCTCATGATGGGGACGCGCTCTGGGAGCATCGACCCTGCGATAATCACGTATATCATGCGCCGGGAAGGAAAGAGCTTCGACGAGATGGACGCTATTCTCAATAGGGAAAGCGGCATTTTGGGCGTATCGGGCAAAAGCGGCGACATGCGCGATGCTCTGGCGGCAGCGGCAGGGGGCGACGAGCGCGCAAAGCTTGCCATCGAGATGTACGTCTATCGGGTGCAAAAGGCGATTGGCAGCTATTATGCGGCGATGACGCGCACCGATGCGGTGGTGATGACGGCGGGGATTGGCGAAAACTCCGCCGAGCTGCGCGAGCTGATCTTCGACGGGTTGGCGCATATGGGCATGATACTCGACAAAGAGCGCAATCAGGTCGAAGGCGCTATTGGCATGAACCGAATTATCAGCATCGACGACAGCCCCATCAAGATTTGCGTAGTGACCGCCGATGAGGAAATTCGCATTGCGCGCGAAACGGACAACTTGGTAAGTCAGCTGTAGGAGGCGTTGTCTGCTCTGGCGGACAGGTCGGCAAGCTCTGCGGCATAGCTAAAGACAAGGCGGGTTTTCAGCATGGAATCATCGAGGCGAGTGGCACTAGGGATGAGCGGGGGCGTAGACAGCTCCGTTGCCGCCGTGCTGCTTCAACGTGCCGGCTACGAGGTGGTGGGCGTAACGTGCGTGTTCCACAACGACGAGGCAACTGAGCGAGACATCGAGTCGGCGCAGGCAGTGTGCCAGACTCTCGGAATCGACCATGCCGTCGCCGACTGCTCGCAGCAGTTCGACGCGCGCGTAGTGCAGCCGTTTGTGAAAGCCTACGCCGCAGGTCTCACCCCGAGCCCGTGTGTGGGATGCAACGCGACGTGTAAGGTGCCGGCGCTGCTGGAGGTGGCCGATCAGCTGGGATGCGAAAAGGTGGCAACGGGGCATTATGCTCGCGTGGCGCAGTTGACCGACACGGGGCGATACGTGATAAAAAGCGGCCTTGACCAGCATAAAGACCAAAGCTATATGTTGGCCTTGCTGAGCCAGGATCAGATCTCGCGCCTCTTGCTGCCGCTGGGGGCTATGACGAAAGCCGACACTCGTCTGGTTGCGCATGACTGCGGGCTGGCTGTTGCCGATGCGGCAGAGAGCCAAGATGTGTGCTTTATCTCGGGCGATTACCGCGATTTCCTGAAAAGCCGCGGCATTCACGACGAGCCCGGCAACATTGTTACCATGGCTGGCGAAACGGTCGGCCGTCACTCGGGTCTGTTCGGGTACACCGTCGGCCAGCGAAAGGGGATAGGGGTTGCCGGTCCTGAGCCCTATTACGTCGTGGAAAAGCGCGCCGCAACCCAAGAGCTGGTCATCGGGACGGCGCAAGACGCGCGAATCGGCTCTGTCTATGTGGACGGGCTGACGTGGCAGGCGTTTCCCCGCTTGGAGGGCACGCGTGAATGTATGGTTAAACTGAGGTACCGCAGCAGAGGAGTAGCGTGTATTATTACTCCTAGGCGTAGTGATTTCGATTGCAAAAACCCGGTGGGAGAATGCGGCGTGGACGTGATGCTGCGTACGCCGCAGCCTACGACGGCGCCGGGTCAGTACGCGGTTTTCTACGAAGGATCCACTGTGTTGGGCGGTGGCACGATCAAGGAGGTCAAGCAGGCATGAAGAAGCTGTTCATTATCGGAGGCATGGGTGCCGGCAAGTCGACCGCTCGCAAGGCGCTTGTGGATGAAGGCCTGCCCTACATCGACCTGGACGTGGTCGGGCATGAAGTCCTTACCTGGGACATCGTGAAAGACGAGGTGCGCGAGGCGTTTGGCGACGACGTGCTCGACGAAAACGGAGAGGTTGTTCGCCGCGCGCTGGCAGCCAAGGCGTTCGTGAGCCCCTATGAAACGCGCACGCTCAATCGCATCACGCTGCCGCGCATCGAGGATTCCTACCTGCAGATTGTCGACAAGCTGGAGCAGGAGGGCCACGAAGCGGTGGTCGTCGAGTATTCCGTGTTCAAGAACCGCGAAATTGGCTTTATGAACAGCGCCGACGTTGTGATTGCGGTTTTGGCGAAGCTCGATACGCGCATCGAGCGCGCGGTGTCGGCGGGCTGGGACGAAGACGATGTGCGCCGCCGCATTTCCCGTCAGATCACCGATGCGCAGCGCATCGAAGAGTCCGATGTAGTGTTCAACAACGACGGCACGCCCGAGGAGCTGCGCAACCAGGTCACCCAATGGTGGCGCGACTACAAGGCACGCGGCTTCAAGCTGGCGTAGGGGCGGGTGCATAGAGTCATTTTTGAAGGGTCGCCAAGATGGGTGGCCCTTTTCATATGCTGAAAGGAGTGCTGTCGATGCGCAAGAACATTCTCATCGTTGCCACGGGCGGCACCATCGCCTCAATGGAGGACGGGCGGGGGCTGGCGCCGGCGCTGACGGGTGCTGAGCTAGTGGGGTACGTGCCCGAGATCAACGACGTGTGCGACATAGACATCGTGCAGCCCATGAACATCGACTCCACCAACATGCGACCGCGCGATTGGCTGCGCATTGCCGCCGTTATCCGCGAGCGCTACGACTGTTTCGACGGGTTCGTCGTACTGCACGGCACCGACACGATGGCCTACACGGCAGCTGCGCTTTCGTACCTTATTCAAAACAGCCCCAAGCCCATCGTGCTTACCGGTTCGCAGCGGCCGATGGCCAACCCCTTCACTGACGCCAAGCTCAACCTGTACCAAAGCCTGCTCTATGCCGCCGACGACTATTCCCGCGACGTGTCGGTGGTGTTTGGCGGCCAGGTTATTGCCGGAACACGCGCCCGCAAGCAGCGCACTATGAGCGACAACGCATTCATCAGTCTAAACTTCCCTACGGTGGCGCTTATTCGAAATAACCGCATCATTCGCGCGGGTCGTCCTCTAAGGGGAGGAGATAGCCCGCGTTTCTACGACGTTCTCAACGAGCGGGTGTTCGTGCTCAAGCTCACGCCCGAGATGGATCCGTCCATCTTCGATGTGCTGGCGGGTAGCTACGACGCCGTGATCGTGGAGACGTTCGGCATCGGCGGCATTCCCGAGTACAACGACGCGTCCTATAAGCGCGCCATCTTCGACTGGACGCGTTCGGGTCGCACGCTCGTGCTTACCACGCAGGTGCCCGAGGAAGGGCTTGATCTGGGCGTGTATGAGGTCGGGCGCGACTATGCGAACCATCCCGGCATCCTGCACGGCGGAGACATGTCCACCGAGGCGCTTGTCGCAAAGACTATGTGGGCGTTGGGGCAAACGCGCGATCCGGCGCAGCTTGCCGATCTGTTCTATAGTGTTGTCAACAACGATCGGCTGCCCTCGGCATAGGCGCTGCAGCAGATGCGCACGGGCTGCCTTGAACCAGCTCCAAGTGAATCGAGACGAATGATGGCTCATCTTTCCAACCTTGAAGGCATGGCGATGGAGGGCAAGCTTCCTGAAGTTCGCCTGGCAAACACGCCGTTTGAAGTGGTGGCGCCCTATGAGATGGCGGGCGATCAGCCTCAGGCCGTCGAAAAGCTGGCCGACGGCGTCCGGCGGGGTCTGCGCTACCAGACGCTTTTGGGCGTGACCGGATCGGGCAAGACGTTCACCATGGCAAAAACCATTGAAGCTGTGCAAAAGCCCACGTTGGTGATGGCTCCCAACAAAACGCTCGCTGCTCAGTTGGCAAGCGAGCTGCGCGAGTTCTTCCCGAACAATTCGGTGGTCTACTTCGTGTCCTACTACGACTACTACCAGCCCGAGGCCTATGTCCCCTCCTCCGATACGTTCATCGAAAAAGACGCCTCTATCAACGAAGAGGTGGAAAAGCTGCGTCACGCTGCCACCTCGGCACTGCTCTCGCGGCGCGATTGCGTGGTGGTGGCTTCGGTGAGCTGCATCTACGGCATCGGCAGCCCTATGGACTATGCGGGGCTGGCGGTGTTTTTGGACAAGCAGAAAGAGGCCGACCGCGACGATATCATTCACGACCTTATCGACATTCAGTACGACCGCAACGACTACGAGCTCAAGCGCGGCACGTTTCGCGTGCGTGGCGACTCGCTCGATGTGTTCCCGCCCTACGCCGACAATCCCATCCGTGTGGAGTTCTGGGGCGACGAGATTGAGGAAATCGCCGAGATCAACAACGTAACCGGCGAAGTGGTGGGAACCTACGAGGCGCTGCCCATCTGGCCCGCTTCGCACTACGTGACGGCGCGTCCCAAGATGGACCATGCGCTTAAGACCATCCGCGAAGAGCTGCGCGAGCGCTTGCAGCAGTTCAAGGCCGAGGGGAAGCTGCTGGAGGCCCAGCGGCTTGAGATGCGCGTCAACTACGATTTGGAAATGCTGGAGACGATGGGCTTTTGCAGCGGCATCGAGAACTACTCGCGCCATTTGGACGGACGCGAGCCGGGCGAGCCCCCCTACACGCTTATCGACTATTTCCCCGACGACTTTTTGTGCATTATCGACGAAAGCCATGTGACCGTGCCGCAGATTCGCGGCATGCACGAGGGCGACCGCTCGCGTAAGGTCACGCTGGCAGAGCACGGGTTCCGCCTGCCAAGCTGCCTGGACAACCGTCCGCTGCGTTTCGACGAGTTTGAAGAGCGCGTACCACAGTTCATTTACGTGTCGGCAACGCCGGGCGACTACGAGGAAAAGGTGAGCCAGCAGCAGGTCGAGCAGATCATTCGACCCACCGGCTTGCTCGACCCTGAAATCATCGTGCGAACGAGCGCCAGTCAGATTGACGACATCATCGACGAGGCGAAGGAGCGCGCTGCTCGCGACGAGCGCGTGCTCATTACCACGCTGACGAAAAAGATGGCGGAAGACCTTACCGACCACCTGCTTGACCAGGGAGTTCGTGCGCGCTACATGCATTCTGACATCGCCACGCTCGAGCGCGTGGAGATTCTGTCCGACCTACGCCGCGGGGAGTTCGACGTGTTGGTGGGCATTAACTTGCTGCGCGAAGGGCTCGACCTGCCCGAAGTGAGCCTGGTGGCAATTCTCGACGCCGACAAGGAGGGCTTCCTGCGCAACCACCGAAGCCTCATCCAGACCATCGGGCGTGCCGCGCGCAACGTGAGTGGGCAGGTGATCATGTACGCCGACAAGATTACCGACTCGATGGATCGTGCGATTACGGAAACGCGCCGCCGCCGCGAGATTCAGATGGCCTACAACGAAGAGCATGGCATCGAGCCGCAGACTATTCGAAAAGCAATCAACGACATCATGGGGTATGTCACCGACGAGGTGGGCAACACCACTGCCGAGCAGGTGAACAAAGAGCTTGCCGAACTCTCGCGAGAAGAGGTGCTGCGCATCATTTCTTCGATGGAAGACGACATGGCGGCAGCGTCGCGCGATATGGACTTCGAAGAAGCTGCGCGCCTGCGCGATCAGGTGGTGAAGCTGCGTGCGAGCGTGGAAGGGTCGTCGGAAGAGGACGTGCTGAAAGACTTGAAGCGCACCGCGCGCAAGGGAAGCGCATACGGAAACCGCAAGCACGCGGCGTATGGGGGAAGCCGCAGGTCGTAGGAGCAGGGCTCAGGTCGCAGGTTGCGGGTTGCAGGCAGTCGGTGGCGGGCGGCAGCCGCGGCGGCAAGCCGCAGGTCGTGGCCGCGACGCGGGTCTCAAGCTGCAGGTCGTAGGTTTTCGGGACGCTATTCGGCCTTATCCAGCGCGCGGATTTCCTTCGGGAGATACATCACGGCACCCAAGACGATGCACAGCAGCCCGTCAACAACGAAGAAAGGCGCAACGCCAATTCCCTCTGCGAGTGCGCCCCCAAGCGCGACGCCGATAGGAGACGCCAAGCCGAATCCCGCCGTCATGAGGCCCATGACGCGCCCGAGCTTCTCTTCGGGCACATTGCGTTGCGCAAGCGTCATGGTGGGAGCGTTGAACCACGAACAGGGAATTGCCATCAAGCCGCACAACGTAGCGAACACGGGGAATGCCGTTGGCGGCAAAAGCCCGCAGGCCACGGTGATCGCACCCGTGAGGATGCACGCAACCACCATCAGCAGAGCTAGGCGCTTGCCGCCGCCCCACACCATGATGATGCCCGAACCTACGATCATGCCTATTCCCCAAGCCGCCTCGGTAATGGACGCCATGAATCCATCACCTCCGAAATAGCTATAGGTCATAAGCGGATACACGGCAGACAGGGGAGAAAAAATCATGGTGCCGATGGTTACGGCCGCCATCACCATAAGCAAGCCGCGCTTGGCGGAAAGCGCGCGCCAGCCGTCACGCAGGTTGGCAAACACATGCTGGTTGGCCGCCTCTTCGTCGCGCACTGTCGGAATCTTTGCCAGCGCCAAGCCGGCCACCGCGCAGAGCGCGCCGAAAAAGTCGAGGAACATAACCGAATGGAACCCGATGGTGGTGTAGAGCAAGATGCCGAACGCCGGAGCGCCAATGGAGACAATGGACATCAGCAACTGGTCGAGCGTGTTGATGCGCATAAGGTGCTTGCTTGGCACGAGCAGCGGAAGCGTTGCCATCATTGCGGGGCTGTGGAATGCCTGGCCGATGCTGCGAGCGGCGGCGAAAAGAGCAATGAGCGCGAAAGAGATGTCTCCGACCAGCAGCAGAAAGCCAAGGGCGAGCGACACGACGCCCACGCCAAGATCCGACACGATCATGACGGCCTTGCGGTTGAAGCGGTCGGCTATGACGCCGCCGAAGGGGGAGAGCAACCCGGTGGGTAGCATTGCGAATATGGTCATGAGGGAGAGTGCCAGCGCGCTTCCCGTCGTTTCGGTAACGTACCAGATGGCGGCATAGCCTGCCGCGTAGCTTGTGATCATGGACACAGCCTGACCAGCCCAGATTGTTACGATTATGGCAAACCAGCGCTTAGGCAGGGGACGTCCGGCGGCGCTGAGCGCAGCTTCGGGAGCGCGGGCGCCACACTCGGACTCGGGGGCGACGCGCTCGACATCGCGGGCGCCACGCTCCGCCTCAGTGCCGCTGCGCTCAGCTTCGGGGGTGCGGGCGTCGTTGTTTGCGCCGGCATCGGAGGCAGCTTCGTCGGAGGAGGTGGAGGCGGCTCCAGGGGTGCTGGCGGGGGTGGCGTCGTTGGCGTCGGGAGCGGTCATGGCAGTCCTTTGCGGGCGATTGAAGACGGTGTGCGAAGTCAAACGACGCTCAATCTATCAAAGGGGTGGTATATGGTCAACGTCGCTCTCTACCGTCGATTATTGCCAGTCTTTGTCAAAAACCGACGATAGAGAGCGATTGCGACATCGGCGGAAGAGAAGGCTTGAAGAAGGGTAAATGTTTTAGCTGGTGAACGCCATAGTGAAATAAGGACAACTCTGTATGGGCGTACCAGGAGAGCGTTCGTTAGGGTTAGGATCGCCCTAAATCGAACGTTTCTTGCTCCAAAATGGAAAAACCTTCGATTTAGAGCGATTTACTGCGCGGTTCTGCGTTCGTTGCGAGGAAGCAGGCTCCCGTGAGAGTGCGGATTCCGGCGAGGATGCAGGCTCCGGTGGGGCTCCGCCCCCTGTGGGGAGATAGACTCCAGCGAGTGTGCGGGCTCCGGCGAGTGCGTGGATTCTGGCGAATGTGCAGGCTCGGGTGGGGTGCCGCTCAGGCGAGGGTGCGGGGTCGGTGCTGCTACTGTGCAACGAGCTGGATGTTGAGATCGACCTGCGTATCGATGCCGTTGACGACGCCTGCGTTGGTGTACTGCCAAATCTCGAAATCGAATGCAGCGGAGGGTTCTGTCACATCGTACTCGGCAAACCAGACGGCGCGTTCGCCAATTTCCTGTGCGAGCGCGGTGGCTGCTCCTGCAGTGCCGTCGATTGTCGTAATGCGCTCTATGTCTTGCTGGTTGCCGTAGACCATCGTGTCATAGCCCGCCGCTTCTATTGTTTCGCAGAACGCGGTTGTGCAGGCGACGAGCGCATCCCCCTCGATATCGTTGGCGCGGCCAGAGGCGCTGGTTACCGGTTCGTGGTCGAACACGACCGGCATCTGAAGGGTTCTTCCCGCAAGGTGCTCTAGTACGAAACTCGCCTCTTCGCGCGCTTCATCGGGGGTGATGGCTTGCGAGAAGAAGTATACGCCCACATCGAGTCCGGCACTTTGAGCGGCGTCGATATTGTAGGAATAGGTTTCATCGAGGGCGATGGCGCCTTCGGTGTAGCCGCGGTTTCCCAAACGGATGATGGCGAAGTCTATGCCGTCTTGAGCAACAGCGCTCCAGTCGATGGCGCCTTGATGGTCGGAGACGTCGATGCCGAGTCTTGAGACAACGTTTCCGTCTTGAACATAGGAGAGACGATCGCCGTTCCATTGGAGGTTTGACCAGCTGTAGGGGCTGGCGTAGGGGGTAGCGCGTTGAGCTTCAGAGGTGCAGAAGGAAGAGCCAAGCCCAATAACGCACGCGACAAGGAGAAGCGCGCCGAGGAAGGCAGGCAGCTTGAGCGGCCTGCGCTCACGTGATGAGGTGCGTGAGGTGTGGGAAGGCCTGCTTGTTGTGCGGCGGGTTGGCCTATGTGTGCCGCGTTGCCTAGTCATGGAAGCATCGTAGCAAAACTGCTTGTGGGCAAAGGGCGCAAAGGTAGCCATTGCCCACAATTACAGCACTTCGCTACAGCTCCTTGGAGCGGTAGAGACGCACGGCTGCCAGAAAGCTGATCACGTAGATTGCGAGCACGGCGACCACGGTTCCGGCGATTACGAGAGGTTGGCTGGCGGGGTTTTCGACGGTGTCGTGCAGCAGCTGCGCGACGGCTCCCAGCTCCGCAAGTTGCGAGAACGACGCGATTGCCAGAAGGATCGCCAGCATCACCACTACAGGGACAATGCGCATTGCCTTGTTCATGCCGAAGCGAATGAGGAAAGGAAGCACCAGTGCAGAAACCAGCAAGACGATTCCGCTGCCGCCCAGTCCCGAGATCAGCAGCAGCGACAGGTCGGCCTGCTCGGCGAGGCTCTCGGCGGTGGAGGCGGACAAAGGCAGCATCGGAGCCAGGGCGCCAAGCGCTAGCGCGAGGATGCACGAGAGTGCGATCATCGCCAACGTGGCAACCAGCACGATGGCATAACGGCTTGCAACGATGGCGCCGCGCGAAACGGGCAGGCATGCGCGGAAACGCTCCCATCCGTTAGTGGCGTCATAGCCCGCCAGCGTGAATATGATCAAAAACGGCGTCATGGCGCCGATGCAGGCGGTAAGCGCCACGAGGCTTTCCATGGCGACGCCCAAAACAACGCCGATGATCAGGTAGATGATCGCCAGCTGCGCGAACGTGCTTCGGATAGTGGTGAACTCGCAGAGAAACGCGGCTTTCATGAGAACTCCTTACGGTAGAGGTGTGATAAGGGGGCAGACACGATTGACATTGCGACGGCGCATTGCCGTGACGGGCACCGTGGGAGGATGGCCGGGTGCGAGGGTTCGGCAAGGCAATAGCCGGGCGCGAGGGCTCGGCAAGGCAAGACGCCTCATTCGGATGACTATCCCTCAAGCATGAGCTGGAGATAGTCGTCGATGGTAGCGCGGTCGCAGGCGATATTGGGAAAGCGCTTGGCGAACCCGAAGCGGTCGGGCACGAGCACGTCCACGCTCATCGCGCGACGCAGGTTTTTCGGAGCGGCGCCCGCGAACAGATCGCTTTCCCGCACTCGCTCGAACTCCGCCGTGCGGCAGTGGGCGACGCCCGCCAGGTCGGTTATCTCGTCTTTTTCCACGTCGAACGCGATGCGTCCCTTGTCGATGCACACCACACGGTCGGCAATCTTTTCCAGGTCGGTGGTGATGTGGCTGGAGATGAGGATGCCGCGCTGCTCGCTTGCCATGAAGTTGCGCAGCAAATCGAGGATTTCGTCACGTGCCAGAGGGTCAAGCCCTGCTGTAGCTTCGTCGAGCACCAGGAGGTCGGGGTCGTGGGCAAGCGCGCAAGCCAGCTGCAACTTCATTCCCATGCCGCGTGAAAGATCCTTGACGCGTTTTTTGGGGTCGAGATCGAACTGTTTGAGCAGATCTTCAAAAATGCCCTGGCGCCAGCTTTCGGGGAATGCGGCGCGCATCAGGGCGCCGGCGGTCTTCACGGGCAGGTCGCCCACGAACGGGCAGGTGTCGAACACCACGCCGATGCGGCTTTTGATGCGGCGCGCGGTTGCGTCGTCGGCGTTGGGGCCGAACGGTTCGCCTAGCAGAACCACGTCTCCTGCGTCGGGCTTCGAAAGCCCCATAATCATTCGGATGGTGGTGGTTTTGCCAGCGCCGTTGGCGCCGATGAACCCGGTAACGCAGCCGGCGGGCACGCTGAGGGATACGCCGTCGAGCACGGCGGTTCCGTTGTATCGTTTCACCAGGTTGCTCACGGTGATGAGGTTGGTCATGGCGATTCTCTTTCGCTCAGCTTGCCGCCTCGACGGCAAGCGGGATGGTAGATTGCGCCTGCGCTCTTGCTGGCGCAGGGCGGCGGGTTCCGTGTTGGCGGGGGTTATCCCTCTGCCATCACGTCGAGCATGGAATGCAGTTCCTGAAGCTCGATGCCCGTGCGGCGCGCTTCCTGCACCGCGTTCTCCAGCAGCTCTTCGATGCGGCGCAATCGCTCCTCGCGAAGGAGCTCGACGTTGCCTCCTGCAACGAAGCTGCCTTTCCCTTGCACGGTTTCGATAAAGCCTTGGGTTTCGAGTTCTGCGTATGCTCGCTTGGTGGTTATGACGCTTATGCGCAAGTCGCTTGCCAGAGCCCTAATAGAGGGGAGCTGCTGGCCTTCTTCGAGCTCGCCCGAAAGGATCAGGTCTTTCATTTGCACGACAATTTGCTCGTAAATGGGCTTGTCGCTTGCGTTGGAAATGATAATGTCCAAAAGGACTCCTTTGGGATGTGGGGTTTGCGGTGCCTTCCTTCCAAAATGCAGTAGCTTTCGTGCGTCTTTTGTCGTGACGTTTTGCTAGCAAATGGTGAACCGTTTGGCGTCCCGAGCGGTTCGGGCACGTCGCAGCGTCCTGCTCGGTGCCAAGGCGGGCTCGCGTTGCCTGCCGACGGGATATAACTGTAAACAGTGTATATACCCGATATGCACACTATAAACAGGCTAGTTGATCCTGTCAAGGGATTCTTTAGGTATAGTAGCAAGTGCGTGAACGCGCACTGCCGCCGGTGCGGGCGTATGGGAACGGGCGGCTCACGGAATCTATCGCGGTCATCCACTGCTTCGGGTGTCCGTTGGGCTTCCGGTTGCCGTCAAGCGTCCGAAACCTAGTTGAGCATCGGGCTCAACTGGGCATCGAACTCAGTTGGACATCGAATTCAGCTGGGCATCGAGTTCGGCTGGGCATCGAGTTCGGTTAGGCATCGGGCTCAGCCGGACATCGGGTTCGGTTGGGCATTGAATCTAGTTGGGCATCGAGAAAGGAAGGCATAATCATGGCACGCGTTCTGTTTGTCGAGTATCCGAAATGCTCCACCTGCAAGAAGGCGAAAGCGTGGCTGGATGCGCGGGGAATTGATTACGAGGATCGTCACATCGTCGAGGAAAACCCCACTGCCGAAGAGTTGGCGCAATGGCAGGAGATGAGCGGCTTGCCGGTGCGCCGCTTCTTCAACACGTCGGGGCAGAAGTATCGCGCCCTGGGCGTAAAGGCCCAGCTTGACGCCGGCATGACCGACTCCGAGGCGTTTGAGCTTCTGGCAACCGACGGCATGCTCGTTAAGCGTCCTATCGTGGTGGGCGAGGGCTTTGTGTTGGTTGGGTTTAAGGAAGCGGAGTGGGAAACCGCCTTGCGCTAGCTCGCGTATACTTGAGCCTATACGTTTGGACCTTCGCGCAGAACGGACTTGCCGCATGATTGACGAAATTCAAGTTGAGAATCTTGCGCTCATTCGCGAAGCATCGCTTGTTCCTGCTCGCGGGCTAACCGTGCTTACCGGCGAGACGGGCGCAGGAAAGACGGCGCTGCTTTCGGCGTTGAAGCTGATCATGGGCGAGCGTGCCGACAAATCGATGGTGCGTGAAGGTGCGGAAGCTTTGCGCGTGTCGGGACGCTTTTATTTTGGCGGCGGCAATGCCGCTGCTGCTACCGGGGGCGAGGATGCCGCCGACCAGAGCAAGGGTGCCTCCTCTGCTGCCGAGGGCAACGGGGGAGAAGCCGTCTCTGCTTCCGACGGAGAACGAGAGCTGGTTGCCATGCGGAGGGTGAACGCCGAGGGGCGCTCGCGCGTAACGCTTGACGGGGAAATGGCCAGTGTGGGGGAGCTGACGCGAGCCGTTGCGCCTTCTATCGATTTGTGCGGCCAGCACGAGCACCAGCGCTTGATGAAGCCTGCTGAGCATTTGCGCATGTTGGATGCATGGATGGGAGCAGAGGTCGACGAGGTATTTCATTCCTACCAGCAAGCCTATGATGCGGCAAAGGAGGCGGCGTCGGAGCTGAAGCGCGTGAAGGCTGCGGGGGAGGCTTCGTCTGCGCGGCTCGACGAGGCTCGGTTCACGCTTCGGCAAATCGACGCGGTTTCCCCGCAACCTGGCGAATACGATGAGCTTTCGGCGGAGCTGTCGCGTTCCGAGCATGCCGAAGCGCTGGCGACGGCGACCGATGCGGCACACGCAGCGCTGTCGGGCGATGGAGGAGCGCTCGATTTGCTCGGCGGCGCTATTTCCGCACTTGAGGGGGCGGCGCGTTTCGACGCCTCTCTTGACGCCTATGTTGGCTCGCTGCGTGAAGCGGGTTATGTGCTGGAAGACGTCGCACGCGAGGCGCGCGACTATCGAGACGGGGTGGAGTTCGACCCCGAGCTGCTTGCCGAAAAACAGGAGCGTATTGCGGCGATGCAGGGCCTCATGCGTTCATACGGCCCGCGAATGGAAGACGTGCTGGCCAAGCGAGAAGAGGCGGCGGAGCTTGTATCGCTGGTTGACGATGCGGCCGAGCGGGAAGCGGAGGCTCAGCGCACGGTTGACGAGGCGGAGGCGGCTTTGGCGGATGCCGCAGCTTCTTTGGCGCTCGCACGAGAGAAGGCGGCGCCGCGGTTTGCCAATGCGGTGAGTGCTCAGATGGCGCGTCTTGAAATGGGTTCGGCGCAGCTTGTGTGCGAATTGCAGGATTTGCCGCGCGAATCGTGGACGAGGTCGGGCTCTCAGGCGATTGAGTTTTTGTTCCGTCCTGGCGCCGGAATGCAAGCGCGACCCTTGGCCCGCATTGCTTCGGGCGGCGAGATTAGCCGCGTCATGCTTGCTGTCAAAGTGGTGCTGGGACAATCGGATGATGTTGACACCTTGGTGTTCGACGAAGTGGATGCGGGCGTGGGCGGATCCACCGCCAACGCGCTTGCCGAGGTGCTGGCGGACCTGGCGCAAACCCATCAGGTGCTGGTGGTGACGCACCTTGCGCAAGTTGCGGTGCGCGGCGAAGCTCACTATGCAGTGCGCAAGGTCGAGGGAGGCGACGTCATTCCCGAGACGAAGCTCCAACGTCTGAGCGACGAAGAGCGTCCCGCCGAGATAGCGCGCATGCTGTCTGGAGATGCAACCGAGGCGTCCCTTGCGCATGCGCGAGAGATGATCACTGGGGCGCGGGCATAAAAATAGCGCGAAAAGAAAGCCTTTTCGCGCTATTCGGCTCATGCCTGCGCTAGTCGTCTACGCCCATACGCTGCTCGAGACGGTCTGCTGCGTTGTCGAGCGAATCTTCCGCCGCGCTTATGCGCTGATCGTATTGCCAGAAGGTGGTCTGGTCGATGGCTCCTTGACGGTAGAGCGCCTCGGCTTGGTCTTCGAGCGAATCGCTTTCATGTTCAAGCGTCTCAAGCGGCGCTTTTGCGTCGAAGTACGCCTGGACGCGGTCGTTGGAATTTTGGGGAACCGCTACCGCATCGGCGGTTGAGACGGCTTCGGCGGCACGCGTTTCGAAATCCGCGATGGCGGCTTCCATATCGGCACTCGAAGCGGCAGTGCCTTGCGACGCCCCGTTGGCAGAGGAAGCGTTCTGGTCGGCTGCTGTGCCGGACGCGCTGTCTGCCGCGCCGGAGGCGTCGGTGCTTCCGGACTGGTTTTCCTTCAGCTCGTCGAGTTCGGTCTCTACCTGGTTGAGCTTGTCGAGTATCTGCTGGTCGGTGTTGGAGGAGGAGCAGCCTGCAAGTAAAGCTCCCGAAAATGCAAGAGCGCACATTCCTGCAAGGGCGACGGTTCGTTTCGGCAGGGCTTTCATGGCGGATCATCCTTTCAGGGCTTAAATAAAGCTTTAAATGATGCTTGAAAAGTAACAAATTTAGTGGCAAAAAGAAAGCGCCCGTCTCATCGAAACGGGCGCTTGTTACGTTTTCGTTGTCTGGCGATTGGCTTGGCGTTGCTCTTCAAGCGTTTGCTCTAGCGGCGCTCTCCATGTTGAGCGCTTGCCCTAGCGTTGCTCTTCAAGCGCTCGCTGCTCCTTCTCAGCCTGCATCTTCGCAGCGTCGATTCTGATCTCGCGGTCGAGGTCTTCGTCGTCACGCCCTTCAAGATAGGTTTTCATGGAGTACAAGGTGATGTCTGAGCGATTGATAACACCGACGATCTTTCCTTCGTGCAGCACCGGCACCTTCTTGAGGTGGTTTTTACTCAGAATGCGGCAAACCTGCGGCAGCGTAGTGTAGAGATCGATGCCGATGACCCCCTTGGTGCCAATGTCGCGAATGTTCATCTTCATGAGGTTGGAAAGCTTCTGGTCGTAGGTCTCTTCGTCAACGCCCATCTGCATGATCATGACAACCGGGTCCATGTAGGAGTTGGACTGCGTCGAAAGGAGCCTCATGATGTCGCCGTCAGACACAAAGCCCACGGCCTTGCCTTCCGCATCCACCACCGGAGCGCCGCTGATGCCATGGTCAACGAAGAACTTCATTGCGTCAACAACGGTAGCGTCGGGGGAGAGACTGTAAACGTCGCGCTTCATGATCTTTTCGATCATAGTGCGCTGCTGGTTGTCGGGGTCAACCTCTTCTGCCTTCTTAGGCGTGTTCTTTACGAACAGGATGGTGAGCAAAAGCGCGATTGCCGAAAGAACCACGGCGGTCATAAAGGCGGCGTTGATGCCCAGAATCCCCGCTTCGACGGGTGCCATCGAGCCAGATGCCGTGCTGGAAACGAACATGTCAACAGAAACCAACAAGGCGGTGCCCAGGGAACCGGAAACCTGACGCAAGGTGTTGTTCACCGAGGTGCCGTGGTTAAGCACCTTGTTGTCAAGCGCGTTCATCGCCCACGTGGTGATGGGCATGTTCACCAGCGAAAGCGAGAACATGCGAATCGTGTAGATGATGGTGAGCCATACCACGTCGGTAGAGCTGGAGAGGGTGGCGAACCCCAGAGTGGAAATCGTCAGAATGATAAGGCCGACGATGCTCAGCACGCGCGGGCCGTATTTGTCGAACAGGCGCCCTGCGAAGGGGTTCATGATGCCCATGAGGATGGCGCCCGGCATAAGCACCAGGCCGGAAACGGTTGCCGAGTAGCCCATATAGCTTTGCAGATAGATAGGCATCAAGACGCCTGCGGCAAGGAGCGAAGCCTGCACGATCATGCCGATTACCGTGCCGATGAGGAAGCGGCGGTTTTTCAGCACGCGAACGTTGAGCATAGGCTGCTCCATTTTGACCTGGCGGCGGAAGAACAAGATCAGAACGACAACGCCCACAAGGGTGATGGCGCCGTCAAAGAGATTGATTCCTACCGATCCGATGGTGGAGAAGCCATAGAGCAGGGCGCCGAACCCGATCGTGGACAGCACAACCGACAGCTTGTCCAGATGAGCGCTTGGGTTCAGGGGCTCCGCTTTTTTGAGGGCGAAGAAGCTGATAAGGATCACTATGGCAATGAGCAGGGCGATTGCGTAGAACAGGATGCGCCAGCCAAAGCTGTCGATCACCAGGCCGGCGACGCTTGGGCCGATAGCGGGCGCAAACGCAATTACGACACCGAAGATGCCCATGGCCGACCCACGGCGCTCGACAGGGAAGGTGAGCATGAGCACCGTCATTACCATGGGCATGAGGATGCCGGCGCCTGCCGCTTGTAGCAGGCGGCCAACAAGCAAGACAGGGAAGTTGGGGGCGATGCCCGCCAAAAGGCTGCCGATGGCGAAAATGCCCATAGAGATGATGTAGAGCACCTTCGTTGAATGCTTGTCGGTTAGGTACGCCGTAACGGGGATCATGATGGCGTTGACCAGGGTAAACCCGGTGGTGAGCCACTGAACCGTTGAGGCGTCGATAGCCATTTCCGTCATGATGGACGGCTGCGCAGGAGTTACCACCGTCTGGTTGAGCACGGTGACAAACGTGCCGAAGACCATGATGACTAGCATCACGGTCTGCTGTTTCGTTAATCCTAACGCCATAGTTCCCCCTGTCCGAAGCGCAGGGAAGCGCTCGCAGCCGCCTCAAGCGCCGCCCGTCGCGAAGGCTGATGGGAGGCAGGTAGGCTGCGAGCGCTTTCCCTCAAATCAATTTGTTGCACCGAGTATAAAAAGAAGTTTGGTAGATGTGAACCCCAAGTGTATGAATGTGTGCTAAAGTCACGTAAACGGCACAATTCAAAACGCGTTCGGCTTACGAGGGCGCGCGGCTGAAGGGGGCATCCTATCGTGGACGGTTCGGAGACAATTGGCCTGCGAGAGCGCAAGAAGATCAAGGCTCGGTTGGCCATTGAGCGGGCGGCGCTCGAATTGGTGCTGGAGCGCGGCTACGACGGCACCACCGTCGAAGATATCTGCGAGCGCGCCGAAGTATCCAAAAAGACGTTCTTCAACTACTTTCCCTCCAAGGCTGCGGTGATCTCCGGCCGCATGGCCGACTTCCCCGAAGCTGACCAGCTGGTGGCGATGATGGAGGCGCACAGCGAGATGTGTTACCTGGATGTGCTGGTGAACATGATCAGCGCCGATTACATGGTGCGCGAAGGGGACGGCCTGGCCGAGTTGAGAAGGCAGGCGCTGTGCAAGATGCCGCAGTTGTTCTTTCGCGGGCAGCGCGATTTGCTCAACGTGCAGAAGGCGGTTACCGAGGCGGTGGGATCCTATCTCGAGGCGCATCCGGATCGCCGCTTGATGAGCGACCACACTCCGAATTACGAGGCGCTGGTTGCCTCGTCTTCCGTGACGGCGCTGGTGCGCACGCGCTCCATGCAGCATGTGTTCTACGAGGAGCCTGCCTCGGCCGAAGAGACGAGGCGGATGCTTGCCACCTATTTGGCAAAGGAGCTCTAAGGCTATCGCGCTCTCTGTGCGTACCGGTTGATGGGGTGCGCCTGGATGATTTCGAACAGCGATTCTTGCAGTGCGTTGACAAAGGGGTTAACGCGCTCGTCGAGCAGGCTTTTCTGCATACTGGGGTTTTGAAGGAAAAACTCGACCGTTCCCACCAAGCTGCGCACACTTAAGGTGGCAACCAGGGCAAGGGTTTCTTTTGGCATGTAGCGCCCATCAAGGATGAACGTTATGTCGTCGACGAGCAGGGGGTAGTACATGCGCTCTACCGTGCCCACGAACTCGGGTTCCATGACCGTGAACAGCTTGCGGTAAAACGTAGGGTCAGATGCAACGCACTGCAACAGCCCTTTCATGAACAGGCTGGCATCAAGGGTGCGCGCGCCAATTTCAATATGGGAGTACAGCGCAAGTTCCTGCGGGATTCGCTTGCTGAAAGGCATGCTGACAAGCTGCTCTTTCGGCAAGAGCTCGCACAGCTGATCGTGGAGGGCTCGGCGAAACACCCAAAGCGCCGTTTCGTGTTTGCTGGAGAAGTGGTAGTAGTAGGTGTTCCGATTGATGCCGAGCTGTTCGATGAGATCGGCAATGCGCACGCGCGAAAGCGACGTTTTCCGTACGGCATCTACAAAGGCGTCGGCTATCAGCTGACGCGTGTCTCGCTTCGCCATAACAGTGCCTTTCTCTGATTCTAGATATACCTTCATTCTATCTAAAATGGTTCTGGAGAGAGAAGAGGTTGCGACTAAACGATTTAGTTTTTGAGGCTGATGGAACTAGGCAGATGGCAAAACCGCCTATTATTTTGCTGCCGACGAAGAGCGTGCCTTTGCAGTGTGGCGAACAAGTTTGGCATGGCGTTCACTGGCAACGGAGTTCTGCTGCCGTTTTTGTGCTTAGCGATAGACGTATTGTGCTTTTGTCCAATGACAAAGGCGGATGGAGTTCGCACAATAATCTTAGGTCGAATTGCGGATTTCACGTTGCGGCGCGCGGCTGCTTTGTCTAACGCGGCGCATCTTCGGAGTCCGTCCGACAACGACACGCACAAGAAGGAGGAAACATGGCAGATATCGCGCGTCCCCTGGAGGGCGTCAAGGTCATCGAGCTGGCGACGTTCATCGCCGTGCCCGCTGTCGGCCGCATTTTGGCAGACATGGGTGCCGAGGTCATCAAGATCGAAACAGCGAAGGGCGACAATTTGCGCTACACCGCGGCAAATGAAGGACGTCCGAGCGATTCTCATGAGGATATTACGATCGATTTGGAGAATGCCAACAAAAAGGGCATCGTGGTTGACCTCCGCACCGAGAAGGGCATCGAGGTCTTGTTCAAGCTTTTGGAAGACGCCGACGTTCTGCTGACCAACTGGCGCCCGCAGGCGCTTGAGCGCAAGCATCTCACCTACGAGGATTTGAAAGAGCGCTTCCCCCGCTTGGTGTATGCAAGCCTTACCGGCTTTGGCGAAAAAGGCCCCGACAAAGATCTGCCCGGGTTCGACTTCACGGCGTTCTTCGCGCGGTCTGGCTGGGCGGGCTCGCTGTTCCAGCGCGGCACCGTTCCCACCAACCTGATTCCGGCGCTGGGCGACCATCAGGGTGCGCTCGCTTTGACCGCTGGCGTACTGGGCGCTCTGTACCGCCAGGCTCGCACCGGCAAAGGCGAGAAAGTCACCACCAATCTGTTGCATACCGCCATCTGGGTTCAGGGCTTCTCCATCCAGGCGGCTCAGTACGGCACCGAGTTCGGAGGTCAGGTGTTCCCGTTCGACCGTCGCGACAACCAGCTGCCCTACCAGCCCGCCGTGGAGACGAAAGACGGCCGCTTCTTCCAGGTAATGGGCCCGAACTACGCCATTTACTTCCCGAAGATCATGCAGGCCATCGGCCGTGAAGACCTCATCGACGATCCGGTGTTCAGCGACCAGAAGAAGATGCTTGAACAGCATCGTCAAGGCGAGCTCTACGACATCATCCAGAACGGCTTCAAGCAGAAGACCGTGGAAGAGTGGGAGCCCATTCTCACCGAGCTGGACATTCCTTATGCGCTGTGCAAGACCTACGCCGAAATCGTCGATGACGAGCAGGCATGGGCAAACGACGTGTTCTACAAGATGGACTACCCGCGCGGCCCGAAGGCGCTGGTGCGCGTGCCCATTACCTTTGAAGAGACGCCGCTGCCGCCCTACGAGAAGGCCCCGCTTATCGGCGAGGACTCCGAAGACGTATTGGCAGACCTAGGCTACACGCCCGAGGAAATCAAGGCCATGGAAGACGAGGGCGTCGTCACCCAGGGAGAACGCAAGTAACTAGTTCCGCCGTTCTGACGAACGGCGGAACGTGCCGACGCTGCGGCCGCCTGGGGCACCCGGCCTTCGCGCGATCCCGAAGGCTTGCGTACCAAAGTACGCGGCGCCTTCGCGATCCCGCGAATTCCAGGCACCCCAGGCGCCCTCGCTGGCTTATGCTCAACCTGCGAGCTTTCGTTCAACTTGGAAGTTATTATTTCTAGCCGTATCCAACAATCTCAAGAGGGGGATTACATGGCTGAAGAAACCGCTGAGAAGCTGCCGGCGGGCAAGTGGCTTGCCAAGATCGCCGACAGCGTGTACGAAGACGCGCTTGCCGCGAAGGCGCGCGGCGAGAAGGTGGGTTGGATCTCGTCCAACTTCCCGCAAGAGATTCCCGAGACGCTGGGGCTGCACGTGGTATATCCCGAAAGCCAGGCTGCCGCCATCTCGGCCAAAGGCGCCGGCCTTGCGATGTGCGAACACGCAGAGGGCGAGCTGGGCTATTCCAACGACCTCTGCGCCTATGCGCGCATCAGCCTTGCCTATGCCGATTTGGGCAAGTGCCCCAACGGCGAGCGCGATATGCCGCTGCCCGACTTCGTGCTGTGCTGCAACAACATCTGCAACTGCATGATGAACTGGTACGAGAACTTGGCACACGAGCTGGACATTCCGCTGATCATGATTGACGTGCCGTTCAACGACAAGTACAGTGCCGACGCCAAGCGCATTGCGTATATGCGCGGCCAGTTCGATGCCGCTATCGAGCAGTTGTGCGAGATCACCGGCAAAACATGGGACGAGAAGCGCTTCGCCGAGGTGTGCGAGATCTCCAATGCGGTAGGCGAGAAATGGCTTGAGGCCACTACCTACATGAACTACAAGCCCTCGCCGCTTAAGGGCTACGACCTGTTCAACCACATGGCGGTTGCCACTATGGCGCGCGGCAAGAAAGAAAGCCTCGAGGCGTTCACCGCGCTGGTGGAGGAGTACAAAGAGGCTGTCAAAAACCACACCTCCACGTTCAAGGTGGAAGAGAAGAACCGCATCATGTTTGAAGGCATTGCCACCTGGCCGTATCTGCGCGTGACCTACTCCACGCTGAAGAATGCCGGCACCAACGTAACTGCCTGCGTCTACGGTCCGTCGTTTGCCTTTACCTACGGCAACACCGACGAGATGATGCGCGCCTACGCCGAGGTGCCCAACGCCATCAACCTGGAGCGCGCTGTTGAGCTGCGCAAGCAGCTGTGCCTGGACGGTAAGGTCGACGGCGGCCTGGTGCACGTCAACCGTTCCTGCAAGATGTGGTCGGGTATCGCTCCCGAGATGGGTCGCCGCATCGCAAACGACCTGAACATTCCCGTGGTCACCTTCGACGGCGACCAGTCAGACCCGCGCAATTTCAGCGAGGCTCAGTACGTCACGCGCGTCCAGGGTCTGGTGGAGATCATGGAATCCAACAAGAAGGAGGCGTAAGAAATGGCCGATATCGCATCTCTGCTGGGCGCCTTCTCTGAGGCCGCCGCGCATCCGAGCAAAGAGCTTGAAAAGCATCTGGCAGCCGGTAAGCGCGTCATCGGCGTCGGTCCGTATCACGTGCCCGAGGAGCTGGTGTATGCCGCCGGTGCCGTTCCGTTCGGCGTGTGGGGCATGGTTGGGCCTGCTTCCGAGGCGAAAAAGTACTTCCCGCCGTTTTACTGTTCTATTTGCCAGATGACGCTTGAGATGGGCATGACCGGCGTGCTGGACAAGCTGTCGGGCATGATGATCACCGGGTTGTGCGACACGCTGCGCGCGTTCTCTCAGAACTGGAAGGCGGCAATGGGCAACAAGGTGCCCATGATCTATGTCACCAATGCCCAGAACCGTTATCTGGAGGCAGGGCGAACCTATACGATTGAGGCGTATACCGAGGTAAAGCGCCGCGTGGAGGAATGCTGCGACACCATCATCGACGACGATGACCTGATGGCGGCTATTAAGCTCTACAACCAGTGGCGCGCTGCCATGCGCGAGTTCGTGAAGCTGGCAGGAAGCCATCCTGCCGAAGTGAGCAACACGGCACGCGTTGCCGTTGTCAATGCGGGATATTACATGGACAAAGCCGAGCATTTGCAGAAGGTTCGCGAACTCAACGATGCGTTGGCGCAGCTTCCTGAGTCTGCCGAGGGCTACCGCAAAGTCGTGCTTTCGGGCATCTATGAGGACATTCCCGCCATTACGTCAATCTTGGAAGACAGCAAGATCGCCGTGGTTGCCGACGACCTGGCTAAAGAGTCCCGCGCGTTCGCGCGCCAGGTTCCCGAGGAGGGAGACCCCATCGAGGCGCTGGCCGACGGCTGGTGCTCGCTGCGCGCCGACACCGAGCTCTATGATCCGAAAAAAGAGCATATCGACGCGCTCGTGCAGAAGGCAAAGGACTCCGGTGCGCAGGCGGTCATTATCCTTTTGGCCAAGTTCTGCGACCCCGAGGAGTTCGAGGCACCGCTGGCCACGCGTGCTATTCGCGACGCCGGTCTGAAGTGCATCACGGTGGAGATCGACCAGTCCACCGAAAGCTACGAGCAAGCGCGCACCCAGGTGGAAACCCTTGCCGAGTTGATCGGATAGGATGCTTCAGATCGAGCGATCTTGTTCGTTTTGCCTAATGGTGCCCCGTTGGCCGTTCGAGCGGTCGGCGGGGCGCGTTTTGTATGTGCTGCTGTGTTAGCGAGTCAGCGGTTTCGCACGCCAACACTTTACGATTTTATCTAGTGACAGGGGGCGGCTCAGCGTCCACAATGAAGGTGTCGCAACCCTGCGATTTCGAGCGCTGCGGAGGGTTGCGGTGGGCGTCGACAGGGGGATCGAAGCGACCGAACGCATGAAAGGGGAGTTTCATGTTCATCCAGTTTCCGGAAGTTCACGTGGCCGTGCAGGGGCTTGACGAGGTCGAGCTGCCTGAGATGGTAACTATTCGCCAGCGCTATGACGCAGCGAAAATCGACGATGTTGAGGGTGCGCTGCGCGGCCAGCTTGAGGCACTGCCCAGCCATGGCTTCTATGACGGCAAGCGCATTGCCATTACGGTGGGAAGCCGAGGCATCCCCCATCTTCCGGAAATGGTGCGCACGATCTGCGACGTGCTCAAAGAGTGGGGCGCGCAGCCGTTCGTCGTGCCGGCAATGGGAAGCCACGGCGGCGCCACTGCGGAAGGCCAGCTTGAGATGCTTGCCGGCTACGGCGTTACCGAGCAGGCAATAGGTTTGCCCATCGTGTCGAGCATGGACGTTGTTTCGTATGCGCAGCTAGACGGCGAGCCTCTCTACTGCGACAAAGCGGCATTCGAATCTGACGGCATCGTCGTGTTCAACAAGGTAAAGCCTCACACCGATTTTCGTGGCCCGCACGAGAGCGGTTTGGCAAAAATGATGGCAATCGGCATTGCGAAGCACAAAGGGGCGGCGTCGCTGCATTCTTTCGGGTTCCACACCTTCACCGAGATGGTTCCCCGCGCCGCCGAGCTGTTTTTGCAGAACTGCCCGGTGGCGTTCGGCGTGGGCGTGGTGCAAAACGCCTACGACGACATTTGCTGCATTGAGGCATGCACGCCCGATGCGATGATGGAAACCGACGCGCGTCTTTTGGAAATGGCTAAAGACCGCCTCGCCAAGTTCAAGTTCGGCGGCTGCGACCTTTTGATCGTGGAGCAGATAGGTAAGAACTTCAGCGGCAACGGCCACGACCCCAACGTTACCGGCAGATCCATCACTCACTCGTGCAACGACGTGTTCAACGCGAAAAAGATGGTGGTTTTGGGGCTTACTTCCGAGTCGCACCACAATGCAGCTGGGCTTGCCATGGCAGATTGCACCACGCGCAGGGTGCTCAACAATGTTGATTGGGAAGTCACCTGGGCAAACACGCTTACTACCGGAGTCACGAGCGCGTGCGCTATCCCGCTGTACACTAACACCGATCTTGAGGCGATCAAGGTATGCCTTCGCTCCTGCTATAGGCTCGACTACCCGAACGCGCATATCGTGCGCATTAAAAACACGATGGAGCTGCATGACATTCAGGTGTCTGAAGCGCTCTACGAAACCATCAAAGACCGTGACGACGTCGAACTGGTAAGCGGGCCGCAACCGTTTGCCTTCGACGAGGAGGGGTTTCTTGAGTAGCGCGTGGCGGCAATGACGGCGGCAACTGCGAATACGCCGCACGCGCGGCGGCAATCGCACGTGCGGCGCCAATGATGAGGAATGCTTTCTTGAGTAGTGCGCGGAGGGGCAGCGTGCGGAGGGGTCTCATTTGACCTGGAGTAGAGTCCAGGTAGTATCGTCCGCTTAGACAACCAAGCGGCAGAGGAGGACTTCTCGTGCAATATCGAGCATTGCCCCACGGCGGGGAGAAGATCAGCATTATCGGTCTGGGGATGGGCTCCATCCATCGGGCGAGCGTGGAAGAGACCGAGCGCACGGTGCGCACGGCAATTGACGCCGGCATCAACTACCTCGATTTCATTCCCAGCGAGGCGGTGGCTTTCGAGGGGTATGCCCGTGCGCTGCGCGGGCAGCGCGAAAAAGTGATGCTGCAGGTGCATTTGGGCGCCAGCTATTCCACCGGAACGTATGGGTTTACTACCGATCCGAAGGTGGCGCGACGCGAGTTCGAGGCACGCCTGCGCTCGCTCGATACCGACTACGCCGATTTCGGATTCATCCACTGCATTGACGAGGATGCCGACTTCGACAAAGTAATGAATGGTCCTACCTGGGACTACGCGCAGCGTTTGAAGCGGGAGGGGGTAATCCGCCACCTGGGCTTCAGCACGCACAGCGTAGATATCGCGCGCCGTTTTCTTGCGACGGGCGAGATGGACATGGGCATGTTCAGCATCAACCCCATGTACGATTACACCTCCGAGTCGAGCTACGGCAAGGGCGAGGCCGACGACCGCGCCGCTCTCTACCGAGAGTTCGAGAGCGCGGGCGTGGGCATTTCGGTAATGAAGGCGTTTGCGGGCGGGCAGCTGCTCGACGCGCGGCAGAGTCCGTTTCGCGCGGCATTGACGCAAGAGCAGTGCATCCAGTATGCGCTCGACCGACCTGGCGTGCTGACGGTGCTGCCCGGAGTGCGCGGCATGGACGACCTGACAAGGCTGCTTGCGTTTCTGGATGCGCCGGCCGAAAAGCGCGACTATTCGGTGCTGGGCAGCATGACGCCTAAGACCCAAGCGGGTATGTGCGTGTATTGCAGCCACTGCCAGCCGTGCCCTGAGGGCATCAGCATCGGCATGGTCAACAAGTTCTACGACCTTGCGCGTCTTGGAGACGAGATGGCGGCGCAGCATTATCGCGATTTGGAAACCCCCGCTTCCGCCTGCATTGCGTGCGGCCACTGCGACAGCCGCTGTCCTTTCGGCGTGCACCAAAGCGCCCGCATGCAGGAAATTGCCGCGTATTTCGACTAGGAAAGCGCAGCAAGAGAGGCTAGAAAAGCGCAGAATAGAGACTAGGGAAGCGCAGTAGTAGAAGTAATAGAGAAGGCGGAAAGGCCTTTCTCTGCGAAGCAGACGGCTCCTTTCTCACGTCCGGCAGTTCATTTTGGACGAATTGATATTTTGTCCAATGACTTACCGGAGCTTTGAGCACACAATGTAGGCAAGTGCAAAAGCTGCTGCCGTGCAGCGTGAGAAAGGACACAGCATGGATTTCAATCTGACCGACGAGCAAGAGCTGCTTGTTGATAGCATCAAGGAGTTCTGTGAAATTCATTTCAACGAGCAGAAGGTCAAGGACATGTACGCTGCCGGCGGCGTCACCGACGATTTGGTGCAGGCGTATCTGGAGTCCGGCTTTGGCTTGATGGGCATTCCCGAGGAGCTGGACGGTGTTCCTTGCGACCGCGTGACGCTGGGTCTGCTCACTGAGGAGTTTGCGCACTACGCTGGCTGCCTGACCCCGTTTTTGAACAACACGCTCGCCATGCGCGATCTGATCGACTTCGGTTCGCCCGAGCAGGTCGAGATGGCCATGAGCGCCTACATGGAAACCGGCAAGCCCATTTTCTCGCTGGGCTTCTCTGAGCCTGGAGCCGGCTCCGACAACGCTTCTATGACGTCTGTCACCAAGAAGCAGGAAGACGGCACCTACATCCTGAACGGCCAGAAAACGTGGGTTACCCAAGGCGAGGTCTTCCCCTACGTTTTGGTAATCGCGAAAGACGAAGACCCCGATCCGCAAAACCGCTCGATGACCATGTGGCTGGTTCCCCGCGAGCTCGACGGCGTTTCCACGGCGCCTCTGCACAAGCTGGGTCAGCAGATCATCCCGTTTTGCGAGATGTACTTCGACGACGTGGTGCTTACCGAAGACATGCGCGTTGGCGAGTACGGCAAGGGTTTCTACAACCTTATGAAGAACTACGAAATGGAGCGCTGCCTAATCATCGCGCAGACCCTCGGTTGCGCGCAGGCTGCCATGGACGACGCCGCCGCTTACGTGAACGAGCGCATCACCATGGGCAAGCCGTTGGCGTATCGCCAGCTCATTCAAGAAAAGCTGACCGACATGGAAACCAAGCTGCAGAACACGCGCAACATGCTGTACCGCACGCTGTGGAAGATGGACAACGATCAGTCGGTGCGCATCGATTCCGCATTGTTGAAGCGCTACGGCGCACGCGCTTGCACCGAGGTGGCATCCGAGGCGCTGCAGATCTACGGCGGCCTGGGCTACACCACCGAAACGCGCGTTGGACGTATTTGGCAAGACCTTCGCGGCAACCAGATTGCGGGTGGCACCGACGAGATCATGGTCTACATCGCCGGCCGTCAGCTGGCAAAGCAATACGCCAAGTAGGATCCGCTGATCTGCCGACCGGCGAAAGCGCGCTTTGAACCGTTTGCTTTGCGACTCAGAAAGGACAGGGGAGTGGCAGAAAAGACGTATTACCTTGGCATCGACGTCGGGTCTACTGCGTCGAAGTGCGTGATTGCCAACGCCTCTGGCGAGATCGCGGGCAAGGGTCTTGCGGGCTCGGGCGCGGGAACCGTCGGCCCTAAAACAGCTGTTGATGCGGCGCTTGCCGATGCGGGCGTAACCATGGACGATATCGCCGCTTCGTGCGCCACGGGCTATGGGCGCAATCTCATGGAGTGGGCAGACACTCAGATGTCCGAGCTGTCGTGCCATGCAAAGGGCGCCGCTCAGCTGTTTCCCGGCGTGCGTACCGTAATCGACATCGGCGGCCAAGATGCAAAAGTGCTCTCGATAGGCTTTTCGGGCGATCTGGAGAACTTCGTGATGAACGATAAATGCGCCGCCGGCACGGGGCGCTTTCTCGACGTGATGGCTTCCATTTTCGGCTGTAAGGTGTCCGATTTGTCGGGCTATGACGCACAGTCCAGCGAAGTGGCTCCCATATCGTCAACCTGCACCGTGTTCGCCGAGTCGGAAGTTATCTCCAAATTGTCCGAAGGCGTCGCGATTCCCAATATTGTTGCCGGAATTCACACTTCGGTGGTGGAGCGAACTGCAGGGCTAGCGCGCCGGTTGGGAGTGAAGGCGCCGGTCGTGATGACTGGTGGCGTGGCGCTCAACGAGCGCTTGCGCGACAGGTTGGCAGACAAGCTGGGAACAGATATTCAAACGAACGAAGATTCCCAGTTCATTGGCGCGTATGGGGCTGCTTTGCATGCGCATGAGAAGGCGAGGTCCTAGTGTCTGCGCGCAGCATGAGCCAGCGGCTTCTGCTCAGCTGCGGGTTGCGGAATGCTGCCGCTATGCGCCGTGCGCCCTACGCAGTCACGTGCTAAGCGGTCAGCTGCCAGCTGCCGGAAGCTATCGTTGATGTGATGTCGGAAAGGGAAGATGCGATGGAATCTCAGCACGCGCCAGGGATTCAAACGCCCCCGTTCTCGGTTGCCCGATTCATCTGCGAGGGGTACGAGCTTGATCCTTTCAAGCAGATGGTTGTGGGGATGAACGAAGGCATCACCTACGCCGAGGCGTATCGGCGCATGCTTTCGCTTGCAAACTACCTCTCAGACGAATGCGGTGTGCGCGCGGGCGACGTCGTGATGGTGGCGGCGCCTAACATCGTCTCCTACTTTACGCTTATCGGCTCGGTGCAGCTGGCAGGGGCTACGGTGTCACTGATGTCGCCAACGGTCGAGCGGGTTGAGTTCGAGGGGATATACGCGCGCGTGCATCCGCGCGTTGCCATCGTGTCGACGCAAGCCCATTGCGCGTTTGCGGCCGAATGTGCTTCCGACACTACCGTTCTTACCATTGGGTGTTCGGAGGAAGGCGTCGCCTCGGTTGAGAGCGCTTGGCGCACGGGTGCCACCTGGAGCAAGCCCGCTTCTCAAGACGACCCGAAAGTCATCTTGTTCACCTCGGGGTCTACGGGAACCCCCAAGGCGGTTCAGCTGCGCGGTTCGTCGTTTTGTCGCCATGCGCGCGAGCTCACCGCTGCCTTGGAGGTGCGGCAAGGCGAGGTATTCTTTATCCCCGTTCCCTTTGCGCACGTTTACGGTGTGGTTGGCTTGCATCTCGCTTTGATGCATCATGCCACCGTTGCTACGCTCGTGAAATATCGGCCGGAAATGGCGCTTTCGCTTATCACCTCGGCACGCGCAAACGTGTATTTGGGCGTGTCCACTATGTACCTGCGCGAACTGCGTGAAAATCTAGACGGCGAGTGGGATCTGAGTTGTTTGCGCGCGGGGCTGGTTGCCGGCGCGTCAAGCCCGCTGGCGGTGTTTGAGGAATACCAAGAAAAATACGGCGCCACTCTGGTGAACTCCTACGGCATGACCGAGACGGCGGCAACGCTTACGGTGGGAAGGCTTACCGACCCGCTGCGCGAGCGCGCCGCTACCGTGGGACTTCCCATTGCGGGCGCTGCCGTGCGCACCGCTCCGCTCGGGCAAGCGGAAGAGCGGCTCGCCTGCCCCTTCCCCGCAAATTCCGACGGAAGCTGGCCTCGGGGCGAGCTGGTGTGCAAAACCCCGTCCCTCGCTGACGGCGTTGTTGGGGCCGATGGAAAGCTTGTCCGGCTGCTTGATGCAGAGGGCTGGCTGCACACCGGAGACATTGGCTGGGTTGATGCGCAAGGCTATGTGTGGGTTGACGGCCGAGTGAAAGACATGATCATTCGCGGAGGCATCAACATCTATCCGGCCGAGGTGGAAAACACTTATCAAAACCATCCGCAAATCGCCGAGTGCTGTCTGGTTGGGTATCCCGACCCCGATTTAGGCGAGCGCACCTGCCTGTGCGCCATCATGAACGAAGACGCAACCGTGTCGGCATTCGAGCTGCGCGAATACGCCAAGGGGCGCATCGAAAAATGCAAGATTCCCGACTTGGTGATGAAGATGGACGAATTCCCTCGTTTGGGGAATGGTAAAATCGACAAGAAAACGCTGGAAGCCCACGTCAAGGGCATGTTATGTCCGTCCTAGGAGGATGTTGGCGCCATGATCTCTATCGAGCTGACTGCAGAGCAGAAAGACGCGATTGCTGCGGTGGACGCGTTTTGCGACCGCTATTTCACCGAAGACGCCATTAAGCAGTGGTGCAAATCGCGCGGGGTGCCTTCCACGGTCTACAACGCCTTCTACGAGAGCGCGCTGGGGAAGTACTGCCTGCCGGAATATCTTGGCGGCAGGGAATGCTCGCTTGCGGAGAAGTCTGCGGTAATTGCGCGGCTGTGCCACCGAGCAGGTGCAATGCTCCCCTTCGTGAACGACATGCTTTCCATGACGCTGCTCGACAGCATGCGCGAGGTGTCGCGGCGCGAAGTGGTGGAAGAGCTGCTCACCAAAAGCGGCCACGTGATGTTTTCGGAGGCGTTTTCGGAGGCGCGCGCCGGCAGCGATGCGTCTGCCGTGCAGACAATTGTGAGCGTAGAGCCCGATGGCGTGTTTCTGGACGGAGAGAAGTCGTTCGTTTCAGGCGGGCAGTTTTCGCCCGAGGCGCTGGTGCTGGCGCGCGACCCCGTGCACGGGCTTGAAGACGGAGGGCTTTCCCTGTGGCTTGTTCCCATCGACGAGCCAGGGGTGTCCACATACCCGCTCGAGACGGTGGGCCAGGCGATGACGGCGCCGGCAACGCTGAAGTTCGACCATGTTGAGCTGCGCCCCGAGCAGCGAATTCAAACGCAGGGCAAGCTGGACGCCATGCTTAAGCGCCAATACGAACTCGGACGTATTCTCATCTGCGCCGCTAGCATGGGCTTGGCTTTGGCGGCCATGGACGATGCGCTCGACCATGCCAACGACCATATGGTAAAGGGCCAGACTCTGGGCACCCTGCCTCAAATTCGCGAGAAGCTCGCCGATATGGAGGTGCGCAACCGCGCAATGTGCCAGCTGGTATACGTTGCGGCAGATTCGGTGGACAAGGGCCTGCAGCGCTGCCATCTCGACTGCGCATTGATGAAGCGTGCGGTTCCGCGTATGGCAACCGAGGTGGCGTCTGAGGCATTGCAGATCCTTGGCGGCAGAGGCTACACCAACCAATCGCGCGTGGGCCGAATCTGGCAAGACTGCCGCGGAAACCAGATTGCTCAGGGGACCGACGAAGTCATGGTTCACCTTATCGCTAAATCGTTGATGGCAAATCGAGCTTCCGAGCGCCGTGTTGCCGAAGAGCGCATTCAACAGGCGCGGACAGAGCAAGAGTAGCGCATATTGTCGCATCCGAGCTTGCGAACGCATTCAATTGTAAGAGGGCGCGCAGCGTAATAGCGCTTATGCTCTCGCGCTTTGCGCAAGATCTCCTGCGCGCTGGAATGCTTCGTGCCAAAACGCGATCTACCAGCTCCTTTAGTTCGAATTCAATACAGAAACGAGTTTTGCCCAAACAAAAGCATTCGGGCGCTTTTTATAATCTCTCATAGAGAAGGAGTGCCCCTTTTGAGGGCAGTGCCTTCGCAAGGGAAGTCAGTCCGAGCCTGTAGTGCAGGCGTGCGCTGCCCAGTGCAAAGCTTCTGTGCAAAGCGCAAGGAGAAAGGTTAGGCACTTATGAAGATCGTTGTACCTTGCAAAGTGGTTGCCGACGATAAAGACATCGTTGCGGCTGCAGACGGCTCGCTTGATTTCAGCAAGGCGAAGCCGATCATTTCCACCTACGACCTAAACGCCATTGCCGCCGCAGCCGAGTTGGCAAAAGCCAACGAGGGCAGCTCGGTTAAGGCGATTACGGTGTGCTCCGCTGCGGCAGGGGCAAACACCAAGCTGCGCAAAGACATCATCGCCCGCGGCACCGAAGAGCTGCTGATGACGGCAGACGACGCGGTTGCCGACTTGGACGCGTTCGCCACGGCCGCCGAGCTGAAGAAGCTGGTGGAAAAGGCCGGCGGATTCGATTTGATCGTCTGCGGCGACGGCTCTGCCGATCTGTACGCCAAGCAGACGGGCGTCCAGCTGGCCGCCGCTTTGGATGTTCCCTATCTTTCCGAAGTGATTTCTGTAGAGGCTGCCGGCGAGAAGATCGTGTGCAAGCGCATGCTGGCCACCGAGGTTGAGACCGTTGAGGTTCCGCTTCCTGCAGTTATTGCCGTCACCCCCGAGATCGCGCAGGCAAAGCCCAATTCCATGAAAGACATTTTGGCTGCCGGAAAGAAGCCTCAACTGGTTGAGGCTGCCGAGGATCCCGCTGTTGCGGTTGTTGAGACGGTTGCCATAAAGGCGCCTGCGCAGGCAGATCGCGCATGCCAGCTGTTCGAGGACGTTGACGAGTTCGTTGCCGCCGTGAAGGCCGCGCTGTAGGTAATCGATAGGAAGGACTTAAAGATATGAAGGCTTTCGTTCTTGCTGAAACCGAATCCGCCGCGCGCGAGCTGTGCGCCGGCGCCCGCACTCTTGCCGACGAGGTGGTTCTGGTCAAGTTCGGCGCACCGGTAACGGGCGTTGCCGATATGTGCCTTACCGTTGCCGTTCCGGAAGGAGCGGTGGCAGACGACGCTTACGTTACCGTCAACGCGGCGTTTGATGCGCAAGGCGCGTCTGTTGTGCTTGCCGAGCCCGCCGCTTCCATTCTTTCGGTAGTTGGTCGCCTTGCGGCGCATCTGGGCACTGCCGCTATCACCGACATCCAGTCTGTTTCCGACGGCGTGGCAACCAGCATGTATTTTGGCGGCGTTGGCGTGCGCGAAGCAAAGGCAACCGGCGACGTTGCGGTGTACACCGTAGCCGCAGGCACGTTCGATGGCTCTGCCGCGACGGGCGGCGACGCGGTTGAGGAGCTTGCGTGGCAGGCACCTGCTTCGGCGCTGGTGAAAGTGGGTTCCGAACAGCTTCCTCCGTCTGACGTGAACCTGCAAGGCGCCGATGTTGTCATAGGCTGCGGTCGCGGTTTCTCCCAAGAGGACGATTTGCAGATGGCGCGAGACCTTGCTGCCCAGACCGGTGGCGAGCTTGCTTGCACGCGCCCGCTCACCGAAGGTGTCGATTGGTTCCCGCGCGAGGCGTACCTGGGCGTTTCCGGCCAGATCATCGCACCGAAGGTGTATTTCGCACTCGGTCTTTCCGGCCAGATGCAGCACATGGTGGGCGTTGCCAAAGCCGGCACCATCATTGCGATCAACAAAGACAAAAACGCACCGGTGTTCAAGCAGTGCGACCTTGGGTTCGTAGGCGACCTGAAGACGGCGCTTCCGGCGCTTACCAACGCTTTGGCATAAACCAAGGCCGAGGGCTGCCGTTGCGGCCTCTCTTGACGCCGATCCCTTAAACAATCTGGAGGCGGGGCTCTGAAGTGCGCGCCGCCTCCGGGGTTTTGCGACTATTCCATCCCGCAAATGCGGGAAAGGACTCTCTTCGCGTTTTTTTTTTCAAAATGGCAATCTGCAGGAAAGGAGCGGTGATGTCCGAAGCCGATTTCGATGTCATCGTAGTGGGCGCTGGCTGCGCCGGGTCGGTGGCGGCGTATGTTGCCGCTTCTGCCGGCAAAAGCGTGCTTTTGGTGGAGCGTGGCAACTACGCAGGCGCCAAGAACATGACGGGCGGGCGCATCTACTCTCATTCGCTTAAAGAGGTGTTTCCGAATTTCGAAGAGGAAGCCCCCATTGAGCGCAAGGTGACCCACGAGCGCATTGCGCTTCTGGACTCCGAATCGATGATGACCGTCGACTTCACAAGCCCCGAACTCGCGCGCGAGGGCGCCGATAGCTATACCGTGCTGAGAGGCCCGTTCGATCAGTGGCTTGCGGAAAAGGCCGAAGAGGCAGGAGCCGAGGCGATTTACGGCATTGCGGTTGAGGAGCTCATCAAAGACGAGTCGGGCAGGGTCGTTGGCGTCCGTGCGGGCGAAGACGAGATCACCGGGCAGGTGGTGATACTGTGCGAGGGCACCAACTCCCTGTTGGCAGAGCGTTGTCTGGGCAATCCGCGTCCGAAGCCCAATCAGATGGCGGTGGGCATTAAGGAAACGTTTGAGCTGCCTGCATCGGTTATCGAAGATCGCTTCCTTGTGCCGGAAGGCGAAGGCGCGGCGATGCTGTTTGTGGGCGACTGCACTAAAGGCCATGTGGGCGGCGGCTTCTTGTATGCAAACAAGGAGTCCATTAGCTTGGGCCTGGTGGCAACCATTTCCACCACGGCGGCGCAAGATACTCCGGTCTACCAGATGATGGAAGACTTCAAGAAGCATCCTGCGGTAGCCCCTGTCATCAAGGGCGCCAAAATGGTGGAGCACTCGGGCCATATGGTGCCCGAGGGCGGCTACCAGATGATTCCGCGCTACATCTTCGACGGCTGCCTGCTGGCGGGCGAGACGGCTGGGTTCTGCATGAACCTGGGCTACCAGGTGCGCGGCATGGACTTCGCCGTAGCGTCGGGGCGCATGGCTGCTGAAGCGGCATGCGCCGCAATCGACGCGGGCGATACGTCCGCTGCCGGCTTGGGCTCCTACAAAACCAAGCTGGAAAGCTCGTTTGTCATACAGGATCTGAAGATGTTCCAGGCGTGGCCTTCCACCATGGAGCATTGGGATCGGATGTTCACCGAGTATCCCACCATGGTTCGTGAGATTTTCAATGGCTTGTTCTGCGTAGACGGCAAGCCACAGCAGCATCTTGCCAAGCGCGTGATGCCCATTGTCAAGAAGCGCGGTTTGTTCAGCCTGTTTAAGGAGATTCGAAGGGCGGTGAAAGCGCTGTGAAGCCAGTAAGTGAGATCACAGTCAACGTTGACGAGCTGCTCAGCGTCAACAAATACGAGGTTGACGAGGAAAGCGCCCATATCGAGCTGGTTGACGAGCCCTCCGACGAGGAGTTCCGCAAGCTTGTGCTGCTCTGTCCTGCCGCATTGTACAAAGTGGACGAAGAGGGCAATAAGACCTTCGACTATGCCGGATGTCTTGAGTGCGGCACGTGCCGCATTGCTTGCGAAGGCACTATCGTCAAGAAATGGGAAAACCCTCAACCCACCATGGGTGTGGAATATCGCTTCGGCTAGGACCCCTCTCTTCTTGACGTTGGCCTCCCTCCAGGTGTTTCGCAAGAATAACCGGTCGATAGCGAACAGGCTTGCTGCGATTACCCCCGTTCTCGCAGCGACGTCGAACGAGGCCGTCTGCCTGTCTTAGCAGACGGCCTCGTCCTTTTGGGGGATAATGCGTTCACGAGAGAAGCGGCTGCGTATAGGGGTTCGCAAAAGAAGTGGCTGCCTAAGGGGGTCCGCGAAAGAAGCGGCTGCCTAAGGGAGCGGCACACGTATACGAGGCGGGAGAGGAAATGGACAAGCGGGTCATACTGTTCGATTTGGACGGCACGCTCACCGACTCCAAAGAGGGCATTCTGAATTGCGTGCGCTATGCCTTGGAAAGGCTTGGCGAGCCTATTCCCGCCGATGACGTGCTGCAAACGTTTATTGGGCCGCCGCTTATCGACTCGTTTAAGGTGTGCTGCGGCTTTTCCGACGGTCGGGCACGCGAGGCAATTCGCCTCTACCGGGAGCGCTTCAGCGATGTGGGGCTTTTGGAAAACGCGCTCTACGACGGGGTTCCGCGCATGCTTGAGCAGCTGCAAAGCCAAGGGCTGCGCATGTCTGTTGCCACCTCGAAACCAACGGTATACGCACGCCGCATTGTAAAGAATTTTGGAATTGACGACTGCTTCGACCACGTTATCGGCAGCAATATCGACGGAACGCGCGTTGTTAAAACCGAAGTCATCCAGTTCGCCCTGCAGCACTACCCTGAGGTGCCGATCGGTGAATTTGTGATGGTGGGCGACCGCAAGCACGACATGATCGGTGCTCGGGCGTGCGGCATCGATGCGGTAGGCGTGCTCTACGGATACGGTTCTCGAGAAGAGTTGGCGTCATATGAGCCGCGTGCGCTTGCGGAGTCGGTGGGGGAGCTCACAGAGCTGCTCTCTCGATGATCTTTTCGATGCGGCGGGGGCTCTCTTTCAGGAGTTCGGGGAACGCAACAGGACGCCTGGGCTGTTCGTCGTAGGGGTTGATCTGCTTGACGAACCAGGCAACATCGCGCCATTTTCCCAAACGAAAGCCCGCGTTTTTCTGAACCCACGCGCATTCGAATCCGAATCGTGCGTGCAGGCGTTCGCTTGCTGGGTTGGGAAGGGTCACGCGCGCATAGACCGTTCGAACCTCCTGAAGGGCAAGCAGCTCTATCAAGGTTTGGTAGAGCGCCGAGCCTATGCCTGCGCGCGTGGCGCGCGCATCAAGGTAGATTGACAGCTCGGCGTTCCAATCGTAGGCCGCCCGCTCGGCCTGGCGGTGCGCGTAGGCAAAGCCAACGATGTCGGGGTCGGCGTCGAGATTCGAGTTGGAGCTGGCGGCGGAGTCGGGGTTGCTGGCGGAGTCGGAGCTAGGGCTTGAGCCAGGACCGCTGGCGGAATCGGAGCTAGGGCGAGTGCCCGGGTTTGGGCCGGTGCTGGAGCAAACGACCAGGCAGGGGTAAAACAGCATGATTTGCTCCATCTTTGCATGAAACCCCGCAGGGGCGGGCACCTCTTCCTCAAAGGTGATTGGCGTGCGGATATAGGGCTCGTAAACCCGTCGAATGTCCTCGATGTCGCCTGCGCAAGCCAGGCGGATGCTAGGCGAGTTTGTGGTGTTTGCGCTGTTCACAAGTTGCCTTTCGTCATAGAATGAAGAGGGTCAGACCCTGTATCTAATTGTAAACAAGGAGCGCGCATGCTGACCATAGGATGTCATCTGTCCATCTCGAAAGGATACGCCGCCATCGCAAAAGAGGCGGTTGGCTTGGGGGCGAACACGTTTCAGTTCTTCTCGCGCAACCCGCGGGGAGGCAGGGCGAAGGCCATTGACCCTGAAGACCTGGAGGCGTTTCGCGCCTATGCTCGCGAGCAGGGAATTTCGCGCATATTGGCGCATGCTCCCTATACGCTCAATCCCGCGTCGGCAACAGAAAAAACGCGAGACTTCGCCCGCAGCGTTCTTGCGGAAGATTTGCCGCGCATGGAGCATACCCCCCACCAGCTCTACAACATGCACCCTGGCTGCCATGTGGGGCAGGGCGTCGAGGCGGGTGTCGAGCTAATTGCCGCTGCGCTTAACGAGGCACTGCGGCCAGAGCAGACGACAACGCTTCTGCTGGAAACCATGGCGGGCAAGGGGAGCGAGATCGGCGGGCGGTTCGAGGAGTTGGCTGCCATTATCGAGCGGGTTGAGCTGCAGGAAAAGGTGGGCGTGTGCTTGGACACCTGCCATGTATGGGATGCGGGCTACGACATTGCGGGCAATCTTGACGGCGTGCTCAAGGAGTTCGACCGCGTTATCGGGCTCGATCGGTTGCGCGCCATCCACCTGAACGACAGCTTGAACCCCTGCGGTGCGCATAAAGACAGGCATGCGCGTATCGGCGAAGGGCACATCGGATTCGCTGCGTTGTCGGCGGTGACGCGGCACCCGCTGCTGCGCGATCTTCCGTTCTATCTTGAGACGCCGCAAGACGATCTTTCGGGCTATGCCGATGAAATAGCGCGTCTGCGATCGGCATGGAGCGAGTAGGGTGTGAAAGCAGTATGTGACGTTGGACGATCGTTGCGGCAGAGGTCGCAAAGCGCGGAGAGCGAGGAATTTCAGTGGACAGGATCACTTCCAAGACAGACGGTGTATACACAGCCCCGCCTGGCGCCGTGGCAATTGAAGCCGAGAGGGCAACGGGCGAGGCGATAGAGCGGCTTGGCATGTTCGAAGATGCGGTTGAGCTTATCGAGCAACAGCTTGCCCGCGCAACGGCGAAGCTCGACGATTTAAAGGCAAGGGGGAAGATCCGATCTGCGCAAGGGCAGCAGCTTCTTGCCCAGAAACTCACGTACTCATCTACGCTGACCCTGCTTGGCGTAAAAGACGCCGATTAGATTCAGAGGCCGCATGTGCCAACACGATGCGATTTGCGCGTGTTTTACGAAGAAGCGGCGTGAAAGTGCGTTATACTTGCGCGGTGCACAGAAATGGTGCGAACGGCGTAGACGAAGACAGCGCTTTGTGGAACTGCCGCCTTCAGAGATGAGCCTCACCGGCTGAAAGGGCTCAGACGGCAAACGAAGCGATTCCCTTCCGAGCCGCAAGGCTGAAAACAGGGCGCGCGCAGTGCAGCTTGCACGGCTGCCTAACTGCGAACGCGCGGATGCTTAGTAGGCTTTGCCGGGTGCTTCCGTAAAAGAGCAAATGAAGAGGGTGGCTGCTCTGTTCAAAGGAACGTTCGCGGCGGGCGATGCGCCTGCGGCGGGGTCGTTCGGCAAAGCAAGCCGTCAACCGAGGTGGTACCGCGAGAGCCTGCTCCCGTCCTTGGATTTCCAACTTGGACATCCAAGAGGGGGCAGGCTTTTTTGTTGGGCTTTTCGTGTTTGAGCCGCTTTCGGTTCTTGGGGTCGAGCGTATCTCGACAGGGGGTCGAGCCGGCGTAGACATCGTAGGCGAAGAAAGGTGAGGAAAAGCGTATGGCAATTGTGGATGAAGTGGTGGCGCTTCAGTCTGAAACGCTTGCCGCAATCGAAGCCGCTGCCGATTCCGCAGCGCTCGAGCAGGTTCGCGTGGCGGTGCTGGGCAAATCGGGTTCGCTGACAGCCTACCTGCGCGGCATGGGCAGCGTGCCGCAGGAAGAGCGTGCCGAAGTGGGCAAGACGGTCAACACGGTGCGCGGCGTCGTGGAGGAAGCTCTTGCCAGCAGAAAGGCGGCGCTGGATGCCGCAGAGCTGGCGGCGTCTATGGACGCGAGCGCGGTTGACGTGACGTTGCCTGGTCGTGTTCAGCAGATGGGAACGCGTCATCTGATCAACGGCATCATCGACGAGATTTCGGAGATCTTTTTGGGGCTTGGCTACTCTGTTGCGAAAGGTCCCGAGGTGGAAACCGAGTACTACAACTTTAACGCCCTGAACGCGCCGGAAGATCATCCCAGCCGTGGCCTGGCAGACACGTTCTATGTGGTTGACCGCTCAAACGATGCGCACAAGCACGTGAAGGGTGAGTCGGGCGTTTTGCTGCGTACGCAGACCTCTCCGGTGCAGGCTCGCGTGATGGAGGCGCAAAAGCCGCCCATCTACATCATCAGCCCCGGCAAAGTGTACCGACGCGATGTGGCAGACCCGTCGCATCTTCCCCAGTTCCATCAGATCGAAGGCCTGGTGGTAGACGAGGGCATCACCTTCGGCGACTTGAAGGGCACGCTTGAATACCTATGCAAGCAGATATTCGGCGAAGAGCGAAAAACGCGCTTCCGCGCACACTACTTCCCGTTCACCGAGCCTTCCGCCGAGGTGGACGTAAGCTGCGGTATCTGCCACGGCGAGGGCTGCCGCTTCTGCAAGGGCACGGGCTGGCTGGAGATCCTGGGCTGCGGCATGGTCGACCCGAACGTGTACGGCTACGCCGGCATCGATCCGGAGAAGTATTCCGGCTTTGCGTTCGGCATGGGCGTGGAGCGCATCGCCTGCCTGAAGTACAACGTCCCCGACCTGCGTATGCTGGTGGAAGGCGACATGCGCTTCCTCAGGCAGTTTTAGGTTCCGCCGTTCTTCCGAACGGCGGACCTGCCGACGCTGCGCGGGAGCGTGGCGGCACGGCTGGCGCTCCAAGCGCTCGTCGCGTACCGAAGTACGCGTCCTCGCGCTTTCACGCCATCCGCACTCGCCACGCTCCCGCTCGCTGACGTTACGAACGAGATGTGAGTCTTCCGTCTTTTTGGAAAGTGAGCAACATGAAAGTATCCCTGAAATGGCTGTCTAACTACGTGGACGTGCCTACCGATATCAAAGAGTTCTGCGACCGTCTGGACCTTACCGGCACGGGCGTAGAGGGCGTTGAAAAGCTGGGCTCCCAGTTCGACAACATTGTCACCGCGCAAGTGGTGTCCAAAGAAAAGCACCCCGACTCCGACCATCTGTGGGTGACCAAGGTTGACGTGGGCGCGGCGAACGTCGATGCCGACGGCAACCCGGAGCCGCTGCAGATCGTGTGCGGCGCTCAGAATTTCAACGAGGGCGACCACATCGTCACTGCTTTGGTGGGGGCGGTGCTGCCCGGCGACGTCAAAATCAAGAAGTCGAAGCTGCGCGGCGTGTCAAGCTGCGGCATGAACTGCTCGGCGCGCGAGCTTGGCCTTGGCGCCGACCACGCGGGCATCATGATTTTGCCCGAAGACGCTCCCGTGGGCATGCCGTTTGCCGAGTACGCCAAGCTGGGCGACACGGTTCTTGACCTGGAAATCACGCCGAACCGCCCCGACAGCTTGTCCATCGTTGGCCTGGCGCGCGAGGTGGGCGCCATGTATCAGCGCGACTACACCAGCCCCTTGGCCGAGATGGCCGCAAAGATGCAGCTGGACGCGGCGGGCGCTCCTATCGAAGACGAGGTGAAAATCACCATTGCCGACGACGTGCGCTGCCCGCGCTACACCGCCCGTGTGATTCGCGGGTGCAAAGTGGGGCCAAGCCCCGACTGGATGGTGGAGCGTTTGGCCGCCATCGGCCAGCGTTCCATCAACAACATCGTTGACGTAACCAACTACATCCTGTTTTTGCTCGGACAGCCGCTGCACGCGTTCGATTTGGCGAAACTGAAGAACTCCGAGGGGGTTGCGCACGTTGTTATCCGCGCAGCCGAGGAAGGCGAAAAGCTCACCACCCTCGATGGCGAAGATCGCACGCTCACGTCCGACATGACGGTTATCTCCACCCCTGAGCTGGGGGCCGTTGCGCTTGCCGGCGTGATGGGCGGTTTGGATACCGAAGTGACCGACGAGACCTGCGACATCCTGTTGGAGGCGGCAACCTTTGAGGCCGGCCGCACGAGCCGCACGAGCCGCAACCTCGGGCTTATCAGCGAAAGCTCCATGCGCTACGAGCGCGGCGTAGACGATCACGAGATCGAGCTTCGCTCTGCCGCCGCCGCCATGCTGATCGCCGAGGTGTCGGGCGGTACCGTGGCGCGCGCTGCTTCTAACGACGCGGGCATCGTGGACGTGTGGCCGCGCGTTACGCCCGCGCCGCAGCTGCAGTTCCGCATTCCTCGCTTCAACGCGATGATGGGCTCCTGCATTCCGCGCGAGTTCATTGAAGATATTTTGAATCGCCTGGGATGCAAGGTGTCTGACGGGGAAGCCGAAGACGTGCTTGCGGTTGAGGCTCCCACGTTCCGTCCCGACCTCGAGCGCGAGATCGACCTCTACGAAGAGGTGCTGCGTCTGTGGGGTATGGACCGCATCGCTTCGAGCTTGCCGGGCGGCCCTGGTCGTGTGGGCACGCGCACCGAGGGGGAGCGCAAGCGCGATGTGATTAACCAAACGTTGCGCGCAAGCGGCCTCAATGAAACGATGACCTACTCCTTTGCGCAGCCTGACGACCTCGAGCGTTTGCGCATGAAGGCCGAGGGCTTGGGGGATGCCGTTGAGCTGATCAACCCCATGAATGCCGACCAGTCGGTGCTGCGCCGCAGCATCCTTCCGGGTCTTTTGCGCAGCGTTGCCCACAACCAGGCGCATGGTGTGAAGAACATCCAGCTCTACGAGATCGGCGAGACCTTCCATGCAGCCGAGGGGCGTCAGCTTCCCAAGGAGCGCACGCGCGTAGCCGGTGTCTTGGTAGGCGCAATGGGCGATCCTTCGTGGAATGCGACCCCGCAGCCGTTCGATTTCTTCGACGGCAAGGGCGTCATCGAAAGCCTCGTGCGCGAGCTGGCCATTCCCAAGGTTCACTACAAGGCGCTCTCGGCTGAAGAGGCGCCGCATTTGCAGCCCGGCCGTGCCGCCCAGGTGCTTTCTGGCGGAACGGTGCTTGGCTGGCTGGGAGAAATCCATCCGCTGGCTGTGGATGCATTCGAGGCGCACGGCCCGGTGGTGGCGTTCGAGCTTGAGCTTTCGGCCTTGCTGAAGAGCAGCGAGGCGGCGCGTCCGTACGTTGACGTGCCCACGTATCCTGCCGTGTCGCTGGACGTGGCGTTTGTGGTGAACGAAGACGTTACCAACGAGCGCATGATGCAATGCATGAACTCGGCAGGCGGCAAGCTGCTTGAGAGCGCGCAGCTGTTCGACGTGTACCGCGACGAAGAGCGCGTGGGCGCGGGCAAGAAGTCGATGGCCTACGCGCTGACCTGGCGCGCCGCCGACCGTACGCTCACGAGCGAGGAGGCAGAAAAGGCGCATCAGAAGCTTGTGAAAAAGGTGTGCGGAGCAACCGGCGCCGAGGTGCGCGGATAAAGAATAGGTGATCGGTGACAAGCGGGCATGGCAAAAAGGACAAGCCCTACGTAGGCGATTACGGGGAGCCTATCGAAGGCGTGGGTCGCATTGCGTCGGCTAGCGTTTCTTTGGTGGTGCTTGCGTGCCTTATCGGCTTTGCTGTGGGAGTGGTCGTGTGGGGCGCGCTCACGCTCTCTAACCTTCTCATTCATTTGCTTTGGCACGAGCTTCCCGCGGCACTTCCCTTCGAGGCGCCGTGGCTTCCGCTCGCGCTTTGCCCGCTCGGCGGCCTGATCATCGGGCTTTGGACGCGCACCTTTCATAACGCGCCGGAGTCTCTCGACGCTGTGATGGAAACGGTGCGCGCCACTGGCGGCTATCGCCTGAAAGGCCTTGGTTCAAGCATCGTGAGCTTTCTGTTGCCGCTTACGTTCGGCGGCTCCGTTGGCCCTGAGGCGGGGCTGACCGGCATTATCGCGGCAGCGTGCACGTGGATAGGCAATACGCTCAAGCGCGCCGGCCTCAAGGTGAAGGCGGTTGCCGACCTCACCTTGTCTGCCACGCTGTCCGCCGTGTTCGGCGCGCCGCTTCTGGGCATTGTTTTGAACGCGGAAGAGCAAGAGCGGGGGCACACGCGAGCGCGAGGGCAGGATCAGGAGCAGGAGTGCGCGCGAGAGCAAGGGCAAGAGCGCGCGCGGACGCAGGATCGCGCGCGGGCGCAAGGGAGAGACGGCGAGCGCGCGCGGGAGCGAGGGCGCGCGCGGGCGCAAGAGCGAGACGGCGAGTGCGCGCAAAAGCGAGGAGCGTCTGCCGCCTCCCCGTCGCCGAGCGACTACACGTTTCGCCGTCCTGCGAAGCTGTTGCTCTATACGGCAGCGGCATTCGGTGCGTTTGGAGGGGCGGTGCTCGTTGGCTCGCTGTTGGGGGGAAGCGCCGGCCTTCCGCGCTTTTCCTCTATTGGGGCATCAGGTCTCGAGTATGCGTGGACAGTGCCCTTGGCGCTTGCGGGCTGGCTGCTTGGACTGCTCTTTCACGGGTCAAGCAGGCTTTTCAGGGCGGCAAGCAGAAAGTTCAAAAACGACTCGCTGGCACCACCGCTTCTGGTCGGCGTGGTGATGGGTGCTTTGGCCACAGCACTTCCCGGAGTGCTGTTTTCTGGGGAAGAGCAGTGCTTTGCCATTATGGAGAACTGGGCGCTTTCGAGCGCGTTCGTTCTGCTGCTAACTGGCGTTTTTAAAGTGGCGCTCACATCGCTGTGCCTCAATTTCGGGTGGCGCGGCGGGAACTTCTTTCCCTGCATTTTTGCCGGAGTGAGCTTTGGCTACGGGGCGTCAGCTCTGCTGGGAGTCGATCCTATGCTGTGCGTGACCAGCGTCACCACCGCGCTTATAGCATGCATGACGCGAAAGCCGCTTCTTTCGCTCGCGCTGCTGCTTCTCTGCTTTCCTGCTGACGGATTGCTGGTAAGCGGCATTGCCGCGATCATGGGGGCGGCGTTGCCCGTACCACGCGCGCTGCAGACCGCGCGGAAGGCGGATGAGTCTCGGCCTGCGGCAGGAGCGTCGTTGCAAGAATCGGACTAGGAAAGGCGGGGCCCATGAGGCAAAAGCGAGACCGCATTCGCTCGGGCGTTATTTTATGGCGAACCATTAAAAGCGTGAGCGCCCAGCGCATTTTCGTGGCATACCTGGTGTTCCTATTGGTGTGTTGCGGTGTGTTTTGCCTGGTGGAACCCGACACCTTTCCTGGTTTTGGCGATGCGGTATGGTACTGCTTCCAAACCATCACCACCATCGGTTTTGGCGACATTGTTCCTTCTACCGCGCTGGTGCGCGGGATAAGCGTGGTGGTCGGGCTTTCCGCCCTGTTCGTGGTGGCGCTGCTCACCGGCGTTACCGTAAGTTACTTCAACGAGAAAATGCGTCTGCGTCGCAATGAGAGTTTTATCGAATTCGATCATGGGATGGAGCACCTCACCGAGCTTTCTCCCGAACAGCTCGCGCGGTTGGAAGAACAGTACCGCACGTTCGTGAGGCGGCGATAGGGGGATTGCGCGTTTAAGCACCCCGGGGGCTTTGCGGCGAAGAAACCATGGGTAACCTGTTCGGACGCGCGGTTCAACGCTATACTTACGGGCGAAACAGCGTAGAGAACGAGCGCAACTGAGCATGGAGTGCCGACGATGGCAGCAGGTCACTCATTGTCCCTTGTCCTGCCGTGCCATGCTCGACGCGATGCCAAGAAAGAAGGGTCTTCCATGTATGACGGAATGACAGTGCCTGGCCGCAACGACGAATGCTGGTGCGGGAGCGGCAAGAAGTACAAGAAGTGCCACATCGACATCGACGCGCGTTTGCAAGATTGCTACGAGCGCGGGCTGGAGGTGCCGTATCGCAGCCTGCTGAAAACCGCCGCCGACATCGAGGGCATCAAGCGCAGCGCGGCAATCAACATCGGCGTGCTCGACTACGTCGCCGAGCATATTGGGCCGGGCGTTACCACCGAGCAGATCGACCAATGGGTGCACGACTACACCGTTGAGCATGGCGGCACCCCGGCAGATCTGAACTTCGAGGGCTATCCGAAAAGCGTGTGCACCTCGGTGAACGAAGAGGTGTGCCACGGCATCCCGTCGCCTGACGTGGTGCTGAAAGAGGGGGATATCGTCAACGTAGACTGCTCGACCATTTTGGACGGATACTTCTCCGACTCCTCGCGTATGTTTTGCATCGGCGAGGTTGATCCCGAGCGCGAACGGCTGGTGCGCGTGACCAAAGAGTGCGTGCAGAAGGGGCTGGAAGCCATCAAGCCGTGGGGCTTTTTGGGCGATATTGGCGCAGCGGTAAACGCTTATGCGCAAGAGATGGGCTATTCGGTCGTGCGCGAGTTCGGCGGGCACGGAATCGGGTTGGAGTTCCACGAAGATCCGTTCGTGGGCTTTGTTTCCGAGCCGGGCACGGGCATGGTGTTGGCGCCGGGCGTGTGCTTCACCATCGAGCCGATGGTGAACATGGGCGGGTGCGAGATCGACATGTCCGACCCGAACGGGTGGACGGTGCGCACCAAAGACGGCCTCCCTACTGCCCAGTGGGAGGTTCAGCTGGTTATCACAGAAACCGGTTACGAGCTATTGAGCTGGTAGGACAAGCCATTAGCTTGAAGGGCAGTTGGGCGCGGAAAGCGCGCGGGATCGCGTGCCGAAAGACGGTTCGTCTGTCTGCCGCGATCCCGCTCATCTGCCTCATCCCTATTCGGCAACCTCCAGCAGGGTGATGTCGAAGTTCAGGTCTTTGCCGGCGAGTTCGTGATTCATGTCGAACGTCACGATGCCGTCTTCGATAGACTCAACAAACACGGGGAAGGGCTGGCCGTTAGGCGCGCGCATGTACACGGTATGGCCAACGGGAAGCTGGTCGGCGTTGGGTATCTGATCGACCGGAACCTTCTGCACCATGTCTTCGCGGCGCTCACCGTATGCCAGCGCGGCGGGAATGTGCGCCTTGATGGTCTGGCCTACTTCCATGTCCTTGACGGCATCGTCGAAGCCGGGGATCATCTGGCCGGCGCCGCACGTGAACTCCAGCGGCTCGTTGCGGTCGAACGACGAGTCGAATTTCGTGCCGTCGTCCAAAGTGCCAACATAGTGCACTTTTACTTTCTTGCCTTCGTTGCTCATTGCATCTCCTATCGTTTGTTCGTTGAGCACGATTGTCTGGCGCATAAGTCTAGCGAAACCGGCTCGCGCCCGCTAGCTCGCAAGCGTCGCGCTTGCCTGATCCGCCAACGTTGTGCGCTTCGCCACAAGGCGCGCGAGCGGATCCAGAAACACGCGCTCGTCGGCTTGCAGTCCGGCGTAAGCGTGCTCTACCAGCAGGTCGCACAGCGTCGCAGCCGGTCTTCCGTACACAACGGCGTCGTAGCCGTGAGCCATCAGCTCGTCTTTAGCGGCTGCAACTTCCGCCTCGCCCACGCCTTCGAACAGCGCATCGAGCGCGTTGAGCCCCTGCTCGGTGGTGAGAAGCCCCTTCACCAGCGCCGCGTAGGCGATGGCGTAAGGGATGGGGAGCGCGTCTGCCGGACGGATTTCCACGTAGGTCTTTACGCGCACGTCGGTGAAAAACATCGAGGTCATGTGCTCCACTTGGGCGCGCGTCATGGGCCGGTCTGCGTAGATCTCCCCGAACGTGCGCTCGGTGTAGCAGCAACCCTCCTTCTTGCAGGGAACCAAGATGGCGGGCGTGTCCAGCAGGTACTCTGCATAGCGCTCCAGCGTAAAGCCGGCATTCAGCGATCCGGGCACGATGCCGCAACGGTCGGGATCGCACTCCTTCCAGATCTTCGTGCGCACAAGGCGATGCGGAGGCTCACTGCCCTCAAACACCGGCGTGTTGTCGCACATAAGGGCGAAGAGAGGGCCTGCGATGCCCGCCAAACGCAATTTGCGCAGGCAGTCTTCGGTGCTGTGATAGTCGATGGAGACCTGGGTGGAGGCGCTGCCGCGCATCATGCGCATGCCGTATGCCCCGCGCTTTTGGAAATAGAGGTCCATAAACTGGTAGCGCCGTTTGGGGATGAGCGATAGCTCGGCAGCGCGCGCAGTGGGGTGGTAGCCAACCGTGCGTGCTTGCATGCCGTGTCCGGACAGCATGCGTTCAAGACGGTCTTCGAATGCATCGAAGGTTTGCTTGGCGTCGGCAAGGCTCGTGAAAGGGCCGGCGGAAAGCTCAACCTGGGCGGCAGGCTCAATGGTGACCGCCTCGCCTTCGCGCGCTACGCCCAGAATGTCTTCTTCGTCGTCATAGGTTACCTGCGGATAGTCTGCTTGCAGCTGCCCGAGCAGCCAGGCGATGCCGTGGTCGTCGGCGTAGCTCACAGGCGATCCGTCTTCATGGACGATAGTGTGTTCGAGCTCGATTCCCACCGCCTCGGGGCTTCCTGCGGGTTTGATGCCGCTTTCTATGAAAGCAACCAGCTCTTGGATGTTCTGCTTGCGGGCGGGCTGGTCTGAGCCGCTGCATTCGCGGGCGTAGCGATCCGGGCTTGCGTGCGTGTTTCCCCCGGCTGTTTTCTTCATGTAGCGGGTTTCCCCTTTCTTTGCATTTTCTGCAACAACAGATGACTTTGTATACAATAACCCTTCGATCGCACCGCGCAGTGCGCGATGCGGCAAATCGGAATCATTCCACTTCCCACAAGGGGGCTAGACGGGGTTTGGACTCTCGCATGACAAGGCGTACCGCCATTTTGCTGCTGCTGGATATTGCGCTTACCTATGCGGCGTACTGGCTGGCCTCGTTTTTGACGAACGTGATAGACGAGGTGTTCGTCAACAACGAGATCTTTTTCGTCCTGGGCATCCTGGCTGTCATCAACGTGGTGTCGCTGGCCGCCTTCAAGCTTTATAACAACCTTTGGGAGTATGCCAGCATCGACGAAGCCATCCACATCGTGATGTCGGTAGTGCTCTCGACGCTGGTGGGCGCGGTCTTTTTGTGGGTCATCGACGTACGCTTGCCCATTCGCGTGTTCGTGTGCGCCTGCATTCTGCTGGTGCTTTTGCTTGGCGGTACGCGCTTCGTGCTGCGCGTGTTCCGTCAAAAGCGCCGCGTGTTCACCTCTGCCCAGCGCCCAGCCGACCGCCCGCGCACCTTGGTGGTGGGCGCTGGCGAAACCGGCTCGCTGGCCATTGGCCGCATGTCGTCGAAGGATCCGCTTATGCCGGGTATCCCCATCGTGGCAACCGACGACGACCCCGCCAAGCGCGGAAGTCGCATCCACGGCGTCAAGGTGGAAGGAACCACCGACGACATCGTTGAGCTTGCTGAGAAATACGACATCGAGCAAATCGTAGTTGCCATTCCCTCCGCCTCCATCGAGCAGCGCAAGCGCATCTACGGAGAATGCACCAAAACCGACTGCCGCCTGCGCACGCTCCCCAATATTCGCGAGCTTTCTCTCGACGAGGTCGGCGACGTTTCGCTGCGCGATGTTGACGTGGCCGACTTGCTGGGCCGTGAGGAGATCGTGCTGAACACGCGCGCGGTGTCGGGCTATATCGCCGGCGAATGCGTGCTGGTAACGGGCGGCGGCGGCTCTATCGGCAGCGAGCTTGTGCGTCAGCTGTGCCAGGTGGCGCCAGCGCGCATCGTCATTTTCGACATGTACGAAAACGATGCCTACATGCTGCGCAACGAGCTTTTGAATCGCTTCGGCGATATCGACATCGTGGTGGAGATAGGCAACGTATGCGACCGAAGGCGCATCGAAGACGTGTTTGAGAAGTATCGTCCGGCGGCGGTGTTCCATGCGGCAGCGCACAAGCATGTTCCCCTGATGGAAGTGTGCCCGCGCGAGGCGGTGCACAACAACGTATTCGGCACGCTGAACACGGTGCGCGCAGCCGACGCCTACGGAACCAACCGCTTCATCTTCATCTCCACCGACAAGGCGGTTAATCCCACCAGCGTGATGGGCGCCACCAAGCGCATGGGGGAAATGGTGGTGCAGTACTACGCCTCCACGTCGAAGACGATTTTCTCTGCAGTGCGCTTCGGCAACGTTCTCGGCTCTAACGGCAGCGTCATTCCGGTGTTCAAACGCCAGATTGCCGCAGGGGGGCCGGTTACCGTGACCCATCCAGACATCGAGCGCTACTTCATGACCATCCCCGAGGCATCGCGGTTGGTTATCCAGGCGGGCGGCATGGCGCGCGGCGGAGAAATCTTCATCTTGGATATGGGAGAGCCGGTGAAGATCGTCGATTTGGCAAAGGGCCTCATCCAGCTTTCCGGCCTCACGCCCGACGTGGACATCAAGATCGTGTTCACGGGGCTGCGCGAAGGCGAGAAGATGTACGAGGAGCTGCTCATGGATGAAGAGAGCACGCTTCCCACCGATAATCAATCCATCATGGTGTCCACGGGCAAAGACATCGGGTACCGTGAGGTTGCAAAGAAGCTTGAGGCGCTGGAATCGGCGTTGGAGATGACTGACGAAGAGGCCGTCCATATGCTCGAGGAGGTCGTTCCGACCTACCATCACACGCCGAACCATCGGTAGTGCGTCGGGATGCTTCGCGTCGCATGACATGGAAGCGTGCCGCGTAGTGCCTAATGCGAGCTGCGCCTGCGATGAGAGCGAAAGAGATTAAGAGCGGAAGAGAAGAAGAGAAGAAGGCGGAAGATGTCCATTAAAGCGGGAGTGGTAGGTGCTGCGGGTTTTGCGGGTATAGAGGCGGTGCGACTTTTGCTCTCTCACCCTTCCTTCGAGTTGCGCGCCATTACGTCGTCTGAGTTGGCGCATACGCCGCTTTCCGAAGTGTACCCTGCATTTGAGGGCGTGACCGACTTGCGGTTCGTCTCGCACGACGACCCTTCGCTCGCCCAATGCGACGTGGTGTTCCTGGCTGTTCCCCATACGGCGGCGCTTGAGACTGCTCCTGAGTTTATCGAGCGCGGCGTCACGGTGATTGACCTCTCTGCCGATTTCCGCTTGAAAGACCCTGCGGCATACGAGGCGTGGTACAAGGTTCCCCATACGCAAACGAAGCTGCTGGCGCGCGCCGCCTTTGGCCTGCCCGAACTAACGGGGGGCGAGCTTCAGCGCGCCGCAGATCAGCAAAAGCAGGGAACGCCGGCGCTTGTTGCGTGCGCGGGCTGCTATCCTACCGCCACTTCGCTTGCTGCAGCGCCCGCTGTGCGTGCGGGGTTTGTGCGCCCCGATGCTCCTATCGTGGTAGATGCGATATCGGGCGTGACCGGTGCGGGGAAAAAGGCAACGCAGCGCACGCATTTTTGCTTCGCCGACCAAAACGTGGAAGCCTACGGGGTGGGGACGCATCGTCACGCGCCCGAAATCGAGCAGATCTTGCAGGCGCCGGGACGCGTGGTGTTCACGCCCCATCTTGCTCCGTTGGGTCGCGGGCTGCTGTCAACGGTTACCTTGCAGCTTACACCCGATGCGCCGCGCGATATTCAGGCGTATATCGAGCTGTATCGCAACTCGTACAAGGAAAGCCCGTTTGTGGCCGTGCTTGACGCGGGAAAGCAGCCGCGCACGGCTTCGGTCGCGGGCACCAATCGCGCGCACATCGGCCTGGCGCTTTCCGAGCCGGCGCACGTGCTTGTTGCTACGGGCGCAATCGACAACCTTGGCAAAGGTGCCGCAGGTCAGGCGGTTCAGTGTGCGAATATCGTGTTCGGCTTGCCGCAAGACGCGGGGCTTGCGGGAGTTGCCCTTTCCGTGTAAAGGGAGCGCGTTTTTGCGACAATTTCGCAAATAAATGCAATAATTTGCATAATTTATTAAAAAGTTAACAAAAAACAGCATATTCAGGTGCATAATATCCCATTGCAATTGAAAGACTCGAAACGATAGAGAAGGCAAAGGGGATCAAGCACCTATGACCAAAGAGGCTGCGTTCATTGCAAACGGTGGTGTAACGAGTGCGCTCGGATTTCGGGCGGCTGGCGTTCACGCGGGCTTCCGCAAAAACCCGCAGCGTCTCGATATGGCGTTGGTAGTGGCAGACGAACCCTGCGCATGTGCGGGCACGTTTACCCAGAACGTGTTTTGCGCAGCTCCTGTGCAGGTGTCAAAGGAGCATCTCGATGGCGTTTCCTATGGCACGGCCCGTGCTGTGGTCGTGAACTCGGGCATAGCGAACGCCGCAACAGGCGAGCAGGGTCGCGAGGCGGCTCGGGCGATGGCGCGCATTACCGCCGAGGAAGTGGGATGCCCTGCTACTGAGGTGATGGTGGCTTCAACCGGGGTGATCGGGCAGCATTTGCCGCTTGAGCCGTTCGAGACGGGAGTGCCTGCTGCGCTCGACGCGCTCTCTCGCTCGGGCGGGCACGACGCGGCGTGCGCCATTATGACTACCGACACGCATCCCAAAGAGGCGGCGGTTTCTTTCGCGGTGGAAAGCTACGAGGGCTGCACGTTCACCGTTGGCGGAATGGCAAAGGGGTCTGGCATGATCATGCCAAACATGGCAACCATGATCAGCGTCATCACTACCGATGCTCCCGTACGATCCGACGCTTTGCACGAGGCATTGGTGAATGCCGTGAACAAGAGCTTCAACAAGGTGACGGTCGATTCGGACACTTCCACCAACGACACCTGCTTTTTGCTGGCATCGGGTGCCGCCGCTTTGGGCAAGCCGGCGTTTCAGCCGGGCTCTGCGGAGTTCGCTGCGTTTGAGCAGGCGTTGCAGGCTGTGTGCAACAACCTTGCGCGTCAAATGGCAGCCGACGGCGAAGGCGCCACGCGCCTGGTGACGGTGAACGTTGCGGGAGCCGCCAGCGACGTCGACGCCGACAAGGCGGCGCGTACCGTGGCGAACTCTCCTTTGGTGAAGACCGCCATAACCGGGCATGACGCCAATTGGGGTCGCATTGCCGGCGCCCTCGGGAGATCGGGGGCGGCGTTTCGCCAGGAAGACGTTTCCATCGACATCATGGGGCTGGCGGTGTGCCGCAACGGAATGACGGTTCCCTTTGACGAAGACGAGGCGCTCCGACGATTCGAAGACCCCGAAATTGTGATAGACATCGACCTTGGGGCAGGGCGCGCGGCCACGACGATGTGGACCTGCGATTTCTCTCATGAGTACATTACGATCAACGGCGACTATCGGACGTAGGGTTGTAGAGTTCTTCGTGCTGCCGCGCGCGGAACCGCGTCTGCGCTGCGGGCATCAACATACCAGGGAGGCGATAATCTGGCAGAAAAATTCGGTTAGGTCAATGCGAAATAGGCTCCTGACGGATCGATGATAATTGACCAGGCGTTTTGCAGGCTGCAGAACGTATCTGTTCAAGATCTTGAACGCGAGCGGGTTCAAAAAATGCCCCAACCGTAAATTTGTGCCAGATTTTCCACGTCGACGTACACGAGCATGCAGGCTCGTGTGCAGGAGAGAGCACTTGAGCGCGCGTTGGATCGAGCGCAGGCTCAAGCGCAGGAGAGAGTGCTCGAGCTCGCGTTGAGACGAATGCGGGCTCAAACGTGGGGGAACGGGAATACAACAGGAAGTAAACGACATGAATTACGACAAAGAAACAAGACCGAACGGCGTGCCTAGCCTTACTGCCGAAGTGCTTGCAGAGGCCATGCCGTGGATCAAAAACTGCACTGGCAAAACCATCGTCATTAAATATGGCGGTGCGGCAATGGTTGACGAAAAGCTGCGAGCCGACGTGATGGCCGACATCGTGCTTCTTAAGATCATCGGCATGAACCCGGTTATCGTCCACGGCGGAGGCAAGGCGATTACCGCCGCCATGCAGCGTCATCAGTTGGAGGTGAAGTTCGTTGACGGGCAGCGCGTTACCACCGACGAGGCGATGGAACTTGTGCGCACCGTGCTCACCGGAAAGGTGAACCAAGAGCTGGTTGCCGCCATCAACATCCATGGCAACCTGGCGGTAGGCGTGAGCGGTGCCGATGCGGGCACTATTATCGCCAGCCAAGCCGACCCGCGCCTGGGCAGGGTGGGCAAAGTCGAGTGCATCAACAGCCAGTTGCTCGAGGATATGGTTGCCAGCGACTTCATTCCCGTGCTTGCCACGGTGGGCATCGATGAGGAAGGCGGCTTCTACAACGTGAATGCCGACGTGGTGGCGGGGCATGTGGCTGCGGCAATCGGCGCCCACAAAATCGTCTTCCTTACCGATGTGGACGGTCTGTATGAGGACTTCTCGAACAAAGACTCCCTCGTGTCGCGCATGACGCTGCAGGAGGCCAAGGACCTTGTCGAGAGCGGGACGTTGTCTTCGGGCATGGTTCCTAAGATGCGCTCGTGCGTGCACGCTATGGAAGCGGGCGTGCATCGTGCGCATATCATCAACGGCACCACACCCCATGCTCTGTTGCTCGAGCTTCTCACCGACAAGGGTATTGGCACCATGGTAGACCAGCAGAAAGACCCCGAGGCGTTTGAAAAGAAACCGCTGGGGGTGTTTGCCTCGCGCCTTGCGGTGAATCACTAGTTCGGGCGGGTTGCTAGCCGTCGGAGCCTGCCGACTCTGCGCGCTTGCCGAGTCGGATACGCGAAAGGACAAGATCATGTCATTAACCCAACAGAAGCAGTTGGAAAACGAATACGTAATGCACACGTTCGGGCGCAAGCCCGTCGAGCTCGTCCGCGGCAGCGGGATGGAGGTGTTCGACGACGAGGGCAGGTCGTATCTTGACTTTATTGGCGGTATTGGCGTCTTGTCGCTGGGCCACTGTCATCCGGCGGTGGTGGATGCGCTGCAGAAGCAAACCGCCAAGCTGATGCATGTGAGCAACTACTACTACATCGAGGATCGCGGCGAGGTCGCTCAAACGGTGTCAGACCTGCTGAACGACAACGCTCCCGCAAAAGACCGCAGCCCTTGGAAGAGCTTTTTCGCGAATTCGGGTGCCGAGGCCAACGAATGCGCCATCAAGCTCGTGCGCTTGCATGCGCGCCATCGTGCCGCCGAAGCAGTTCGTAGCACGGGTGCGGACGCTGCTGCTGTCGCAGCTGCCGAGCAGGCCGCGCCCCGTCTTATCGTCACGCTGGAAGGCAGCTTCCATGGGCGCACGTTGGCTTCCCTTGCCGCTACGGCGCAGCCGGCAAAGCAGGAGTCGTTCCAGCCGCTGCCCGGCGGCTTCGCAAGCATTCCGCTCAATGACGTTGCGGCGTTGGAAGAGGTGTTCAGCCAGCGCGGTAGCGAAATCTGCGCCGTGATGGTTGAATGCATTCAGGGCGAAAGCGGCGTGCATCCTTGCACGAAGGAGTTTCTGCAAGCCGCGCGCAGCTTGACGGAAGAGCACGGCGCGCTTCTCGTATGCGATGAGGTGCAGTGCGGCGTCTTCCGCACCGGAAAGCCCTTCGGGTTCCAGCACTACGACATCATGCCCGATGTCGTAACCATCGCAAAGGGCGTTGCCGACGGCTTTCCGATGGGCATGTGCGCTGCTCATGGCGCGGCGGCAGAGGCATTTGCGCCGGGAGATCACGGCTCAACGTTCGGCGGCAGCTGTCTGGCGGTTGCTGCAGCTCGGGCAACTTTGAACACGCTTGCAGGCGGCGGTTTTGAGCGCCGCGTGCAAGAGACGGGGGCCTATTTTGCCCAGCGGCTCGCACAGCTCGATCACGTGACAGAGGTGCGCGGCAAGGGCTTGATGGTGGCGGCAGAGCTGGACGATTCGGTAAACGCGAACGACGTTGTGCTGCGTGCCCTCGACGAAGGCTTTTTGCTGAATGCGACCGGGCCGCACACGCTGCGCTTCCTTCCGCCGCTGATGTGCGAAACCGCGCATATCGACGCGCTCATTCAGTGCCTGATGCGACTGCTATAATGGCCTGCGCACAGAAAGGGGTTTCTCGGTGAAAAGCACAAAAGCAACCACGCGACGCCATCTGCGCCATGAGGCCATTCGCACGATCGTGCGTTCGGAGGGCATAAGGACGCAACGGGGTTTGGCGGAGAAGCTGCATGAGGCGGGGTTTACGTGCACGCAAGCCACGGTCTCTCGCGATATCGTGGAAATGGGGCTGCAGAAAGCCCCCGATGGTTGCTACGCGCTGCCCGAGGAAGAGCGTCTGGCGCGCTTGGTTACCGAACTGGTAACCGATGTCAACGTGGGCGGCACCATCGTGGTCATCAAGACGCTTCCCGGCGGTGCACAGGGCGTGTGCGCGGCGCTTGACGACGCTCAGCTGCCGGGCGCGTTGGGCACGGTTGCCGGCGACGACACCATCATGATCGCGGCGGAAAGCGCAAAAGCCGCCGAGCAGGTGTCGCGTGTTGTGGGGCGCTTGCGACGACGATAGACCGAGCGCGGCCGAGGTGACGAGCGCGGCCGAGGCGACGCAGTGGAGGTGACGCGCACTGCCGAGGTGACGCGGTGGAGGTGTTTTTCGGGGCGCTTCTTTACCGCACTCGGGCAACCGAAATAACAGGGAACAGCTTTGGCGTGTTTAATGGAGCGTTTCCGATCGTATCGTTTGGCGAGGATATGCAAGAAGCATAGAGATAGGAAGGGAAAGCAATGGCAGAGCAGAGAGAAAAGTGCGTATTGGCGTATTCAGGCGGTCTGGACACGTCGTGCTGCATCAAATGGCTCCAGGAAGAGAAAAACCTCGACGTGATTGCCGTCGTGGGCGAGGTTGGTCAGGAGCATGACGGCCTTGAGAAGGTTCGCGAAAAGGCGCTGAAGACGGGTGCCATCGAGTGCTACGTGGTGGACATGCGCGAAGATTTCGCCAACGAGTACCTTGCCTGCGCCTTGGCGGCAAACGGTCTGTACGAGAATCGCTACCCGCTGGTGAGCGCTCTTTCGCGTCCGCTGATCTCGAAGCACCTGGTGCGCATTGCCCACGAGCGCGGCGCAAAGTACGTTGCGCATGGCTGCACGGGCAAGGGCAACGATCAGGTTCGTTTCGAGACGAGCATTCTCACGCTCGACCCGACGCTGGAGATCATCGCTCCGGTCCGCGAGTGGGATCTGGGCTCGCGCCCCAAGGAGATGGCTTGGGCAAGCGAGCGCGGCATCGAGGTTCCCACCACCACCGAGCAGCCCTATTCCATCGACGACAACCTGTGGGGCAGGGCTATCGAGTGCGGCGTGCTGGAAAACCCCTGGAACGAGCCGCCTGACGACATCTACACGATGACCGACGACCCGGAGAACGCTCCCGACCAGGCTGAATACGTGGAAATTTCCTTCGAGCGAGGCGTGCCGTGCGCCATTAACGGCGAAAAGAAGAGCTTCCTCGACATCGTCTACGCTCTGAACGAGATTGCGGGCCGCAACGGATACGGCCGTCTTGACATGATCGAGAACCGCCTGGTGGGCGTGAAGAGCCGCGAGTGCTATGAGGCTCCGGCGGCCTTGGCCCTCATCGAAGCACATAAGGCGTTGGAGGATCTGGTGCTTGAGCGCGACGTGCTGCACTACAAGCTCGGCGTTGAACAGGCGTGGGCGCGCACGGTCTACAACGGCCAGTGGTTCAGCCCCCTGAAGCAGGCGCTCGATGCCTTCATCGCCTCTACGCAGCAGTGCCTTACGGGCGATGTTCGCTTGAAGTTCTACAAGGGCACGTGCGTTGTGCGTGCGCGTAAGAGCGCGTATTCGCTTTACGACTACGGCCTGGCAACCTATGACGACGACGATGCCTTCGACCACAAGGCGGCCAAGGGCTTCATCGACCTGTACAGCCTTCCCGCCAAGGTGTGGAGCTCCAATCGCCGCGAGCAGGGGATTGCGCTGTCCTAACGACCTGTTGCTGCGGTCTTTCGCTCGGGGGCCGGATGTTGCGAGGCCTCCGTGCGGAATGGACCTTTGAAACCCGCTCTAAATCGAAGAAAAATGCCAGCTAGTTGCAAATCACTTCGATTTAGAGCGATTTGGCATAGGCTTTATGGTGGGCAATGCGCAAAACAGCAGGTCGTGGCCGTCCTTTTCTTCGTATATCGCTAAATTCGAGGAAACAGCGCTCTAAATCGAAGTAATTTGCCTTCATTGAGCAAAATGCTTCGATTTAGATTCGCTTTAGCGTAAGCCACGGGCGGCCTCTTAGGTAATTCCAAAGATAAGGAGAATCCAATGGCACTTTGGTCCGGTCGCTTTACGGAAGGCGTGAGCGAGTTCACTCAACAGTTCGGTGCATCGCTCCCGGTGGACAAGGCGCTCTACGCGCAGGACATCGCCGGCTCGAAGGCGCATGCGCGTATGCTGGCTTCGCAAGGCGTGATCTCCCAAAAAGATTGCGACGCCATCCAAGACGGCCTTGATCGCATCGAACAGCGCATCGAGGCGGGTGAATTCGTTTTCGACATCAACAACGAAGACATTCACATGTCCATCGAGAGCGTGCTTACCGAGGAGATCGGCGATGCGGGGGCTCGCCTGCACACCGGCCGCAGCCGCAACGATCAAGTTGCGACGGACACCCGCCTGTTCGCCAAAAAACGCTGCGCCGATTTAATGCAGGCAAACATCGAGTTGCGCGAGGCCCTTCTGCACCAAGCTCAAGAGCATTTCGACACCATCTTGCCGGGCTATACTCACCTGCAGCATGCGCAGCCGGTGCTGTTCAGCCATCATTTGCTCGCCTACGTTTGGATGCTCACGCGCGATTTCGAGCGTCTGCAGGCAGCGCGTCAGGCTGCAGACGCGAGCCCGCTGGGCGCTGCAGCGTTAGCGGGAACCACCTATCCGCTTGACCGCCAAATGACCGCTTCCGAACTGGGTTTTTCGCGCGTTATTCCCAACTCGCTCGATGCGGTGTCAGACCGCGATTTCCTCTTGGACCTGATGTATGCCTGCAGTGTTTCGTGCATGCATCTTTCGCGCTTGGCAGAAGAGATCATCCTGTGGTCGTCAAGCGAGTTCGGCTTCGTGACGCTGTCCGATTCGTTCAGCACCGGTTCGTCCATCATGCCGCAAAAGAAGAATCCCGATTTCGCCGAATTGGTCCGTGGGAAAACAGGTCGCGTGGTGGGGGATTTGGTGGCTCTGCTGGTGACCATGAAGGGGTTGCCTCTCGCCTACAACAAAGACTTGCAGGAAGACAAGGAAGGCGCGATCGACGCCGCCAAGACGCTTGAGGATTGCTGCGTTTGCATGGCGGGCATGATAGGCACGATGACGGTGAACGCCGACGCCATGTTGGCTCAGGCGAAAAAGGGCTACTTGGCGGCCACCGACGTTGCCGACTACTTGGCCAAAAAGGGCATGCCGTTCCGTCGTGCCCACGAGGTGGTGGGACACCTCGTTCTCTTGTGCGACCAGCGCGGATGCGATCTTGACGACCTTGCCCTTGAAGATTTCAAGGCGGCAAGCGATTTGTTCGAGGCAGACATCACGCAGGCGCTTGACTTGCGAAGCATTGTGAACGCACGCACCACCGAAGGCGGGACAGGCCACGATGCCGTTGTGCAGCAGCTGCAAAAAGCGCAGGAGCAGCTTGATGCCAACAAGAAAGTGCTGGCGTAGGGTTGAAGGCCGCTTGCCTCCCATTTGCTAACTAAATCTCTGCTAACTAAAGCCGCGTCGTTAAGCAAACGGCGCGGCTTTTGCGTCTTGCGTCGGTTTTAAAGCGATAGTGTGGTATTTCCCTTGAAGAAAATACCAGTTGGAAGCCCGATGTTACAATGAGCGGAGTTTTTTCTTGCCGCAGCTTGCATGTTGCGGCTTTTGCAGGAGGTGACGCGTGGCTTCGCGCTCGATAAAGAATAGGCCTAGCACAAAGCAAAAACGCGGCCATACCATCGCGCTGGCAATTCTTGCGGTATTCGTTACGGCTTGCATCGCCGGCGTTATCGGCGTGTGGACGCTGTGTTCGTCGTGGCTGCAGGATCTTCCCGACTATACCCAGGTAAACGCGTACGACTCGCCGCAAACCACCACCGTTTTGGCAAGCGACGAGACCACCGTTTTGGCAGAGTTTCAGCTAGAGAACCGCGATCCGGTCACGCTTGATCAAGTGAGCGAATACGTGCTTGAGGCGACGGTCGACACCGAAGACGAGCGCTTCTACGAGCACAGGGGCGTCGACCTTGCCGGCATCGCCCGTGCCATCGTGGTGAACCTTACCGGCGGTCAAGAAGGCGCGTCTACCATCACCCAGCAGCTGGTGCGCCAGACGATCCTGTCGTCGGAAATGAACGACATCACCATCAAGCGCAAAGTGCGCGAGATCTATCTGGCGCTCAAGGTGGAAGAGGTCTATTCCAAAGACGACATTTTGCGCATGTACCTCAACACCATCAACTACGGCTCGGGCGCCTATGGCATCCAGGCCGCCGCTCAGCGCTACTTCTCTAAGAACGCGAGCGATTTGACGCTGGTGGAGGCGGCAACGCTGGTGGGCATCCCGCAGTCTCCCACCAACAACAACCCCATCGACCATCCCGACAACTGCCTGGAGCGTCGCAACTTGGTATTGAACCGCATGCTGAGCAACGGCGACATCACGCAAGAGGAGCATGACGAAGCGGTTGCCATGCCGCTTGAACTCAACGTTTCGGAAATCAGCACCGACGGCATTTACGCCTACCCGTATTTCACGAGCTATGTGCGCGACACGCTGCTCAACGATTATGCCTACACCACCGACCAGCTGTTCAAGGGCGGTTTGACGGTCTACACCACGCTTGACCCCTCTATGCAGGATGCGGCGGAAGTGGCCGCGAGCAACAAGCTTGAGAGAAGCGCCGACGCGGCGTCGGTCGCCTTGGTGGCGATAGACCCCGATACGGGGTATATCCGCGCCATGGTGGGCGGCAAGGATTGGAACTCCAACAAGGTCAATCTTGCCACCGGCTCTGGTGGCGGCGGTCGTCCGGCGGGCTCTACCTTCAAGGTGTTCGGTTTGGTGGCGGCTATCAAAGAAGGCATCGACCCGAACTCGACCTATGTGAACTGCAGCGCGCGCGCCGAGCTGCCTGGTTGGGACGTGCACAACATCGGCTATCACGAGTACGGCGTGCGCACCATCGCGCGGGCTTTGGCGGTTTCGTCCAACACGGGCTTCGCGCGTCTTGCGATGTCCATCGGGCCTGAGAAGGTTGCCGAAACGGCTCACGAGATGGGCATAGAATCCGAATTGGTGGCCGAGGGCGGCTTGGTTCTGGGCGCCGACTCCTCGCCGGTAACCCCGCTTGAAATGGCCGACGCCTATGCGACTATCGCCAACGGAGGCACGCATTACGAAGCGACTCCCATTCTGCGCGTGGTGGACGCGCAGGGCAACACGCTCATCGACAACTCCAATCCGGAAGGCGAGCGCGTGTTGTCGGAGGAGATTGCCTACGCTGCCGAGCAGGTGATGGAAGGCGTTGTCAACACCTCTGAGGGCACTGGTCGTGCTGCACGCCTGTCCAACGGCCAAACCGTTGCGGGCAAGACGGGCACGCAGGAAAACAGCATGGACATTTGGTTCTGCGGCATCACCCCGCAGCTTTCGGTGGCGTGCTGGATTGGCGATCCGCATAACCAGGTCTCCATGGGCAACATCACCATGGCAGACGTCTTCCACGACTTCATGACCGCTGTCTTGGAGGGTCAGCCAACAGAAGAGTTCCCTGAAGCCAACGAGCCCGAATACGAGGACTACGACGATGAAGAATATGAAATCTCGTCTGGTCCTACTCAGGCGGAAATCCAGGCGGCGGCTGCCGCAGCCGCAGCGGCGGCGCAGCAGGAAGCCGAAGAGGCCGCTGAAGAGGCCGAAAGCAACGACGATTCCGAAGGAGACTCGACGCCGTCAACTCCCACTACGCCTGACACCGGCGGCGGCACAACCGGCGGCGGCACAACCGGCGGCACAACCGGCGGCGGAACTGGCGGCGGCACAACCGGCGGCGACACCGGAGGCGGAGGAGGCGGAAGCGCCGACTCTGGCGGCACAACCGGCGGCAGTGGGTCAGAATCCTGATCTTTTGGGTACGTGACATTCCGTTACAATACGTTGCACCGCATTAAGAAGGAGAAACGAACGAATGGCTTTTTCTAACCGTAAAACAGTGCTGAAACTGTTTGCCGTTTGCCTTGCAGCTGCATTGGGCGTGAGCATGTTGGCGGGCTGCGGCGCGCAAAACAGCGCGGCGAACCAGCAGCAAAGCGCAAACCGCCAGTACATGTCTCAGGTCAACCAGGTCATGGACGAGCTTGAGACGGCGTTGGGCAGCTTCACCGACGCGGTGTCGCGCGATGACGTCGTGGGTATGCAGACTCAGGCGGAAAACGCGCTCGCGACGCTTGACGATTTGGGCGGCATCGAGGCCCCCGAAGAGCTGGCTGACGTGCAGGCGGGCTACCAGGAAGGTTCCGACATCCTGCGCAAGGCGCTGAGCGATTACGTTTCGCTTTACACCGAGATCTCAAGCGCCACCGACGCGAATCCGTTCGATTGGTCTACCTACGACGATCGTCTGGCGGAGATTCAGACGAGCTACGACGAAGGAATTGAAAAGCTGAAAGCGGCAGACGAGCTTGCGGCGGGCAAGGAAAACGGCACGGCAGACCAGCAGTCCGATTCTGCGCAGCAAGCCAACGCTCAGTAGACAAACGCTCAGCAAGCCAACGCGCAATAGGCCAACGCGCAGCGGGCTCAGCGCTTGCAGTTCCTCACATGAGCCTTATACTTGCGACCCGGTAGGGCCTCATGCCTGCGGCCCGGTCGAGACGGTCAGCACGATCATGCCGTCGCGCTCTTCTTGGGAAATGACCGTACCTGCAGGCACGGTGTCGGATGAGGCTTCTTGGTACCACGCATTGAAGCCGTTGAGCGCATGCGATGCTTCGTCGAGCGTCATGCCTACGGTGTTCGGCGCAGAGGCGCCTTCTGTCGTCTGCGCGTTACCGTCTCCTTCTTCGTTGTCAGAGGCGCCCGATGCATCCTGTGTGCCATCGTGCTCTAAACCCTGCCTGTCGTTGAAGTCGTTGTCGTAGGGCGGGTCGTCGGTGCGGGGGAAATCCTCCACCGGAGTGTCGGCCAGTGCCGCGCTTATGAAGTCGCGCCAAAATGCGTTGCAGGTGATAGAAGCGGCAGTGGGGATGCTGCCTGCAGGGTTTCCTATCCACGTCGCGCACGAAAGGGTGGGGCTATAGCCCACAAGCCAGTGGTCGACGAAGTCGTCGGAGGTTCCCGTCTTCCCCGCAACCGGCTGGCCGTTCGCAGGCCCTGATCCATAGGCCGTGGCTCCGGGGAGTTCGAACACGCCGCGCAGCACATCGGTGGTGGCTCCTGCCACCTCTTCGCTGAGAACGCGCTCGGACGTGTCGGGAGCGGAATAGATTGTTTCGCCGTCCGCGTTCATGATTTTCGTAATGACCACCGCATCGTGGCGCACGCCGCCGGTTGCCAGCGTTGCATAGGCGCTTGCCATTTCGAGAGGGGTCACTGAAGAGGTGCCCAGCGTCAACGTGGGAACTGCGCTAAGCTCCGATGCGATGCCCATGCTATGAGCCACATCGGCAACGGTTTGGGCTCCGATTTCCTCCGAGAGTCGCACAAAGCCCGTGTTTGACGACACGGCGGTTGCACGCCGAATAGAGCGGATGCCGTAGTTCGCGTTGCCGAAGTTCTCGATGGTAGTGCCGCCTTCCAATGTCATGGGAGACGTGCAGTCGATGAGCGTTTCAGGGTTGATGCCTTCGTTTATGGCTGCAGCAAGGGTAAACGCCTTGAAGGACGACCCCGCTTGACGTCCCGACCCTCCCGAGCCGGTCGCGAGGTTCACCTTGCTGGCGCTCCAGTCTTTACCGCCAACGAGCGCGCGCACGTAGCCCGTCTGCGGGTCAACGGCAACCAGGGCCGCATCCAGATCTGACGCCATGCGCGAAAGCTGCCTGTCGCGTGCGGCTTCCGCTTGGGCTTGCAACGCGGGGTCAAGCGTGGTGTAGATGGTCAGGCCGCCCTCGAACAGGTCGGCGTAGGAACATCCGTAGGCGTTGTCTTCGCGGAGAAGTTCGTCTCGAACATAGCTTGTGAAGTGAGGGTATGCATATATTCCATCGGCAGGTTCGGCGGGGGCCGGGTTGAGGGTGAGGGGCTGCGCGACGGCAGCGTCATGCTCTTCCTGCGAGATGTCGCCGGCTTGAAGCATGCGGCTGAGCACCACGTTTCGGCGTGCGAGAGCCGCATCGGGGTTTGTTTTGGGGTTGAGGTTTTCGGGCGACTGCGGAATGCCCACCAAGGTGGCGGCTTGCTCGAGGGAAAGGTCGAGCGCCGATACCTGGAAGTAATTCTGCGCAGCCGCCTCGATGCCGTAGCATCCATCGCCGTAGTTGATGGTGTTGAGGTACATCACCAAGATCTCGTCTTTCGAATAGCTCTTTTCAAGCTCTACGGCAAGCTCGATTTCGCGCACTTTTCGCTCAAACGTGATGTCGTTGGCTTCCTGGGATAGCACGGTGTTGCGCACGAGCTGCTGCGTGATGGTCGAGGCGCCCTCCAAGTCGCCACCCGTGAGATTGTTCACCACTGCGCGCGCGATGCCAAGCAAGTCGGCTCCGTTGTGCTCGTAGAAGCGCACGTCTTCGGTATCGACGGTTCCCTCAAGCACGTAGGGGGAAATCTGCTCTTTGGTTACCGGTTCTCGCTTTTCAAGCTGGAAACGCGCAAGCAACGTCGAGCCGTCGGAAGCGTACATTACCGATTCTTGCGCGAAGTTGAAAGCGTCGGTTTCGCTGAGGCTTGGCAGATCATCGGTCCAGCCATCCATGAGGCGAAGGGCGCCTTGGATGCACATGACAGCGGCGAAGACGGCTGCAAACAGCGTAAAAAGGAATGCCCACACTATGGCGTGGGTGCGCGATTGCCGCTGTTTACGCCGATTCTTCATGCTTGAATTATACTAGCAACTCAAATACTTCCGACAGTGCGATTGCTTCCAAACGAGGGTGGAGAGATGGGCAGATCATATAATCCAGCGCGTACGTCCGTTGAGCTGTTGGCGCCCGCCGGGAGCATGGCGGCTCTTCATGCTGCGGTATGTGCCGGTGCGGACGCCGTGTATTTGGGCATGGAGCAGTTCAACGCGCGAAGGGGAGCCGATAACTTCACGGCGGAAACGCTTGCCCAGGCGTGCGACTATGCCCATCTACGCGGCGTGCATGTGTACGTGACCATGAACATTGCCGTGCTGCCAGAAGAGGTGGACGCTGCGCTTGAAGCTGCGCGCACGGCGTGCGTAGCGGGAGTGGATGCCTTCATTGTGCAGGACATCGGGCTGGCCGCTGCGTTGCGCGAGGCATTTCCCCAAGTACGCCTGCATATCTCAACGCAAATGAACACGCATAACGTGGCGGGCATCGAGGCGGCGGCGCAGCTGGGCGCCTCGCGCGTGACGCTCGCTCGCGAGCTTTCGCTTGGGGAGGTTGAGCTGTTGTCTGCCGAGGCTCGGGCTCGCGGTATGGAGATAGAGGCATTCGCCCACGGCGCGCTGTGCGTGTGCTATTCGGGTCAGTGCTTCATGTCGTCTCTTATCGGAGGGCGTTCGGCGAATCGGGGGATGTGCGCTCAGGCATGCCGCCTTCCTTATGAGCTGCGCGATTCCCAGCATGACGATTCGCTTCCGTCGGACGGGGAGCACCTGCTTTCGCCGCGCGATTTGTGCTCGGTAAACTTGCTGCCCGATTTAGTGAAGGCGGGCGTTGGCTCATTGAAGCTGGAGGGGCGCATGAAGTCGCCCGATTACGTGTTTGCGGTGACGTCGGTGTACCGTTCGGTGCTCGACCGCGTGCTTGCAGAGAACCCCGATGCGCAGGGAGAAGGCGAATCGCCAGCTGCCGTTCGCGCAACTGCCGAAGAGCAGAGGGTTTTGGCCGAGGCGTTCTCGCGCGGTTTTACCACGGCGTATTTGGAGGGCAAGCGCGGAAACGACATCATGAGCTACGGGCGGCCTAACAACCGCGGCGTGCTTGTTGGCCGCGTGTCATCAGTGCGCGACGGAAAGGCGTTCGTCTCTGCCCAAAAAGAGCTTTCGCCCGGCGACGTGTTGGAGTTTTGGACCAAGCGCGGTCATTTCGCCTACACGCTTTCTGACATCCAGGTCGACCGCGCGGGAAACGTGATCACGCAGCCCGACAGGCCGGTGGGGAAGGGCGATCGCGTGTTTCGCGTGCGCAGCGCAAGCGATGCGTTCGCAGACGACGCCGCGAATCCGCGCGTCCCTATCGAGGGCAGGGTGACCATGCGTCTTGGACGGCCTCTTGAGATGGAGTTTTGGCTGTCTGCATCTGCGCAACAGGTGCGTCGCGACTTCGCGTGCAGCGATGCGAGGGGCGTTGCGTCCGGGCAGGTGCTGGAGGCGGCGCGCACGAAGGCGGTTTCCGCGGAAGACGTGCGCTCGCATGTCGACCGGCTCGGCACTACGCCGTTTCGCCTCACGTCGCTTGATATCGAGCTAGACGAAGGCGTGGGCATCGGCTTTTCTGCCCTGCATCGCGTCCGTGCCGAAGCGGTGGAGTCGTTGCGTGCCGCGCTGTTGTCGCCATGGGTGGGTCGTGCGGATGGCGTGCGTAAGCAGGTTCGGGCAAAGGGAGAGAGCTCTTCGCGCAAGGGCAAGCATGAGGGCGGGCTTGCGGCGCGCAAGGTGTCGGCCGCACAGCGGGATGCGTTGGTTCAGAAGAAGGCCTCGTCGTGCGCGGTGGTGGCCCTTGCGGCTAATCCTGCGTGCGCGCGCGTTGCGAAACGCGCGGGCGCCGATGCGGTGTACGTGCCGGCTTTGAACTACAAGCGTGGCGGCGCTCAGATTGCCGGGTTGCGTTCGGACGAGGTTGACCAGGCGGGATACCCCAAGCAGTGCATCGTTGCGCTGCCAGCGATAGAGCACGAGCCGGTGGGTGCGTCGCGCGAAGCCGTAACGGGCGTCGGGGATATGTGGGAGCGGGTTTCGGCGGGCAAGCCCGTACTTGCCGACAGCTTCGGGGCGCTTGTGCGCGCCGCAGACAGGGGAGCGCTTCCTGAAGTGGGGTCTCATGTGCCTGTCACTAACGCGCTGTCGCTTGCCTACGTTGCGGCTTTGGGGGCGCAGCGCGTATGGCTTTCGCCCGAGCTTTCGCTTTCGCAAATCGAGGCGCTGGGGAAAGACGCTCCCGTTTCTTTGGGGCTTACCGTCATCGGATTCCAGGAGCTTATGGTTACCGAGCATTGCCTGCTCATGAGCCAAGGGCCTTGCAACCAGAAATGCGATACGTGTCCTCGGCGCGGCGTTTCACATACGCTGCGCGACCGCAAAGGGTTTGAGTTTCCAGTGAGCACCGACGAGCTCGGGCGCGGCCATCTCTACAATGGCGTGCAGCTGGACATTGCGCATCTGCTCCCCGATCTCATTGCGGCGGGCGTGTCTGCGTTTATGGTGGATACCACGCTCATGACCATGAAAGATGCCGGAAGTGCGGTTGCTCGCGTGGTGCGTGCGCGCGATCTTGCCGCGCAAGACGGCTCGTGCGTGCCGAAAACAGCGGGTGCGACAACCGGGCACCTTTTCCGCGGGGTCTCATAGCGACAGGTCAGGCAGCTGCGTCAGGTCGTTGCGATAGCCGGGCTTTCCGCGGGGTCTCATAGCCAGCGTGCGTGTGCGGTTTGACGGCGAGCCGTCTACACGCTCTACCTTCACAGGTATCCTCATAGCAGGCGCATGTGTACGGTATGACATCGCGCGCTGGCCCTAGCTTGTTCGGCGATGTCTTGCGAGCACAACCTGTTCCGAAGCGATTCGTAACGTGAAAACCGGATGAAGATACGAGGGCTTCTCTGTTCGTACTTATTCGAAATTGAGAATAAAGTGTTAAATTACACGGGCGCTGCCTGTAAGGATGTGGCACAATAATCCAGTTCACGATTTTTTGCCAAACGCAGCAAAGTAGAGCAGCAGAGTAGAGGAAGTGCGTTGACGGGAAGCGTCATCGCACGCAAAAGGCAGGAAGAGGGTTTGGAAGCATAATGGCAGCCAACACCACCCAAACTAACCGCGCGAAAAAGAAAAAAGCTTCTTCGGGGGTGCGCCGAAACGTCTGGCTTTTGGTGCTGTGCACCGTGCTCGCCATTGGCGCTGTCTTCATGTTCACGCCGCCTCAGGAGAAAATCAACCAAGGGTTGGATATTCAAGGCGGCCTTTCGGTCGTGCTTACCGCTACCGGAGAAGACGGCCAGGCGCCTTCGGCGGAGGACATGGAAACCAGCCGCGAAATCATTGAGAGCCGCGTGAACGCCCTCGGCGCTTCGGAGGCGGTCGTTCAGGTTCAGGGAACCAATCAGATTTTGGTTCAGATTCCCGGCATGTCCGATACCCAGGAGGCCTTAAACACCATTGGGCGCACCGGCAGCTTGGTGTTCGCTCGTCTCGACTCGTTTACCGACGAAGACGTGGTAAGCCAGATCGAAAGCGGTCAATACGGCGGCAACCAGGTGATCTACGACGATCTAGGCAACGCGTTCCCCTCAACCGAAACCAACGACTTAGAAGTTGCTGAAGGAACCTACACTCCGCTTATCACGGGAGCCAACATCACCAACGTGACGGTTGGACAAGAAAGCCAAACCTCAACCGACTACGCAGTCAACGTGACGCTTGACTCGGAGGGCACGCAGGCGTTCGCTCAGGCCACCGAGGATCTGGTGGACACCAACGGGCAGATTGTCATCATTTTGGACAGCGTGGTGCAAAGCGCTCCTGCGGTGCAGTCGGTTATCTCCGACGGCAACGTGTCCATTTCGGGTGGCTATACGTTGGACGAAGCGCAAAGCATGCGCACCATCTTGGAGTCCGGCTCTTTGCCGGTGAGCTTCGAGTACTCGCAGAGCCAGGTGGTTGGCCCGACCCTTGGACAAGACGCGCTGGCATCCGGCGTGGTCGTGGCGCTTATCGGCCTTGCCGTAGTGCTTCTGTACCTGCTGTTCTTCTATCGCGGCCTTGGCCTTATCGCCGCGGCTATGATGGCCGTGTTCGCCGTGTTCTATCTGGGCTTGCTGGCCTTGCTTTCTCATTTCGGCCTGTTCAGCCTCTCGTTGGCCGGCATTGCGGGCGTGGTGCTTACCATCGGCATGGCGGCCGACTCGTCCATCCTTATCATGGAGCGCTTCCGCGAAGAGATTCGCATGGGCAGAAGTGTGCGCGCCGCTTCGAAAACAGGCGTGTGGCACGGCATCACTACCTCCATTGACGCCGACTTGGTAACGTTGGTGAGCGCGTTGACGCTGTTCTTCCTTGCGGCGGCATCGGTGAAGGGCTTTGGCCTTACGCTGGCGCTGGGCATCTTCTGCGACCTGGTGGCAATGCTGGTGTTCTTCATGCCGGTAGTGCGCTTGCTGGCTCCGCGCGTTATGCCAAAGCACCCCGCGTTTTGGGAAATCAAAGACTGCCTTGACCTTGCCAAAGCGGAAAGCGAGGGAACGCTTACGAGCAAGCCGCGCGGCCGCTTCATCAAACGCGATATCGACTTTTTGGGCAAGCGCAAGATCTTCTTTGCCATTGCCGCCGTGATGATTGTCGCCGCGTTTGCCGTCGTGGGTATTCGGGGTATGAACTTTGGCATCGAGTTCCAGGGCGGCACGTCAATTAGCATGCACGATACCGGCGATGTTTCCATCGAGCAGGTGCGCGACGCGTTTGCCGATGCGGGCGAGCCTGATGCGGTGGTGCAAACCACCTCTTCCGACGGCCAGGAAGGCTTCTTGGTGCGCACCGCCGACACCTCGGCAGAAAACGCAGCATCCGTTGCAAACCAGGTGGCCGACCAGTTCGGCTGGTCGCACGAGTCCATCGAGGTGACCACCATCGGCCCTGACTGGGGTGCAGGGGTCATCCAGGCGTCCGTCATCGCTTTGTTCATTTCGTTTGCGCTGATCATCGCCTACATCGCCATCCGCTTCGAGTACAAGATGGGCGTGTGCGCCATCATAGCGCTTTTGCACGACATCATTATCGTGGTGGGAGTGTATGCGCTGGTCGGCCGCGAAGTAACGCCCAACGCAGTGGCAGCGTTGCTTACCATCTTGGGCTATTCGCTGTACGACAAGGTGGTCGTGTTCCATCGCATCAATGAGAACATGAAAACCGACGAGGGAAAATGCACGTTTATGACGATGGCGAACCGCTCGCTGAACCAGGTTATCATCCGTACGATGAACACCTCCATCGCCCAGCTGGTCCCGGTAGTTGCCATGCTGCTGTTCGGCGGGGAAACGCTGAAAGACTTCGCCTTCGCTATGACCATCGGCCTGATTTGCGGCGCCTACTCCACCATCTCGGTTGCAACGCCGCTCTATAGCATCTGGAAGACGCGCGAGCAGAAATACGCTCGTCTCGCTAAGAAATACGGACCTGAGGTTCAGCGCTGCTACCTGGGCTATCTGCCCAGCGATCCAAAGGTGAAGGGCTTTTTTGCCGCGCAGGAGGCCAAGGATTCGGACGCTGAAGCAACGGCTGCGAGAGCCGACGGAGGCGAAGGACCTTCCAACACAACCGCGTCCGAGGGCGCTGTTTCCGATGCGGAGCCGAGAAAGGCCGCCGCGATGGCTTCGGGCGAAGAGGCCAAGCAGAAGATGTCGCAGCGCCGCCATCAGAGCCGCGCCCAACGCAAGGGAAAGTAGGATCTAGGTTTAGCGCAAGGGAGACGCTGCGCCCAAAAGACGCGCTTCGTCCCAGCTGTGGATGCGCCTGCAGGCGCCCGCGACGTCAAGCACGCCGTAAGCGAATCCCTTGCGAACAAGCTCTTTAGGAAGCAGTGCGTCGTATTTTTCGAAAAGAGGAACCTCTCCCGGATAGAGAAGATCCATCGGGTCAAGCATGCCTGCTTCGTGCTCGTCGGCGACATGCGCCAGCTCGGTTAGAAACTCACTGCCCGAGCAGGTCATTTTGAACTGGATGAAATACGGGCGAGAGACTTCGATGCCTTTCAGTCCCAACCGGGACGCTATCTTGATTTTGACGATACGCTCCAACGCCAAGAACGCATACGTTCCCAGCCAAGGTAAAAGGCACCACGTATTGCCTCCCAGGTTCACCAAGGGAAGTGTGTCGAGGTGCGCGTTTGCCGCGACGCGCCGGGCAAGGGAGACGCGCGCGCGGGCATTCGCCTTCAGATAGGGGTAGCAGGCGTCTTCTTGCAGCACGGTGCGCATTCGCTCGAGCACGCGCGTGTTGACGTCTCCCGGACAGTCGCCGAAATACGCGGGCACTTTTCCCTTCACCAGCGTGCAGTACACCAGATGCCGCTTGTGGTCTATTTCGTCTACCACCCAAACATGGCCGGCAATGGCGATTTTTTCTCCCGCTGGGGGCGGCTGAACAATCGTGCCGATTTCTTGAGACTCGCTTCGAACGGTGTATTCGACGTTTTCCTGGAAGACGGCGTAAAACTTGAACGAGTTGACGATGCGCTCGCCTGCAAGGCCGACGATGAGGCCGCCTGTTTCCGTTAGCTCGATAAGGTCGGTGCCAAGCAAATGGTGAAGCAAAAAGCGATAGTCGTCCTGTGTGACGCGATGAAACGGCGCGAGCGGAAGCACGCGCTGCGCCAGCTCGGCAGGATGCAGCTCTCCTTCCGATGCAAGCGTGGCGAGCGTCTGATGCAGAAGCAGGCTGTAGGGAAGCCTGTCGAGGCGAGGGGGCTCCACCCAGCGCTCTTCTAGATACAGCTGAACCAGCGCGATTCCCTGTAGTAACTTCCAAGGAATGCTCTCAGGCGTCATTGAGCGCGCTTCGGGCTGCTCTTCCCGCATGACAAACCACATTTCTTGAGGTGCGCCGCGTCTGCCAGTGCGTCCCATGCGCTGGAGAAACGACGACACGGTAAACGGTGCGTCTATTTGAAAGGCGCGTTCGAGCCTGCCGATGTCGATTCCCAGCTCCAAGGTTGCCGTGGTGATGGTGGCAAGGTTCGTATCCTCGTCTTTCATCAGCTCTTCGGCGCTTTCTCTGAACGAAGCCGAAAGGTTTCCGTGATGAATGAGGAAGCGGTCGGGCTCGCGCATGGCCTCGCAGTATTGACGAAGCGTGGTGCACACCGCCTCCGCCTCTTCGCGCGAGTTGACGAACACGAGGCACTTTTTGCCGCGCGTGTGCTCATAGATGTAGCCAATGCCTGGGTCGGCCGTTGCCGGTGCGGTGTCGGTGGCGGAGTCTGTTGGCAGCTGGAGGTCTTGCGCCGGGGCGCTGTTTGCGGGGCGCGCTGCCGCATTATGACGATCCTGCGCCAAGGCGGGCGCGACGGCAGGTATAGCCAATGGGGCGGCAATAGCCAGTGGTTGGCGATTATGCACCAAAGGCTCATAGAAAACGTTTTGCTCGGCGGCCTGCGGGCCGTTGGCATAGAAGTGCTCCATCGACAAGCGCCAGGTGCGTTTCGGCTCTTCGATTTGCGGAATGAGGGTGGCGCGGCCCGACCCGGCAGACAGGTACGCACCGGTGAGTTGCGGGTTGCCGATGGTTGCCGAAAGCCCGATGCGTCGCGGGTTTACCTGGGCAAGCCTGGCAAGGCGTTGAATGAGGCAGAGCGTTTGCCCGCCGCGGTCGCCCCGCAGAAGCGAATGCACCTCGTCGATGACGATGTAGCGCAAATCCCCAAAGAGGCGTGCGATGGAGGAGTGCTTGCGCAGCAGGAGAGCCTCAAGCGACTCGGGCGTGATCTGCAGAATGCCGGACGGGGCTTTCATTAAGCGCGCTTTGTGCGAAGCCCCCACATCGCCATGCCAGTGCCACACGGGAATATCCGCGTCTTCGCAGAGGTCGTTCAGGCGGGAAAACTGGTCGTTGATAAGCGCTTTCAAAGGGCCGATGTAGAGCGCGCCTACCGATTGGGGCGGGTTTTCCCAAAACTCGGTGAGGATGGGAAAGAAAGCCGCCTCCGTTTTTCCGGACGCGGTTGTAGCGGAAAGCAGAACGTTGTCGTCGGTGTTGAAGATGGCGTCGGCGGCAGCCACCTGGATACCGCGCAGATTCTCCCATTCGTGCTGGTAGATAAAGTCTTGAATGAAGGGCGCGTAGCGCTCGAATGTCCCCATCGCTCACCCCTAAAGACTGAATTCGGCGTAAGGAGCCATAGTGGGTGCGGCGGCCGTGGGTGCGGCGTCTACGGGCGAGGCGCCCATGGGCGTGGCGGCCATGTTTGCGACGGCCGTGGACGCGGCGTCTATGGGTGAGGCTGCCGTGTGTGAGGTTGCCATAGATGCGACGGAGGGGTCGGCGTCAGCGCGCCTGCTTGCTGCGAGAAGCCGCTCCACGTCAACCGAGGGGTTCTGACTTACGATATCCAGCAGCTCGATATAGTCTCGAATAACCTCGCGTGGCGTGAGATGAGAGCTGGAGCCCACCTGCTCGAACTCGATGCGCAAAAACGCAACGAGGTCTTCTTCGCTCAGCGTTCTCGTGTAACCGAAAAGGCCGGCATGGATGTCGGCCAGTTTTTCGATGAGCACCAACAGCTCTTCGTGGGTAAGCGGTTCGAGCCGAATGACGGGAGCCAGCAAATCCACCAGCCCCTCACCTGCGAACCTGCCTTGCGCCAAGCGGCTGCGCAGGGCTTCGTAGCTGTAGATGCCCCTGCGCCTGTCTTCTATCGACTGCGGGGTTCCTCCCATAACAATGCCCAGGTAGCGCGCTTTTCCCTGCAGCGTGTCGTTGTACATGGTGAGTATTTTCTCGTAGTTGTACTGCCGCGCGATGGTGTTGGGGATTTTGTACAGGTTGACCAACTCGTCAATGAGCACCAAAAGCCCCTGGTAGCCAGCGCTTTTCAAGAAGCAAGCGAAAAGCTTTAGGTAGTCGTACCAGCTGTCGTCGGTGATTATCGACGAAACCCCCAGTTCCTGTTTCGCCTCCGTTTTGGTGCGGTATTCGCCGCGGAGCCATTTGACCACGCGAGCTTGGGTCTCGTCGTCGCCGTCTCGCCAAGCATGGTGATAGCGGGCAAGCAGCGTGGCGAAGTCGAAGCCGTGCACCAACTCTTCAAGAGATTGCAGCACCTCGAAAATGCGGGTCTCCACGTGCTGGTCGAAAGCGGGGTCGCGCTCTTCTATGCCCTGAGCTGCCACGCTTGCTCGGACGCTAGAGAGCCATCTGTCCAGCACAAGTGGCAAGGCGCCGCCTTCGGGACGTGTTTTCACCGAAAGGTTGCGCATCAGCTCGCGATAGGTGGCAAGCCCTTGGCCTTGGCCGCCTTGAAGGCGGCGCTCGGGCGAGAGGTCGGCATCGCAAACGGCAAACCCCTTGCCCATAGCGTGGTTGCGAATGGTCTGCAGCAGGAAGCTCTTTCCGCTTCCGTACCGCCCTACCAAAAAGCGAAACGAAGCGCCTCCGCCAGAGATGAGGTCGAGATCGTGGAGCAACGCCTGGATTTCGAGGGTGCGCCCTACGGTTATATAGGGAAGGCCGACGCGCGGCACGACGCCGCCCTTAAGCGAGTTGACGATTACGGCGGCCACGCGTTTGGGAACGCGGGGGCCGGGCGAAGACGTGCGAGCAGCAGAGGCGGTCTTTTCGTCTGGGGGCGTTGCGGGGTCGTAGATCATGCGAATATCAGTCCTCTCACGTCGTCTCGGTAGTCTTCGATAAGTTCTGGCTCTCCGTTCACATCGGCTAGCGCGATGTCGCACAGCAGGTCGAAGAGCTTTTCGTTGATGACGTCCATCATCATGGCATCGGAGCTGTCTGCCGCACGCACGATGGCGGCGCGCTCGGAAGCGGGGCGGTTGTCGAAAACGCTGCGCAGGTACGCTGTCTCGGTGGGCGACAAGGGCGATGGCTCTCCGCCGCCCGACAACATGGATGGTGGCGCGGCATCGGACAGCAAGGACGATGGCTCTGCGCTGTCCGGCTGCGAAGGCGGCGGCGCGGCGTTGGTCTGCGGAGGGATCTGCGCGGTGCAGGATGAGCCGATCTGCGGAGGGATCCGCGCGGTGCCGGACGAGCCGACGTCCTCGCGCTCCTCGTCTACCAAGAGCGCTTCGCATGACAGCGCGGCTTCGTCTCGAATGCGCGCGAGTTGGGAGAAGTCGATGCAAAGGAGAGGCTTTTCCGGCGTGGGTGCGGGTTTCTGGGCGGCTGTTCGACGGGCCTTTTTCTGCCGAGTTCGCTTACCGAAGCGCTCCAGATCCGCTCCCGTGAACAGGAGCGGCTCGTCGCGGTAGATGGTTTGCGAGCGCGCTTGGAGCGTCTTTGCCTTTTCGTCGGCGAGGATGCGCTCGACCAAACGCTGTGCATACCCCATAGCCGCCCCTCTCGCCCTCGCCTTGATTCTTTCACGCGCATCAATAAAAACATCCGTTTGCAAAAACATTTGTTCGCAGAAACATTTGTACGTAGTATAAACCATAAATGGAACATAGGGCAGATGCCAGCCGAACAATTTCGTGGTACCCTATGCGGCTGAAAGCGAGAGCTACGAAGGAGGATCCCATGAGCGATGAAGTGCGTACGGGCAGTGCCCCGAATTTCTGCCCACCCGTGGAAGAGGGCATCACCTTTGCCATGGAAGACGAACGGGGCGACGAGACGCTGCTTGAGTTTCTCGGGCTTATTCTGCACAACAATCGCAGCTATGGGTTTTTCTTTCCGGTAACCGAGGAAGAGCCGGCGAAATCGTCGGGCGAGGTCGTTTTGCTCGAAGTCACCGAGCTCGATGACGAGGGACAGCCGGCGGCTTTCGAGCTGGTGGACGACGAGGCCATTGCCGCCGAAGTGTGGGACGACTTTCGCGAGGCAACCAAAGATATCTATCGGTTCGAATAGTCTTGCAGGAGGCGGCATCAATGCTGCTTGAAGAGGTTGAGATTCTCACTACCATCGCCGAGACGAAAAGCCTGTCGCGTGCGGCGGACAAGCTTTTCTTGTCCCGCCCGGGTCTTTCGAAAAAGATAGCGCGCTTGGAAGAGCGCTACGGCGTACAGCTCTACGAGCGCACGCCAACCGGAGTTGCCCTCACTCCCGCAGGGGAGATATTCACCAAGTTCGCCAAAAACGTGGAGAGCCTGGAGGGAAAGCTGGAGGCGGAACTGGCGGCAGCGCAGGAATCGTTCAATAGCACCATCGAGGTGGGCATGAGCCTCGCCGACGGCGAGACGTTGCTTCCGGTTGCGGTAAAGAAGTTCCTCGATCTGTATCCCAACGAATACATCCATCTTGATGCGGGGTACGAATCTGAGCTCATCGAGAAGCTCAAAGAAGGAAAGCTTGACTTTGCGATACTGGAAAACCAGCCTATCGAAGACGGCATCGAACGCGAAACGCTCGGCTACAAGCGACTGGCGTTTTTGGCGTCCAACAAGCCTCCCTACAGCACGGCGCACCAGCCTATTTCGGTTGAAACGCTGTTCAAATGGCCGTGCGTGAGCTACGAGCGCGAGTGCGGGTTTCATTTGATTGGCAACCGCTTCTTCCGCGAGCGCTACGGGCTTGCTTTGAAAAGCAACGATTTGGTGGTTCAGTTCGACACATGGGAATCGCGCATCATCGGCTTGCGTGAGGGGCTGGGCTGGTCGGCAATGCCCGAGGTGATAGCGGCTCGCTACAAGGGAGACCCGAAGCTCATCAGCCTCAAGATCGACACCGATCCCATTCTGTATCCGGTGGATTTGGCGTGGAAGGCCGATCATGTGATCTCGGATTCTGCGCGCAGGTTCATGAACTTCTTCAAAACCACCATTCCCGAAGGGTACTTCCGCAGCAAATAGAGGCGCCGTTGGTTTCGAGAAGAGGCGCCGTCAGTTTCAACTCCATCCAGGCTGAGGCCGTTTTGCCCGAGCCGGCGCACTCCGTCAAAGGGGTGTTTTGCGCAAGCCTGCGCCCCGTTTAAGCGAGAGCGTTTCGCGCTCAATGTGGCGTGCGCCCTCGTTCGCGCGGCAGCGACCCCCGTTGCGCAACAGACGGACTCGTAGCCTTTGTGCACAGGTGTGATGCGAGAATTCCGGTCTTGCAAACTCTTGTTACGATGACAACAGATGTTTACATCCCTCTTTGAATAAGTGGAGCATCGATTTTTACAGCAGCCCGCTTTTTTCGCCCTGTGCGAGGTATAGTGAGCCTGCCTTGACAAGGTGCGATCGAGGGGGCCTAACGTATACGAACGATCCTCCAACTGTCGGGCAAAGCGGGGGAAGCGAAGTAATCCGGAAACATATCGTTATATCCCCCAGCACAAACGAGGGGTAGTTCTTTTCCAAACACATGCGTTGGATGGGTGGCGCTTTGCGCTGCTTGGTACCCCTTACGCAGAATCGAACAATCTTCGGTTCAAGGAGGGAGGATCAATGGACAAACAAGGAATCATTGATGCCAGCCGTAAACGACGAGAGGGCGAGCGGATTTTCTATACGTCGTGCCCGGTGAATGGTTGCTGGGATAGCGCCTGTATCCTGAAGTGCCATGTCAAAGATGGCAAGCTCACGGCAATCGAACCCGACGACAGCATTAACGGGCATATGTGCCGAGAGGACGTTGATTTCGAGCAACTGTGGCATGGCATGGTTCAGATGAGACCTTGTGCTATGGGACACGCGTGGAAAAAAGAGCTCTATGCTGATACGCGTATCTTGCATCCCATGAAGCGCATTGGCAAAAAAGGCCCTGGCAAAGGGTACTTCGTGCAGATCGGCTGGGAAGAGGCGCTTGACACCATCGCCCAGAAGATGATTGAGATTCGTGAGAAATACGGGCCGTATGGCATTCACCACACCGGCAGCGACGCATTCGAAGCGACGCGCGCACCGCTTTCTCGCTGGTGGGAGTCGAGCTTCTGCTGCTGGGGCGACCACTCCACGTCAGGTCATACCCCTGGTGAGAAATTCCACCTGGGCTTCGATCTGATGCGCTGCCTCAACACAGGCGACAGCCCGGCGCTGCCTGGTTTCGAAGCGCCCGACCTGTTCAATTCCAAGCTTATCGTGATGTGGGGCATGGATCCGGTGGTGGCATGGTTCGGCCCGGTGTCGTACTACATGCAAATGGCGCATGAGTACGGCGTGAAGACCATCGTCATCGACCCGCGCTACTCGGCATCGGCAGAGATCTTGGCCGATCAGTGGATTCCCATTCGCCCGGGTACCGACCTTGCCATGATGCTGGCGGTTGCCCAGGTCCTGTTCGAGGAGGACCTCTACGATCACGAGTACGTGGAGCAATGGGTTGAGCCTGTTGGCTTTGCCACCTGGCGCGACTACGTAATGGGCGAAGGCGACGACGGCATCAAGAAGACGCCGGAATGGGCAGAGTCGATCTGCGCCATTCCCGCAGAAACCATCCGTGAGTTCGCACGGGTTTATGGCACGACGAAACCGGTTCACCTGCAGTATTTCTACAGCTGTGCAAAGCGCCATATGGGCGAATACAGCGCGGCTGCCGCCATGCTGCTGCAATCGATGACCGGCAACCTCACCATCCCCGGCGGCTGCCAGACGGGCTCGGCGCTGCCCACGCCCGGACGCCTGCCGGCGCCTCTGGCCGACTTCAAGCAGGCTCCTGCAAAATACAGCGAGCCTCCGCTGATCAATTCCAACAAGCTCAGCGAGCTTTTGGTGAGCCAGAAGGACTACTGGGAAGGCCGCATGAGCGAAGAGGAGTTCCGTCGCCGCATTGGCGCATTCAGCGACACCTCTCCGTTGCCCAACTGCCAAATGCTCATTTTGGAATGCAACTACGTCAACAACATCCATGACATCAACAAGCGTATGCGCGGGTTTGCCTCTACCGAGTTCAACTGGGGCTTCCAGTGGCACATGAACCAGCCCACCGTTGAATTCTTGGACATCGTGCTGCCCAGTCCTGTGTGGCAGTTCGAGGGCATGGACCAGCATATGTACGGCCACCAGCGCTTCGTGAGTGGCCCGTCGGGCATGCGCAATTACTTCGTGTACTGCGGACGCGGTGCCGACTATCCAGGCGAAGTGCGCTCGAAGGAATGGGTGTGGACGCAAATCGCCAAGCGTCTTGGTGTTGCGGAGGAATACAACCCGCGCATGAAAGACGTCGAGTGGGAAGACTGGACTGATGCCCAGGAGGCCATCTACAAGGAAGCCTACGAAGAGTGGGCTGCCGATAAGACGGGCGTTCTCAAATACCTGGGCGTGAAGCCCAAGACCTGGGAAGAGTTGCAGGACAGCCCGGTTGTACGCATTCCTGTTAACGACCCTCACTACGCCTACAAGGAGTGCATCGAGCAGGGCATCAACCCGTTCGGAACGCCTTCGGGCAAGATCGAGTTCGTGTCAAGCTACGTGAAGGACAACGATCTTGTTCATACCAGGTGGCGCGGGCACTACGAGCCGATGCCGGTGTGGTCGCCCAGCTACGTGGAAGGCGACATCGGCTCGGCCTCCAACGACGGCTTCTACAACCCTAAGGCCAAGAAGTACCCGCTTTCGTTGGTAAGCCCCGTCTCGGTGTATCGCCAGCACTCTTCAAACGACAACAACCCGTTCTTGCGCGAAGACTGCTACCGCCATTGCGTTTGGATCTCGGGCGTTGACGCCAAGGCTCGCGGCATCAAAGACGGCGACATGGTACGCGCCTACAGCGACGCCGGCGAGATGATCTTGGCGGCGTATGTGACCAACCGCCTCATGCCGGGTACTGCGGCGCTGTATCACGGCGCGTGGTATCAGACCGACGGAACGCCCACCGAACTCAACCCCTACGGCATGGACCATCGCGGGGCACCGTGCATCCTGCTCGACGACATCCACTGGCCGCACATCGTGGGTGCTTTGATCATCGCCGGTTTGATAGAGGTTGAAAAAGTTGCCGACGGCGACGAAGAAGGCTTTGGCGCCGAAACGGAGCGCGCGGGTATGCGCGGAGCGCGAATGATGCTTGACATGCGCGCTGCGCTTGGAGAAAAGGAGATGGGACGATGACGCAGTACGGTTTCCATTTCGACATGAACCGCTGCTATGCCTGCCAGGCATGCAGCATCGCGTGCAAAGACTGGAACGACATTGAGCCCGGCGCAGAAAAGTGGATGTGCGTCTACGAATGGGAGACGGGCACGTTTCCCGGCATTCGCCTGAACGCGCTTGCGTTCTCCTGCGCGCATTGCGAGAACCCGGCTTGCGTGGCGGCGTGTCCGGAAGGCGCCATCTATAAGGAAGAAAAATACGGCGCCGTCCTTGTCGACCAGGACAAATGCACCGGTTGCCGCAAGTGCGCCGAGGCGTGCCCCTACGGTGCTCCGAAGTTCGCAACGGACGACCCCGACTGCAAGATGAGCAAATGCACCATGTGCATCGATCGCTTGGAGGAGGGTTTGCGCCCGCTGTGCGCGGCATCGTGCCCGTTGCGTGCCATCGACTTCGGTCCTCTGGACGAGCTGGTGGAGAAGTACACCGACATCCGCCAATGCGAAGGCATGCCCTCGCCGGATGAGACGAACCCGTCGTACCTCATTTGGCCGCACCGCGAGAAGGTGCCGGTAGTTCCCTACGACGCCGAGCGCGCGATCGAGCTTAACAAGCAGCGCGGAGATCTGGGGACGCTGTTCGAGAGCACCGAGGACCTTACGGAGTTCGAGCAGGGAACCATCGGCCGCGCCGAGCTCAAGATGAAGCATAAGACCGTTGCGGAGCTTATGCGCGCAACGAGAAACGACATGGCCTAAGCGAAAAGGGATGCGTGCGGTTCTGGCGAGCCGCACGCAGAAAGCTTGGCTGGCAAGAGACAAGTAACGGTAAGTATTTAAAGGAGGGAACCTATGGAATGGTTAGGGGTAGCAGGTATTATTGTCGCGCTCGTGTTCTTCGTTGTGGCGGCAATGCGCGGTTACACCGTAATGCTTACGGCGCCTATCACTGCTATTATCATCATTCTCACCAACCAACTCGACTTCAATCAGTTCTTCTTCACCGACCCCTCTAACTCGTATCTGTCGGGTGTGGGAGCGCTGATCACCAGCTCCATCCCCATCTTTGTGCTGTCGGCAGTGTTCGGCAAGTACATCGATGCGTCGGGTGCGGCGCGCTCTATCGCCAACTCGCTGATGAGCAAGATGAACAAGTTCGGCCCTTACGGCATCCTGCTGGGCATCGCTGCCGTAACCGCTCTGTTCACCTACGGCGGTATCTCGATCTACGTGGTTATGTTTGCGGTTATTCCGCTGGCAAAGCCGCTGTTCAAAGAGTGCAACATCGCATGGCATCTGTTTGTGGCTTCGTTCGCCTTGGGCGCAGCCTCCTTCACCATGGGCATGCTGCCCGGTAGCCCCGACTCCACCAACGTCATTGCTGCAAACGGCATCGGCGTTCCGGTGACCGCTGCTCCTATCTTGGGTATCGTTGCTTCTTTGATCACCATCGTGCTGGGCTGCATCTACATCAAGATCGCTCTGAAGCGCTCCTTGGCTAAGGGCGAAGTCTACGATTGCACGCTTCCCGACACCACCTATTCCACCGAGAACCTGCCTGGTTTGGGACGCTCTCTTACCCCGATCGTGGTGCTGATTGCCATCATCCTCATCGGCAGCGCAATGGGCATCCCCAACATCGTCTACATCGCCATGATCATCGGCATCGTGTTGGCAGGCATCCTGTTCAACAAGTTCATCAACCACGACCACAAGGGCGTTCTCGGCGCTGGCGCCATCGACTCTCTCGGCCCGGCTCTGTTCACGGCAGCTGCCGCCGGCATCGGCTCCATCATCGCCGTTTCCAGTGGCTTCCAGGTCATCCAAGAGGCTCTGTTCAACATGCCTGGCGGTCCGTACGTATCCGCTGCGACGCTTTCCGGCGTGCTGGGCGGCATCATCGGCGGCGGCACCGCTGCGGTGGGCATCGTGGTTCAGAACTTCCTGAGCGCCTATCTCATCCCCGGCGTCAACACGGCGGTTCTCTACAAGGTAATGGTTGTGTCTGCTTTGATCGGCGGCGCACTGCCTAACGCAGGTTCGATGTTCGGTATGTTCAACGCTATGGGTCTTACCCATAAGACGGCATACAAGCACTTCTTCTGGATCTCTATCGTCGCAAGCCTGATAGCCCTCATTGTCATCATCATTCTGGGCTCTCTTGGCATTGCCTAGTTTGCCGTATGCCTTGCAAGGTGACGGTTTGCGAGCGTTTCGCATTGCGAGCCGTCACCGCAATAACGCAATATTATGTTCATAAAGGAGAAACCCCATGTGCTTCAGACCAGCTGTAACAGGTTCCGGACCAATCAAATGCCCAAAGTGCGGCGGCGAGGTGAGTCCGTATGTGGACGAATGTCCGCACTGTGGGGCGAAAGCAGCTTCAGCGCCGAGTATGCCCTCCATGCCTTCGGCGCCGAAGCCGCCTACAATGCCCGGACGCCCGTCGGTGCCTAAACCGCCGACGGTGTAGTCTTCGGCGAAATAACACGAACAGGGAAGCGGGTCGCGCCGCTTCCCTTTACTGCTATCAGGAGGGGGTAGCTATATGGAGTGGATAGGAGTGGCGGGCATCGTTGTCGCGCTGGTGTTCTTTATCGTTGCCGCGATGAAGGGCTACACCGTTATGCTGACGGCGCCCATTACCGCCATAATCATCATTCTCACCAACCAGATGGACTTCAACCAGTTCTTCTTTGCCGATCCGCAGGATTCTTATCTTGCGGGCGCGGGCAGCTTCGTTATGAGCACGATCCCGATTTTCATTTTGTCGGCGGTGTTCGGAAAGTATATCGACGCGTCGGGGGCGGCTCGCTCTATCGCGAGCGCACTGATGAGCAAAGTGGGAACGAACAGCCCGTATGGGGTTTTGCTCGGAATCGCGGCCATAACCGCGCTGTTTTCCTATGGCGGCATCGCAATCTTTGTGGTGATGTTCGCTATCATGCCGCTGGCCAAGCCTATTTTCAAAGAGTGCAACATCGCGTGGCACCTGTTTTTGGCCTCGTTCGCGCTGGGCGCGGCATCATTCACGATGGGCATGATTCCCGGAAGCCCCGACACTTCCAACGTCATCACGGCTAACGGCTGCGGGGTAACCACCACGGCGGCGCCGGTGCTCGGCATTATCGGGTCTATCGTCACCATTGTGTTGGGCTGCGTTTATATCAAAATCGCGCTCAAGCGCTCTCAAGCCAAGGGGGAGGGCTACGACTGCATCCTGCCCGACATGTCGTATTCCACCGACAATCTGCCCAGCCTCGCGCGCTCGCTCACGCCCATCGTGGTGCTTATTGCCACCATTCTCATCGGCAGTGCTTTCAAGGTTCCCAATATCGTCTACATTGCGATGACCATTGCCATTGTGCTGTCGGCTGTGCTGTTCAACCGCTATATCAACCACGACCACAAAGGCGTGTTGGGAAGCGGGGCGCAAGATTCTTTGGCGCCGGTGCTGTTCACGGCAGCCGCTGCCGGCATTGGCTCGGTGGTAGCCGCTTCGAGCGGTTTTGGCGTCATTCAAGAGGCCGTCTACAACATGCCCGGAGGCCCGTATGTTTCCGCTGCGGTGCTGTCGTGCACGCTGGGCGGCATCATCGGCGGCGGCACGGCCGCATGCGGCATCATGGTGCAGAACTTTATCGGCGATTACCTTGCCTTGGGAGTGTCGGCAGCCGTTCTCTACAAGGTCGTTAATGTTGCGGCTCTCGTGGGTGGCGCGTTGCCTAACGCAGGGTCGCTGTTCGGCATGCTCAACGCCATGAGCCTCAACCACAAAAATGCCTACCGTCATTTCTTCTGGCAGTCAGTGGTTATCGACGGTATCGCGCTTGTGGTGATCATCGTCTTGGGAACCCTTGGCGTGCAGTAGGTTTTAGGACGGGGGACGGCGCGGTGGCTCGGCGGCTGCTTTGCCGCAACGCTGAAGCGCCGTCCGATTTTCGTGGCGCGGCCGGACGCGCAGGGTATCCTTACTCGATGCGGCTTGGCAGCGCCGTCCGCTCTGCCCGAAGCGTCTCGGCAGCGACGCTCGCCCCTTGCCGGCGCGGCCCTGCTACGTCCGCTCATGTCTCGGCGCGGCCCTGCCACGTCCGCCCATATCTCGGAGCGTCTCCGTTCCGCCGAGCGACCCTTTAAAGGGAAAGCGGGTTCCAGCTGCCGTCGATGTCGCAGATCCACCCCTGTGCGTCGACGATGGTGAAAAACGTGAGCTCGGCAGCGTCGGGGCTTGCGTGGTATTCCCCTAAGGCGCACATATGGTCGAAGCCGGCCTGCCGCACCGCCGCGCTTGCGCGGTCGTGCAAGTCGGCGCGGCCGCGCACGATAATCCAGCCGCTTCCCGGTTTCCAGGCGGTGAGCTCGAGTTTGGGGTTTTCCTGCAGCTCGCGATACACGTCTTTGGTGGTTGCGGTGCAAAACCACAGCGTGTCTTGCTCGAGCGCCACGAAACTAAAGGGCCTTACGTGGGGCTGATCGCCCTCGCAAGTCGCCAGATACCATGCAGGCACGCTGCGGAGGTAGTCAAGCACTGTTCGCAGCCCATCTGCGGTGTTGGCGCTCTTGCCGCCTGTCGTTTCGGGCGCGGCGTTCGCGGATTCCTGCGCATTGGTCTCAGGCTCAAGCGAACGAGGCGATGCGTTCATAGTTTCTCCAATCTAGGCAAAAACGAAGTTGGTTGCGATAACGCAGGCCAACATAAGGGCTATTACGCAAACGGCGATGCCGTCAATGCGGCCGAAGCGCAGAGGGTGCAGCCTCGTGCGTCCTGCCCCGCCGTGATAGCAGCGCGCCTCCATGGCTCCCGATAGGGTTTCCGCATGGCGAAAAGCGCTGGTAAACAAGGGGACGGTAAGCGAAAGCAGCATGCGCATGCGCCCTTCGGAAAACCTTGCGCCGCGACTGATTTGGGCGCGGTATATCGTGGTGAGCTCTTGGGCGAACTGCGGCAGGAAGCGCAAGGCGATGCCCATCATCATCGAGAGTTCGTGAGCCGGAAGACCAAGTTTTGCAAAAGGCTTCAAAAGGTGCTCGAACGCATCGGTGATATCCAGCGTTTGCGTGGTGAGCGTGAGCAGGCTTGCTTCTAGAAGCAAGAGCAGCAAGCGGCACGAGATAAAAGCCGCTTGGACAAGGCCCGCTTGGCTGATGCAGAAGATCCACCATTGCGCATATACGGTACCGCCTTGTACGAAAAAGATGTTGAGCAGGGCGGTTATAACCACAATGAAGGCAAGTGGAGCAATGGATCGCAGCGCTTTTGCGAGGGGGATGCGCGAAAGGGCGAAAAACGCCGCTACGAACACGGCGCACGCTGCAAGCCCCCAAAACGTTTGCGCCACGAAGGTAACCGCCATAAGCGCAAGCGAAAGCACCAGCTTGGCGCGAGCGTCCATGCGGTGCACCGGGCTCGTTCCCGGCCAATATCTCCCTATGAGCGCGGTGTCTGGCATGGTGCTTAGCGCTCCTTAGGGTGCGTTGATGTGGGCTGCGAGGGTACGCTTTGCAGCTGCTGCTCTGCCGCGTCGGCGAGCGGGCTTCTCAGATCGTCTGCGCCGGCGGATCGATGCGGTTTCAGCTGCTGCGCCAATGCGTCGGCGAGCGAGGCCTCATCGTAGAGCTTTTCGGGCAGCGCAAATCCGGCATGGCGTAGTTCCTCGGCGAACTGCTGGGAGGCGGGGGCGTTCAACCCAATCTCCCGCAGTTCTTCCACGTGGGAAAACACCTCTTCCGGCACACCGAGCCACCTCGCTTCTCCATGATCGAGCACAAGGATTCTGTCTGCCAGACGGGCGAGGTCTTCCATGGAGTGCGACGCCATCATGATGGAGAGCCCGTGGCGGTGCAGCTCTTCGATAAGCTCAAGAAACTCTTCTCGCGCCACCGGGTCAAGGCCGGCAACCGGCTCGTCCATCACCAGCACGCGCGGCTGCATGGCGAGCACGCCCGCAAAGGCAACGCGGCGTTGCTGCCCGCCCGAAAGCTCGAAGGGGCTGCGCTGCGCTACGTCGGCTTCGTCGAGATGCACCAGGCGCAACGCCTCGCTCACGCGTCGTGCCACCTCTTCGTCGTCGAGTCCGAGGTTTCGCGGGCCAAAGGCCACGTCCTCGTAGACGGTAGCAGCGAAAAGCTGGTGCTCCGGATACTGGAACACCAGGCCGACGGCGCTCCTGCACGTTTGCGCCGTCTTTTTGTCGGAGAGATCCGCGCCGTCGAAGAGCACGTGCCCCTCGGCTGGGTGCAAAAGCCCGTTGGCATGCTGAATAAGCGTGCTCTTTCCGCTTCCCGTGTGGCCGGCCAATCCGAGAAACTCGCCGTCGTCCAAGGTGAAAGACACGTCGTGTAGCGCCCAGACTCTTTTCCCGTCTGAAGGGGCGTTGGCTTGGGGGGCTTGAGCGTCATGACCGCCTCCAGTGTGGCGCCGGGAGAATGACTTTGCCCGTTTTTTCCGACTCTTTGGGGCGTCGTAGGAATAGCTTACGCATTCGAATGCAAGCGGCATAGCTCCTCCTTCAACGAGTCGGGGTGAATGTGGACATGCACTGGCACTCCGCGTTTTTGCAGCTCAAGCGAGAGAGTGCAAGCAAAAGGGACGTCGAGGTTCAAATGCTCGAGCAAATCCGACTGCGTCAGCACTTCTTCGGGCGCGCCGTCGCAGGCCACGCGGCCTCCGTTCAGGATAATGACGCGCTGCGCTTGCGCGGCCTCTTCCATGAAATGCGTAATCATGACGATGGTTTTTCCTTCGCGGTGAAGCTGGTGGCACAATTCCATAAGCTTCTTGCGCCCCTGCGGGTCGAGCATCGAGGTCGCTTCGTCTAGAATCAATATGTCGGGGCGCATGGCAAGCACGCCTGCCACGGCAACTCGTTGTTTCTGCCCGCCCGAGAGCGCGGCTGTTTCTCGAGTCTGAAAACCCTCAAGCCCCACTTCGCTCAGGCTTTCGTCTACGCGTTGGCGGAGCTCGTTTGCGGGAACCCCCAGGTTTTCTGGACCGAAAGCAACGTCGTTTTCCACCAGGCTGGCAACAAGCTGGTCGTCGGGGTTTTGAAACACCATGCCCGCCTGGCTTCGAATGACATAGGTTGATTCTTCGTCGGCGGTGTCGTGCCCCAGCACGGTTACGTTGCCGTGGTCGGGCATCAGCAGGGCATTCATGTGTTTGGCAAGCGTCGATTTGCCCGAGCCATTGCCTCCCAGGATGGCAACGAACTCTCCACGGGGTATGCGGATGGTTACGTCTTGCAGCACGAACGTGTCTCCGTCGTAGGAAAATGCGAGGTCGTGAGTTTGCACGGCGGCATCGCGAGAGCCGGGAGCGTCTGCGGGGGCGGCGTTTCGTGGACAGGGGGCGCTGTCTGAAGCGGCAGCGCGCGGATCTGGGGCGCCGTCTGAAGCGGCAGTGCGCGGATCTGGGGCGCCGTCTGAAGCGGCAGTGCGCGGCTCTGGGACGCTGTCTGGAACGGCAGCGCGCAGGTCGGAATTGCTCTCGCGTGGTGACATGGACTTTTGGGGCGACGAATCGGGCATGGGCTTTCCTTCGGCTACCTACCTTTTACCTGCTTTTTTCGCGGGGTGATGAGATTCGAGATGCTCTTGTATATTGCCAATGTTAGCACGGCGTTGATGACGCCTTTCAACAGATTGAAGGGCACCAGAATCGGCAGGATCATGGCGATTACGGCATCGAGGGGAACGCCCAGCCAGCTAGGGGTGATAATCAGGTTGCCGACGATCGCCATAAGCACGGCGCATATCACGCTCACCACTAAGCCCGCGATCGCGCGGGGGAAGGTGCGCCCGTGGTTGTAGATGACGGCGGCGGGCACCACAAACCCTATAACAACCAAGATGTTCATCACGGCGCCCGAGAAGTCTGCCATAAGCAGGCCGTGGATAACGGCTCCCGCTATGCCTACCGCCAATCCTCCGCCGGCGCCGAAGGCGAATCCGCACACCATGGCAGGCATGGCGGATGCATCGTATTTCAACCAGGTCACGCCAGGAATGAGGGGAAACTCAATAAACGACAGCAGCACGCCGATGGCGCAGAGCAGCGCCATGGTGACAAGTTGGCGCGTCTCCCATTTGTTGGTGTTCTTTATGCTGGTGGCTTGTGCGCCGGAGGTCGGCCTGTCGGCGGCTTTGCTGAGAGGCATTTGCGCTCCGGCGGCCGGCTTGTCAGCGTTTTTGCTACGTGGCGCTTTTGCGTCGTCGGCCCGCTCGGTGGGCGGCTTCGACGGCGCGACGGGCGCGTTTGTGGGCAGGGCGTCTGGTCTTGCCGTGTCGTCAGCTGATTCGAATTGGCTCATGCTAAGCCCCTTTCCTGCAGGCGAACGAACAAGGGGCTTGAGTTTTCGGCCTGCAAAAGAAAACGAGCCCGTACGGATTCTTTCCATACAGGCTCATTGGGTTCGCATGGTTAAAGCACGTAAGGTCTGCGGCGCACGGGCGTCGGACGAGCACACGCGCTGCGCGTGCTTTGCGACAAACGTGCGCTGCGACAAACGTCGCAACAACGCGAATCTCTGCCTCTTCCATCCGGACTGTAACCGTTGGTCTTGGGTTCTCACCAAAGTCAGCCGAATCCGTTTGCATTCTTCAAACGGATTCGGGTCGCGGACTGTCGACGCTGCCTCGCAGGTCGCATCACCGCCAGTGAGGAATTTCACCTCGCCCTGAAACAGAATCCGCCCGCGATTGTAGCGCGAAACGTAAAAAAGAGGTAGTCCCATTTTGCGTTTCGCCCGCGGTCGTTGCCGAAGAGCCCTCGGATGACCTACATTCTGTCAGCGGACTGCCGGTGTTCGGTCTATGGGCTGCCTAGTATTCGCTGCAGGCGGATTGGGATCGGGCTTGCGGCTTCCTGCTGAGCAAATACGCTATTATGAGCGCATGGCGAAAAGGCGAAACAACAAAAAGGCACGTGCGCAGGGCGGGCATGAACCGTCCCGTTCCGAGCACCCCCGTTCTCGCGACAGCGAAAAACAAGCACCTACGCGACAGTCGGCCGAGCCTCTGCAGGGAAACCCGCGTAAGCGCATTGCCGTCGTCGGCGGCGGGGCGGCGGGTTTGGCCGCCGCGATTTCCGCAGCGCGCGAAAGCGCGATTGCCGGTGCTGCCGCTCAGGTTGTCGTATTCGATGCCGACGAGCGCATAGGGCGCTCGATCCTGGCAACGGGTAACGGAAGATGCAATTTCTCCAACGCGTCCATCGACGCTGGTCAGTATTACAACTCCGATTTCGTGTCGAAGGCGCTTGATTCGCTTGCATCCTCTTGCGAAGCGTTGCGCCTTTCCGAGCAGGACGAAGGCGGCAATCACGTCCGCCAACAGTCTCATGACATGCAGTCATGCGCGAATGCCGCCTCCGAAGACCCTGTGCTCCGATTCTTCGCTGATCTGGGCATGCTCTGGCGCGAAGAGGGCGAAGGACGGCTGTATCCCGTTACGGGCAAGGCATCCACGGTGGTTGACGTGCTGCGCTTTGCTGCGCAGAGCTTCGGCGCTCTCGAGGCGTGCGAAAGGCGAGTGGTGCGCATCGAGACGCCTCGTGAGGAAGGCGGGCTCTTTCATCTTCGGTTTTCCGACGGCAGCATCGAACATGCCGCCTCGGTGATTGTTGCCGTTGGCGGCAAACACGCGTTTGGCCTAGATGAAGCGTCGTCTGCGTCGCAGCGTGCGCGCGGCAGGTCCTCGTCTTCCGCCAGCGGGTCTGAGGTTGCCGGAGGTTCGCAAGCGCTGCTGCTGCCGGCCTATGCCGTCAAGGCGTTTCGGCCGGTTTTAGGTCCTCTGTCGGTAAGTGAGCAGGCGCCGCGCCAGCTCGACAACATCCGCGTTCGCGCTCTTGTCGAGCTGCGCGAGAGATGTCCTTCCGGAAAAAAGAAAGCCGAACAGGCGGGCGAGGTGCTCTTCCGCTCGTATGGCGTGTCGGGAATATGCATTTTCAACTTGTCGCGTTTTGCCGAGCCGGGCGACACGCTGCTTATCAACTTTATGCCCTCGATGGATGAGGCTGCTTGTGCGCGGTTTATCGAACAACGCCACCGCCGCTTGGCGGCATCCGCTTCGATTTTCCCGTGCGGCGCGGCGGTCACCAACGAAACCTTGCTGCGAGGCGTGTTGCTTCCTGTTGTGGCTCATGTGGTGCTGGAGCATGCCGGTCTTGGCGAGAAAGAGCCGTTCGAAAAAGGCGCTGCGGCAAAACTGGCAGCGGCGCTCACCCGTTTTCCCCTCACGGTAACGGGCGCGGGCGATACGCGGCAATGCCAGGTCATGCGCGGTGGTTTGGCGGTGGACCAGTTCGACCCCGCAACGATGGAGTCGCGTTTCGATGCGGGTTTGTTTGCGGCAGGCGAAGCGCTTGACGTTGATGCACCCTGCGGCGGATACAACCTTCACTGGGCGTGGGCAAGCGGCCTGCTTGCGGGCAGAGCGGCGGCAGGCAGGTTGCTAGGCGAGTTCGTTCCGCTAGAGGCAGATGAAGGAAACGGGAAACGCAATGCTTGAAATCTCAAACGTTCGCCTGCCGCTTGATGCCGGTCTGCCTGACGGATGGGGGCTCGTTTGCCGTGCGGCAGCCAAAGCGTTGGGCGTGCGTGAGCACGACATCTCCGAGGTGAAGCTGCTCAAACGCAGTGTGGACGCGCGTAAAAAAGCCACGGGCGACGTGCATTTCGTGGCGACGCTATGCGTGGCGCTTCGCGACGGCGAACAAGAAAACAAGCTTCTTGCCAGGAAGAACGTCAAAGCGCACACGCCCTATGCGCCTTTGGAGGTTCCCGATGCGTCTGCCGCGCTCAGCCAAGGCGGCGCCGGTGCTCAAAACCGTCCTCTCGTGGTGGGAACCGGCCCTGCGGGGCTGTTTGCGGCGCTGTGCCTCGCGAAAGCGGGGCTTCGCCCCATCGTGCTTGAACGCGGGGGCAGTGTGGAAGAGCGCCAGGCAGCGGTGGCGGCGTTCGACTCCGGAAAGCCGCTTGACGTGCATACCAACATTCAGTTTGGCGAAGGCGGAGCCGGAACGTTTTCCGACGGCAAGCTCACCACCAATGTGAAAAGCCCTTTTTTGCCCCACGTGCTTCGCTGGTTTGTGGAAGCGGGCGCGCCTGAGGAGATCCTTTGGAAGGCAAAGCCGCATATCGGCACTGATTTGCTGGTGGGCATTGTGCGCACCATGCGCGAGCGCATCGAGCAAGAAGGCGGGGAAGTCCGCTTTCATGCCCAGCTTGATCAAATCCGCTTTCAAAACGGTGCGGTTTCTGGCGTGACGGTGCGCGACACGCGCGCGCAGCGCACTGAGGAAATACCCGCTTGTCGCGTCGTGCTTGCGTGCGGGCATTCGGCGCGCGACACCTTTGCGATGCTCTACGACAAAGGCCTGGCGCTTGAGCAGAAGCCTTTTTCCATAGGAGTGCGCATCGAGCACCTCCAACGCGATATCGATCGTGCGCAATACGGTAAAGCCGCAGGCCATCCGGCGCTCGGTGCGGCAGACTACAAGCTTGCCGTGCACCTGCCCAACGGGCGCGGGGTCTATACCTTTTGCATGTGCCCGGGCGGCAAGGTGGTATGCGCTGCCAGCGAGGAGGAGGGCGTGTGCGTGAACGGCATGAGCGTCTACGCGCGCGACGGCGAAAACGCCAACAGCGCCGTTTTGGTGGGCGTCGATCCGGAGGATTTCGGCAGCGCGCATCCGTTGGCGGGCGTTGAGTTGCAGCGCAGGGTTGAGCGCGCCGCGTACGAGACGGCGCTGCGCTCGGGAGGCGCGCCCTATCATGCTCCCGCCCAAACGGTTGGCGATTATCTACGGCGGCGTCCTTCGACGGGAGCCGCGTCGGGCAAACACGCCGTGCATCCCACGTATGCGCGTGGGGTTGCGTGGTGCGACTTGCACGAGTGCCTTCCGGAGTTTGTGGCGGAATCGCTGGCCGAGGCATTGCCGCTTCTCGACAAGCGATTGCGCGGATTCGCCAATCCCGCAGCTGTGCTCACGGGAGTGGAAGCACGCAGTTCAAGCCCGGTGCGCATCGTTCGGCAGCCCGATTTCCAGGCGCACCTTCCGGAAGCGCCCGACGTTCCCAGCGGGCTGTATCCATGCGGAGAGGGCGCGGGCTATGCGGGCGGCATCACCAGTGCCGCCATCGATGGGTTGCGCGTGGCATTGGCGATAGCCGGAGAGCTTGCGGGCGGACGGTGAGCGCGCGGACGGCAGACGCGGGCAGCTGGAGAATGCAGGGATGAGGCGGGCGTGCTGCCGGCCGGCGAGCGTGCGTGTAGCCGGAGGGCTTGCGGCAGCTGGTGAACCTAAAGGCGGGCTGCCGGCGAGCATGCGGCGCCCGGCAAGTTTGGGGCGGCCGACCGCGAAAGGCTGCATCGAGTAGCGTATAATGAACTCCGTTTGATATTGGTCACGACGGTGGCGCGTCTGCGCGGATAGCCAAAGAGGCACTGCTTTGAGCCGATGTTGGCGTCCAGGGGAATTGGGGTGAGAGTCCCCGGCTATACCAGTAACCGTAACTTCGCACGGCCAAGGCGTTTTCGGCTCGCTGCGATCAAGTCGGAATACCTCCCGTCGGTAGTTTGGCCCTGGAAGAGAGGTTTTCCTATGCGCGCGATCCCGCACGATGCGGCAGCCCTGTCGCAAACTCACCCGTTAAAAAAGCTAGCGCCGCTCGTCATGAGCGTGCTGCTTGCGTTCTCGCTTTTGCCCATAGGCGCATTCGCTTATGCGAGTGCCGCGAAAGGCGGTGCAGCAAGCGGGCAGCCGGCGACTTCCGAGACCACGGACGCCGGATCCGCCACGCTTGCCCCCGAAGAGCAAGGCGGTGCGGATGGCCAGGGCGGCTGCGCGGTGCAGGGCGGCTGCGAGGAACGCGCTTCGGCAACGCGGGATGCGGCAGGCGATGCGGAAAGCTCTGACGAAAAGCGTACTGCCTCCGACGAGAGCGCAGGATATTCCGCTGATCAGGGGGGCAATTCAGACAGCACGAACGCCTCTCAGGTTCCCGATGAGTCCAGCGGGCTCGCTTCGCAGTCTGGCAATGCCGACGCGCAACAGGAGGCGGACGGCATCATTTGTGCGTCGGCAGCGGTATACGGCATCGACGCAAACGGAGCCGACCAAACATGGGCGGCAAGCGAAAGCTACGAACTGCCGGAAGGCTCTACGGCGGCAGATCTTTTTGTGGCAATGCTTGAGAAGACGGGCTTGCAGGCTAACTACGACCCAGACGGGACATACGGTCTTTCTATCAACACCATCACTTCGCCGGTTGATTCCTCGTTTTCTCCCGGATGGGATGCGGAAACCGGTTGCTATTGGCAGTTTTTCTATAACGGCACGCCTCCTGACCTAGGCCCAAGCAGCGTCGTCTTGAAACCGGGCGATACGGTTGTGTGGTACTACTCGGCGTCCGGCGCCGCCCTGCCCGCTTCCGAACCGCCGCTTGCGGAGAGCCCTTCCGACAATCCAGACGACACCGTTTTCGTTGTGGGACGGATGGTCGGCGTCAATGCCGAGGGTGAAGACGAAGCGTGGGTGCCCTTAGGGTTCACGTCGCTTCCTGCTGGCTCCACGGCAGCAGACCTTACTGAGTTCATGATAGAGGCAACGGGCATCACTGCCGACATATCCAAAGGGGAGGGGTATTGGTGGCTCAATTCGGTGACTTCTCCGAATGATCCCCAAAGAACGTTGTCCTACGACCAAACCACGGAGGCGTTCTGGCAGCTTTTCGTCAACGAAGAGCTTTCCACGGTGGGCGCTGCCGATTACGTTCTGCAGTCGGGCGATTCAATCACGTGGTATTACGGAGCCGACGGCACGATGCCCGGCTCCGATTCGGGCGAAGGCGACGAGGGCGATGACGAGACGGTGGACGGAGTGGTCGTTGACGAAGACGCCGCTCGTCCTACCGACTGGGAGGCGCAATGGCCGGGGTTCGCCACCGGCGCCGCGCCGGAAGGCGCGCTTACGCCCACGAGCCCTACAGCGGATGCGTGGCATGTCGAGCTCAAAGACCAAGCGGACTATCTGACCAACGTGTCCGATCCCATCGTGGTCAATGGGCGCGTGTACGTTGCCGCAGGATCCCAGCTGAAAGCATTGAACGCCTCTACGGGGGCGGAGTTCTCGTCGGCTCAGCTGGTAGCGCCTATCAACCACGTTGCACGCATGGTCTATGCCGACGGGATTATCGTGGTTCCTCTTCAGGGAGGTCGTTTGCAGGCGCTGACGGCGGACACCTTGACCACGGTTTGGTGCACCGACGCTCTTCCCGAAATCGACGACACGGGAACACAGCAATCTCAAAGCAGCCTCACGGTGTCCGATGGCTATGTGTATTACGGCACCGCCGCTGCGTCCTCCGACGTTTACTACAACGGCTACTTCACCTGCGTGCGCCTTTCCGACGGCGCGGTGATGTGGTCGAACAAGAACTATCGATCGGGCTTTTACTGGTCGGGGGCTGCCGTTTCCGACGGCAAGGCGGTCGTAGGCGACAACGAAGGGACGCTCTATGTCTACGACGCATCGACGGGAGACGTTCTCTCGATGCTGAGCTTGGGCTCCTCTGTTCGATCGACGGTTGTCGAGGGGTCGCAGTCGGGAACGTTTTTGGTCGTGAGCGACGAGGGGGTTTTGCATAAGATTCGCGTTGACGCGTCGGGCATTGCCCACGAGCTTGCCTCCGTACAGTTCGGTTCGTCGTCTACGTCCACTCCCGTTGTTGTGGACGGTGCGGTGTATGTAGGCGGAACCTCGTTTGAGAGCGCTCCCAACGCATGGGGCGGAACTTCGCTCGGCGGCCTTTTGGCGGTCATAGACGAAGCGACGATGACGGTGGAGCATGCGATAACCACCTACGACGGAGATATGTTGCTTCCCGCCGATTCGAAGTCGGCGCCGTTGGTGTCGGTGCAATCGACGGGCACCTATGTCTATTTCACCTGCAACGAAGAGCCTGGAGGGGTGTATTGCTACCGCGTGGGCGATGCCGAGGCAATGCTTCTGTTCGAGCCTCCCGAGGGATATCGGAACTATTCGATGTCGTCGGTGGTGTGCGGCGCCGACGGCACGCTGTACTACGTCAACGATTCCGGAGCCCTGTTTGCGATTTCGGGCGATGGCGTTTTCGTAAAACCGGAGACGGCTGAGGAAAAGCTCGCTGGTAACGGAAACAATCTGCAAACCAAGCCCGCGCTGCTCTCTTCCGCTTCGCGCTCCCTTGCGTCTAGCTCTTTAGACGAATCGTCTGAGGGCGCAGATGACCTGTTGGTGAGCGCGGCGTCATCCGAGGCGGCAGAGGAACTGGTGGGCGAAACCTCCGCTTCGGCGGAAAACGGGCAGTTCGGCGTGCCTTCCTGGCTTCCTATTGCGGGCATCGCGGTAGGTGCGTGCGGTTTGGTTGCCGTTGCGGTAGTGGCTGTGCGCCTGGCGCGCCGAGGGTAGGCGGTTCGCATGACTGAGAACAAGCGCCCTGCATCCGCCATCTACGCGGGCATGGAAGAAACCCAGACGCTGCCGAAGCCGACAGGCGCTGAAGGGCATGACGGCGCAGCTTCGTCTGAGCCTGCGGGAAAGACCCCTTCAACGGGGGCGAAGATTGCCCTTGCCGTTGTCGCGGTTGTTTCGGTAGTGATTATCGCGGTATCGGCGTTTGCGCTGGCGGGCGGCTTCGCTCCAGCTCAGCAAGATGCCGGCACGGTGACGGCAGGACAGGCTTCCGCCGAAAAGGGCGGCAGCTCAGATTCGGGCGATACGTCTGCGAGCGAGGAGGCGCAATCCGGTTCCGACGAGGGAATCGCCGGGGGAGAGGATGGCGCGGAGGAGCCCGGCGGGCTTTCCGACAACGACGCTTCCGGGTCGGGCTCTGCCGGCGACGGCTCCTCTTCGAACGCGGATTCTGCCTCCTCCTCGTCGGGCGCAGCGTCGGACGGTTCCGGGTCGCAGGCGGCTGCATCCGACCAAACGAAGCCCGCTTCCATAACCGTGTCGGTCTCAGTCGACTCCAGTGCGAGCGGAACTGCGGTTTCGTACGCGGCGACGGTGACGCTAGAGGAAGGCGCCACGGTCTACGACGCGCTGGTTGAAAGCGGGATTCCCTACAACGCGCGTTCGTCTCAGTACGGCAACTACGTAGATGCAGTTGGGGGCGTTGAGGAAAACCACGGAGGCACGAGCGGCGGTTGGACGTACTATGTGAACGGCAGCTACATCAATGCTTCGTGCAGCTCGACCGTTCTCCATGAGGGCGATTCCGTCCAGTGGGTCTACGTGCTGGTGGAGTGAGCAAGCGCTCCATGAGGTACAACCCCTTTGCAACATATCATCCGGCGGTGGCGTTCGCTTATCTGGCGTGCGCTATCGTCATTTCCATGGCGGCAATGCAACCGGTCTTCGTTGCGATTTCCCTTGTGGGCTCGGTTGCCTGCTCGGCCGTGTGCCGAGGGGCGCGTGCCACGGTGCGCTCGTTTGCCTGGATCGTGCCGCTGGTAGCTGTTGTCACCATCGCCAACCCTCTGTTTTCCGCTTCGGGCATAACCGAGCTGTTCCGCATCGGTCCGCGTGCGGTCTATGCCGAATCCCTCGTTTTCGGAGCTTGCTCGGGAGGGATGCTCGCAAGCGTGTTTCTTTGGTTTGCGTGCTATTCCGCGTGCATGGACAGCGCGAACTCCATGGCGCTGTTTGGCAACTCTTTGCCGGTGGTTTCGCTTATGGTGTCGCAGGTGATGCGGCTTGTCCCCCAGTTCGTGTTGCGCGGGCAAAACATCGCAGCTGCTCAGGACGCGGTAAGCGCGGCATCTCCCGCAACTAGAAGACAACGGCTCGGCGGACGTTTCCGCATCGTGTCGGTGCTGATGAGCTGGGGCATGGAAGACGGCATCGAGCGCAGCGACGCCATGCGGGCGCGCGGATACGACTGCGGCGCCAAGCGCACTACGTACAAACGCTATGCGTTCGGACGCGCTGACGCTTTTGCCATGGCGGTGATTGCGGTGTTGGCGGCGGCATCGGGCGCCTGTGCCGCAGCGCTGTGCCTGCGCTTTGCGTTTTATCCCACGCTGTCGGGCTGGGGCGCGTGGTGGGGCTATGTTCCCTATGCCCTCCTGATGGCGGTGCCGGGCGTTCTCCGCTTCAAGGAGTGGTTGGTGTGGCGATAATCGATGTCTCCCACTTTTCGTTTTCTTATGCGCCTGGGCAGAGTCGGCAACGCTCCGTGCTTTCCGACGTTTCGTTTCAGGTGGAAGAAGGAGAGTTCTGCGTTTTGGTGGGGCCGACCGGTTGCGGAAAAACGACTCTGTTGCGCTCGCTCAAACCGGAGCTTTCCCCCGTGGGCACTCGCGCCGGGTCCATTTCTGTAATGGGGCTTCCCCTGTTTGAGGGCGGCGAGCTGGTGCCTGCCGATCGGGGAGGCATCGACCGAAAAACGTCGGCAGCTGCCATTGGGTTTGTGATGCAGGATCCGGCGATGCAGATCGTGTGCGACACCGTGTGGCACGAGCTTGCGTTCGGCCTTGAGAATGTGGGCACGCCGCAAGAGGAAATGCGGCGCCGCGTTGCCGAAGTCGCGCATTTCTTCGGCATCGAGCCCTGGGTGCGTCAGTCTACAGAGCACCTTTCTGGCGGGCAGATGCAGCTGGTGAACCTCGCGGCGGTTTTGGCGCTGCGCCCGCGCCTCATCCTTCTGGACGAGCCTACCGCTCAGCTTGATCCGAACGCGCGCAAGCGGTTCCTGTTTTTGCTGGCGCGCGTCAATCGCGAACTGGGACTTACGGTGGTTATGGCAACGCATGCGCCCGAAGACGTGTCCGAGTACGCCGCCCGCCGCATAGACCTAGGAGACATCGGCGAGCTGGGCTCGCGCGACGATCTTTGCGAATCGCTGAGGCCGCGCTGGGCAGCCCGCCGCTCTTCGCTCAAAGCCCAGCCCGCGCTTCAGGCGAAAGAGGCGAGTTTTCGCTATGCGCGCGAAGACGCATGGGTGCTGCGCGGCTTGGACGTTTCGGTGGCGGCGGGCAGCGTGCACGCCATCGTTGGCGGCAACGGGAGCGGCAAATCGACCTTGCTGAAGCTGCTGGCGGGGGTGGAAAAACCGCAACGCGGCAAGATCGTAAACCGCCTCGCCGCGTCTCAGGCGTATTTGCCGCAAGATCCCAAGGCGCTTTTTGTGTGCGACAGCGTTGCAGAAGAGCTTGCCGAGTGGCGCCGCCGCTGCGGCTATTCCGAAGCGGACGAGCAGGTGGCGCTTGAGCGCTTCGGGCTGGCGGATCATGCGTTTCAGCACCCCTACGATTTGTCGGGCGGGCAGCGCCAAAAGCTCGCCTTGGCAAAGCTGCTGCTTACCGACCCGCAACTTTTGTTCCTCGACGAGCCCACTAAGGGGCTCGACCCGGCCTCCTGCGCCGAAGAGGCGCGGCTTGTACGCGCACTGGCGGATGAAGGAAGAACGGTCGTGATGGTTACGCACGACCTCGACTTTGCCCTTGCTGCCGCTGATGTGGTGTCGATGGTGTTCGACGGGCAGCTCGCGTGCACCGAGCCGGTGGAGAGCTTCTTTGCAAACAACATCGTGTACCGTCCCAATGGCCGATCGCGGCTTTTCGGAGCCTTGCTATGAGCGGTAGCGGGCGGCGTCGGGCCGCTTTCGTCGCGGAGCTTGTGGCGATTGTTGGCGTTCCGGTTGTGCTGGTAGCGTGCGTGGCGCTTCGCTTTCGACAGACTGCAGTGCTTTCTTTAGTGGTTGTGCTGGGCTGCTTGGTGGTGTTTTTCGCTGGGTACGAGCACTCGCGCCCGCGGCTGCGCGATACCATGCCGGTTGCGGTGCTTGCCGCGCTTGCGGCTGCCGGGCGCATCCTCTTCGCGCCTGTCCCCAGCTTTAAGCCGGTATCGGCTATTGCCATCATCGCCGGCGCGGCGTTTGGAAGGCGAAGCGGATTCTTGGTTGGCGCGCTCGCGGCGCTCGTGTCTAATTTCTTCTTCGGGCAAGGGCCGTGGACCCCTTGGCAGATGTATGCATGGGGCCTTATCGGCTATCTTGGCGGGCTGCTGGCGCAAGCGGGGTTGTTCCGCAGCAGGGCGGTGCTGGTGGGCTACGGCTTTTTGTCTGGGCCGTTGTACGGCGTTGCCATCAATCTGTGGAGCATCGTCGGGTTCTACCATCCCGAAACGTTCGCGCAGGCGGCGTTGATCTATGCCGCGGCTTTGCCTTTCGACGTGCTGCACGGCGTGGCGACGGCGGTGTTTTTGCTCGTGCTGTTTGTTCCCTGGCAGCGCAAGCTTTCGCGCATCAAAGACAAGTTCGGCCTTCAAACGTGAATCGCAACCGAGGGGCGGCGGAGCCAACCAGGTGCGACTCGCTCAAACCGAGCTGGTGCGCATTGCCAAGAGAGTAGTTGGAAGGGCGTGCCGAGCGCGACTCGCTCAATCGAACATACCGCAAGCGCTATAATGGCGTAACCGCAGGGGGTCGTTTGAAAGGGAAGCTATGAGCGAAACCTATGTGATCGCGCTCGACCAGGGCACTACCTCGTCGCGCGCAGTTTTGGTTGATCGTGCAGGCACCATAGTCGATTCCGTCCAGAATCCCTTTCCGCAGATTTTCCCTCAACCCGGTTGGGTTGAGCACGATCCGCGCGACATACTCTCTTCTCAGCTGGGCGCCCTCACCGAGCTTCTGGTTCAAAACGGACTGGGGCCGGCCGACATCGACAGCATCGGAATTACGAATCAGCGCGAAACGACCGTTGTGTGGAACCGCGAAACAGGTCAGCCAGTCTACAACGCCATCGTGTGGCAGTGCCGTCGCACGGCAGACATCATCGACGAATTGAAGTCCGACCCCGAGGTTGTGCGCACTATCACGGAAAAGACCGGGCTTATTCCCGATCCGTATTTTTCGGCAAGCAAAATCAAATGGATCCTCGACAACGTAGAAGGCGCCCGCGAAGACGCCGAGGCGGGCAGGCTCGCATTCGGCACCGTGGACAGCTGGCTGATCTGGACGCTCACACACGGGGCGGTGCACGCGACCGACGTGACTAACGCAAGTCGTACCATGCTGTTCGACATTCACACCCTGCAATGGGACCGGTGGCTGCTCGATTTGTTCGACATCCCCGCCTCGATGCTGCCTGAGGTACGTCCTTCGTCGGGCGATTTTGGCATGACGGCTAACCCGGGCGTTTTGGCGGGCATTCCCATTCGGGGAGCGGCGGGCGACCAGCAGGCCGCCTTGTTCGGGCAGTGCTGCTTTAAGCCGGGGCATGCGAAAAACACCTACGGCACCGGTTGCTTCCTGCTACTCAACACCGGAGAGGAGGCGTGCGCTTCGACGCATGGGCTTGTCACGACGGTCGCGGCAAGCGCCCCGGGAGAAGGCCCGGTCTATGCGCTGGAGGGCAGTGTGTTCATGGCGGGGGCGCTGCTGCAGTGGCTGCGCGACGAGATGGGGCTTATTTCCTCGGCGGCGGAAAGCGAACAGCTGGCATGCTCGGTTCCCGACACCGCAGGGGTAGTGGTGGTCCCGGCGTTCACGGGGCTTGGCGCCCCGTACTGGGATGCGAACGCGCGCGGTGCGATCGTGGGCCTGACGCGCGGCGCAAACAGGGCGCACATCGTGCGTGCCGCGCTGGAGTCGCTGGCGTTTCAAGTTGCCGACCTGGTGGGGGCGATGGAGGCGGATGCGGGGTTCCCGTTCCGCGAGCTTCATGTCGATGGAGGGGCTTCGGCGAACAACTTCCTCATGCAGTTCCAAAGCGATATCTTGGACTGCGTGCTCAAGCGTCCTGCCTGCCTTGAGACCACTGCGCTGGGGGCGGCGTATTTAGCCGGTTTGTCGGGAGGCTTTTGGAATTCGACGGAAGAGTTGGCGTCGCTGCAAACCAACGAAGAGCGGTTCTTGCCGCAAATGAACGCGCAGGCGCGTGGTAAGCTGTTAGACGACTGGCATACCGCCGTCAAATCGGTCATGGTTCACTGAGCGTCAAGACCGGTTACGGTTCGCTGATTGCGAAAGGAACGGCATCTTTTCGCGTTTCGAGGGGAAGGTTCACGATGAATATCAGCATTGCAAGCGACCATGCGGGCTTCGAGCAAAAGCAGGCATTGCGCGACTATCTGATCGAGCGGGGGCACGCGGTAGCAGATCGCGGTCCTGACTCCGACGATCGCGTGGATTATCCCGATTTTGCCGCGCTGGTTGCGCGCGATGTGTCGGAAGGGAAGGCAGATGCGGGCGTGCTGGTGTGCGGCACGGGCATCGGCATGGCTGTCGCGGCGAACAAGATTCACGGCATCCGAGCGGTGAACTGCATCAACGTTCAATTCGCCGAACTCGCGCGCGAGCACAACAACGCTAACGTCGTAACGCTTTCGGGACGTTTTGTCGAACTCGACGAGAACAAGCGCATCCTCGATGCGTTCTTGTCGACCGGCTTCGGCGGGGGTCGACACGCAGGGCGCGTAGAGAAGATCATGGCGCTGGAAGGGTAGGCGTCTGGCGTTCGATTGATGAGGACGCTCAGATCGGGCGTTTGCCATCGTATGCGGCAGGCGCGGCGAGGGCCGCGTCTGCCGCTGTGCGTTTAAGGGCGTGACTGCCTAAGCATAAAAAGTAATCGCGCAAAATTACATTTTGACATTGACTTACGATGCACAGAAGCGTAAGCTACGAGGCGTCAGTTGGCAATCCGCGATTGAACGGAGGCGTAAATGGCACGTCTGGATGCTTATTCGCGCATCGTGAGCGGTACTCCTCAGTTCCGTATCGTGGAGAGCGGTGCCGATGAGGCACCTGCCTACACGTTCTACACGCAGGCGAACCTCGACGAGGATCTGAAGGGCGTCGAGCCGTCAGGGGAGACCGGAACGCGCGTCAAAACTTTCGATTCGGTTGTCACGGCGTCGGCAAAAGATGTGGTGTTCAGTCTGTTGTCGGGCACTGCGGCCGTAGTTCAAGCCCGGCACGAAGGATTTCTGCTCACGCAGAACTACGTCAAGCTGGAGCCCTTGCAAACTGTCGACCCTGGTTATCTGGCTTACGTGCTCAATGAAAACCGACAGGTCAGGCATCAGCTCCGCAGGGAGCAACAAGGCTCCGTCACGGTGAAAGTCACTCTCAGGCAGCTCAGGAACTTAGAGCTTCCTCTGCTTCCCCAGATAGGGAAGCAGAAGCTCATAGGGGAGCTGTATGCATGCCAGCTCAAGCTCGATGCGCTCAGGAAAAAGGCGTCGGAGCTGGAAACCGTTTTGGTGTTGGAAGCGATCAGGAAGGCAGACGAATCATGAGCGATATGATCGATAAAAGCGAGCTTCAATTCGAATCCGACCTCATCCAATACCTGTGCAGCGGAACCATCACCCAGCCCCGATCTTCATCTGAGCAGTGGGGCGTCGTGCGCGAGCGCGCCGTCGACTACGTGGTCAAGACCAAGCTGTGGAAGCACGAGCCGCACATCAAGACCACCGACCAGCTGTGGGACAACTTCAAGGCTATCCTTGAGCGCCACAACCAAAACACGCTCGATTATCCGCTGAGCGCCCTTGAGTTCGCCCAGGTGAAAAAGATCATCTCCGATCTGCAAACTCCTTACCAGGCGGGGCAGTTCCTCTACGGTCTCAATGGCGTCTCCCAGATCGAGATCGACCTCGACGACGGCCGTCACGTGTTTCTCACCGTTTTCGATCAGGCTCAAATCGGCGCGGGCGACACCGTGTATCAGGTGGTGAACCAGATCGAGCGTCCGGCGAAGATCCCCGGCAAACAGAATCGCCGCTTCGACACCACGCTGCTTATCAACGGCTTGCCCATCATTCAGATCGAAGAAAAGCGCGACACGCACAACGTGGACGAAGCGCTCAACCAGATGAATCAGTACATCGACGAAGGTCAGTATCGCGACATCTTCTCCACCCTGCAGATTCTCGTTGCCATCACGCCCAACGACGCGAAGTACATGGCAAACACCACCAGCGAGCGCTTCAACAAAGACTTCGCCTTCCGCTGGCAGCGCAAAAGCGACAACGCCGTCGTGCGCAACTGGAAGGAATTCGCGGACTCCATGCTGTCAATACCCATGGCGCATCAGATGGCCACCAACTTCATGATCCTGGACGGCACCAAGAATCGGCAGAGCCTCAAAGTCATGCGCCCGTACCAAGTGTATGCGACGCAGCAGGCCATCAGCGCCATCAAGCGCACCGATTTCGAGCTGGGCGCCAACAAAGTAGGCTACATCTGGCACACTACCGGATCGGGCAAGACCATCACCAGCTTCAAGACCGCATGGCTTGCAAGTCGCCTGCCCCGCGTAGACAAGGTGGTGTTCTTGGTTGACCGCATCGCGCTCACCAAGCAGACGCTCGAGAACTATCGCGCATACGATCCAGATGCTGCAGACGATTCCCTTGGCAACGTGCAGAACACCGACAACACGGGCGATTTAAGCCGTAAGCTCAAATCGAAGGACAACGGCATCATCGTGACGTCGGTGCAGAAGCTGGAACGGCTGGTCAAGCGCAAGTCATTTCAGGCTCCCGAGAAGAACTTCGTGTTCATCGTGGACGAAGCGCACCGCTCGACAGGCGGCGAGGCGTTTGAGGCCATCCAGAAAGCATTCAAGCATGCGGCTTGGCTGGGCTACACCGGCACGCCCATGTTCGACGAAACAACCTCGGGCCTGCGCACCGAGGACATCTTCGGGCCGCTGCTCCATGCCTATACCATCCGCGAGGCCATCGCTGACCGCAACGTTTTGGGCTTCCAGGTGGATTTCGAGACGACCATCTCCGAGCAGGCGATGAAGGAGGAGTACCTCCCGCGCTTTTACCGCGGTAAGCACCCCAATTGGACCGAGACGCAGATCAAGTGGAAGATCGCCAACCTCACTCCGGACGATATGGATGATGCGATAGAGCCGAGCTTCTACGACGAGAATCCCGACCACGTGCGGGAGGTCGTACGGGACATCTTCGACAACTGGAGAAACCGCTCTGCCAACGGCAAGTACAACGCGCTGCTCACCACGCACGTGGGTGGCGGCAGGGCTTCCACGCCCATGGCGATGATGTACTTCGACGAGTTCCAGCGCGTTAACGCCCAGCGTTGCGCTCAGGGCTTGCCCACGCTCAAGGTGGCTGTCACATTCAGCCAGAACACGTCCAACAACGATACCATGCTCGAAACCAACAAGGGCCTCCACCGTGCCATCATGGCGTACAACCAGGAATTCGGCACCGCGTGGGGGATGGAAGACGTGTCGGCTTACACGCAGGACGTTATGGCGCGGCTCAACAAGACTGCGGACGATGACGTGTTCCTCGACCTGGTAATCGTGGTCGATCAGCTCCTGACCGGCTACGACGCTCCGGAGCTCAACACCCTCTACGTAGATCGCACGCTCAAAGGCGCAGGTTTGATTCAGGCGTATTCGCGCACCAACCGCATTGCGGATATGCAGGAGAAGCCGTGGGGACACGTGGTCAACTATCGTTGGCCGGCGCAGAACGAACGGCTCATGAACCAGGCGCTGGCCATTTATGCCAACCGAGATTCCGCCAATCTCACCGACGAGCAGCGCGGACGCCAAAACGTGCTCGACGGCATTACCGCCCCCGAGTTCGATGAAGTGTTCCAGCAGGTCAAGGAAAAGGTTGCCAAGTTAGACGACCTTACGAGCGGTTTCACGCAGCTTCCGCCCTCGGAGAAGCAAAAGGACTTCATGCTTGATCTGCTACGCGAGTACAACGCAGGGATGGCGAAACTTAAACAATTCAAGACCGATGAGCTCGACGGCAAGAAGGTAGGATTCGATTACGACAGCCCCGACGATCTACTGCGCGCGCTGGGCATGGAGCCGGAGCAGGAGAGGATGCTCGCCACGTCGCTGGCAAACGAGCTCAAAGAGCATCTTTCCGTGCGGCAGAACGTGCCCGTCTACCAGATCGAGCTGCGCATGACGCATGTCAAGGAAGTTGAGGTGAACTACGATTACCTGACGGAGCTTATCGAGGCTCTGCTCAACGCGGTTCACGAGGAAAAAACGGAGCGCGTGGAAGAGATGCGCGGTAAGATTGAGCAGTTTGCCAACGGGCTTGAGGACCGCTCCTATGCAGGCAAGATCATGCGGGCGGTGGGCGCTATCGTGCGTGGAGACTATCCGCCTGCGGGGGCTGGTGTGACCTACCCTGTCAAGCTGGATACGCAAAGCGATGGGGAGCAGGTGATCTTGGCGGCAAGCAATGCGAGCCTGGATAGGACGCTGCTCGATTTCAGGTATGCGTGGGGCATCACCGAGATTATCAGAAGCGCCGAGATGCGCGATTTGTTCAGCCGCCACCGTTACGGGCAGCAGGACCTTGACGATACGGGCGCTATTACCAAGATAATTGCTGAGGCGTCAGGTGTGTACAAAACCATGGCGCGCGACGAGTCTGTTCAGGCGCTTTCGCGCATCAAGTACCGCAACGCCTTGCGCGAGGCGATATACGATATGGCCGACAAGCTGGCAGAGGGCTAAGGGGATACATTATGAGCGAATCAAAACCGAACGTACCCAAGCTGAGATTCCCCGGCTTCACTGACCCTTGGGAACAGCGTAAGTTCAAAACAATGGTTGAAATTGAGCGAGGTGGTTCTCCTCGGCCAATAGAAGCTTATGTTACCGATAAGCCTGATGGGTTGAATTGGGTGAAGATAGGCGATGCTCCCTTACTTGGACGTTACATAACGCATACCGCCGAGAAGATTAAGCTCGAAGGCCTGTCCAAAACAAGGCAAGTTCATCCTGGAGACATCATCCTCTCGAACTCTATGAGCTTCGGTCGTCCATACATCATGGCTGTTGAGGGATGTATCCACGACGGCTGGCTATTGATCCGTGATGCAAATGAGCAATTTGATCCAACATATCTATGCCACATGCTCGGCACGCCGCAAATGCTCAATCAGTATCGCATGTTTGCGGCGGGCAGCGCCGTCAACAACTTGAACAAGGAGCTTGTCGGCAATGCCATCGTTCCAGTACCGAGCAAGGCAGAACAAATTGCAATCGGGGAAATACTTAGCGACCTCGACGACCTCGTCGCACTTCACCAGCGTAAGTTGGATCACCTCAAGCTGCAGAAGCGCGGTCTCCTCCAAAAAATGTTTCCAAAAGACGGCGCCGACGTGCCCGAGATCCGTTTTCCCGGATTCACTGATCCTTGGGAACAGCGTAAGTTGGGGGAACTGTATCAGCCAGTCTCGGAGAAGAACGATCTTTCCTTCGGGATCGACCGAGTCATTTCGGTTGCAAATATGTATTTCAAGGATGACGCGAAGGTCTCGGACGAGGCATACTTGGCGACCTACAATATCATGAGGGTTGGAGACATCGCGTTCGAAGGGAATCGCAGTAAGAGCTTCGCACACGGCAGGTTCGTGGAGAACGACATCGGCGACGGGATAGTTTCGCACGTGTTCAGGGTGTTTAGACCCGTCGGCGACTATGACCTCTCCTATTGGAAATACGCCATCAATAACGAGGTGGTCATGGGGCCGATCCTCACGCGCTCGACCAAGGCATCGACCATGATGCACGAGCTTGTCCCGAAGGATTTCCTCAAGGAGGCCATCTTGGTTCCGACGACGATGGCGGAGCAGCGCCTCATCGGCTCCTTCTTCCTCGACCTGGACGACCTCATCGCACTTCACCAGCGTAAGTTGGAACACCTCAAGCTGCAGAAGAAAGCCCTTCTCCAGCAGATGTTCGTATGAGGGAGGCTCCATGACTTTTTTCGACCGGCTTAATGCCTGGCGGGAGAACAACCGCTTGGAATTCAAACTCGCCCAAGGCGGCTTCCCTAAAAGCTTTTGGGAGACGTATTCCGCTTTCGCCAACACCAACGGCGGCCTCATTGTCCTTGGCGTTGACGAAACGTCGGAAGGGTCAAAGGCGACAGGCGTTGCGGACGCCGATGCGCTTGTTCAAGACCTGTGGAACGGCCTCAACAACCCGCAGAAAGTCAGCGCGAATCTGTTGCTCGATTCGGATATTTCCGTTGAAAGCGTGGACGGGGCAACCATTGTCGTCGTTAAGGTGCCTCGCGCTGACCGCACGCAGCGTCCTGTGTACATCAACAACAACCTGAACGCGGGAACGTACCGACGCAACGGCGAGGGTGATTACCATTGCACCATGGAGGTCATTCGTTCCTTGGTGCGCGACAGTTATGACGGCGCGATTGATAAGGACATTGCTGATGGAATCTGCCTTGAAGCGTTAAACGGCGATTCCATACGCGGATACCGGAACGAGTTCGACCTCATTCGCTTCAATCATCCTTGGTCCGATTTGCCTGACAAGGAGTTCCTTCTTCGCTTGGGCGCCATTGGACGCTCGGGAGATGATGGGCAGCTGCATCCAACTAAGGCCGGTTTGCTCATGTTCGGCGAAGCATGGCGCATCACAGATGAATTCCCCAACTACTTTCTCGACTGCAGGCAGGTGAGCGAGGGGCGCCGTTGGGACAACCGCATCACGTCGGATTCCGGTGACTGGAGCGGCAATGTATACGACTTTTCGCGGAGGGCTAGTCGCATGCTGTGCGAGGGTTTGCCTGTGCCGTTTGAGCTTGATTCGAGCATGCGCCGCATTGAGGACACGCCGCAACATGAAGCTATTCGCGAGGGACTGGCTAACGCACTGGTGCATGCTGACTACTACGGTCGCACGGGCATCGTCGCTATTCAGCGGCGTTCAACGGTGGAGTTTTCCAACCCGGGGTGCTTGCGCATCCCTGTCGAGGTGGTCGAGGGCGGCGGTGTTTCCGATCCACGTAACAGGACGCTCATGACCATGTTCAACCTCATCGGCACGTGCGAAAAGGCGGGTAGCGGATTCGATCTGTTGAGACGCGCGGCGCAGTACGCCGGCACCGCGCAACCGACGCTCGAAGAGTTTCTCGAACCCGACAGGACAAAGCTGACGCTGCATATCGAGATGGATGGGGCGAAGTTGGCAAAGCGTGGGCGTGCGGGTTATGCCGGTTATGTTGCAGACGAAGCCGTAAAAAACGGCGGTAATGGCGGTTTGCTCGTCGGTAATAGCGGTAATGCTGGCGGTAAAACCGAAACAAATGTCGGGGAAACCCAGGGAAATGTCGGCAATGTCGGTAATTTTAACGTTCGAGACGTAAAAAAAGACGGTTTGGGTGTCGGTAATGCCGGTAATAGAGAATCGGCAAACGACAGCGCTACGACAAAGCAAACAGGCGATACCGAGACAGCGGTTCTCTCGTATATAAAGTCCGACCAAAGGGCAAGCGCCGCTTCAATAGCCTCTCGAATGGGTCTTTCAACGCGTCAAATTGAACGTGTGATGAAACGTCTTCGCGAGGCTGGCCTTATAGAACGCATTGGCGGAACTCGTGGCCACTGGGAAGTTCGCGATTAACCAGCATATCAACGAAAGGAACCCTCTTATGAGCGATTTGCAAACCATCTCGTCCAAGCTGTGGGCGATGGCAAACGAGCTGCGCGGCAATATGGATGCAGCGGAGTACAAGAACTATATCCTGGCGTTCATGTTCTACCGTTACCTATCCGAGCGCCAAGAGCAGTATCTCGTTACCAACAACGTGCTCGATGTGGAGCCCGGTAAATCGGTCAACCAGCTCTATCGCGAGCAGGCGGTGGGCGAGGATCTTCCCGACTATCTGCAAGATATTTCTTCGAGCCTGGGCTATGCCATTGCGCCGGACGACACCTGGGCATCGCTCGTAGGCAAGATTGAGAACAGTGCGATAGTCCCAAGCGACTTTCAGGATATGTTCGACCATTTCAACAACAATGCCGCTCTGAACAGGGAAGCTGTTCAGGACTTCAGGGGCGTGTTCAACGATGTGAACTTGGGCGACTCGCGTCTGGGCTCCTCGACCAACGAGCGAGCTAAGTCGCTCAGCCGCATCGTCAAGTTGGTCGACAGCATCGAGTACAAAAGCGACGACGGCACGGATATTCTTGGTGCGATTTACGAATACCTCATCGGGCAATTCGCCGCGTCCGCTGGCAAGAAGGGCGGGGAGTTCTACACGCCGCACGAGGTGAGCGAAATCATCTCCCGCGTCGTCGCCTTGGGACGCGAGAAGTCAGACGAGTTCTTCACCGTGTACGACCCTGCGATGGGCTCGGGCTCGCTGCTGCTGACTGTCGGTCAGAACCTGCCGGAGGGGCAGCCCATCAAGTACTACGGTCAGGAGCTGAACACCACCACCTACAACCTGGCTCGCATGAACCTGATGATGCACGGGGTGCCCTTCAACAACATGACTCTCTCCAATGCAGATACCCTTGAAGCCGACTGGCCGGACGGCCCCGATGCCAGGGGCATCGACCAGCCGAACTGCTCGTTTGACGCGGTGGTGGCAAACCCCCCGTACTCTGCCCATTGGGACAACAGCGAGGCCAAGCTCAAGGATCCGCGTTTCAAGGAATACGGCAAGTTGGCACCACGCACCAAGGCGGACTATGCGTTCGTGCTGCACGGCATCTACCACCTGGGACCCGAGGGAACCATGGCGATCGTTTTGCCTCATGGCGTGCTGTTTCGTGGTGCGGCGGAGGGCGTCATTCGCAAGACCGTCATCGACAAGAACTATCTCGATGCGGTGATTGGCCTACCGGCAAACATCTTCTACGGCACGGGCATTCCCACGGTTATCTTGGTGTTCAAGAAGAACCGCACCACGAAAGACATCCTGTTCATTGATGCGTCGCGCGAGTTCGAGAAAGCCAAGAACCAGAATCGCCTGACCGAGGAGAACATCAGTAAGGTCGTGGAGACGTATCAGCGGCGCGAAGATGTCGAAAAGTACGCGCACGTGGCGACGCTCGACGAGATCCGCGAGAACGACTACAACCTCAACATCCCGCGCTATGTGGACACCTTCGAGCAGGAGGAAGAGATAGATCTGGATGAGGTGCGCCGCCAGTTGGAGCAGGATAAGCGCGAAATTGCCGAGCTTGAAGCTAAAATCGCTGAAACACTGAAAACGCTGGGCGTGCAGTAGAGAGCAGCGGAAGAATTGGATTCCATTTGCCGGGGGCAGGCTCACGTCTGCCCCTCTTTTTTCGTACACTGCTTACGCTGGTGAAGTGCGATGAGGTCGTCGAGGTCACGGAAGAAGGCGCCGATGAGGCGCTGCTCCGGAAGGGATGGACATACGACTTTGGTTCCGACTATCGCCTGCTTGGACAGGCTGGGTAACCCTGTCGACTCATCTTTTTTTCTCCAGTTGACATTCAGAAACAGACAGAAAGCGAAGTCGAGATCAGTTCTCTGTCTTGGAATCGAATAAAACAGCGTGTCAACCGTCCAAAATGGAGCACGTATAATATAGGGCCTGTCGATGGTTCCCTTCCTTCCGATGCCGATTGCGTCGTCCGAATACGATAGCGCTTCTGAGACGCTCGTCATATAACCGCCGGTTCCATATACCGGAACGCTGCCTGCATCGAGGTGCTTATAATCCCTTCCGCTGCAAACGTCTACGATATCTCCCAGCTTACGCTGTTCCCAAGCGTAGGCTGGGTTGCTCCTGATTTAACGAAGGCAAAAGTGCCGATACTTTCTATTCGTCGCTCCTGTATACGGAATCAAGAGTTTTGCCGAAATCATCAATCCACTCAGTCCAGCCGTTCTGGCTGCCGCCTAAAACGAATACCGCTGCTGCCGAAGGGCTTGGGAAAGATGCATCCTGCTCAAGCACAGAGCGAATCGCAGATTCGCCAAAGAGTTCCGCACGAACCGTCTTGGCTCGCTGATTCTTAATAATGGGAATATCGAGTGCGATCTCTGAGCCTGCCAATACGCAGAATTGTCCAGTGGTCTTGTCGTAGCGCCCCATCGCTCGGATGCCGTTTCTTCTCGTGTGAAAAACGGGTACGGAATTTGCTGGCCCTGCATACTTTCGATTGAGATCGTATCCGAGCGCTTCCATGCGAAAGAGAATGTTGCGATGGAGAGTTGCAACGCGCTGCTCTTTGTAGGGATTGTTGCGGGGGTTCGGCGTTGCAGAGTTGTCCGTTTCGTAGGATCCATGGTTTCTTACATAATCGATTGCGACAGCCTCAAGCATGTCCAACGAGTCCCGGTCGATATTGTTGTCGTCGTCCAGGAACATGATCGCCTTGTTCCAGAATTCCTTTTTGGCTTTGTGCGCTTCGAGGCGAACGAGCCCTTGCGTGGTTTGGCCCGCGTAGACCCGGCTTAGAACTCCATGATCCTCGTCGAGAAGGTAGTAAATCCCGCGATAGGGCAGATCAGGAAGGCGCCTCGCCTCTGGCAGCTTCTCCCTAGGGACAACAACGGCAACCAGGGATTCTCCCTCGACTCGGCATATGCGAATGCCATCGGGATCCCGGTTGATAAGCTGGATGTTCATGGTTACGAGGTTAATCACTTTAGTCCCTTTTCAGTGAGCTTTCCGATCGTTTCTAACAACCAAGGTAACTTTAATTATAGTCTCCCCGCACTCGACAAAACAGCTGGCTGCGCATTGAGGCGATTGCTACCGCCATTCAGGTCAAATCAATAGAGTCGCTTAAGTCAGCATACTGCTCAATGCTCTGAGCATAATATTGCAGAGCATTGAGCAGTTTGAGATGCTTGTTTTGCGAACTGCTCTTCTCGTGCAGTTCTCAGCCTCCGCTTGGGAACAGCGTAAGCTGGGGGAGCTGTATGTGCGCTCAGGATCGGGCGGCACGCCGAAGGCGGGTAACCCTGCATATTACGGGGGAAGCATCCCGTTTCTCGGTATCTCTGACATGAATGGAAGATTTATTACCCATACGGAAAAGAGCATCACAGAGAAGGGGCTCGCCAACAGTGCTGCGTGGATAGTCCCCGCCGGATCCGTGTCGCTTGCTATGTACGCGAGCGTGGGGAAAGTAGGGATTACCTGCTGCGATATAGCGACGAGCCAGGCTTTTTTCAACATGGTGTTCGATTCTTCCATCACGAGAGATTTCGTCTACGCGAGACTCGATAAAGCCGATTGCGAAGATGAGTGGAGAGGACTCGTCTCAACTGGCACCCAGAGCAATCTCAACGCGAAAAAGGTTCGCATGTGGCAGCTTGCGGTGCCCTCCCTCCCCGAGCAGCAAGCCATCGGCGCCTTCTTCCGCGACTTCGACGACCTCATCGCACTTCACCAGCGTAAGCGCATTTGCCGGACTGTCTTCTCTGTGCGACTTGAGTCTTGGCGGTAATCTGATAACAGGGAATAGCGCAGCCGTACCCTGTGTCGAATGTTCGACTCAGCCGTGATTGCGAGTCCCATACCGTCATTCGTCAGCGCAAACCCGTCGTCACTGGAAGAAAGGGGCTGAGCATGACGCCCGAAATGCACCGTACCGATTCGTTTTGCGCCTACTATAAACGCTGGATCTCGATGTACAAGGAGGGAGCCGTTCGAAAGGTTACACTGAAGAAATACCTGCTCACACTTGCCTGGCTGGAAAGGCTGGTTCCGGATCTGGCAATGGGGGGCCTGGATAGAATGGCATATCAAAGCCTTCTGAACGCATATGCCGAACACCACGAACGCCAAACGGTCATGGACTTCCACCATCAGCTCAAAGGTGCGATCTTGGATGCAGTCGACGAAGGGCTGATGGATCGGGATCCAACCAGAAAGGCGGTTGTGAAAGGGAAGACCCCGCGAGAGAAGAAAACCCAGTACCTTAATCAGTTCGAGCTGCAGAAGCTCTTGAGTTGCCTCGATTTGGGTCCTCAGCTCAATTGGGACTGGATGATCCTTCTGATCGCGAAAACGGGCTTGCGCTTTTCGGAGGCGCTCGCAGTCACTCCTAAGGATTTCGATTTCGCTCACCAAGCGCTCTCGGTCGACAAAACATGGGATTACAAGGAGGGGACAGGCTTCCTTCCCACGAAAAACAAGTCCTCCGTGCGCAAAGTCGCTATCGACTGGCAGCTGATCGTCCAGTTTTCAGAACTGGTGAAGGGGCTTCCCGAAAACCGTCCGATTTTCGTTCACGGCCGCGTGTATAACTCCACGATCAACTGCCTTCTGACGCGCCGATGCCGCCAAGCGGATGTGCCGGCGATTTCGGTTCATGGCTTGAGGCACACTCACGCGTCGTTGTTGTTGTTCGCGGGAGTGTCGATTGCGAGTGTGGCACGGCGGCTTGGCCATTCGAGCATGAATACGACGCAGAAGACGTACCTTCACATTATCCAGGAGCTCGAGAACAGGGATGTCGACTTGGTGATGCGCTCTCTGTCGGGACTCACATAGCATCGTTTCAAGGGTTTGCGTTGACGATCCCCAGCCGAAAGCCGTTCTTGCGCGAGTGCGCCTGGACGGCTAGCCGATAATGCTGCGATAGCCTTGTTTGGTCACAATCAGATGATCGAGCACCTTGATGCCCATCAAATCGCCTGCCGTTTTGAGCTTCTCCGTTATGTATTCGTCTTCCGGTGAGGGGTCGAGGCTTCCGCTTGGATGGTTGTGCGCGAGAACGATGAACGCGGCTCGATCTTCAAGGGCTTTCGCGAAGATCTCTCGGGGATGCACAATACTTTGATCGAGCGTTCCGACAAAAACGACGGTGTTGTCGATAAGCCGGTTGGCACCGTCGAGCGTGAGCACGGCGAAATGCTCCTGCCGTTTGTCCTTCAGGTATTTAAACTCCTCGAATGCTTCCTGCGCGCTTTTGATCACTGGTCGTTCTGCTGGAACAAGGTAGCGTCTGCCGAGCTCGAACAGCGCAACGATTTCGCAGGTCTTCGCCGGCCCCATTCCCGAAATGGCGGCGATGTCTTCGTAGGTCGTTTCGGGTCCCTGTTCTTTCAGGAGCTTGAGCAGGCTCTTGGCGATCTGTTCCGCAGAAGCCTGCTGGTTGCCGCTTCCTATCAGGATGCGCAGCAGCTCCAAGTCGGTAAGACGTGCGGCGCCGAAGCGCTTGAGTTTCTCTCGGGGCATAAGGTCGTTCATCGGCGGCTCCGTTTGCGGTAGACGGGCGAGGGCTTTCATATTTCCTCATTATCTCGCAAGGGCATGCCGGCGAAGGCGGGCATCCTAAACCGTAACTGAATGGTGATCGGATGTGCACCGGACGCGCGGTCGCGGCTGTTGAGCCGTGACGGGAAGGGTGGTTCCGCCGTGCCTGTCAAAGCGATTCGTAGCGCACATCTGAGGTTTCTCCTTCCGGCGCGTGCTACGGTGGCGGATTTCTGCCATAATCGCCGTAACGACATACCGGCCTAAGTTCATTCGATTAAAAGGAGGGCGCAGGATGTCCCAGGACAACCGTCCCAGTTGGGACGAATACTTTATGACCTTGGCAAACGAGGTTGCCACTCGCACTACCTGCCTGCGCCGCGCGGTGGGCGCGCTTATCGTGAAGGATCGGCGCATTCTGGCAACCGGCTACAACGGCGTTCCCACGGGCATTCGGCATTGCTCGGAGGTTGGGTGCCTGCGCCAAGAGCTCGGGGTGCCGTCGGGTCAGCGTCATGAGATATGCCGCGGCCTGCATGCCGAGCAAAATGCCATTATTCAGGCTGCGCGCTACGGCATCAACATCACGGGCGCTTCTATTTATATCACCACGCAGCCGTGCGTGGTGTGCGCCAAGATGCTTATCAACGCCGGCATTAGCGAGATCGTGTACCAAAACCCGTATCCCGACGAACTTGCGATGTCGATGCTGCAGGAGGCCGGCATCAAGCTTCGGGTGTATGAAGCAGCGGAAAAAGACGATTAGTTTCCGGTAGCAGCAAGGACGGTTTGCGGGAACGGCAATGCGGCGACTGGCAACGCTGCGACGCGTCGTCGGTGCGGCTTCCTGCTGCGTCGCGAGCGAAGTGAGCTTCGCCGTATTGAGGTGCGCTTCGCCGCATTCTGCGCGGTTTACTGAAGTAGCCGCAGGTACAACTCGGAATACGGGGTGGAAGACGCCGAATGAGCGACACCGTTCCCTCTAAATGCTACTGTTGAAAGAGCAATTTTTCGACCCGCTGAATGGCTCCGCTCACCAAAAAAATAGGGCGTAATTTGCGTTATTTCATGAAAGCTTTCAACCGTTCCGTTATTATACGGGAGGTTTTGTAACGGGAGGGGCGTCTAAGACGCCGGAGCGAAAGCGGGTTATGGCAGTAGCTATCGTGTTGGGGGCGTTGTCCGGAATCGTGGGGTTTCTTCCCCTGTTCGGCAGCTTGCAGCTTGCGAAACGGGCAACGAGAACGAGCAACCTGGGTCATATGGGCTCGTTGTTACTGGGCGTTCTTGTATCGTTTCTGCTTTTGTTCGGTACAGCATTAGCTTGCATTCTTCTTGCGCGTGATTTGGCGCTTCCCTTTGCTTTGGCCGAGGTGCTGGCGCTCATCGTTGTGGCCATTGGCTTTGGCGTTGTGCGACTGGTACGGAAATAGACGGAAAGGTTAGCCACGTGAATCCATTAGAGACGTTATCGGAAGAGGCAGTTCACCTGCAACACTCATTCGATCCGGTCTTCGTGATCGACTTCGGCAACGGCATTGGCATCACGCAGTACATGGTCTACGTGATCCTGATTTTCATCTTGACGTTGCTGATCGTGCTTTTGGTGGGCAAGCGCCTGACGCTGGTTCCCAAAAGCAAGTTCACGAACATGGTCGAGTATGGCTACGAGTTCGTTAAGAAGGACATGGGCGAAGGAGCAATCGGCCACGGCTACAAGAAGCACATCCCCTTCTTGGCCACGCTGTTCTTCTTCATTCTCATTGCGAACTTCGTAGGCTTGATCCCGGGTGCCAAGGCGGCGACGGGTACCATTTCGGTTACCTGGGCTTTGGCAGTCATCTCGTTTGTCTACTTTAACTACTGGGGCGTAAAGGCCCACGGCGGTTGGGGCTACATCAAGTCCATCGCGCCGTCCGGGCTGCCCAAGCCGATGGTTCCGGTCATCTGGTTCTTCGAGTTCATCTCGCTGGTTCTGCGCGTGCTCACCCTGGCAGTTCGACTCTACGGCAACATGTTTGCCGGCCACATGGTGCTGGGCATCTTCGCACTGGCAACCAGCATCTTCATTCAGGCCGCCATCCAAACCGGCAACGTTTTGTTCGGATTGCCTCCCGTTGGCTGGATGGCGCTGCTCATTGCGATGTACGCCCTGGAGTGCTTGGTTGCGTTCCTGCAGGCTTACGTATTCACCACGTTGTCGGCGGTGTACATCAACTTGGCAACCAGCTCTCACTAGGGGCAGGTTGCGTGGTCGGGCGCCGGCTCGGCCGCAGCGCGACGCTCTGTCGCGTGTAACGTGTCGAGAGACACGCAACGTTGTTACTTGGCCGGGAAAGTTGCCGGCTGGGAAATAAAGGTAAGGCTGCAGGGAAGGATCCTGCGGCCGTGCAAAAGGAGGAAGAAGTGGATATCACCCTGGTACTCTCAGCTCTGAAGGTTGTCGGCTACGGCCTTGGCGCCATCGGCCCTGGCATCGGCATCGGCATCGCTTGCTATGGCTGCTGCGTTGCTACCGCTCGTCAGCCCGAACTGCAAGGTCGTCTGTTCACCAACTTCATCATCGGTGCTGCACTTGCCGAGGCACTTGCCCTTATCGGCCTGGTTGTCGCCTTCATCATGTAGCTTTGCCCGAGTCGGAACATTTACCGTATAAGGGCCTTGAAGGAGGAGCTAACGTGAAAGAAGGAGCGAAGAAAGCAGTAGCCCGCCTGGGCGGGGTTGCCGTTGCCGCAAGCAGCGCAGCCTGCGCTTTCCCGACGCTCGCTTTTGCTAGCGAGGAGTCGAGCGGCATCAACGCGATTCTGCCGGACATGGTGGAATTCATCCCGATGCTGATCGCCTTCATCGTGCTGTGGATCATTCTTGCGAAGTTCGGCTGGCCGATGTTTGACGGCATGCTGCAAAAGCGCGAGAACACGATCAAAGAGGCTCTGGAGAAATCCGAAGCAGCGCGCGTGGAAAGCGAGCGCGTGCTTCAGGAGTATCAGAAGCAGCTTGATGAAGCGAAGGCGCAATCCGCTCAGATTGTGGCTGATGCAAAGAAGACGGCCGAGGCTGTTAAAGCCGATATCACCGCTAAGGCTCAGGCTGAAGCGACGGCCATGATTGACAAGGCGCGCGACGCTATCGAGGCGGAGAAGAAGGCGGCTATCGCCGACCTGCAAGGTTCGGTTGCCGACCTCTCCATCTCTGTGGCGGGCCGTTTGATCGGCGAGGATCTCAACGATGACCAGCATCGTAAGATCATCGAGCGCTATGCAACCGAGGCGGGTAGTTTCAATGCCAACTAATCGCCTTGTCGTCAAAGAAACCATCGCTGTGTACGCATCGAACCTGTTCGATGCGGTGAATGCAGCTGACGGCCAGGACGGCGTGCTGGAGGTGCGCGATCAGCTGGGTCAGGTCGCCGCCGCCATACGTGGCAATGTGGATCTTTCCACGGCTCTCGCTGACGGCTCTTTAACGCCGCAGCAGCGGGGCGAGCTGGCACGCAATGTGTTCGCGCAGTGCAATCCGGTTCTAGCCGAAGTGCTGGGCGTCATGGCCGAACGCAACGAAGTCAATTTGATTTCGCGCGTTGCGGCCACCTATGAAGAGCAGCTGGGAAGCAAGCTTAACCTGTGCGTGGTTGACGTAACCACGGTAGTTCCGCTTGACGACCACCTGCGCGAAGTGATTACGAAGAAAGCCGAAACCGAACTGGGAATGAAGGTTGTGCTCAACGAGAGCATCGACAAGTCCCTTTTGGGCGGCATCATTATGAGCGCGAATGGCAGGCGCATCGATGCAAGCATGCGTTTCCAGCTTGACAATGCCCGCACCGTGCTCAGGCAAGCAACTGTAGATGGAGGTGAATGCTAGTGACTGAAATCACCGCACAGTCCATTGACGAAGCTCTGCGCAAGCAGCTGGCCGCCCTCGAAGTAAGCGTTGATTCCCGCGAGGTCGGTACAGTCATCCAGGTTGGTGACGGTATCGCACGCGTTGACGGCCTGCGTAACGCCATGGCCGGCGAGCTCCTCGAGTTCATGGGAGAGGGCGGAAAGACCGTTTACGGCCTCGCTCAGAACCTCGAAGAGGACGAAGTCGGCGCCGTGCTTTTGGGCGATGTCACCGCAATCAAAGAGAACGACCAGGTTCGCACGACCGGCCGCATCATGGAGGTTCCCACCGGCGACGCTCTGCTGGGCCGCGTTGTGAACCCCCTGGGCATGCCGCTCGACGGCAAGGGCCCGGTGAACACCACCGCAACCCGCCCCGTTGAGTTCAAGGCTCCCGGCGTTATCAGCCGTAAGCCCGTGCATGAGCCCATGCAGACCGGCATCATGGCTATCGACTCGATGATTCCCATCGGCCGTGGCCAGCGTGAGCTGATCATTGGCGACCGCCAGACCGGCAAGACCGCTATTGCTATCGACGCCATCATCAACCAAAAGGGCAAGGACATGATCTGCATCTATGTTGCGATCGGTCAGAAGGCCTCCACGGTTGCTGGCGTTATGGAGACGCTTGAGAACCACGGCGCAATGGACTACACCATCATCGTGAGTGCAACCGCCGCAGATTCCGCGCCTCTGCAGTACATCGCTCCTATGGCGGGCGCTGCCATGGGCGAGTACTTCGTCTACAACGGAGTAGACGGCAACCCCGCTGGTCCTGAGAACCCGGGCCGCCACGTGCTGATCGTCTACGATGACCTGTCCAAGCAGGCTGTTGCTTATCGTCAGATGTCTCTGACGCTGCGCCGCCCGCCGGGACGCGAGGCATATCCGGGCGACATCTTCTACCTGCACTCCCGTTTGCTGGAGCGCGCCGTAAAGATGTCCGACGAGTACGGCCGTGGCTCCATGACCGCTTTGCCGATCATCGAGACTCAGGCAGGCGACGTGTCTGCTTACATTCCTACCAACGTAATCTCCATTACCGACGGTCAGATCTTCCTGACCACTGACCTGTTCTTCCAGGGCCAGCGCCCCGCTGTTGACGTAGGCATTTCGGTGTCTCGTGTAGGTGGCTCCGCGCAGACCAAGGCGATGAAGTCGGTTGCCGGTACGCTGCGTCTGGACCTCGCGTCTTATCGTGAAATGCAGGCGTTTACCCAGTTTGGTAGCGACCTCGACAAGGCCACGCAGGATCAGCTGAACCGTGGTGCACACATGACCGAACTGCTTAAGCAGGGTCGTTACGTTCCCATGCCGTTCTACGATCAGGCTATTGCCATCTATGCTGCTGGCCAGGGCTACATGGACGACATTCCGGTTTCGGACGTTGTTCGTTTCCGTAGTGAGCTGCTTGACTACCTGCATGCTTCCCATGCGGAAATCGTCAAGAGCGTCGAGGACGAGCAGAAGTTCACCGACGAGACGAAGGTCGCCCTCAACAGCGCGATCGAGTCGTTTAAGACCCAGTTCGCGCCTACGGTGTAAGGAAGGTAGCGTATGCCCAACCTTCACGACATAGAAAGGCGCATCAGCTCGGTCAGCTCGACTAAGCAGATCACGCGCACGATGGAAATGGTGGCGGCGGCTAAGATCCGCCGCGCAACCGAACGTGCAGAAAATGCGCTGCCTTGGGCGAACGTCATCTCCAACATGCTCATCAGCACGGCAAAGTACGCGCCGCTCGATTCCGAGCCGCTGCTTGTCGAGCATGATGAGGTAAAGAAGCTGGTAGTGGTTGTTGTTACCTCCGACCGTGGCCTCGCGGGCGGCTTCAACACGAACGTGTTGCGCCATGCGGAGAAGGTCATCAAGGAGAAGCAGCGCCAGGGCATTGAAGTTGAGGTTATTGCTTGTGGCAAGAAGGCCATCAGCTATTTCAACTACCGCAACATCAAGCCCGTGTTCGAGTTCCGCGATCTGTCGGCAGACCCTACCTACGAGGAAGCAGCTGAGATTTCCCAGTATGTAGGCGACGGCTATCACTACGGGCGCAACGATGGGGTCATCCTCATCTTCAACCATGCGAAGAACAACGCCGAGCAGGTGCTTGTTGAGCAGCAGGTTTTGCCGGTAGACATGAGGCCGTATGCCGAGGTTTTGGGGCTTACCCCCAAAGAGGAGGACGTCTTCGAGTATTTCCAAGAGAAAGACTTGGAGAGCCTTCCGGGCGACATCGATTTCGAACCCGATGCTGGCACAGTAATGTTCGAGCTGATGAAAGCGTATTTGCGCAATACGTTTTACTACGCGCTCATCGATTCGGCAGCTGCCGAGCAGGGCGCGCGCCGTACGGCAATGAAGTCGGCGACCGACAACGCCAACGAAATGGTCGAGACATTGACCAGACTGTATAACCGTGTCCGTCAGGGTGCCATCACGACCGAGATCACCGAGATCGTCGGTGGCGCAGCGGCTTTGGAGGAATAAATGAGTGAACAATTGATTACCAGAGAGGAGCTTGAGGCCAGCAAAGGCGCCACTGGTCGCGTCGTGCGTATCGTCGGCGCGGTTGTGGACGTAGAGTTTCCGCCGGATCAGATGCCGGCGATCTACAACGCGCTCACCGTTGACGCAAAAACGCTGGCAGGCGACATCCACCTGGTGCTGGAGGTTGAGTCTCAGCTTCCCGGCAACCTGGTGCGCACGGTTGCTATGAGCTCCACCGACGGCCTTGTTCGCGGTCTTGATGCTGTGGACACCGGCCATCCGATCATGATGCCTGTAGGCCCGCAGACCTTGGGTCGTATTTGGGACGTTATGGGTCAGCCCGTAGACGAAAAGCCCATGCCCGAGGTTGCCGGATACATGCCTATCCACCGTCCCGCCCCCGAGTTTGACGAGCTCTCCACTACCACGGAGATCTTCGAAACCGGCATTAAGGCTATCGACCTGATTGAGCCCTTCATCAAGGGTGGCAAAACGGGTCTGTTCGGCGGTGCAGGCGTAGGCAAGACCGTTATCATCCAGGAGCTCATCAACAACCTGGCTCAGGAGCACGGCGGCACGTCTGTGTTCACCGGCGTTGGCGAGCGTACGCGCGAGGGCACCGACCTCTACCTGGAAATGAGCGAGTCTGGCGTTATCGAGAAGACCTGCCTGGTGTATGGCCAGATGAACGAGCCTCCGGGAGCACGTCTGCGCGTTGGCCTGGCTGGCCTTACCGAGGCGGAGTACTTCCGCGATCAGGGTCAGGACGTGTTGTTGTTCATGGACAACATCTTCCGCTTCACCCAGGCCGGCTCTGAGGTGTCCGCTCTGCTGGGCCGCATGCCTTCCGCAGTAGGCTATCAGCCGACGCTGGCAACCGAGATGGGCGACTTGCAGGAGCGCATTACCTCTACCGCATCGGGCTCCATTACCTCGGTGCAGGCGGTATACGTACCTGCAGACGACTTGACCGACCCCGCTCCTGCTACCACGTTTACGCACTTGGACGCTAAGACCGTTCTTTCCCGTTCCATTGCTGAGCTTGGCATTTACCCTGCAGTTGACCCGCTGGAGTCCACTTCTCGCGCACTCGAGCCTGCGATCGTTGGCGAAGAGCACTATCGCGTGGCAACGGGCATCCAGGAGCTTCTGCAGAACTACAAAGACCTGCAGGACATCATCGCCATTCTGGGTATGGACGAGCTGACTGAAGAGCAGAAGCTCACGGTTAACCGTGCACGTAAGGCTCAGCAGTTCTTCGGCCAGTGCTTCCATGTAGCAACCCAGTTCACCGGCCTGCCTGGCAAGTACGTGAAGATGGAGGACACTGTTCGCTCCTTTGCCGCCATCCTCGATGGCGAGTGCGACGATATCCCCGAGCAGTGCTTCCGCATGAAGGGCTCCATCGACGACGTATACGAGGCCTACGAGCAGATGAAGAAGGAAGAAGCGAATGCCTAGTAGTTTCCGCTGCATAGTGGCTATCCCGACGCGTGCTCTGTTTCAGGGCGAGATTTACTACGCCGAGGTGCCTGGCAGCGAGGGCAGCTATGGTGTGATGGCCGGCCATGAAATGCTGGTTTCCACCAATCGCCCTGGCATACTGACGTTGTGGCTCGACCCAGAGGGCAAGCAGAAGAAGTATTTCGTCACGTACGGCGGTTTTGCGCAGTGCTTTGGCGACCAGCTTTCGGTGCTTGCTCGCATGGGCCGAAATGGCGACGACATCGACGTTGAGGACACGCGGAAGAAGCTCGCGAAGATCAACCAGACCATCGATGAGCTCGAGCGTTCCAACAAGGAAACCGATGCTGCCGTTTTGGAGACGTCCCGCGTGAGGAAAGAGTGGTACGAGCTTCAGCTTCATGCAGTTGGAGCCGACCGTCAGTAGGCTGACTGCCGAGCATATCGCTCGAAACGCTTCGGCCCACCTGCAAGGGATGGGCACTACACAAAAGAAAAAGCCTCGGTTTTCCGGGGCTTTTTTGTACTTACAGCCTGTTTGTACGTGGAAGCGTTGCAAAACGCTGAGTCTTTGGATCTGCGTAAACGGTAACGTACAATTTTTTGCGCACTTTGACAGCAGGATAGCGTCCAGATAGGAAGGAGGGCACGGCCCGCCCCGGTATGATTCGAGTTGTCGAGACAAGAAGCATATTGGAGGAGAGCCATGCCCGAGC
>DVKR01000019.1 GCA_018715935.1 Candidatus Aphodovivens excrementavium
AACGAGCACACGATGCAGGAGCGTCTTCCTTCTGCCACCTACAAGGAGCTCATGAAGACCGTCAAGGAGGGCGAGCCCCTCAACGAGGAGGTGGCCAACGTCGTCGCCCACGCCATGAAGGAGTGGGCAATAGAGAAGGGCGCCACCCACTACACGCACTGGTTCCAGCCGCTTACGGGCATCACGTCGGAGAAGCACGACAGCTTCCTGGATCCTATAAGCGACGGCCGCGCCATCATGAGCTTCTCCGGCAAGGAGCTCATTAAGGGCGAGCCCGATGCTTCGAGCTTTCCTTCGGGCGGCCTGCGCGCCACCTTCGAGGCGCGCGGCTACACGGCGTGGGACCCCACCAGCTACGCATTTATCAAAGACGAGGTGCTGTGCATCCCCACGGCGTTCTGCAGCTACACCGGCGAGGCGCTTGACAAGAAGACCCCGCTTCTGCGCTCGATGGCGGCAATCGAAGAGCAGGTCAATCGCGTACTCTCCCTGTTCGGCGAAGATCCTCAGCGCGTTGTGACCACGGTCGGCGCCGAGCAGGAGTACTTCCTTATTTCCGAAAAAGACTACGAGCGCCGTCGCGACCTCATCATGACCGGCCGCACGCTGTTCGGCGCAATGCCCAGCAAAGGCCAGGAACTCGACGAGCACTACTTCGGCGCCATCCGCCCGACGGTGAACGAGTTCATGAAAGAGCTGGATAACGAGCTGTGGGCATTGGGAGTATCGGCGCGCACCAAGCACAACGAGGTGGCGCCCGCCCAGCACGAGCTCGCCCCCATCTTCACCAACGCGAACCGCGCCATCGACGAGAACCTGCTCACCATGGAGAAGATGCGCCTTCTGGCAAGCCACCACGGCCTGGTGTGCCTGCAGCACGAGAAGCCGTTCGAGGGCATCAACGGTTCCGGCAAGCACAACAACTGGTCAATCTGCGCCGGCTCGAAAAACCTGTTCGATCCGGGCGCGAACCCGCAAGACAACCTGCGCTTCCTGGTGTTTTTGACCTGCGTTATCGAAAGCGTTGACGAATACCAGGAGCTGTTGCGCATGAGCGTGGCAAGCGCCGGCAACGACCATCGCCTCGGCGCCAACGAGGCGCCTCCGGCAATCGTGTCGATCTTTTTGGGCGACGAGCTCAATGCGATCGTGGACGCGCTGGTGGGCGAGCATTCCTACAAGAGCGCCGAGCGCGTGTCTATGGACTTGGGCGTAGACGTGTTGCCGAGCTTCCTCATCGACAATACCGACCGCAACCGCACCAGCCCCTTTGCTTTCACGGGCAACCGTTTTGAGTTCCGCATGCCGGGCTCGGCGGTGAACCTGGCCGATGCGAACATGGTGTTGAACACGGCAATGGCGAAGAGCCTGAAAGATTTCGCCGATGCCATGGGCGAGCGCACGGGCGAGGAGTTCGAGGAAGCGGCGATTGACTACATCAAGCAGACGCTGCGCGATCATCAGCGCATAATTTTCGGCGGCGACGGGTATTCCGAAGAGTGGGAAAAAGAGGCCGCGCGCCGCGGTTTGGCCAACCACAAGACCACGGCGGATGCGCTTCCGTGCTATGTGGCGCCGAAAAGCATTGCGCTGTTTGAGGAGATGCATGTCCTCTCCGAAACGGAGGTTCGCAGCCGCTACGAGGTAAAGCTTGAGAAGTACAACAAGCTGGTCAACATCGAGGCCAACGTGATGGATCGCATGGTGCGTCGCGCCTACCTGCCGGCGCTCAACAAATATGCCGGCGAGGTTGCCGGGCAGATCCAGCGCGAGAAGAGCGCGTTGGTGGGAGCCGATGTCGAGCAGCAGGAGGAGCTGCTCACGAAGGTGCTTGCCGGAAGCCGCGAGGTTGCCAAGCAGCTCAAGCTCCTGAACAAAGAGCATGCTGCAGCGCTGACGCTTGCCGACCAGCAGGAGCGGGCGAACCACTATGCGCATACCGTGCTGCCCATCATGGAGGCGTTGCGTTCGGCGGTAGATGCGATGGAGCTTATCGTCGATAGGGAGTACTGGCCTGTTCCCACCTACGACGACATGCTGTTCTACTGCTAGGCATAGCCGGCGGTTTGGCGTGGTTCTTCCCAAAAGCGCCCCGCTTGGGGCGAAAGGGGGGAGGGCCGCGGAAGCCTCTGTGCGACTTTCGGGCGTTCCAAAAAAAGCTGGCACTTGGGCAGGCTGGAGCAGGGCTCAGGACGCCTGGCTCCGTGGCGGATCCCTTCCTAGGCTGCTCGTAGTTGATTTGCTCACTGTACTGAGTAAAAATACTCAATACAGTGAGCAATAACGCCGACGAGATATCCGACAGGAGGGTCAGAGGTAAAAAGCGGCAGGACGAAGAGCCAGGGGGGAATGGCTGCGTTTCTGCGAAGCTACCCGAATGCTGTTCGCGTAGTGGTGGGCGGCAGCTCGTCGGGATCTGTCAGCGTGGAAGACTTCCTAAGAGGCAAGGGTTTGCCCTTTTAAGAAGAGAGCGAAGAGACAAAAACGCCGCAGCAGGACTTTTCCTGCTGCGGCGTCTTTCGATGCTATGAGGTAGAAGGCTACTTGGTGTAGTCCGCCATGAACGGGAACATCGTCTTCAGCGCGTCGCTCGCATTGCTGGATGCCGCTTTTTGAGCGGTTTTCTTTGTTGCGTCCATCTTCAGCTTGCTGGCGACGCCGTCGTAGTTGCGAGCCTGCATAATCTTGTCTACTGCCACGTTCATGGTTTCCCCTTCTTTTCCGCTGCGGCTTATCCCCCAATTTGCCGCCCCCTCGATAGAGCCCCTTGAAACTCTGCGAGCAGGATACTCGCTTAAGAGGCGGTATGCAACCGTCAATCTGTAAAATCGCTACCGTTCACCGAAAAAATTTTGCTCGCACAGAAAGGACGGGGCGAGACGTCGACTCGTAATCACCTGTGCCCTCACCCCGGCGCATCGCTTTTCTAGGGTCGTGCGTGCGAAAAAGCTGGACGTAGAATGTAAAAAGGAAGATTGGTCGTAGAATAGGGGAGCGAAACGCTATTGCTCCCAGGCTGCAGCGCCAGCGCAGTTGCTGACATTCGCGTGGCCGAGACATCGTTTGTGACAGGGAAGGAATCGTCATGTTCGAGTTCCATTGGTTCGATGCTCAGTTCTTCGAGATGCTGTTCCTTATCTGCTTTGCGGTGTCGTGGCCCTCGTCTATCGTTAAATCCGTTCGCGCGAAGACGGCAAAAGGCAAAAGCCTCGTGTTTCTGCTCTTTGCGTTTTGCGGCTACCTTTGCGGCATTACGTCAAAGTTGGTTGCAGATCAGCTGAGCTACACGCTGTTCTTCTATATCTTCAACGAATGCCTGGTCACAACCGATCTTATTCTGTACTTCGTCAATAGGCGCCGTGACCGCATTGCCGACGAGAAGGCTCGCCGCGATGCCGAGAGGCTTGCCGAGCTTGAGGCGGCGGAGGCGGAGCGCAGCGCCGCTGCGCGCTAATCGCTCGTTCGCGCCGCCTTGCGCGTTACAGAGCTCGAGGCTTTCGGCGTTTTGCTAGCGCAACGGCATCGCCTGGCAAGCTCGGGGTTTGCGTCGCTTTTTGAGCGGTGGCGTTGTTGCGAGTTGCGGCGTTGTTTTTCCGCCTGCTCATGATGGCGAAACGCCGAGAATTTACCAACTTGTAATTACACTTTAGCCTGTTGGAGTACAATGGCGTGAAACGGACGCATTGCCCGCTGGGCTGCTGCGCCCTGCTGTACTGCCGAAGCAAGGAAGGGGAGAAGCGATGGCTGACCTCACCGAAGTTGATTACATCTGGAAGAACGGGGAGATGGTGCCCTGGGCGGAGTGCACTACTCACGTGCTGTCCCACTCGTTGCATTACGGTTCTGCCGTGTTCGAGGGCGCGCGCTGCTACGAGGATCCCAAGACGGGCAAGAGCTACGTGTTCCGCCTGCGCGACCATATGGAGCGCCTGCACCGCAGCTGCAAGATCGCGATGATCGACCTGCCCTACAGCGTTGACGAGCTGTGCCAGGCAACTGTTGACGTCATCCGCAAGAACAACCTCAAGAAGTGCTACATCCGCCCGCTGGTGTACCGCGGCTATGGCCAGATGGGCGTCGATCCTACCGGCGCTCCGGTTGATGTGATTATCGCGGTGTGGCCGTGGGATTCCTACCTTGGCCCCGACGCGCTGGAGAATGGCGTGGCGGTTGGCGTGTCATCGTGGCGCCAGCGCTCCATCAACGCTATTCCGCCGTCGATGAAGTCCGCCGCCTCGTACATGAACTCCATCCTCGCCAAGCTGGAGGCGAAGCAGCACGGCTACGTTGAGGCAATCATGCTTAACGAGCAGGGTCTGGTATGCGAGGGCACGGGCGAGAATCTGTTCATCGTGCGCGACGGCATCCTTTCCACGCCGCCTCTGTCCGACGGTCTGCTTGAGGGCATCACGCGCGACACGATTCTGTGCCTTGCCGAAGATCTGGATATTCCGGCGATTGAGGAAAGCCTCACCCGCTCCGACCTTTACGTGGCCGACGAGGCGTTCTTCACCGGCTCTGCCGCCGAGCTTACGCCAATCGGCTCGATCGACGGCCGTCCGGTTGGCAAGCCTGGCGAGGTCACGCGCGCTATCCAGGAGCGTTTCTTCAACGTCGTATTCGGCCGTGTCGAGGAATACGCCGACTGGCTGACCGAGATCTAGTAGGTTCCGCGTGCCGTAGGCACGCGGAACCGGCCGACGCTGCGCGGGAGCGTGACGGCACGGCTGGCGTTCAAGGCGACCGCGATGGACCGCAGTCCAATCACGGCCGCCTTTCGCGCCATCCGCACTCGTCACGCTTCCGCTCGCTGACGTTACGAACGACCTGTGCTGCAAAAGATATGGTAGGCGCGACAAAGAGCCGCACCGCATGCCACATTTGCTGCCAACGGTTGCGGCGAACGTCTTCTAGGCTTGTGCGCGTTTTCGGCCTGATTGTCCGCTTGCCGTTTGTTGGCGATTTCGCCTGCGACGCCCTCTAGGGCTTCCCTTCGGTTCATCTCGTATAGGAGCCGCTCATCGCCATGGAAAACCGCATCTACACATACGACTGCACGTTGCGCGACGGCGAGCAGGGCGAGGGGATCTCGCTCTCGCTGGAGGACAAGTTGCGCATCGTGCAGCGCCTCGATGCGCTCGGCGTCGATTTTGTCGAGGGCGGGTTTCCGGCATCCAACCCCAAGGACATCGAGTTTTTCAAGCGCGTTCGCGAACTCCCGCTTGAGCACGCGCGCATTGCCGCGTTCGGGTCTACTTGCCGTAAGGGCGTGGCGGCTGCCGAAGATGCCGGCCTGGCAGATTTGCTTGCCAGCGGCGCTCCAGTGGTGACCATCGTGGGAAAAACATGGGATGCCCAGGTCACGCGCGCGCTGCAAACCTCCCTGGACGAGAACTTGCGAATGATTTCAGACTCCGTCTCTTACTTGAAGCAGCGGGGGCGCCATGTCGTGTTCGACGCCGAGCACTTCTTCGACGGTTACAAGGCCAATGCCGACTATGCGCTCGCCTGTGTGCGTGCCGCTGCGGAGGCGGGAGCCGACTCGGTCGACCTATGCGAGACGAACGGCGGCGCGCTGCCTCACGAAGTGGCCGAGGCGGTGGGAGCGGTTGCTGCGGCACTGCCTGGTCAGCAGATTGGCATTCACTGTCATGACGATTCGGGCTGCGCGGTTGCCAGCACATTGACCGCAGTGCACTCCGGCGCAACGCAGGTGCAGGGCACCGTCAACGGCATCGGCGAACGCGTCGGCAATACCGATCTTTTGACGGTTATCGCCAACCTCGAGCTCAAAATGGAATGCACGTGCATTGGCCGTGAGAACCTGCGCCAACTCACCGACGTCGCGAAATTCGTTGCGGAGACCTGCAACATCTCGGTGCCGGCGCACCACCCCTACACGGGTTCTTCGGCGTTCGCGCACAAAGGGGGCTTGCATGCCAGCGCCATTGCGCGATTCCCCGAGGCGTATGAGCACACGCGGCCCGAGTACGTTGGCAATGTCACGCGCATGTTGGTAAGCGAGCTTGCGGGAAAGGCGTCGTTGGTTGCCAAGGCGCGCAGCTTAGGCATCGATCTTGCCAACTACCCCGAAACGACGCAGCAGATTCTCGAAGAGATCAAGCAGCGCGAGGCGCAAGGCTATTCCTATGAGGTGGCAGACGGGTCGCTTGCCATTCTTCTCTTGCGCCATCTGGGGCAATACAAACCGCATTTCACGCTGGAGAGCTTCCGCGTGATCGTTGACGACCGCGAGGACACCGGTGCGCTTGCCAAAGACGCCATGAGCGAAGCAACCATCAAGATCCATGTGGGCGATCAGCGCTTTGTAGCCACCGGTGAGGGAGCCGGTCCTGTCGAGGCGCTTGACGTGGCGTTGCGCATGGCAATTGGCGAATTCTTCCCTCAGGTGGATCAGATGGAGCTTGTCGACTTTAAGGTGCGCATCCTCGACGAGAACGTCGGCACGGGCGCCATTACGCGCGTTCTCATTACCACGAGCGACGGGGTAATGCGCTGGGGCACGGTAGGCGTGTCGGAAAACATCATCGAGGCATCTTGGAATGCGCTCGTCGATTCGATTGAGTACGGCTTGGCGCGACGCGAGCTTGCGCTGCGCTAGGGCTGTCGCGACCGTAACCAAAAGGAAGGTGCGAATATGGCAAAGATGAGGACGCCGGAGGTTGAGAGCTTGCTAAGCGTGTTCGCCGCCCTCGACGATGAAGACACCATATTCGCGCTGTTGGAAGACTTGTTTACTCCGCGAGAGATCAAGGAGACCTCGCAGCGTCTTGCGGTTGCGCGATTGTTGTCGCAGGGCAAGCCCTACTCTGCCATTGAGCGAGAGACCGGCGCTTCCGCGACGACGATTGCGCGCGTGTCCAAGTGCTTGGCCTACGGAACAGGCGGCTATGCTGCAGCGCTCAAGACGCTTGGGGAGAGTGCCCCGGAACGCTAGCGCACGCATGCGGAATTGAGGGGCGCATCTGCCCCCGAACGTGCTATGCTTTCATCCCGATTTAATGAAACGCCTGGTTACTGGGCTTATATCGCTCAAGCGCGAATAATTCAGGCGGGCGGAGGATGTGAAAGGCTTAGGTGCGATTGCGATGAAGCGGCTGCTGATCGTTGTTGACTACCAAAAGGATTTCGTCGATGGCGCGCTTGGGTTCGAAGGCGCTGCGGAGCTTGACGGGCGAATTGCCGAGAAGATCGCGTCGTACCGTGCAACCGGCGACGAGGTGTGCTTCACGTTTGACACCCACCATCGCGATTACCTGAAAACGCAAGAAGGCCGCAATCTTCCCATCGAGCATTGCATCGACGGCACGCCGGGACACGACCTGTACGGCGAGGTGGCATTGATGATGCGCGATTCAGATCACGTGTTCAAAAAGCCATCGTTTGGCTCGGTGGAGCTGTTCGAGCGTTTGCGCGCGTCGCAGCGGACGGCGGACTCCGTAGGCAGCCAGCCGTTCTCCAGCATCGAGCTGGTTGGCCTGGTGTCGAACATCTGCGTCATCTCCAATGCAGTCTTGGCGAAAACTGCCTGCCCTGAGGTTCCTGTCATTGTGGATGCCGCATGCACCGGATCGGGCGATGCGAACCTGCACGAAGCGGCGCTCGACATCATGGAAGGGCTGCAAATCCAGGTGGTCAACCGCGCCTAGCGCACCCGAAGCAGAACGGTTTACGCTACTTTCGATGCCGTGCGAACCCGTCAAGGATGAGTTGCGCGCGGGTGCTGATGGGCGTTGTGTTGGTTGCAAGAAAACGGGGAATGTCTTCTAACGCAATCTCGAAAGGCAAAATTAGCTCGGAGTCTTCGGGCGTGGCATCGGCAACTTTTTCCACCTGCGCGAAGGCTACCTGAATGGTCTCGTCGGTAAGCCCTGCCGAAGAAAAGCCCACTTGCGGCAACAGCTCCAGGGCGTTTTCGAGATCGGTGCGCAGCGCATAGCCGGTTTCCTCCCGAAGCTCGCGGTCGATGCTGTGGGCGGGGTCTTCTCCGGGGTCGATGAGGCCCGCAGGGAACGCGATGCACCAGCTGTTCAGCGGATAGCGAAACTCTTTGATAAGCACCAGGGCGCCTTCACGCGTTTGAGGGACTACGCACACGGCGTCGGCGATAGGGGCTTCCCCCCGATTTCGTGCCTCAAGTTCTGCTCGGTAGACTTCGGGGCTTTTGCGCGATGCACTGTCGTAGCTAAAGCGTCGTCCATCGGGAAGCTCGTAGTGCAAAACATACTTTTTTATCCAGCCGTCGGCTTTCAATTCCAAATCGACGAAAGTGGGCTTTTCGCTGGCGGGGTTCATGAGGGGCTCCTTTGCGCGGAGGACGGATGCTTGCACTCCCATAGTAGCAGGAAAGCGGCCCGAAAGCCGCTTTCCTCATGCGTTGCCGAGTTTCCAACGCGTTATGTGGTGTTATGCGGGGAGAGAGGGGCGCCGCATAACCGTGTTAACAAGACGAGAGTGATCTTAGCCTTCGATGGCGATAGTCTTCTTCTCTTCCAGCTTCGGCTGCTCCTGCTTCTTCGGGATGTCGATCTTCAACGTGCCGTCCTCGAAGCGTGCGCGAATGTCCTTCTCTTCGATGTCCTCGCCAACATAGAACGTACGGCTGCACTTGCCGCTGAAGCGCTCCTTGCGGACGTAGGTGCCGTTGGCATCCTTGTCTTCCGACTCTGAGCTAGTTTCTGCCTCGATGTGCAGATAGCCGTCCTTCAGTTCGGCATTGACGTCTTCTTTCTTGAAGCCGGGCATGTCGATGACCATCTCAAAACCGTCGGCGGTTTCTTTGATGTCGGTGCGCATGAGGGTAGGCGTTTGGGTGGAAGGCATCGGGGTGTTGAAGAACGCGTCGAACGGATCGAACATAAAGTCGCTCAGCAGGCTGCGGTTCCTTCTCGTGGGCATCAGCATGGACATACCAATCATCTCCTCTAACGTGCGGGGTTGCTGGCGGTCGGCTTGCAAAGACGCTGTCCTATTCGTCTTTGCAGGAGGCGGCTTGCGCTTCTCTGCTCTGGAAATGCGGCCTGAATGCCGGTCTCCGGGGCACCTTCCTGCGACCCCTTTCTTTGTTCGAGTATGTTTTACCGCGCTGAATTAGCACTGTCAAGCCGAGAGTGCTAATTGCACCGTCTTGTTACTTTCCCGTCATAGTGCCTGTTCGGAATATGTTGTTCTGCGTTACGATGTTGGACGTCAGGGAGGAAGGGGCGCGATGGTCACCGTAGGCATCGTTTCGGATACGCATGGAAGGCTGCCGCTGCTCGCTTACGAAGCGTTGGCGGCGAGCGATCACATTATCCATGCGGGCGACATCTGCGATCCGGGCATTCTCAGAGAGCTGGAAACGCTTGCACCGGTTTCGGCAGTGCTGGGAAACAACGATTTCCCCGAATACGGCGACGCGGTGGGGCGTTTCGCAAAGCCGACGATTGACGGGGTGCGGTTTTTGGTGGCTCACTATCCACGCGATGTGCGAATTGGCCCACATGGCTGTGCGGGCGTGGCGCCGGGCGACCCGCTGCCCGAGGTGTGCGTTCACGGTCATACGCATGTCGCGCATATCACGGTGGGCAAGGAGGCTCGCCCGGCGTCGTTGGTGCTGTGTCCCGGCTCCGTTTCGCGCCCGCGCGGCGGGATGCCGCCAAGTGTGGCGTTCGTGGAAGTGGAGTCGGGCCGTTTGATTGGCGCACGCGTGGAGGCGCTTGACGGCGCGGTTCTGCTGGAGCATCGCTTCCGATAACAGCATGCAGGCTACCACCTGCGCTCCTCGCAAGGCCTTTCAAATGCAGGACGGCCGCCCCGAAGGACGGCCGTCGCAAAAGCCCTGTTGAAAGGTTGTGCGCGTTGAGCGTTGCGCGTTGCGGCTTAGAACTGCTTGAAGGCAGCTTTCTTGGCACCGCAGATCGGGCAAATCTCGAAGTCGTCGCCCTTCTCGATGTAGCCGCAAACGGGGCACAGGAAGTATGCGTCGTCGTCGGCAGCGTCGATGTTGTTGTAGGCCTCCATGTAGCGCTCGGCGTGCACCGACTCGGCAAGTTTGGCGCGGGTGAACACCTGAACTGCCTTGGCGTTGCCCTCTTCCTGAGCCTTCTTGATGAACGCGGGGTACATGTCGGAGGTCTCGTAGATCTCGCCGTTGGCGGCGGCAATCAGGTTCAGGTCGCATGCCTCAACAACGGGGGCGTCGGCAACGGGCTTCTGCCACTCGGGATCCTCTGCCTGGACCAGCTTGTACTCCATGGCAATGTGAATCTGCTCTGCCTCGGAAGTGGCGCGGAACAGGCGAGCGATCTGGGTGTAGCCGGCCTTGTCGGCTGCTTCAGCAAATGCGGCGTACTTGGCGGATGCGCCGGTCTCGCCGGTGACGGCTGCCTTCAGGTTGTCAAGCGTGGTGCCAACCTCGGTGGTGCTGCCGCTGACCACGTTGAAGTTGGTGGAGTTCTCGGCGGTGGGGAGTTCGGAACGTACGTTCATGGGGTTTGCTCCTTCTGTGAAAGATTTCTCGTCTACCCTCAGCCGATTCTTTAATGAGAATCGGTATCAATAAGCATAGTAACTGCTTGGTTGTCGCATCGCAAGCAGAATGCGATCCCGCGCGAAAGATTCACATTAAGCGTTCATCTGCGCAGGCTACATCATGCTTGCCAGCTTGTCGGACACGGTAAGCGTGCCCGCAAGCGCGATGTTGTTCACGAACACCACGTTTTGGATTCCGTTCTCTTGCACGAACTCGGGAATGTTTTGCGAAGAGTGGCGGAAGTCGATAATGTAAAGGTCTTCGAAATTGTCTACCAAGCGCGGCGCGAAGGCGCAGCCAAACGAGTCTTTGATTACCAAACACGAACTCCCGTCGTCTTTGGCGGGGTTGTGGATATGCTCAAGCGGCTGGTCGCCGGCGATAAACGTACCGTACAGCGAATTGCTTGCCCATCCCGTCACGTCGGTGACGACCTTGCCCTGTTGCTCAGCTCCGTTGGCGTCCCAATAGGTCATGTCGTTCGTTCCGTTGGGGACGTGTGCCTCAACGGAATCGGGGTTTGCCGCCATGGCGGGGTCTTGAAGCTGGCCGTAGAAGGTGCCCAGATAGCCTTCGAACGTCATGGATTCCTGGCTGCTTAAATCTACCGCCTCGATGCCCATTTGCTCGCAGAGCTTCTGGTAAACGTAGAAAGCGCCCAGCTCTGTCCAGTGGTGGTCGGTGCGGAAATACACGTACTCGCTGGCATGGTCGCGAATGGCCTGCCATGAGTCGACGGTGCCAACCGACGGATCGTAGAGGCTGTTGAAGTAGTCGATGGCCTGCTCCTGGTCGGTGCCGCCTAGGCGCTCGCGCGTTGCGTCGTCAAGCACGGCTGAATTGGTGGGAGCCAAAACGGAGTACACCTTCGCCTGGCCTTCGAGCGCCTGTGCGCAGGCGTTGATGGCGGCGGCGTAGTTTTGCACCGCTTCCTGGCTGAAGTAGTACATGTTGTAGGCGGCGCCGTTGCTCACGTAGAGGCCGTTCATGATTTGTGCCTGGATGTCGGCTGCCATCGCCTCCTCGGTGGGCACTTCCACCTCTTCGCGCGGCGTTGCCTCTTGCGGAGCGGATGGCGTCTCTTCGGTTGTTACGGGCAGCTCGTCGGCCTGGACGTTGCCGCCGATCATCTTCTCGCCGGTGTCGATGCCGTAGAGCGACTGGAACCATTGGTTAAACGACACAAGCGGCTCGCGCAAAGGGTAGGTGTCGGCGAACCAAAGAGAGAGATCGTTGGTGAACGAGCCGTCAAGAAAGCCTTCGATGGTAAACGTAGGGAAGGGCGTGAGCTGGCGGTTTTCAATGGTTGAGGTGGTTGGGCGGGCGAAAAACAGCAGGCCAACGACGAATCCAGCTACGATGATGCCTACAAACCCTCTAACGCTCCAGCGCCTCCAGCGTGCCATTGCCTGGGATTTGCGCGAGGGCTTACGACGCGGCGCGGGCTGACTGCTCGAAGCGGGCTGCCGGTGCGGCGCGGTTCGGCTGTCTGGCGCGGGCTTGCCGTCTGGGGAAAGCTGGACGCGTGGCACGGGTGTCCGGCGCTGTTTGGCCTGGCCATTCGGAATGCCGTTCGGTTTGTTCGCGCGACGAGGGGAGGGTTGGTGCGCCGTCTGGCTTTTCGGTTGGGCGTCATGGCGGGATGCGCTTCCTGCCTGTTCGAGCTGTCCTGCCTTGTGCGCGGTGGGGCGCTTGCGCGGCTGGGCGCTAGTGCGGCTTGCGTTGACGTCTTTTCGCTCCAAAACTTCCTCCTCTCCTCACGCTAGAACTGGAAGTAGATGAACGGGTTGTAGCTTGCGCCCGTAAGCGCCACGATTGCCAGCAGCAGCAAAACAAGCGGCGTGACGAACTCCGTAATGCCGAACACGGCAAAGGCGACGTTGTTGCGCTTGGAGAGCTGGAATAACGCCTGCCGCAAACGCTTGCCCAGATCGGTGCAGGCGATAATGCAAAAGACGATGAGGAAGATGTTCTGCAAGAACAGCGTCTGCACTTCCATGGTCATAAGGCCGCCCTGCGTGAAGCCGAACATGCCGGAGAGCACCGCACCGAGCTCGTTGAAGTCCTCGAATTTGAACAGCACCCAGCCGAAGTACACCACAATGATACCGTAGAGGTGGTTGATGCCTTTCGGGAGCCGGTCTTTGATGACGAACTTCTCCAATAGCAAAAACGCCAGGAAGTACAAGCCCCATAAGATGTAGTTCCAGCTCGCGCCGTGCCAGAGGCCGGTTAGGAACCACACCACGGTCATGTTGCGCACGTACTTTAGCTTCGAGCAGCGGCTTCCGCCAAGCGGGATGTAGATATAGTCGCGGAAGAATGTCGAAAGCGAGATGTGCCACCGCCGCCAGAAGTCTTGGATCGACTTGCACATATAGGGGTAGTTGAAGTTCTCGAGGAACCTGAATCCAACCATGCGTCCCATGCCAATGGCCATGTCGGAATAGGCGGAGAAGTCGAAATAGATTTGGAACATGTAGAACATCATGCCCAGCCACAGCCCTGCCGTTGCCTGGGTGTAGATGCCGCCTGTTCCAATGGGAAGCAGGGTGTCGGCAATTTGAGCGCATGAGTTTGCCAGGATGGCTTTTTTCGCGAGCCCGATGCAGAATCTTCGCGCGCCTGCGTATACGTCGTTGGGGGTGACGCGCCGCTCGTCGATGTCTTCGGCGACGGTCTCATAGCGCACGATAGGGCCGGCGATGCATTGGAAGAACAGCGACGAGTACAGCAGCAGCTTCCAAAACGCAGGCTGGTAGTTCACTTTGCCGGTGTAGACATCTGCCGTGTAGGAGATGAGCTGGAACGTATAGAACGAGATGCCGATGGGCAGCACGATGGTGGGGATGAGCTCCGGCACGCCGAACAGGTTGTGAATGTTCCCCAAGATCCACATGGCGTATTTGAAGTACGCCAGAAGCCCCAGCAGAACAACGATGTCGGCAACGAGCCAAAACCGCCTGGTAGATGCGCTGGTGGCTTTTGCTATGCGGGTGGCCGTGAACCAGCTCACGAACGATTCTCCCACAAGCAGAACAAGAAACTCCGGGCCGCCCCAGGCATAGAACACCAACGAGACAATGAGCAAGACCCAGTTCTTAAAGCGTTCGGGGGCAAAAAAGTAAGCCGCAAGATAGATAACGAAGAACACGAAGAGGAAGATCAAGCTTGAAAAAACCACTTGAGTAGCCCTTCCCCTCGTCGTGCGATGCTGTTTTGAATTCGGTGCGCACTATTGTAAACCAAGACGGCACGTGCCGCACGACGTTTTGCCCAGAAGGGGCAAGCGAAACGCCTGATGGTTTGCCGTGCTCCGATAAAGCGGCCCAAGAAACGCAGCGAATCGGCAAGCGAAGTGCCTGATGGCTTGCTGCGGCCCGGCCGCTGGCGCTGCGTCGGCGCGCGGATCTTGCTGCACCGCATGGTTGCGACTTGCGTACCGAAGTTCTTGGGCCGTTTCTGCCTGCCCCGCTTGTCCTACTCGTCCCGCTTGGCCTACTCGCTGCGCAGAGCCTCAACCGGGTCTTTGCGGCTGGCGCTCGATGCGGGGATGAGGCCGGCGATAAACGTGAGGAACACGCTTATGAGCACAAGCACCACGGCAGCCTGCCACGGCAGCGAAGCAATGTTGGGCACGTCGAACAGGCTGTAAACAATAGCGCTTGCCGGTATGCAGCAAAGCGCGGTAATGCCCACGCCGAGCAAGCCCGAAACCAAGCCCTCGATGACTGTTTCGGCGTTGAATACGTGGCTGATGTCGCTTTTGCTTGCGCCAATGGCGCGCAGAATGCCTATCTCCTTTTTGCGCTCAAGCACGCTGATGTAGGTGATGACGCCGATCATGATGGAGCTCACCACCAGCGAAATAGCAACGAAGGCGATGAGCACGTAGCTGATCATGTCGACGATGGTGGTAACCGAGCTCATGAGTGTGCCCACGATGTCGGTGTAGGTGATCACCTTGTCCTCGGCGCCGTCCGCCTCCATGCGGGCGTTGTAGTCGTCGAGGATCTGCAGCACGTGCTCTTTGCTGTCGAAGTCGATGGGGTAGATGGAGATGCCGGACGGCTCGGCGGTATCGGCGTATCCGAGGGAGGCCAAGTTGCCTTTATAGGTTGCCTCGCCCGAACCCATCATCGAGATCATCAGCTCGGTGAGGTCTTCCTCGTCCATATTGAACTGGAATGCGTTGGCAAACGCCGCCTCGTCGATATGCATGGCGCCTGCCATATTGGAGGCAAGGCGGTTCATCGATTGCGTCATCGCTGCGCCCACCTGGTCTTGCAGGGCGGAGCTCATCTGCGTTATGACGGCAGTCATGGTCTGGGTCATGTAGGCCTGCAGCGCGGTTTCTAGCTGCGACTGGATTGCTTCGGACAGCGCGGCGGCAATCTGCGGAACAAGCTGCTGCTGCACGGCGCTTCCCACCTGCTGTTGCACCTGCTGGGCAAGCTGCTCCTGCATGCCGGACATGTCTATGGCGCCGGCGATGGCGCTGTTGAGCTGTTCGCTTACAGAGGGGTCGGCGAAATACGCGCTCACCGCCTGGGAGACATCGGTGTACTCGGTGTGCTGTGCCCACCACGCGCCAAAGCCTTCCATGGTTTCGCTCATGGCGGCGGCTATCGCCTCGGAGTCGATGGCGGGCTGGGCGCCGTCAAGCGACAAGTCGAGGCTGCTGAGGTCGAACGTGAGACTGCTCAGATCAAGCTGACTCGGGTCGATCTGGATGCTGGACGCGTCGAACGCTGGCAGTGCGCTCGTGTCTATGGTCACATTCGAGAGGTCGAGGTCCATGTCGTCAAGCCCGGCGGTTAACGCGCTCGAATCGACGGAGAACGCCGAGCTTATGGCATTGCCGTCAACGGTGAAAAGCGAGTCCATGCTGAAGCCGGATTCGTCGTCCTCGGCGCCGAACTCCTTGCCGGTGAACACGTCGATGTCGGGGTTCGCAAGCTGGTCTTGCACGATCTGGCTTGCTGCGGCTTCATCGATGATGTGCTGCGTGAGCGATGCGGGGTAGTTGATGCCCGCGCTGAGCATTGACGCGTTCGCGTCTTCGCGAGGCTGCACAATGCCGACGATGCGGACCTCTTCGCCGTTGTCGACGAGCTGACGCATATAGTCTTCGTTGTCGGTTTTGTCTCGCCAAACGCTGTATTCGCTGTCGTACTCGTAGTAGTCGCACGCGTTCACCAGCTTAAAGGTGACGTTGAGGATGTCGTCGTAGGACGGGTCGGTGATGTCGTCGGGTGCGGTTACGTCCTCTTCGGCTGCGAACTGGTCGATCATGCTCTGCAGCTCTTCTTCGTCGCGCAGGCCGAGCGTGTAGAGCATGAAGTCGCTCATGCCGCCCGAGCCGGTGAGCACCAGCACGCATTCGTTGTAGCTTTCCGGCCACCGTCCGGCTTTCACGTCGTACTGGCTTTCGTACAAATTGGGATCGCTTGGCATCTCGTAGAACACGTCGGTGGACATGGAGGCGCTCATGAGACTGTTGGTGCTCACCTGCGAGCTAATGCCAAGCGAGGAAAACGACGAGTCGGGGTTTACCTGGTGGATCGTTGAGGTGTCGGAGCTGTAAATCTGGGGCGTGGCGTCGTAGGAATACTCGATGGAGTTGGTGTATTGGCTGATGCCGCTCTCGTCGGAATCGAGGTATTCTTTCAGCGAGGCGAGGTCGTTGCTGCTCACGCTCGAGAGCATGTTCGTTATCATCTCAACTACGTGCACGTTTTGCGCGTCTTCGCTTTCGGCGTCGGAGGCGGCTCCCATTTCGGAGCTTGCGCCTACGAGCATGGATGTCATGTCGAAGCCCGTGCTTTGGATTTGCAGCGGGTATTCCGAAAGCGTTTCTTCCTCGACGCTGGCGATGTAGTTGTTCACGCCGTTCGCTAGCGCCAGAATGGACGCAATGCCGATGATGCCGATAGAGCCGGCAAAGGCCGTCATGATGGTGCGGCCTTTCTTTGTCATGAGGTTGTTGAACGACAGCGACAGCGCCGTTAAGAAGCTCATGCGCGTCTTGCCTGCGGGCTTGGCGGCGCGTGCGGGGGGCTCGACAGCGGGATCCACCGGGTTGGAGTCGCTGCGGATAACGCCGTCGGAGAGGTTCACGATGCGCGTGGCGTAACGCTCGGCAAGCTCGGGGTTGTGCGTCACCATTACTACCAGGCGATCCTTGGCAATTTGGGTGAGCAGATCCATCACCTGCACGCTGGTTTTGGAATCGAGCGCGCCCGTGGGCTCGTCGGCAAGCAGGATCTCGGGGTCGTTGATAAGCGCGCGGGCAATGGCAACGCGCTGCATCTGGCCGCCGGAAAGCTGGCTGGGTTTCTTGTTGGCGTGTTCGCGCAAACCCACCTGCTCGAGTGCGTCAAGGGCGCGTGCGTGGCGCTCGCTGCGAGAGACGCCCGACAACGTGAGCGCCAGCTCGACGTTCGCCAAGATGGTCTGGTGGGGAATGAGGTTGTAGCTTTGGAACACGAAGCCGACGCGGTTGTTGCGATAAGCGTCCCAGTCGCGGTCTTTGTACTGCCTGGTGGAAATGCCGTCGATGACCAAATCGCCCGTGTCGTAGTGATCCAGCCCGCCAACGATGTTGAGCAGGGTTGTTTTGCCGGAGCCCGAAGGGCCCAAAATGGCAACGAACTCGTTGTCGCGGAAGGCGATTGATACGTGATCGAGCGCCTGCTGGGTGAACGATCCGGTGGTGTATGACTTGCATATCTCGCGCAGCTCGAGCATAAGGGGCCTTTCTGAAATGCTTCGTTTTTCGAGGGCTATAAGCAGTCAAAGCCGTAAACAGTCGAAATGAGCCTGTATAGACTATCCTCCCTATTGTGGCGCAACCCGCTTGCGTTCGAAGCCCAACCTCACGGGCGTTACGGAAACGACACCTAACGTTTAGGTGTCGATTTGCGGCGCTACTTTGCGCCAGGGCCGTTCTGCGCGTACCATAGACTTTCGTGTGGCGATGCGTGCAAAAGGCGGCATGCCGACGTGTCGGCACGCGCTTCTGACGCTCGCGGATAAGGAGAAGGGAATCGAATGCTTGGCAGGACCTGTGCCGCAGCGGCAAGCTGCGCTCTTGTGGCAGGGGCTCTTCTTGCAGGGTGCTCTTCGTCGTCGCCGGCGACCGAGCCCGATCAGACAGACGAGGTGATCGTAGCGGTGGACGACGTGGTTGACGAAGGGGCATCTGTCTCAGAGGAGAAGGCCGCTGGCGCGGAGGGCGAAGGGGCGTCTGCGCAATCCGCGAGCATGCAAGCCGCCGAACAGGCGGTACGCGATCTGGTTTCGTCCTACGGCACCGAAGTTGCAGTGGCGGTGATGCCCTTGGACGGATCGGAAGGGTTCTCTCTCAACGGGGACGCCGATTTCGTGTCGGCTTCCATGATCAAGCTGCTCATTTTGGCCGAATATCTCGACGAGGTTGAGGCGGGGGCGTTGAACGCTTCGGCAAGCTATACCGTGACGTCAAGCGACATCGTGGGAGGCACGGGCGTCATCCAGAACAGCGGGGCAGGCGTGTCTTATACCTACGACGAGCTTGCGCGCGACATGATCATGTACAGCGACAATACGGCCACCAACATCCTCATTGATGCCATGGGTATGGATGCAATTAACGGTAAAGCCTCCGAACTGGGACTTTCCGGAACAAGCCTCCAGAGGCGCATGATGGATTTGGGCACGGGGGTAGAAAATCACATCACCGCGAACGAGGCGGCTGAGCTGCTTGCGGGGTTTGCCAACCGCACGCTGGCAAGCGAGGAACTCTGTGAAACGGCAGGGGGCTATCTGCTCGACCAAACCGATTCGGCGGGGTTGGCCCAAGGGCTTCCGGCGGGAGTCTCGTTCGCCCATAAAACCGGTTCGCTTGACCCCATTCGCCACGATGGCGGTATCGTATATGCGGAAAACCCCTACGTGATAGTAGTGCTGGCAAACATTGGCACCTCAAGTGCCAATTCGCTGATGGCGCAGGTGTCAAACGCCGTTTACGACGCCTTGGGCTGAGGCGGGCGAACGCCTAGACCCTATAACGACTAAAGGAAAGAACAATGCCGTTTCTCGGTAGCGCAACGAAAGAAGGAGCATGCCGTTTCTCGGTAGCATAACGAAAGAAGGGAGCCCTCTCATGGAGCGTGAAATTGCTTGGAAAAAATACGACGACGCCGAGCTTGCCAAGGTGCGCGCGTTGGCGGACGACTACATCGAGTTCATTTCCGCCAACAAAACCGAGCGCGAGTGCGCATCTGCCGCTATAGCTCTGGCGGAGCAGGCGGGCTACGTTAGCCTCGACGAGGCGGTACGCGCGAACAAGCCGCTTGAGCCGGGCAGCAAAGTGTGGGCAAGTGCGCGCGGCAAGGCGGTCATGCTTGTTCAGGTGGGCACGGCGCCGCTTTCCGAGGGCGTTAACATTCTTGGCGCGCACATCGATTCGCCGCGCCTCGACGTGAAGCAAAACCCCCTCTACGAAAGCAATGGATTCGCCTTTTTGGACACGCACTACTACGGCGGCATCAAAAACTACCAGTGGGTTACGCTTCCGCTGGCGCTGCATGGCGTGATTGCGAAGAAAGACGGCAGCGTCGTGGAGGTGCGCCTAGGGGAAGATCCCGGCGATCCGGTCTTTTGCGTGACCGACCTGCTGCCGCATTTGGGCGGCCAGCAGATGGGGAAAAAGGCCAACGAAGTGGTGGAAGGCGAAGCCCTCGACGTGCTGGTGGGCAACCAGCCTGAGAACTCAAACGCTTCCGAGAACAACGAGAACGACGAGAAGGGCGAAAAGGAAGGGAAGTCAGAAAGCGAGCCGGTTAAGGCGCGCATCCTTTCGCTTCTGGCAGAAGCCTACGGCATCGATGAGGAAGACTTCCTGTCGGCAGAGATAGAAGTGGTTCCTGCCGGGCGTGCGCGCGATTGTGGTTTCGACCGTTCGATGGTGCTTGGCTACGGGCAGGACGACCGCGTGTGCGCCTATCCCTCTCTTCTGGCTCAGCTGGCGTTGGCGAACGACGTTATCGAGCGCACGGCGGTAACCATTTTGGTTGACAAAGAGGAGATCGGCAGCGTAGGCGCTACTGGCATGACCTCGCAGTTCTTCGAAAACGTGATGGCGGAAGTAATGGAGTTGGCGGGGGAGCCGGGAGCGTTGCCGCTTCGTCGCGGCCTGGCGGCTAGCCGCATGCTGTCGTCGGACGTGTCGGCGGGCTTCGACCCTGCCTACGCGAGCGTGTTCGAAGCTAAAAACTCTGCGTATCTGGGCAAAGGCTTGGTGTTTAACAAATACACGGGGGCGCGGGGAAAGAGCGGCTCAAATGACGCGTCGGCCGAGTACATGGCGCGCGTGCGCCGCGTGATGGACGACGCTAAGGTGTCGTTCCAAACCGCCGAGCTGGGCAAGGTGAACGCCGGCGGCGGTGGCACCATCGCCTACATTCCTGCGAAATACGGCATGGACGTAATCGACTCGGGCGTGGCGGTGCTCTCCATGCATGCCCCTTGGGAAGTAACAAGCAAGGCGGACATCTACGAAGCGTACAGGGGCTACGAGGCGTTTTTGCGCAACGCCTAGCGAGAACTGTCGCTACGAGGCGTTTTGCGCAACGCGTAGCGAGAATTGTTTTTTCCCAAAGCAAAGATGGGGCTGTATCAAAAGCGATTTTGGTGCAGCCCCTTTTCTATGCTCAGAACTCTATCTATGTCCGGACCTCTATCTATGCATGGGGTCCCAGGGCATCTAAGTAAATCACGATTACCTTAATCGTGATTTACTTAGATGCCTCATGTCGTATACTGGAACATGCACAAGGCGGTTAAGACGATGGAGGCGAGTCGGTGTTTATCGGACGAGAAACCGAGCTGGGAACGCTCGAGCGGTTGTACAGGCACAAGGGCTTCAGGATGGCGGTCGTGTACGGGAGGCGACGCGTGGGCAAAACCGCGCTGCTTTCCGAATTCTGTCGCGGAAAACAGGCGCTGTTCTTCACGGCTCAGCAAAAGAACACTACGGCGAATCTTCGCGTGTTCTCTCGGCAGGTGTACGAGTTCCTCGGACTGCCTGCAAGTACGCCGCCCCTGCCTTCCTGGGACGAGGCGCTGAGCTACTTTGCGCAGCGCCTCGAAGAATCCGGTCAACACGTTGTGTTCGTGTTCGACGAATTCCCCTACGCGGCGGAGGCGGATCCGTCCCTCCCCTCGATCATGCAGATCGCCATCGACCACCAGTTCTCGAAGACAAACACGTGCCTGATCTTGTGCGGCAGTAACGAAAGTTTTATGGAGGGCAAAGTCCTCGGCTCGAAAAGCCCCCTTTACGGGCGCCGCCATGCGCAGATAAGGCTGCGCCCGTTCAACTACTACGATGCGGCGCAATTCGTGCCGGGCTTGTCTCCCGAGGATCGCGTGACGTGCTATGCCGCATTCGGCGGAACCCCCTACTATCTCGAGCAGTTCGATGCCGACATGTCGCTTGCCGAGAACATCGAAGCTCTGTTTTTCGATCTTTCGGGTACCTTGTATGCCGAGCCGCAGATGCTATTGCGCCAGGAACTGCGCGAGCCTGCCGTCTATGCTTCCGTGCTCGATGCGGTAGGGTCGGGGGCGACGGTTCCCAAGCAGATCGCCGAGCGGGCGGGCGTCGACGAGAATGCCATCGGAAGCTATCTTGCCGCGCTCGTGCGCTTAGACATCCTGCAGCGGATCGTTCCCTTTGGAGAGAACCCTTCCCGCTCCCGCAAGGGGCGCTATTCGATCAAGGATCCGTTCTTTGCATTCTGGTATCGCTTTGTAAGCCCGTCAACGGGCGCGATCGAGCAAGGCTTGGGACGGGCGGTCGCTCGGCAAGCCCTTGAGAAGTCCAGCTTGTCGGAGTATGTCGGCCATCAATTTGAGAATGTCTGCATGCAGTGGGTCGTGCGGCGCGCTCTCAGTGGGCTTCTGCCGTTTCTTCCCACCGAGTTCGGTCGGTGGTGGGGAACCGATCCCAGTTTGCGTGAGCAGGTGGATGTCGATGTGGTGGCAGCCAGTTCGGCGGAGCGACGGCTGCTTGTGGGAGAATGCAAATGGCGGGGATCGTTCAACGAGACCGAGGCGGTCAAGACGCTTGAGCGCAGAGCCCGTCTTCTTGGGGATTACGATAAGGTGGATCACGTGCTTTTCATGAAGGGGGATCCGTCTCCGGAGACCGCCCGAAAAGCTGCCGAGCGTGACGACCTCGAGATCGTGACTGCTGAAGACCTGTACAGCGGGTAAGAGCGGTGAGGGCTGCCGTTCGGGAGCTCGACTTCATTTGCACAACCGCAATGCGGACGTAGCGGGGCAAGGAGCAGATCGCCGAACGGGTAGGAGCCGATTCGCTAGCGTTCCGGTCTCGGGGCGCTGCCATCGGCGGATTGGAGGCGCGTTCCGCTTGACATCGCGGTGCAAATGGAAGATAGTATGCGCAAGGTGCTTTAGCACGGTAGAGTGATAGAGCGATTCGGACGGCCTGTCGACGCCGTTCGGGTCAGAGAAGCGCGCGCGGTGTCGCCGCAGCGCCGAGGGAGGGAAACGATGAGATCTCTAGCCAAGAATAAGATCTGGGCGCTTGCCGCTACGGCCGCGTTGCTGGCGTTGGTGGCTGCACTGATGGCAGGATGTTCGGGTGGTTCGAGCACGCAGGAAAGCGACGCTAACGGCGAGGCGGCTTCTTCCGACGGCAGCGATTTCACGCTGATCGTCGGTTTCGACCAAAGCTATCCTCCGTACGGATTCGTGGGCGACGACGGTGAATACACCGGATTCGACCTTGACCTGGCGGCAGAGGTTGCCGAGCGCAACGGCTGGGGCATCGAACTTTCCGCGATTGACTGGGACGCAAAAGACGCTCTGCTGGGAAGCGGCACCATTAACTGCATCTGGAACGGCTTCACCATGGAGGGCCGCGAGGGAGACTACACGTTCTCCGAACCTTACATGCTCAACGAGCAGGTGATTGTGGTACGCGACGATTCCGGCATCGAAACCTCCGAGGACCTTGCGGGAAAAACCGTTATGACGCAGGTTGACTCCGCTGCATTGGACGTGCTGGAGGGCAACGCGGCCGACTTGGCAGCCACCTTCGCAGGGGGCGCCGCCCAAACTATCGGCGATTACAACAACGCCTTTATGCAGCTTGAGTCGGGCATGGTGGACGCTGTGGCATGTGACCTCTCGATTGCCAACTACCAGTTGGCTGCCAACCCCGATGCCTACATGGTTATCGACACACTTTCCTCTGAGCACTATGCGGTAGGCTTCAAGCAGGGCGAAACTGACCTTGCCGCCACGGTAAGCGACACGCTGCGCGAAATGTACGAGGACGGCACGGTTGAGGAGCTGTGCAAGAAGTACGAAGAGTACGGCTTGTCGTTTGAGAACTGGGTTCTGCAGTAGGGTGTGTAAAACGCGAACGGGCGAGTCAGGAACCTCGCCCGATTGCCTGCTTGCCGCGGGAATAGAAAGCGCGCTCGTCGTTTGATGGGCGCGCTTTCACGCTGAAAGGAAGAGGGCGGTTTATGGAATTGGCTACGATGCTTGAGCTTCTCGGCTCGGGCTTGGTGCTTACGTTGCAGGTATTTTTCACCACGCTTATCGGCGCGTTGCCGTTAGGTGTGGTGGTTGCTCTGTGCCGTATGAGCAAATTCAAGCCTTTGGCGCTTATCACGCGGCTCTATATCTCCATCATGCGCGGCACTCCTCTGATGCTGCAGCTTATGGCATTGATGTTTGGCCCGTACTACCTGTTCGGCCTGCAGCTTGGCGGCGACTGGAAGTATTGGGCGTGCTCAATTGGCTTTATCATCAACTATGCCGCCTACTTCGGCGAAATCTACCGAAGCGGATTGCAGTCTATTCCGCGCGGGCAGTACGAGGCGGCAGAAGTGCTGGGCTACACCCGCTCGCAGACGTTTCTTAAAATCGTTTTGCCGCAGGTGGTAAAACGCATCCTTCCTGCCATGAGCAACGAAGTGATCACGCTGGTCAAAGACACCTCTCTTGCTTTTGTGGTGGGCATTATGGAGATGTTTACCCAGGCCAAGGCGCTGGCAGCCTCTCAGGTGAGCATGATTCCCTACGTGCTGGCGGGCGTGATCTATTGGGTGTTCAACTTCATTGTGGAAATGATCTTGACGCGCATCGAGAAGAAGCTGAACTACTACCACGACTAGGCCAGTTCCGCTAATGGGGCAATCGGGGATGGGAGACACGACTATGACAGAGCAGAGCACGCTGCCGCTTTTGGCCATCGAGCATGCCAAGAAAAGCTTCGGGAACACCGAAGTCCTCAAGGACATTTCACTGTCGGTGACGCCAGGCGAAGTGGTTGCCATCATTGGGCCGTCGGGCGGCGGCAAATCGACGTTGTTGCGGTGCGCGACGCTGCTAGAAACGCTCGACGGGGGCTCGCTTTCTTTTGGGGACGTGCAGGTTGCCCATGACGAAAACGGGCGCGCCGTGTATGCGGGAAAGGACACCATCAAGAAGGCGAAGGAGCAATTCGGCCTGGTGTTTCAGGACTTTAATCTCTTTCCGCACTACACGGTCCTCAAAAACGTGATGGACGCCCCCGTAAGCGTGCTCAAGCGCCCGCGTGCCGAGGCGGAGCAGCACGCGCGAGAACTGCTGGCAAAGATGGGCCTGTCGGGCAAAGAGGACATGGTGCCCTGCGAGCTGTCTGGCGGTCAGAAGCAGCGTGTTGCCATTGCGCGCGCGTTGGCAATGAACCCGGAGATTCTTTTCTTCGACGAACCCACCAGCGCGCTTGACCCTGAGCTCACCAAAGAAGTTCTGAAGGTCATTCGCGATTTGGCGGCAGAGCGCATGACGATGGTGATTGTGACGCACGAGATGAAGTTTGCACGCGACGTTGCCGACCGCATCGTGTTCATGGACGGCGGTTTTATCGTTGAGGAGGGGCCAGCGTCTTCGGTGATTGACAACCCGCAGCATCAGCGCACCAAGTCGTTCCTGTCGAATTACGAAGGCGAGTAGGGCGTCCAACGAGCCCGGATAGGCCAGCGAGGGCGAAGCCGTCCACCTGCGCTGAACGCATGTTTTTCTCCATATTCATCTCTTTGTTTGATGATTAGCTGTTTTAGGTGTCTATAATGGAGCCACTTATTCAAGCGGCAACACGATGTTAGCCAAAGCTGCAGCTAGATGGAGGAGTTTGCTCATGGCGTTTTACTACGAAGAACCGTCCCGCACATTCAACGAGTATCTTTTGGTGCCTGGGCACACGCCTTCAACGTGCGTGCCAACTGCCGTAAGCCTGAAAACCCCCCTGGTAAAGTATCGCAAGGGCGAAGAGGAATGCCCACTTTCTTTGAGCATTCCGATGGTGTCCGCCATTATGGCTGCCGTGTCTGACGACCGCATGGCCGTGGCGCTGGCTACCGAGGGCGGTTTGTCTTTCATCTACGGCAACCAGTCCATCGAGGACGAGGCAGCCATGGTCAAGCGCGTCAAAGACTACAAAGCGGGCTTTGTGGTAAGCGACGCGAACCTGCGTCCCGACATGACGCTGGCCGAAGTGGTTGAGCTGAAGGAGCGCTACGGCCATTCCACGATGCCCGTTACCGAAGACGGCGGCCCTCACGGCAAGCTGCTCGGCGTTGTGACCGAGCGCGATTACCGTCTCTCGCGCATGTCTATGGACGAGAAGGTTGCCGATTTCATGACGCCGCGCGAGCGCCTTATCGTGGCGCCTGCCGACACCACGCTCAAGGCGGCTAACGATATCATCTGGGATCACAAGCTCAACTCGCTGCCTGTTGTCGACGAGAACGACTGCCTGATGTATCTGGTGTTCCGCAAAGACTACGACTCCCACAAGTCCAATCCCAACGAGATGCTCGACGCACACAAGCGCTACATGGTGGGCGCTGGCATCAACTCGCGCGACTACACCGAGCGCATTCCCGCGTTGGTGGAGGCGGGCGCCGACGTGCTGTGCATCGACAGCTCCGAGGGCTTTTCGGATTGGCAGAAGATGACCATCGAGTGGGTGCGCGAGCACTACGGCGACGACGTGAAGATCGGTGCCGGAAACGTTGTTGACGCAGAAGGCTTCCGCTTCCTGGCGGAGGCGGGCGCCGACTTCATCAAGATCGGCATCGGCGGCGGCTCCATCTGCATCACGCGCGAGACGAAGGGCATTGGCCGCGGTCAGGCGACGGCGGTTATCGAGGTGGCCAAGGCGCGCGACGAGTATTTCAAGGAAACCGGCGTTTACGTGCCCATTTGCTCTGACGGTGGCATCGTGTACGACCATCACATCTCGCTGGCGCTGGCCATGGGCTCCGACTTCGTGATGTTGGGCCGCTACTTCGCCCGTTTTGACGAAAGCCCGTCAAACAAGGTGATGGTTAACGGCACCTACATGAAGGAATACTGGGGAGAAGGATCTGCACGCGCCCGCAACTGGGGCCGCTACGATCTGGGCGGCAAGAAGACGCTCGCCTTCGAGGAAGGCGTCGACAGCTACGTGCCCTACGCCGGCTCGCTGAAAGACAACGTGGCGCTGACGCTTTACAAGATCAAGGCAACGATGTGCAACTGTGGCGCGCTCACCATCCCCGAGTTCCAGGACAAGGCGAAGCTGACCCTGGTAAGCTCCACGTCTATCGTTGAGGGCGGCGCTCACGACGTAGTTCTCAAAGACAAGAACACCTACGCGAGCAACGTGTCACTTCGCTAGCGCGTATGCGCGCGTCCAAGGATGAGCGGACGCGCAACGGAATCAGCTCTGCAGAAAAACGCGTGTCGAACGGTTAGGTTCGCACGCGTTTTGCTTTTTCGGGTCGGCGATATGGTGCTGGTGCAATCCGGCGAAACGGTCAGTTTGGCACGCGTTTTGTATTTTCGGGGTCTTCGAGCCTCGTCTGCTCTATGAGCGTGAGCAGTTCCTCGCGCGAGTTGATGCCAAGCTTTTTGTAGATATGGTAGGTGTGGGTTTTCACCGTATGCTGGGAGATGCAGAGCTTTTCTTGGATATAGACGCTTCCGCGCCCCTTTGCCAACAGGTTAAACACCTCAATTTCGCGTGCTGAAAGATTGCTTTCCTTGGCAATCTTGTTGCAGCGTTCGCGCCAGGTGGCGCGCGTGGGTTGCGGCTGGCCGGGAGGCATTGGCGGTAGGGGCTTCTCGATGCGCTCGCTTTCAAGCTGGTCTTTGTCGAAATTGATGACTGTCACAAAGATGGTCAGAAGAACAACCAGGCCAAGCGAAATGAAGGCAAACAGATCGTCGCTTTCCACGCCGACGTATGCTGCGGCATATCCGGCAAGGTACCCAATGCCAACGCCTACGACAATGGGGGCGTGACCGCGCCCCACAAGATAGAACGGCGCTACTCGGTACCGCTTAACCAGGCAGAGCAGAGAATCCAGGTTTACCAGCGTCAGGCAAAGGTACGCCGCAAGAATAACCAGCATACAGAGCAGACGCAGCGACGTGTCCACAAATGGAATGGGTAACAGTCCCAGCACGAGAAAAGGGAAAATAAGCCGCTGCACTTTGCCATGCATCATCTTGTCGGCGTTTTTCTCAAGATACGGAAGCATCAGGGCGGCGCCGCACATAATGGCGAACGCGATGCCTGCATAAAGGCGGAACGAAGGCGGTTGCAACAGCAAGGTGCAGATTGCCAAGCCAAACACGCAGCCGTAGAGGGTATTGAGGGCGTCTATCGGCTTGGTGAGGCGATGGCGCTCAAGCGATTCGGCGCGCGATACATACGCAACCGAGGCAACGTCTTGTTCGAGCAGTTTGAGAAGCAGCAGGCTAGCCGGAGCTGCGAGAAGCGGAACAAGGGCCTCTACTGCGGTAGAGAGGTAGGTCGCGCAAAAATACAGGGCCGCCCCCAGCATGGCGGAAATGACAATAACCTTCGAAACGAATGCCTTGGCGAAGCAGACAAGGAATTCGGACCAAAGCGCCAAAAGGCATCCGAGCCCTAAGCCTGCCACGAACCAGGCAGCCACGGCTACAGGGGCAAAAACGCTCACGCCGGACAGCGAGCACACAAGTAAAACGCCGGTTGGGAAAACGCTGAACGCGCATCCGAAGTACCGAAGCGTTTTGTGCCCCTCTTCCGTCGCGAACCGATCGCACCAAAAGAAGATGATCACGTCGGCAAAGGCAAGCCCTATGACAACGGCGGCCGGCAAAGGCCCGTGCCAAAACGTGCCGGTTTCGCCGCTTTGCAGCCGTGCGAACGGGTCGTAGAGTACCGCCAAAAAGAATATGAGCCAGAAAAGAGAAAACCCTACCGAGATGCTTACAAGCTGGGCGGTAGTCCCGCGTTCTCCCTGCTCATAAGACGGTCTAGTACTTTTCTCCATACTGGATTCCCCCCAAGTTTCATACCCAATGGGCATCGCGGCACTTCCAAAAACACCGCATTTGCCGATATGCCGTGTCCGGTTTGGTGCCTATGCTTTTTACGAACCCGGGCGCACCGACATGCTGCCAACAGGTCGGGCGCAACCCTTATGCGGAAGACGGTCCGCAAAGGGGTATCCGGGTTCATTGTATCCGCAAAAGAGCGAATGCAACAAGACGAGAAGAGAGGTGGAAAGGGTATGGGAGACAAAGATTATAAATTTGTTGAGCATGAGAAGCCCTGGAGGTACCAAGAGGACGGCTATACCGTTACGCGCGGTAGCGCGTGGACGGGCCCAGGATGCCACTTAGGCTGCGGCGTTTTGCTCTACACCGACGAGGACGGCAAGCTCGTTAAGGTAGAGGGCGATCCGGAGAACCCCTACAACGGCGGCCGCTTGTGCGTGCGCTGCCTAGACCTCCCCGAAGTGACGAACCATCCCGACCGCCTGCTGTATCCCATGAAGCGCGCCCGCGAAGACCGCGGCAAAGACAAATGGGAGCGCATCAGCTGGGATGAGGCGGTTGACCTGGTGGCCGGCAAGCTCATTGAGATTCGCGACAAGTATGGTGCCGAATCGGTCGTGTTCGGCCAGGGCACTGGCCGCGACATCGCCTCGTGGATCACGCGCTTGGCGTGGTCATACGGCAGCCCCAACTACACCTGCTTTGCGTTGTCGGGTTTGGCGTGCTACCTGCCGCGCGTTGCCGGCATGGCTGCCACCTGCGGCGGCTATACGATAGCCGACTGCTCGCAGCAATTCCCCGATCGTTACGATAATCCCAACTGGCGCCGCCCTGAGCTTATGGTGGTGTGGGGCAACTACCCGCTGCGCGCCAATTCCGACGGCTTCTATGGCCACTGGATGATCGACCTGCTCAGGCAGGGCATGAAATTCATCATGATCGATCCTCGCGTTACCTGGCTTGGCTTGAAGGCAGAAGAGCATCTGCAGCTGCGTCCCGGCACCGACGCCGCGCTGGCGCTTGGCATGATGAACGTTATCATCAACGAGGATCTTTACGATCATGAGTTCGTTGAAAAGTGGACCTACGGCTTCGAGGAACTGTGCGAGCGCGTGCAAGAGTATCCTCCTTCTAAGGTCGCCGAGATCACCTGGGTTCCCGAAGAGCAGATCATTCGCGCGGCACGTCTTATTGCCACGAGCAAACCCGCCGCAATGCAGTGGGGTCTTGCCGTTGACATGGTGTGCGAGGCCTTGCCGGCTGGCCAGGCCATTGTTGGCCTGTTCCAGATCACGGGCAACATCGACATCCCCGGCGGCAATATCTTCCCCGTTGAGTTGATTGCCTACTCTGGCGGTTGGGGCGGCGAGCTTATCAGCGAAGAGCAAAAGGCAAAGCGCATCGGCTTGGACACCTATCCGCTGCTAAAGCTGGGCTTCCAGGTTGCGCAAGCCGACGAGTTGATCAAGACGATGGAGACCGACGAGCCCTACAAGATCCATGGCGTGTGGCTGCAGACCAACAACGCCATCGCCTGCATGGGCGCCGATCCTCAGCGTGTGCTGAAAGCGCTGCTGCGAACCGACTTCAATGTGGTGGTTGACCTGTTCATGACGCCTACGGCTATGGCATGCGCCGATGTGGTACTGCCCGCCTGCACCTATCCTGAAAAAGACGGTCTTCGTTTGGGCGATGGACTGCAGCGCGGCGAGGTCATCAACAAGGTGACCACCGTCGGCGAGGCGAAGTCCGACGCCGAGATCAACCTGACGATTGGCAAGCGCCTCAACCCCGAAGCGTGGCCGTGGGACACCATCGAGGACATGCTGTCCTACATGATTGAGTCCACGGGCATGACCTTCCCCGAAATGCGCGAAAAGGCGCCGGTGTATCTGCCGTTCGAGTACAAGCGTTACGAGAAGGGCCTTCTGCGTGCCGACGGACAGCCAGGCTTCAACACCGCCACTGGCCGCATCGAGCTGTGGAGCACGTTCTACGACGCCTGCGGACTCGACCCGATGCCGTACTTCGAAGAGCCGAGCCCCGGCCCGGGCGCTACGCCTGAACTCATGGAAGAGTATCCGTTTGTGCTGACCACCGGCGCCCGCCGTTGGAGCTCGTTCCATTCCGAGCATCGCCAGGTCAAGCGCCTGCGTCGCATGGATCCCTGGCCGTATATCGAAGTGCATCCCGAAACTGCAGAGAAGCTTGGCGTGACCGACGGCGAGTGGGTATGGGTGGAGAACCCGCTGGGACGCGCAAAGCGCACCATCAAGATCACCCCGATCGTCGACCCGCGCGTGGTGTCTTGCGACCACGGCTGGTGGCTGCCTGAACGCGACCCCGAGAACCTCTATGACGTGTTCGACGTGAACATCAACAACCTGGTGCCCATGAAATGCGGCAAGTCTGGCTTCGGTGCGAACTACAAAACTTCGATCTGCAAGATCTACAAAGTAAAGGAAGGTGAGTAGGCATGACCCGGTACGGATTGCTTATAGATACCGAATGGTGCTCTGGCTGCCATACCTGCGAAATTGCATGCCAGATGGAGCATAAACTTCCCGTAGGTCAAACCGGCATTTTGGTCAACGAGATTGGCCCGTGGGAGATCTGCGATGGCAAATGGCAGCTTTCGTACCTGCCGGCTTTAACCTCCCAGTGCAACGGGTGCGCCGAGCGCGTTGGCAAGGGCAAGCTGCCCACCTGCGTGCAACATTGTCAGGCCCGCTGCCTAGAGCACGGCCCTGTTGAGGAGCTTGCCAAGAAGATGGACGGCCCCAATAAGGTTCTGTTCACCATCTAGGCATGAGGCATGGGGGCATCGGCGCGGGCGCGGCGGTGCCCCCATTGGCATGCGGGGGTCAGGCATCTTTTTCACACGTGCGCTAATTATAGAATCTAGCTAACAGGTGGGTTTTTATGCAATACTGAAAAGTCGATCAGTCAATTCGAGGCAGAAGAGCCGCTGGGGGGGGGTTCTATGCGTAGCGATCATCTCGATGTAGTGTTCTCAAAATTCGATAAACCAATTTTGCCGCTTGATCACGTTCCCAGACCTCAGCTTGTTTCCCGGCTTGCGCGCATGGCGAATCAGCGGGTCACTGTTGTTTCTGCCCCTATGGGCTATGGCAAAACTTGCCTTCTCGCCGAGCTGGCGGAAAGCGTTACGGGGGCGTTGTGGCTTTCGTTAGACAAGGAAGACGGAGATCCAACTCGTTTGTGGAGCCATGTTGCTGCTCTGCTCGGCGTCAACCTGGACACGAATCCATGCCAAAAAGAGTGCTCTTCTGCATTGCGTGATTGGCGCAGCGCGGAAAAAAGGCTCTCTTCCGCCTACGATTCTCCCAACGACGTCTCCTGCCGTAATTCAAGCGCCGCAGACGGAACGCTTATTTTCGTCGATCGGTTCGAGTGTATTTGCGACACTCCGTCTGCAGAGGAGTTCGTGGCGTTTGCTGAGTCTTTGCCGCCCGCTTTTCATCTTGTTGTGGCAACGCGCTGCGTTCCCGAGCGGTTTGCTCAGAGGCTCAGTGCCCTCGGCAATTTTTCTCTTTCTGGTTACGATTTGGAATTTAGCGAAGCGGAATCGGCGGAGCTTATGTCCCGCGCTGCTGAAATTGCGGGGACTCGATGGGACGAGGAAATTGAAAAGGAAGCCCTTCATGCGACCGAAGGATGGCCTCAAGGGGTTTCGATGGCTGCGAAGTCGCTTTTTGACCATGCGCGAGGCAGCTACGATTTCCGGTTCGGGGGGTCGAACGTCTATGTGGATTCGTATTTCCGAGAGAACGTCGAGCGTCTGCTCGACGAGGATCGCCTGAGTTGGCTGGTGTCTCTCTCGGCGTTCGAGCGTTTCAATGACGGGCTTATCGATTACGCGTTTGGCCAGAGCGGTTCCGATGTGCGTATTCGCGCAATGATCGACCTCGGCATTCCCCTTGTGCGATGCGACACCAGCGGCTCGTGGTTCAGGTTTGGCGGCTTGTTTGCCGATTGGCTTCGGCAGCAACTTGTGGGCAAGCGTATCTCCGAACTCTGCTTGATGGCAAGCGTGTGGTTCGACGGGCGCAAGCGCACCGCAGAGGCAGCAAAATACATGCTGATGGCGGTTGATTACGAATACGTGGAAAACCTCGTTGAGGCAATCTATGGCCTGCGCAGGAGAAACCGGCGAACGCCGTTCGTGCTATGGCTCAGCCGTCAGTCTTCCGCAGAGCTTACGGAAGTTCCGCTCATGTGCGCGCTCTATGCCTGGTCCTATAACTCGGCAGGGTATATCGAGCAGTCTCGCGATTGGGGCAGGCGGTTTGAGCGGTTGCTGAGTGGCGGCGAGGGCGACAATACCCCCAGACCAGGGTTTCTGGAGTTCGGCCTGCGCGTTTTTACGTCGAAGCTCGATGCGATGGAGGGGAAATGCCGCGCGGCGCTGCAGGCGAGCGAGCCCATCCTCGCGGTAGGCGAGCGCATAAAGCCCGTTGTCCTGAGCGTGACCTATCAATCGCGTGGCGAGGCATACGCCCGTATGGGGGTGTTCGAGAACGCAGCCGATGAGTTCATCAAAGCGCGGGCGAGCGCAAAGGCGGGCGGCGCCCTGCATCAGGTGTATTTCAACTTGTACAGCTATGCCGACAGTCGCTACCGTCTGGCGGACCTCGATTCCGCCGTCTCTTCCTGCGATCGGCTTATCGCCGAATGCCCGTCCGAGTATCCCTTCGTTGGGGCGTCGCACGCATTGCGCTCTCGCATACTGTTGGAGCGAAACGATCTTGTTTCCGCGCAGAAGGACGTGGAGGCCGCGCTTTCGATCACGACGCCGTATCGCAATTTGGACCTCTATATGGAATCGTTGATGGCAAAAGCGTATTACGAGGCCACTTTGGGAGACGTGGCGATTGCCTACGAGACGGCCTATTCGGCGGTGATTCTGGGAGAGCAGCGTCCAGCCCCTCGTGATGTGCTGATCCGCGCGTATGTCGTGCAGGCGTTGATTGCTTTCGAGCTTGAAAGCGAGCAAGAGCTTGAAGTTATCGCTGCGCGCATTGGCGCTTGCTTGGCAGAAGACGACGAGTATGGGATGTTGATGTGCGGCTACATCAACGGCCTGTTGTTCCAAAAGCAGGGCAATATGCTGCGAGCATTGGAGGAGCTCGACCAGGTGTTCACTGAAACCATGCGGCGAGGTCACAAAGATCTGGCAATCAAGGTGTGCGCAGCAAGAGTGGCGGTGCTTGACAGCGTGGGAAACGTGAGCCGGCGGCGCTCCGCCACGCGTGATCTTGTTATGTTGGCGATGAAGCCAGGATATATCGCAAGCCTGCTTGTTCCGGGCGAGCCCATGAGGCGGGCCTTGCGCGACCTTCTGTCTTCGCAAGGCTTCAATGCCGGTGTGCGGGGGTACATAAAGCAAGTGCTGGCGGCGTTCGACTCCTATCTCGACCGACATCACGCGCGACGGGCGGCAGACGTTCGAGGTCTGGAAGAGCTCACGGCGAGGGAGCGCGAGGTTCTCGAGCTTCTGAACCGCGGCATGTCTCGGAAGGAAATCGCCGAAACACTCTGCATCAGCGTGAATACCGCAAAGCACCACGTTACTCACATCTACGAGAAGCTCGGTGTTTCCTCGAAGCGCGAGGCTCTCGACCGCGTATCGCTATAGGCGTTTGCGCTACGCCCTCAACTGCGATCAGCGGTGTCGGGCGGGTTTTCAATTGTCGCAAAAGGGCTGTCTTCCGGTTTTTCTTCTCGGAATATAGCCCTTTTTCTAGCTGTATGGCACCCAATATAGCCCTTTTGAATGGCACCTCTAAGACCTGTTATAGCACTTTTCCCGTCGGTAGTCTCTTAGATGCGAGGAGCGCTGTCATACATACGGCGCAGACGAGGAGAGGAGAGGCTATGGGCACACCGTCAATGAAAGGTGTTCCAAACAACACGGTCGACGAGAATGGCATTAGGTGGCGTCGTACGCGTTGTCATTTTTGTCACATGAACTGCGGAATCTTCGCAGGTGTTGACACGAAGACCGGACGATTGGTGGAGCTTCGCCCCAACGACGACGAGGGCAGCGTGCTGTGCAACCGTTTGGGGGAGCGCGGCCAGCGTGCTATCAAGTTCCACTATCATCCCAAGCGCATCAACCATCCGCTCAAGCGCGTGGGCGAGCGCGGCGAAGACAAGTGGGAGCAGATTTCCTACGATCAGGCCATCAAGGAGATCGCAGAAAAGCTCCAGGCCCTCATCGATAAGTATGGCCCGGAGACGCTCGTTTCCTCCGAGGGCACGTATCGTTCGGATCATCTGTGGGCTCGCAGCCGCTTCACCAACGCGCTGGGCAATCCGGGCAACGTTATCGACCCCGGTACGATTTGCTGGTGCTGGAACTACACGCTGAACATGGCGATGGTAGGCTGGCCGGTTGAGTCGATGATGCCCGTGTCGCCTGGCCAGTCCAAGACGATTGTCAACTGGGGCAAGCGCACGCAAGAGTCCTACGCACCCGAAGCTCCGCTGTGGCGCGTGATCGATGGCAAGACGAACGTACATCAGGACGATCCTGCCCAGCTCATCGTTATCGACCCGGTGTGCATCAGCGAGTGCGGTCGTTCCGACATCTGGCTGCAGCCGTATCCGAACACCGACGCCATCATTTGCTATGCGTGGATTAACTACATCATCAACAACAAGCTCTACGACGAGAACTTCCTGAGGTACTGGTCCAACGCCGTGTTCCTGTGGCGTCGCGACACGGGCAAGCTGCTGCGCGCCAGCGACGTTGAAGAATCCGGCAAGTTCGAAGACTTCGTGGTTTGGGACGCCGAGAGAGACGGAATCCTTACGTGGTGCTCCGATGAGAACCGCTACTACACCGACGAAGGCGTGGTTGTGGACGCGCAGCTGACCGGAAACTACACCGTCAAGCTGGTCGACGGCAGCGAGGTAGAGTGCTGCACGATATTCGACATCATTTCTGAGCGCATGCAGGAATACACCCCCAAGCGCGCCTCGGAGATCTCCGGTGTTCCGAAACGCAAGATCGAGGAAGCCGCGCATCTGTACGCCACCAATGGCGCTGCCTGCATCATTTGGGGTCTCGGCGGCGGCGACATGCACGGCCTTAACGCATCTGGCTTCGCCATTGGCAAGACCATCCTGCGTATCCTCACGGGCAACATCGACAACCCGGGCGGCGAGTTTGTCGGCCAGCCTGCCGACCCCAACACGGTTGGCAAGGTCAAGGATTACCCGATGCGCAACGCCGAGATGGAGCTTTCGGAATTGCAGACCGAAGAGAACAAGAAGAAGTTCATCGGTGCCGACCGCTTCCGCGTAATGGCATGGCCCGGCTTTGACAAGATCGACAAGAACTATCGCAAGATGTTCGGCACCCCGCGCCCGATGCTGCATCAGATGCTGTGCTCGCCGTCGCTGGTGATGGACGCAATGATCGACCACGATCCGTATCCTATTACCGCGATGATCGCCTGGAGCTCTAACCCGCTCGCTTGGGCGCCCAACACCAAGAAGATGTACAAGGCGCTCAAGAGCCTGGAGCTGTTGGTGGTAGTTGAGTACTGGAAGACGCCTACGGCTGCGCTTGCCGACTACATCATGCCTGCTGAGGACTGGATGGGTCGCCCGATGTGCACCACCTCCGAAGACTCCATGGACTTCATTACGGTGGGCGACCGCGGTGTCGAGTGCTTCGAGGAGCGCCACGCAGACTTCGACTTCTTCCGTCTGCTCGGACGCGCCATGGGTCAGGAAGAGTACTGGCCGTGGGAGACCTACGAGGAGTGCATCCAGAGCCAGATCGAGCGCTGCGGCCTCGATTACGAGGACGTGGTCAACATGGGCCAGTACTTCCCGTATCCCACCGAGTACTACAAGTACGCACGTCGTTTGGAGAACGGACAGATCCAAGGCTTTGCCACCAGCTCTCGCAAGGCCGAGATGTATCCCGCCCTCATCGAGGAGCTGGGCTACGATCCCATCCCGCGCTACATCGAGCCTGAGTCGCCGCTGAGCGATCCGGAGATGGCCAAGGAGTATCCGCTGCGTCTGACCACGGCTGGCCGCATCAGCCCGCTGTTCCACTCCGAGCATCGCACGCCTGGCGAGGGCACGCGCACGAGCTGCCCGTATCCCATGACCTGGATGCATTACAACGACGCTCGCAAGCTGGGCATCGCCGAGGGCGACTGGATCTGGATTGAGACTCCTGTCGGACGTATCCGCCAGCAGGCTCACCTGGGCTGGGACATCCCCGAAGGCGTGGTTCAGGTTCCGCCCAGCTGGTGGTACCCCGAGCTGCCGGCAGAAGAGCCCTGGTCGCAAGGCGTGTTCGATGCAGCCGCCAACGTGCTCATCGACGACGACCCCGACAAGGCCGACCAGATGACGGCAACGTGGTGCACGCGCGGCCTGCTGTGCAAGGTGTATCCGTGCATCGATCCTCGCGATCGCAGCGACGACGCAATTCCTGCCGACCTGTACGACGGCACCAACAACACCGTGTGGGACAAGGCCTACGCGAACCTGAGCAACTGGCGTTTGGAGAAATA
>DVKR01000020.1 GCA_018715935.1 Candidatus Aphodovivens excrementavium
AAGAACACATGCCCGGTATGGAGATCGAAGTGCAGCGCGCGTACGCCGTGGGAGCGCAACTCGACTGGTTTGCCATCATCGCAGTGGGCGTGTTCATGTTGGCGTTTTTGATGGGGTCGATGTTCAACTTCCTCTACCTGCTCAACAAGGAGCGGGTGCACGCGACGCTGTCCGAGTACCGCCTCACTCCGGCGTCGCTTCTGCCCACGTTCGCGGCGCGCGTCGTGGTGGCGCTTCTCGCCGGGGCGGTCGGGGCGGCGGTGAACGCGCTGCTCGTCTGGCTGCTCACCGGTGCGAACCTGGCGTGCGGCCTGCTGGCAATCCTGCCCGTCCTTCTGGTGCTGGGAGTCGCGTTCGTGTCGTTTGCGGCCATCGTGTCGCTTACGGTACGCAAGTTCAGCGGCGCCGCGATGCTGTCGATGGTGACCGCCGTGGTGGCGTGGTTCCTTTCCGGTGCCACGACCTCGGTAAAGTACGCCACGGGCGCCTTGCTTGATGTGGCGCTTGCTCTGCCCTCGAGCTACGGCCTCTCGCAGATCCGCGCGGCCGTGTTCGGCGTCGACCAGAGCATCGGCGGCCTGCTTGCAGTTGACAAGGGGTGGCTCGTGATGGGGGCGTATGCCGTCGTGCTGGCGGTTGCCGCATGGTTTGTCTACCGAAAACGGATGGGCGGAGGCGGACAATAAAACTCCTGCCTTCCACGCGCCTCTTCCTTGCCGATGAGGCTCCAGTCGACCATGAGGCCGAGTTCCTTCCTGAGGATGACGTCGAGCCACATGCGCGTGGCCCTTCCGTTGCCCTCGCGGAACGGGTGCGCGACGTTCATCTCCATGTACTTCTCTAAGATTTCGTCGAACGTCGACTGCGGCATCTTCTCGACGGCGATGGCGCTTTGCGCGCCGCGCCGCTTGCGCTGCGCGGGCTGAGATCGTACGAACAGGGGCTGCAGCAAAAGTCTGTCGCACTGAACAAGATTGCACGTCAGGTGCGCAATAGCGGTCCTGGAAATGCCTTCCAGGACCGCTTTTGCATAGGCTGGAACTTTGACTTCGCCCGCGCTTCCTTGAGGATGCCTTTCTTGAACTGCGCGCATGAGCCGAAGAGCTTCTTGCCGGCAGTGGCGGACACCTTGCCGGCGTGCTTGAGGGCGGTCAGCTCCATCGCGCAAAGGCGGTTCGCGACCTGGCAAGCCTGCAGTCCGAGGAAGAAGCCATCTTGCAGACCATCGCGTCTTTCGCGAAGGCGTAGTTGACGGCTTTGAATCGCCTTCTCGGGTCGTCGCTCCCGGATTCGTGCGCCGCGATTTCGAAACAGAGGCGCGATAATCTTTCTGGTGCTTTTCGCGAGCAGCCCGATGAACGCAACTTCGTCGAGCTGCTCGTTCGATAGGCAAATGGACAGTCCGTGCTGGAAATCGCCTAAAGCCCGTTCAGGACGATGATGGCGTAATCCTGGCTTTGGTGGAACAGATGGGCAATGACGACGTCGTCCCCTTCTTTGAAGTACAAGACGACGTACCCTTTCACCAGGATAGTATGGTAGCCGAGGCGAGCGAGCACGGTGAATCGAGAGAGGCGGTGCTCGACGATGCCACCGTGGAGCCCTTCGAGAGCCTTCTCCCATTCGTCAAGAAAGGACGCCGCCGTGCTGGGTCCAAAAGCGGACAGGTATTCCACGATGCTTTCCAGCTCACGCAACGCGGTCGGCTGAATCCTCACGTTACAGGCCATACTTCGCCCTCAGCGATGCGGTCGCTTCGAAGGCATCGGCGCCTGAGCCTTCAGTGCGCTCGCGTTCTGAGATCACGATGCGTTCGAGCAGTCGAGCACGAGCGTCAGCCTGCTCCCACCGGTTGAAGTCCGCGCTCTTGACGCACACGAAGCGGTCGTAGCCGTTTTTCGTCACGATGATAGGGGATGGGCTGCTGGCCACCAGCTCGTCGAAAGCGGCCGTATCGCGCAGTTCTTTTATAGGCACGCACGAAGGCATGATAATCTCCTTCCGTGTACATTATCATGTGCATCATTATGCCATAATGTTAAAAAGAATGAGAAAAAGGGTCGGGCACTTTTTCTCACATTCCGATTCCCGTTTTCGTATCGAAACGGGAGGTGTGCCCCGCGGTGTCTTTGCGAATAATGAACCAAGAAGATATCGCGCGTATGGCGGATCGCGTCGCGCTCCTCGTGGGGTCGGCGGTACGAATGCGGAGGAGGCCGCCATGTTTCGCGATTCATGCCCATTTTGGGCTGATGGGCTAATTGAAAAGTTCCGAGTGGCTGCCGGTGCGAACCGCTGTGAGCGTTAGTTCTCCGTGGTCTATGCGGTAGATGAGAAGCCAGTCTGGCCCGGGATGGCATTCCCTATGCCCATGGTAATTGCCTGCTAATTCATGATCGCGCATCGATTCGGGTAAAGGTTCTTCGTTTCGCAGCATTGCGACTGCTTGTTCGAGCTTTTGGATGCTTTTGCCTTGGCGTTTGATCAGCTTGTAATCTTTTTTAAACTTGGAGGTGAATCTAATTTTCAGCACGGTTTAATCCTCGTCCAAAGCGGCGAGCATCTCCTCGACGGTGTCGAAAGGCTTTGACAGGTTTCTTCCCGTTACTGCATCGTCCATTGCCCGGAGCGTTTCCGCGTTGAACCCGTACGGGTTGGAAGGATCGAAAGGAAAGCCGCCACGTTTGTTGAAGGCCGAAACGAACATGCGGATTGCGTTGCTCGGCGAGGTTCCTATGGCCTCGCACGTCTTCTGAAAAGCGTCCTTTTCGTCTTGCCTGAGCTTTGCCGATATCGGCGCCATTGCTGTTTGGGCCATAGCGATTCCTTTCAGTATGCTAAGTAGTACAAAGTATACCATTTTGGAACGAGAAAATAAGTCTACCGAATGTAATTGATTGCTTTGGCCCAACGGACGTGCAGAGGCGTTCGATTCGTTTAGGGCGGCAGCAATTTTGGGTCAATGTAGCCCCTGTCGATCCAAAGCTCGAATATATCCCGGTCTTCGCCAACCATACGTGCGTATTCTTCGGGCTCATTGTCCCTGAGCCAGATTCGCTCTTTCTCTATTTCGGATCGCGCAAAGGACGTGTCACAGTGGGAATACTTTTCTGCGGCCAAAACGATATTGATAATGTCGTTGCCGCAGATGCAGACATCATAGTTTGCGTATCTTTTGAGCCCCCATTCATCTGGCTCGATGCGCAGCTTCTCTTTGTAAGAGATGTAGATGTAGTCATCCTTGAACAGATGGTTTTCCTTGATCCAGGTATAGCCGATATCGACTATACCTGACGTTTTGAGGTAGCCGGTCATGTACCAAATCGATCTGCTATGGATTTCAATGTAGTCTTCGGGGAGGTCTTCAGAAGTGATTTTGGTCGGATATCTTCCTTTCGAATACAGGAAGGGGTTGCCGGTGTCGAGCGTTTCCCGCAGTCGTTTGCCGAACTTCCCGCGCGTGTAGAACTCTGCAGTGATGCGTTTTACCATGTTGCCTCTCGTATCCTGAAACGATTTCCGAGTACTTGCTGGCGTCGAATCCCGCAATGCGATCGACTGGAGCGCTGGTCTTGAGGCTGTCGCGACGTCAACGGGTTGTTATCCAGCAACGATGGATGGTTCAAGTGGAATTGATGGCAAGGATATTCGTATCGGGGGCTCAGTTCCATAGTCGCATTAGTCCGACTTTGCTGAATACGAACGAATTGCAACCCATCTAATGCGAAGTGACATTCTCGATCTTTCTCTATTTTAGAAATACGAACAAATGTACTATAATTCGAGGTAAAAACGAGAGGAGAGTTATGCTTGACATCCGACCAACCGTGCTAGCGAACGTGCGCAAGAATCGTAGCGAAGATATAGCCTATCGCGTTGAAAGGGCAATCAGCCTTTTGCGCGAGAGGGTCTGATGAGCGCCGTCCTTGTCGAATGGGCGGATAAGAAGAAGGAGGAGCAGGCGTCCTGGTGGGCACATCGAGCTCTTTGGCGATGGAAAACAAAGGACAAAGGGCGTAGCGTTCTGCCTCGCTTCGATCCGTGGGGCTGCCACAAAATCTGCCACAAATAATCCTGTGTTAAGCGTCTTGGAGTATGACAAAGGGTTTCGTCCAGGCTGAACGAAACCCTTTGTCGAACTACGGAAACGTTAGATTTTGCGACTTGGTGTTGCGAACCGTGTTATGGGGTAAATCACTCCCACTCGATAACAAAAAAGCGTTCCATTTTTACGATTCCGCTTTCGTTTTATCCACGTTTTCTTCTCGTTATCGGCAGTATCCGATTAGCCCTTCCTAGAGAAAACTCATTCCAAACTCAGCCTTTTTCATTCTGCCATTTCGTGAGTTTTACACCTGAGTTCTGACGGGGGATAGAATTACTGCATGACCAGCAAAAACCCGTTATCCCTATTCGCTTGAATCCTACTTTTCCGAATGAAATCTCCACTGAGAACGCGACTACGGTAAGAGCTCTCGATGCCTTTCATCTCGAGT
>DVKR01000021.1 GCA_018715935.1 Candidatus Aphodovivens excrementavium
ATGTTTATATTCTTCCAGTTCCTTCCCGGAAAGGACGTCGCCCGCCGAAGAATGATTGTAAAATATTCTCCACTTCATTTCCGCCAACGAGACAAACTGATAATACTTAGGAACGGAGCCAAAACGCTCGACGCACTTCTCTAAGACATCAAGAGAAACCCTCTTGGGAGATTCAAGATAAAACGATGGATCGTCCGTCGCCGTTGCGGTTAGTGAAGAGAACTCGTCGCCTTCTTCGCCGCTGTTTCTCCGATAATAATACGCACACCCACTCACAATGCCTAAAAGCATTGTGCCCATTAAAGCCTCGCTACAAAATTTAGTATCTTCGTAATAAGTCACTTTTTCATCAAGTTTTAGACCCTTTATGGCTTCCGTCCTGAAAAATGCTGGTGCGATCCTAGAAACAACGTAAGACCACTTCGACCGATGAAGAGAAACGACCCTAGAGCCTTTGCTAAACTTCCCATTGGCATAATGGGGCTTTTTTCTTGCACCATGCATATTGTAAACAGGACACACTGCAACATTAACTTTGTCGCTGCAGTTCGAATAGAACTCATCGACCTTCGCAACTATGTTCTTAGACACCCAATCGTCAGAATCCACGAACCCTATATAATCGCCAGTAGCGAGTTCTATGCCCTTATTTCTCGCACGCGAAACCCCGGCGTTTTCTTGTTCCACATATATGACAAAAGGGTATTTTTTTGCATAGTCTTCACACAGCTCCGCCGATCCGTCCGTGCTGCCATCGTTAACCAATATTATTTCCAGCATGCTCTTGTCGACCGTTTGAGCAACTAAGCTATCAACGCATTTACGCAAATACTGTTCAGAATTGTATACAGGAACAACGATGCTGAACTTGTTCACATTCACTCTTTCTCGCGAACTCCCATTTCCCCGTAGGGTTAACTGCAGTTCAACATAATACCAAACCCCTTACAGGACACGAAAGCAACAGCTCGTCGTTTCCGCTTCTTTTTTCTTAATGGAAGCCCCCTCCTTCCCCGAAAGTTCATATACGAAAAATCTTGTGTTTCGTCGTTATCAAACACAACCCTCCCCGCTGCGTTTGATACGCACTCACGGTACAACACCAGTCGGAAGTCAAACTACAAAGAGGGGTGTTTACCGATTCGGCAAATCGCCAATCGGTTGTAACCCTGACTCGCTTGATCAGCTTCCCTTTTGACTTTATCAATAAATACACATACCACTTTTTCTCACCGGAAAAATCCCTCCTTCTAAGAGGAAAAGAAAAAAGGGGTAATTTGGCGAGATGCGATTCCGACAACGAACAGACCCATTCCCGGCAGCCTTTTTTCGTTTCCTCATCGGCAACGCCACATTCTATTATCGGGCAATTCAACTCTATGGTCGGATGCCCTCTTACTTCCTGAATCTGAAGAGCTAGGTTTCGATTTTCAGTCAAGATCCAATACGGGGCACTGATGGTTCCTTTTACTAGGAGGGAGCATCCATCTGGCTGAAGCTCAACCGAATTCACCTGAGCTCCAGCTCCTCCCATATCGCTAAGAGGCACACTCAAATGAAAGCCATTGAAGGCAGAGCAAAATGCCAGACGCCCATCAATGCAACGAAAGCATTTTTCATCCAGCTCTCCGTTCTGGATCCACACGGCTGCTTTAGACGCCGGCTCGAAACCTTTAATTAACGAGCAGTCCAAAATGATTCGCTGCGGAAGCGCCATCGATGACGATACACAATCAGAATAGAACGGTCGAACTAGGTTACATATCTTCTCGAACATGCTTTTATCGTTTTGCCTACATGCGGATATAAGCATATTGCTAATATCCCGCTGGAACAATCTGCGTAAAAGAATGATCGGGTCGTTCTCTTGAAACATAAGAGTTGAGACGATCGTAAACGCATCCACCATAGCTCGGTAATTCGATTCAAGATTCTCCCACGTGGAAAAAGAGCACTGTTGATCCGTGTCGTATAGCAGGTAATGATAATACCCGTAGTCAGAGGCTACCGACACCGTCTCAGCAGCCAAATAAGCTTTTAACGAAAATAGAATATCCTCCGGCATATAACTCGGGAATTTTATTTGGTGTTGCAGTAAAAGCTTTCGCCTGAATAGCTTCATTGGACCAAACGTCCACATGACGTTTGATGCAAATACGTCTACCGATGGCTGATTCGCAAAGAACATGGACTGCGGAACATCACGACCCCCCTCGCCGACTAGTCTTACTAGCAAAACATCCGATCCCCACTCTTCCGCATGATCTATCATTAGCTCAACCGCGCGTGAAGCAAGCCAATCGTCGGCATCCAAAAAGAAAACGTACCTACCCTTTGCTTGGTCTAGGGCAACGTTTCTGGGCTTTGCAGGCGTGCCCGACGCCTCTGGTAGGGCAATCACTGAAAAGAGATCTGGGTACAAGGCTTGATATTGCTCAGCAGCCAACAGCGTATCATCCGTAGAGCCGTCATCGACAACTATCACTTCTATGCCTTCTAGCGGATACGATTGATTCAGTATAGAATCAAGCGCCACGGAAAGGTGAGGCATAGCATTATATGCCGGGATGATGATACTGAGAATCTTTTCTTCCTTGTCGCCCATAACACGATTTCCATTCTCTATCACTAACAAGTTATTGAATCAAGCGGAGGTCATCCTTTGCACCTTCCGCTTCGCTCAAGCTAAACACCTCAGTCACGCTTTGCTCACAACACACCTATCACGCTCACATACAAACTTCTTCCGGAACTCCGCTACCACCACACGATCAAGCCGGTCGTCAAGGCATGCCGGACGGTCAAATCTCCCATAGGCTCAATCGCCCGACGTTCCCGAAGAGATATCCCACGATAACCATCGACCCGCAGAGAACAGTGTTTTTTGCTGTGGCTTAGATTCGTCGACCTGCGAGCGCTTCGACAACGTCCGCCACGTCGGTCCACACTGCGTAGCTGGCAGTATTGTCAACTGCCGTTTTTCTTCGTAAGCCTTTCTCATCCGTATTGTGCTTCTTCGCATTCTTGATTGCGGCGTTGACCCGCCCACGTAAAGCGTCTTCGCAAATCGCCTTCATGCGCTTTTTTCCTCTGCCGGAAGCAGTGGAGCTTACCACCCCCTGTTTGACCGCATATCCCTGACACTCTTTTGTCGGAAAGCAGCTATCCGGACAAACACGGATATGGTCAATCAACCAAACTTCAAAACAAGGGTTAGAAAGAATCAGGGATACACCTTCCTTGCGCGCGGTTTTCTGCGCTTCACCAAGGCAAAACTCGTCAGCGTCGGTAACAGCCCATACTGTCTCGAACGAGTCGTACCCTTCTTTCTTGGCCTCCTTGTCTTCGAGCTTCTTTATCTGCGCCGTATCTTTCACCAAGATAAGAGGATCCTTCCCGGCGGCGCGATCAGCAATCGTCGTAGTGCTCGATGCGTTGCGCCCAAGTTCGCTCAGGAGAAAACGAAAATACTGAGGCTCGGTCACCTTGCCGTTACAGGCTATAAGGTATCTTTTCCGCCTAATGCGCTTTGTGCGAGGCCGCCCTGATGGTAGCTTGCTTCTAGACATTTCCGTCCCCCGCCTTCTGCTGTATCACATAATGAGCAAACTGCTCGTGGAAAGAGAGGGACGGAACAGCCCGATAAACGCCGTTAAGATAGTTTCTTCCAATGTTTTCATTCGAACGCGGGCTATACTCGGTCACCGCAACAAGCTCAGAAGCTCCGTACTCATCTTTTTGCACAAGCCAAATCTGGTCTCGATCAAGCGTTGCACCGTTCGCCTGCGAACCCAAAATCAGAGACGCATCATGTGTCGTAAAAACAAGCTGAGCTTGATTGGGATTTGTTACAGGATCAGTGAACAGAGCAACGAAATCTTTAAGCAAAACTGGATGTAAGCTCCTATCAAGTTCATCTACCAGCAGAGTTTTTCCCCACAACAGCGCGTCAAGGGCAATCGAGAAGAAAACTAGCGAGGCGATGGTGCCGTCCGACTCAGAGGCAGAAGGCAACCAGACATCCCCCTCTTCTCCTTGATGTAGAAAGAAAATATCGCTTCCGTACTGCATTTTCAAAGCCGATTTAACTTCCGGATCTTCCTGCAAACTATCGATGGAGCCTCCTAAAGGTCCCAAAATCGAATCATCTCGCCTAATTTCGATTCCCTTCACTCCCATATCAGCATACTTGATCAGGTTTGATAAAGCATCAACTTTCGCCGGATGCATAACCGCAGCGCGCTTTATGGCACCAAGTTCGCTTCTGTAGGTTGAGGAATCAAAGCAGAAAATACCGCTCGTTATTTCCTGAAAGACGGGATCGACAACTTTGCTGCCAGCAGCTGCGGCAACAGAAAGAAACAGGGCGTTGGGGCGCGTCATCTTTTCGAGCTGTTTCTTTGGCCCACTAAACGCAGAGCTGAACGTGATTTCAAGCTCTCCTTCATCGTCCAACCGCCGGACAAAAAGCTTTGTTGGCTGCGCCGAGTAGTAGGCAACAAGCTCTTCGAAAGTAACCTTGTTGCTGTTTATCGCAAACGAATAGACATATCGGACATTACGAGAAATCAGTTCAATGAGAAACTCTGTGTCTTGGCTTTCGGAATCTTTGTCTAGAAGAAACGGGTTGCGAAAAATCCTACCAGCGGAGTCACCGTCTCTAAAGCTGCTCTTCACAAAATTTGAAACGAATTCCAACGCTTTAAGAAAATTCGACTTTCCCGAGGCATTGGAACCGTAAAACGCCGCCGCAGTCACGATGTCAGGGTTTTGCCAATTGGGATTTCTGGCTTCCATGTCTCGCTGCATGCTAAATTGCTGCGTTTCACGAAAGCTCATGAAGTTCTTAAATGAAAAGTTAACTAACACGCTGCCCTCTTTCCTTCGGACAAAGCAACAAAAGGAACTATGCGATTTTATTTTAAAGCCCCTTTTTGCAAAATAGTTGCAAATACTAAAAATAAAATCGATTAACTATTCCCCAAACACAGCCTTCATGATACGGCCGGTTGCGTGGCCGTCGCAGGAGCACATGAACTTCTCTCGGAACTTTGCCACTACTGTCGGGTCGAAGCGTTCGTCAAGATGCACCAGGTAGTCGAGCACCTCTTCGCTCGTAGAAAGAACGGGCCCGGGCGTGAACTCGTCGTAGCTGTAGTAGAAGCCGCGCCAGTCGTCGTAGTCGTCTAGGTCGTAGGCGAAAAAGATCATCGGGCGTCCGAACAGCGAATACTCGAACACGATTGACGAATAGTCGGAGATGCACGCATCGGCGGTGCACAGCAAGTCGTCGATGGCAATGTCGCCTTGCACCAGGTACGCGAAGTCTTCGCATCCTTGCGGGACGGGCGCCGGGTGCTTCACGAAGGGATGGTGCTTGACAAGCAGCACCCACTCGTTGCCCAGCGCTTCCTTCAGCGCGGGAATGTCCAGCTCGTTGGGACCTTCTGCCTCGCTCACGTGGCCGCGGAAGGTCGGCGCGTAGAGCAAGACCTTCTTGCCCGCCGCCGGCGGGAACGCCGCGTCCACGCGCGTGCGCGCCACGCTCAAAAACTGAGGGTCGAAGAATATGTCGGTTCGGCTTACGCCCAGCGCCTGAACTATGTCTTCTTGCCCCTTCAAATCCATCGCCTCAATATATGCCCATGCCACTTCGGGGCTGCTGATGGTCACCAAGGAAAGGTTCTTGTAGAAGGGGTGTCTCCTCGTTTCTTCCAGCGTACCGCCGAACTTGAGATCTGCCGTGCTGATGCCCCACTTTTTGAACGCGCCGCAGGCATGCCACAGCTGCACTGCCTTGGTTTCCTTGCGGAGCGGCAAACAGCTCACAAGGTCGCAGGCGTCGTCCAAAAAAATCACTTCCGCCTCGGCAAGACGTTTAAGACAGTTCAAGCCGTTGCGATAATACTGGATGAGGCTGACGTGGTTTTGCTCCAGCGTGATGTAGTCCACCGTCTTGGCAGGATCTGCCGACAAACGCTCGTAGAGCAGATCGAAGCTGCCGGGCATCTCCCGCTCTTTCGTTTCGAAAAACACCACCAGCCCCGGTTCGGTAGGCGCACTCGCATAGCGCTCGTACCTGCGCGGGTATAAAAAGCCCAGCGTGAAGTCTTTTATCATGCGTTTGAGATGGCGTTTCACGAAGCGCTTGATTCCCATAGCTAGTTATTCTCGCTTTCAGATAGCTTCCTCAGTACAAAATCGGCGATGTCTGCCGCAGGGTCTTCGTCCGATCCTTCAAACGCACCGTCAACGAAACGCTCCAGCTGCTCGTGCGGATACGTTTCGGGATGCTGCGCCCACGTCTCCAGCATTGCAAGAAGCTCGTCTTGCGTGCGTGCGCAAAGCTTTGGGCATACGTTGGTAGGGTCGACGTTGAGCCCCGGCGAGTGCCGGTAATGCTCGATGTCCGGCACGAAGAACACCACGCGCTTCCCCAGCAGATACGCCTCATAGACGATAGATGAGTAGTCGGTTACCACGAAGTCGGCTTCCAAAACATGAGCGGGAACGCCTCCCGCCGCTTCCTTGCCGCTTTCCAGGGGGTGCAGCGCCCAGTGCGTTTCATAAGGGGCCTGCGCAAACAGCTCGCCAGCCCGCTCCATGAGGTCTTGCACAGGATGCGCTGTCTTGTCATATTTCCTGATAGTAGGCGCAAACAGAACCACGGGCTTGCGGGATGCGGACTTGCGGGGTGCGGAGGCCTGCGCGGCCGCCTCACACTGCGGCTGGCCGCCTGCTTCCCATTCCGCCTGCCCATCCGCCGTCTGCCGCATGCTCTCGCCGGCAGCCGCCACTTGTTGCGCAAGCTCCCTCATGCGCCGCTGCGTCGGACGCGAAAGCGGCACCACGCGCTCCTTCGGGCACGCGAACGCCTCGGCAAAGCCCGCGCGGGCGCCCTCGCCCGAACAAACTACCCACGAGTAGTTGCGATGGATCTTAAACAGCGTCGCCTCTTCGGTGGAATGCCCCTCGGCGATGTCAAGCGCCTGATAGCCGAACTTCTTGAACGCGCCGAACGCATGCCACAGCTGCACCACCATGGGCTCGCGCGGAAAGTCGTGATGGAGTGCAAGCGCCTCTGCCTCCGTGGGCGACTCGCAGGCGAAGTCAATAAGGCACACCACCGGGTCGTATCGATCGATCACGCACACCCTGCACCGCGCCAGATGATATATCTCGCGCAGCACCAGCCATGCATACGGGAAAACCGTCTTCGCCCCTAAGCGCTGAGTGAGATACACGGGCGCAAGCCCGCGCTGCTTGAACGCCGCACCGCATTCCAGGTAGTCGTAGGAAGGAGCATCCGCCTTGCGGGAAACGAACAGCACCTCGTCGCGCCGCTTGCCTAGGCAGAAAAGCTTATACAGCCCGTTAAACACCCCTGCAGCGGCATGCACCGCCACCGTGCGCAAAGCTCCCATACCCAACCGCCTTACGCGTTCCACTCCATAATGGTTTTGCCCATGAGCTTGCTGGTGTCAGACTCGAACGCGCTGGCCATATCCGCAACCGATTTTACGGGACGCACGCTGCCCACCAAACGTCCCAGATACTCCAGCGCCTCGGGGTGTTGCTCGTAGAGCGCAAGCGTTGCCTGGAAATCCTCGCGGCTGCTGCGGCTGCTGCCAAACAGGCGCAGGCCCTTCTCCAGCACCATGCGCGTGTCGATGGGAACCGGGTTTTCCGACACGCCCAAAAGCGAAATGGTGCCCTCGGGCTTGATGCAGCCGATGATCTGGTCGATTGCCGCCGCCGAGCCGTCGCCTCCACAGCATTCGAATGCGTGGTCAACCAACAGATTGTCGGGCACGTCGTAGGACACGTACGTATCGTCGGCGAACGTGAACTCGGCTAGCTTGTTGGGGTTGCGCCCCACCACCACAAGCCGTACGTTAGGCACGGTGATGCGCAGCAGCAGCGCCACGATAAAGCCCAGGTTGCCGTCGCCCCACACGCCAATGACGTCGCGTCGCTCATGCGCAATGCCGCAGAAACGACGCACGGCATGCATCCCCACGCTTACGATCTCCGTGAACGCTGCAACTTCGTCTTCCAGCACGTCAGGCAGCGCCAGCACGCGCCTCTCGGGCAGATACACGCACTCCTGCATGAACCCGTCGAAGCCGCTGCCGCAGAACTTGCTTGTGCGCAGATAGTTCTCGCCGATGTACGGGTCGGTCTCGCTTGCGCTGTTGGGAAGCATCACCACACGCGTGCCCGGTTTAAACGTGCCAGTGGCGTCAAGCAAAACCTTGCCAATGCCCTCGTGGATAAGCGCCATGGGGAGCTTTTTTGCCAGAACTTCGGCACCGCGCGTGCCCAGATAGTAGCGCATGTCGGCGTTGCAGATGGATAGATGCGTGGGACGCACCACAACCTGCAAGTCTGCCGAGGGAACCTCCACCTGCACAGGCTCGATAGAGCGCGGGGCTATGAGTCGGTACACGCAATTCAGCATATAAGCCCCCTGTTATTCGCCCAGCAGAGCCTGAGCGAGGCGCATGTCCTGCGGGTAGGTGATTTTCATGTTGGACGAGTCGCCGCGCACCAAAGCCACGTCCTGCCCGCGCAGCACGAAGATCTTGCACGCGTCGGTGAGAATGCCCTTCTCCTCCTCGGTGAGGCTCTCCATCAGCTCTTTGAGCTTGTTCAAATTGAACGACTGCGGCGTTTGGCCCTGATAGAGGTTGCGCCTGTCGGGAATGGCGGAAATGGTTTCTGCGTTGCGGCTTTCCACGATGGTGTCGGTTGCCGGGATGACGGTGTCGCACGCCCCGTGCGCACGTGCCGCAACGATGTTCTCCTCGATGATACGCTGCGAAACGAACGGCCGCACCGCGTCATGGGTGACGATGATGCTCTCGGCATCCACCTCGCAGTTCTGCTCGAAATACTCGATGGCGTTCATCACCGTGTCGTTGCGCGTGACGCCGCCTGCCGTCACCACCACTTTGTCGGCAAAGGCGGGGCAATGCTTTTTCAGAAGGTCTTGCGTTTGGCGTAGCCACGTCTCGGGGCACAGCACCACCACCGCGTCAAAGCAGTTCGAAATGCAAAACTTCTCTACAGTGTGGATGAGAATGGGCTTTTCCCCCAGCATCAGAAACTGCTTGGGCTTTTCCATGTTTCCCATGCGCGTGCCCGACCCGCCGGCCAGGATAGCTGCAAACGCATTCGTTTTAGTCACTTCTGCCTCCTCAAACCTGCGCAATCTTGCAGCGGTTCTCCTAGTAGTTCGCCTCGTAGTAGGCCGTAGCGTCGTCAATGGATCCTTCGAACACCTTGGTTCCTTTGTCAAGTACGATACCGCGGCTGCAGAATTCCTTTGCTATGGCCGACGCATGCGTGACGAACAGCACCGTTACGTTCTCGTCCATCATAATCTCTCGGATGCGCGCAATGCACTTCTTCTGAAAAGCGCGGTCGCCCACCGAAAGGGCCTCGTCCACCACAAGGATTTCCGGATCTATCGCCACGGCAAACGCAAACCCCAAGCGCGCCTTCATACCGCTGGAGTAGGTGCGCATGGGCTGGTCGATGTAGAGGCCCAGCTCCGCAAAGTCAACCACGCCAGGCTCGATTTCGGCGATCTCGCGTTTGGTGAGCCCAAGGATTTGCCCACGCAGATGGATGTTCTCGCGCCCGGTGAGCTGCATGTCGAACCCCGCCGTCAGCTCCAGCAGCGCGCTCACACGCCCCTTCACCTCAACCGTGCCGCTCGTGGGGTGCGTTACCCCGGTAACCATTTTTAGCGCGGTGCTCTTGCCGGCTCCGTTGCGCCCCAAAAACGCCACCGCCTCGCCCTTTTTTATTTCAAAGGAAAGGTGGTTGTTCGCGTCTACGCTGCCCAGAAACACGCTCTTCTTTTTGTAATTGAAGATGCCCAGAAAGCGGCCGCGATCGTTTTTGTACAGGTTGTAGGTTTTGGTGACGTCGTCGAAGCGGATGACCACTTCGTCGCTCACGCTGGTTTTATGCAGATCCTTCGCATCGGAGAGCTGAGCCTCCTGAGGCTGCTGTTTTGCCTGCTCGCTAGAGGACATCGGCCACCTCCTCGTTAAACTTCTTGTAGATGACCACCATAAGCACCAGCGTCACCACAAACACGATGGCGAAGCCGCCCAGCATAACCGGATCTTCCCAGAACCACGTGTTGTCGTAAAAGGCGCCGCGATAGGCCGACGTGAAAAACGTGATGGGATTGAAGAACAGCAGCGTCTGAATCCAGTCAATGGGAATGCTCTGCACGTCGAAGATAACACCCGATAGCCAGAAAAACGGCGTAGACAGGGCGTGCATGAGGTTGGCGAAGTCTTTGCTGATACCCGAAAGCTGTGAGAACAGGATAGAGGCCATGTCCCAGAACACAAACATCATCACCAGCAGCAACGGCACCTGCAGAAGATAGATGGACGGCTTCATGCCGCAGAGGAAGAATATGGCGAACAGCACCACCACCAGCATAAGGTGCACAAGCATCGAGGCGCTTGTGTAGATGGTTGAGATGCCGCTTAGGGGGAACTTAATTTTGTTCACCAAATACGAGTAGCGATGATAGACGTCGATGCCGGATCCCAACATGTCCTGAATGAAAAACCAGGGGATAAGCCCGGCGCACAGCCATAGAATGTAAGGTCCGCTGCCGGAGTCTGCCATGCCCGATCCAGTGCGCAGGCCAACGTCGAGCGCGAACCAGAAACAGAAGATGTACATGGCGGGTTTGATGAAAAACCACGCCCACGACAAAACCGCTCCGCGGCTTTTCTTCACCAATTCGAACAACGCCAAGCGGCTGATTTGCTTGCGCCACTCCCAGTTGTCCTTAAGTATGGTCGATAAGGTTTTGAACACGATACGTAATCCTTTTGGTTTACGGCACGCAGCTGCGTCTCAACTGCATTTTCGCTTGTGCCTTTTCGCCTTTCGCTTACTGCAAGCTTCGCTTTTCACGCTTCAAGCTTCATCTCGCCTGTTGCAAGCGTCGCTTACCCATAGTCCAACCGAACCGCTAACCTATTCACTCTACTATACTGTTTACTCTATTTTTACCTTTTATGGGCTAACTGTTGGGAAACTCCGGAATTGGCACAATGCCCGTTGGGTCTTCCCCGGCGTCAACGGCAGCCATGAGCTCGGCCCACGCCTCTTTGTCTTCCTCCACGGTCCACAGATCGTTTTCGTCGTTTTCTCCCTCGTAGGGACCTGTGCAGCTGTAGAACGTAAGCGCGTCGATGTTTTCGGCGATCTGATACGCCACCTCGCGCACGACGTTGTAATCCAAATTGGTGGTAACGTTGCCGAACAGCGCATCGAGCATGCGCGGGAACGCGCCGCCGCTCGAACCCGAGGAAAAGCAGGCGTCAAGGGCCTTGTAGATGATGGATTCCTCTATGTTTCGTACGTTGATCTGGCGCAACGCCTCTTGGTTGTCGCCGTACTCCTTGCGTGCGCGCGCCACAACGAGCGCCTGAGATCCGTTGAGCTGCTTGTCGTCGCCTGCGCTAACCTGCACGTCTTTCGCCGTAGACGGGTCGGGAACCGTGACGGTTTGGGGAACGTCTACGGTTACGCCGCCCAGCGCGTCAACGAAGTCCTCGAAGCCAATGAACGTCGTCATGGCGTAGTAGTCTATCTCAACGCCCGTCAGCTGCTCTACCACGCTCACCACCGCTTGGGGGTCGTTGTCGGCAGCAAGCGCCTCGTTGATTTTCTCGCTGGTTCCCTCCAGCTTGGTGTCGCGCGGCACCGTCACCAGCGTGATGGTTGGCGTGTAGGGGTCTACGCGCATGAGCGTCATGATGTCAGAGCGCTGGTCTACCTGGGAATGCTCGTTGGCCCTTCCGGTGTAGAGTGCTGTGCCTTTGCGCGAGTCGGACCCGATAAGCAGCACGTAGAACGGCTCGTCGGGAACCTCCACTTCGGTTATTTCCACAGCGCCAGAGTCGGCAACTTCACGCCCCTCGACAATGCCTTTGGACTGGGCGAGCATGCCAACGGCCTCAACTACCATCAAACACGCCACCACGAAAACGGCAACAACCGCCACGGCAAGCGCGGCTTTCTTGCGGGCCTTTACAACGTCGGGAGAGGCCATCATTCACCCCCGCCTTTGGATTTGCCGGCGCGTGCAGCCCGGGTCGGGGCGTCGGCGTCTGCGGATCCAGCTTGGGCCGAATCGGAAGGTTCGACTTTGGAAGGATCCGAAGCCGAACCGGCGGCTTTCACGTGCGGAACGCGCGGCCCGCGCTTCCCTTTTCCCTCATAATGATGGCGCAGCACCGGATGAGCCAAGCCCAGAAACCACACGGCCACCATGCCGCCCACGAACAGCACCACAAACACCAGCGCCTGCACGCGAACCGGCATGCCGATAAGGAAGCAGGCGCAGCCCACCAGCAAGGCAGAGCAGCCGTAGAGCACAAGCACCGCCGTTCGCTGGCTCATACCGAAACGAACCAGGCGATGATGAATATGCTCCAAGTCGGCTTCGCCCACCGGATGGTGCTCGTGCCTTCTTCGAACGATGGACGAAAGCGTATCGAGCACCGGCACGCCTGCGATAACGAAAGGAACCAGCATCACCACGAAACTCTGCGTGCGCACCACGCCCGTTACCGACACCACGCCCAGGATGAGACCGAGCAAAAGCGCTCCGGAATCGCCCATGAACACGCTTGCCGGATGGAAGTTGAACCTGAGAAACGCCACGCACGCCGCAATGAGCGCCAGGCACGCCAAGGCAAGAAACGTGCTGCCGCGGTTCGCCGTGAGTATGAACAAACCCACTGCCGCAATGGCGACAATGCCCGCCGCCAAGCCGTCCAAGCCGTCGATGAGGTTGATTACATTGGCGAATACCACCAGGTAAAGCACGGTAATGGGCACATCCAGCCACGTAAGCTCAAGGTAGTTGCTCCCCAAAAGCCTGACGGCTTCCACCGAAACACCCGAGGCCGCAACAATAAGCGAGGCGACAATCTGACCCGCAAGCTTTACCGGGGCGGAAAGCTGAACGATGTCGTCAACCAAGCCGACGCAAAACATAAACGTCATGCCCACGAACAGCAGGCGATAGTCTATATCCTGCATGACGAAATAGTCGTCCGCGCCCCAGCCGAAAAAAACATTCCCGATGTACACCGTGAAGCAGCCCGCCAAAAACCCGCAGTAGAGCGCGATGCCGCCGCAGCGCGGGATGGGGTCGGTGTTAACGCGCCGATTGGAAGGGTAATCGATTGCGCCCAAGGCATGGGCGATACGCTTGGAAACAGGCACCATGATATACGTGACGACAGCCGCCACGGCAAACACGATAAGACCCTGTTCGAACGATATCACGCAGCTCCTCGCGCCGATTGCCCGCCTCGCCGTGCGCCCAAAGCGCGCAGCGCGGTTTGCCCATGCGTTTGCCCACGCGTTTGTCGGCACGCCCCCAACGCACCGCTCCCGCGTTTGCAAGCCAAAATCCCCGCCGCCGCACATGCGGCACGAACTGAGCTCATGGGTGCAAACCTTTCATATTTTAGCAATACTTTGTGAAAAAGCGCATTCCGGCTCTATGGTTTGAGCAAAAGTCCAGATAAATATGGTTTTTCGAGCGCAATGCGAACCCATGCGGGCTATTCGGACGAAACGTTACGAGCCGAGCCCAGGTGCGGGCGTGCGTGGGGGTGCCGTGCGAGCACGCCACAGCGCCCGTGCGGGCGTGGGGCACCGTGCGAGCGCGCCGCACCGCCCGTGCGACCACACCCGCACCGCCAGCCGCTACAGCTCTACCGTGTACCTTGCCACCGCGTCCTCGTCAAGGGTCACGCCCAGGCCAGAACCTTCAGGAGCATACACGCGGCCGCCTTCAAAACGAATTGACTCGTTTATGAGACTCGGGCGCCCTTCTTGCTCAAAGTCCATGAACTCGCACGGACATTCGAACGCCTTCATTCCGCATGCCATGTGGACGATAGCCGTCATCCCCAAATCGCTTTCCGATTGCGACCCTATCATCATCGGGCGCTGAAAGCCATCGCACAGCGAAGCGATTTTGCGGCCAAGCGTAAACCCGGAACGCGGGATCTTTATCATCAGGATAGAAAGGGCGTCGATATCGATCTGGTGAGCAATGTCGCCCATGGTAAAGTTGCTTTCGTCGCCCGTGATGGGGATGTCGATGCTATGCGCCAAGCGCACTCGGTCGCGCTCGTTTTGGGCGTTGATGGGCTCTTCGAAGTAGTCGAGCTCGCCGCGCGTTTCGTCGTAGACGCGCTTTGCGCCGAAGTAGGTGTAGAGCTGGTTTCCGTCGATGTAGAGCTTCGTGTCGGGCGTTACCACCTCGCGCAGCAGATGGATGCGGCGGATGTCGGCCTCGGGATCGGCGCCGCCCTTCACTTTGAACGCGCGATACCCGCGCTCGTTGAGTTCTTTTGCCTGCTGCTGCAGCACTTCGTCGCTGGAAAGCCACAAAATCCTGCTAGGGGCGATGCTTTCGCGATAGCCGCCAAGCAGCTTGAAGATCGGCTTGCCGCACGCTTTCCCTATGATGTCCCAAAGCGCTACGTCGATGCCGCCCTTCGCCGCTAGGTTGCTCTTGATGAAATCCATCTTCTCATGGATCTTCTCCGTGTCGAACGGATCCATCCCCTCAATGAGGGGCGCGAGATGGCGGGTGACCACGTGCACCATGCCCACTTGCGTTTCGCCATAGATGTTTTCGCGCGGAATGGCTTCGGCTATGCCTTCAATCCCCTCGTCGGTCATGATGCGCACGAGCACGTGCGACTGCGCGGTCATGCGACCCGTCGCCCACTCCATCACATGAGGCAGCGGAAGCCTTACCGGAATTGCCTGCACGCTTGTGATCTTCATCGTGGAATCATCGCCTCTCAAAACTTGCCTGCACAGCCCCGTTATACCACTTTGAGGCGCATTAAAAAGAGCCTCGAGGCAAGAACCTCCAGACAGTTGCGCGCACACCGGAAGACAGCTTGGCATTGAGGATTTCAGCCAGGGGCGAGAATTGACAGGCAGCGACCCCGAAACGCAGTACCTAGCCCTCATTCGAATTGATAGCAGGAATAGGGAGGTGACGAGCAGCCACCCGGAAACGCAGGGCCTAGCCCAGCAGCACTTCTCGGGCGGCAGCGTATTTCTGCTGGTAGGCTGCAATCTTTTCGAGCGAAACGTCGCAGCCGGCGAACCGCGTTTGATCGGAGTTGTGGGCCAAATCCGCCAGCTTTACCTTAACGGCAACGGGATGACCCTTAATCGCGCGGACGTAATCGAGGTAGCCTACGCCCGGTTCGTGAGTCATAAGGCGAACGCCTTCAACCACTTCGGGCGGAAATTCCCGGGCGAGATCGTCAAGCGTTACATCGGTATCCTCCACAACGTCATGCAGCAGCGCCACACAGGTGGAAGTCTCGTCGTCCATTTGCTCGGCAACATGCAGCGGATGCGCGATGTAGGGCATGCCGCACTTATCAACCTGACCCTCGTGCGCCGCATAGGCAATTCGCATCGCTTTGTTCGTAAGCGCGGTGTAGATCATGCGTCTCCTCGCTTTCCAACGTGAAGGGGGCGGCCGCTTTCCCCCGCGGTCGCTTTTCTCATGTCTGATATTACATTGCATTACGTAATGCAACTTGCTACCATATCTTGAAAAAGGAGGAGAAATGACACGGAGCTCGACTTTAAACGTTCGCTTCCCCGGCGAGTTAAGCGATCTAAAACGGCGCGGAGACAACGTGCTGTCCCAGGCCGGCATATCTACCACTCAGGCAATCCGCGGGCTGTATCAGCACCTCGACGAAACGCAACAGGTTCCCACGTGGCTTTTAAAAAACGACAATACGGGGCAACGCCGCAGGGAGCTCATGCGTCAACTCGTAGGCATCGCCCCTTTGGAGGTCGAGGAGACGCTTGACGACCTGAAGTGCGAGCGCTTGTCTCGCATCACGCTGTAGAGGCAAGCATGAAAGTTCTCTTCGACACCTGCGTCGTAATAGACATTCTAGGGAAAACAGCGTTTGTCGCAGACGCTTTTGCCGCATACGATGTAGCCGTTTTCAAGAAAATGGACGTCTGCCTGTCGGTGTCCTCCACAACCGACATCGTATATTTGCTCCATAGTCGAGGCTGCTTGTCAAAGCAAGCATCTCGCGACATGGCGCGGCAGCTTGACGTTTTGTTCGACGTTCTCGATGTTACCGCAAGCGATTCCCGGCAAGCTGCCAAAAGCGACATGCCTGATTACGAAGACGCTCTCATCGCTTATTCAGCGCTGAGACAAAACGTCGATTTTATCGTCACGCGAAACAAAAAGGAATTTACGCGCTCCCCCGTTCCCGCTTTAACCCCCACCGAATTCGTAGCGATTTACAAGCCGACATGCCTCAACTACGACGAAGTGGAGCTGTAGGAGCTCGCGCCAGAAAAAGAACGGGGCTTTGCCTAAAATGAAAACACGGACGCTACGCCCAACTACAAAGGCGCGCCTTCTTCGAACAGGTTGGCAATTGGCGCGCCCAGGTAGTCGAAGCCTTTCACATTGAGCATCACCAAAGTAGCATCATGACGAAAAGGGGACGTGCGCTTTTTTGCGTTATTGCGGACGGAATGAACTGCATCCCAGCTATGAATTGTCTCCCTAAACCCGAACGCGACAAATCATACCCCAAGCGAAAGAAAGCTCTGCTGGTGCAAATTCCAGCAGAGCCAAATTATAAAGAGCCCTTGGTGCATCGCCGAGTCAGCGTTGATAAGCTATTCCCCAGCCTTTCCCTTCATGTAGTTCTCCGCCAAAGGATCTCCGTACTTGCCACCCGTCTTTGGAAGCGTTATCAAAGCAACCAGACCGCCAATAAGCGCAATGGGGGCAGCCAGGATTGGATAGGCAAGCATATTGCCACCCGCCATGCTCGCAATGAACCAACCGCCCAAAATAGGACCGCCAAACCTGCCTATCAAACCAAACGTAGAAACCATGCCAGGACCTGCGCCGCGTAAGTCGGGCGGGAACAGCTCGGTCATCACCGTTTGTAGCATTGCGTTTGCCGCGATAATGATGCCAACAAAGAACGCAAGCACAAAGACAATCGTAGCCGGCGTTTCCCAAGTGAGAACCGGATACACGCACAGGTACAGCGCACTCGCCGCCACCATCAACACGCCGAGAATGTTCTTGCGCGCGAACTTATCGCTGAGCGAGGGGAACACCACTTGACCGATACAGATTCCTACGTATAGCAGCGAGGACACCAAGCCCGCAACCGTGATTGAATAGCCGGCAGACGTCAAAGCTGACACAAAATATGTTTGGTGCATCATGTAGTAGAGCTGGAAGGCCACGTAAACAACGATCATCTTCCAGAGGTTTGGCATCTTAAACAGACGTTTGATGCGCGCGACGCTCGATTCAGTTCGAGCAGCTTCGTCCACAACCGACTGGTCAACCACAGCGGCTTCTTCCTTGTCGGAACCAAATGGAACCGTCCCCATGGCAGCAGGGCTATCGCGAATGAGCAAGAAAGACAAAATCGCAACCACGATGCCGATCCCACCAATTGCCTCGAAGCAAAGACGCCATCCGCCTGCAGTAATGAAGATAGGTGCGATAACGCCCATCATGACACCGCCCAAAGAGCCGCCAACGATACAAAGGGCGAAGCCCTTGCCACGTGTATGGTTAGAGAACCATGTCCCCACCAGTTTCGGCGTCACACCTGCGCCAATGCTTGCAAGAAACACTCCAAAAGCCGAATAACCAACGATAACGCTCACAGGTCCTGTTGCCAGCATTCCCGTCGCAAGCAAGATGACAGACGCAATGAGAGACCCGACACCCATCACCTTGCGAATACCGATCTTGTCGGCAAGATTTCCCGCCAGCACGGAAAAGCCGGCATAGAACAGGCCGAAAAGCGATGCGGCAATTGCAATGGATGTCTGTTCCACCCCTAAATCTTCGGAGATCGAACCCAACGTCATGCCGAATATCTGAACGCCCCAGCACGCAATTATCTGAGTGAGGAAGCCTGCTCCTGCAACTACCCACGCATACTTAGGGCTCACCGAGGTTTTACTCATTTCACCCTCCTCTTTCGAAAACGCACCGCGCCTCCCAACAAAGCGCCGAACCAAAAGTCGAGCACGATATCTCAACGCCATGCGACGGAGGCGCGGCGCGATCTCGCCTAATCGCGTTTAAGCTTGCGTTCCGAATCGGTAATAGGAGCCACCGTAGCTCCGGCGATAGTCTCATCGATTACCTTTGCGGCACCACACTTCTTACAAACTTCAGCGGAAGCAGCATTAAACGTACCGCATTCTGCGCATTTCCAAAGAACCTTTCCGAGAGGAGGAGGCCTGAATCCTCCCTTTTCCATAGAAGCCATAATCTAACCCCCTTTGCAACAAAACCACATACCAAAGGTTGCGCGCCAACAAAACGACCGAAACCTATTCCTCAATAGGAGCTTGCGCTTGGGTTTTCTGAGCCAAATACTGCTCTGCCATAGGATCGCCGTACTTGCCAGCAGTTTTCGGAATAAAGATCAGCACGATGATGCCGCCGATGAGCGTGCATGGAGCAGCAACCAACATGTAACTCCACGAGATACCGCCAAAAGCTCCAATAGCTGCTGCCGCGAGCAGCGGGCCGAAGAACCGACCGATAAGACTCAACGAAGAGATGAAGCCTGGACCAGCGCCTCGAAGGTCTGGAGGGAATAGCTCGCTTTCAACCGACTGAATGATCGCGAACGCCCCGAGGCACAAGCCACTGCAAAACGCAACAGCGTAAATGGCGATAATGTCGAAACTGCCTTCGAGCATGTAGTAAAGAGCGAAATAGAAGACGCCGGACAAAACCATCAGCCAACCAAGCACCGTCTTTCTGGCGAAACGGTCACTCAATGGCGAAAAGATGATATAGCCAAGGGAGCATCCCAGCAAAACCACCGTCGCACCCAAGCTCGCAGAAGCAAGATCGTACCCATGGGCAGCAAGCGAAGCTACGAAGTATGTCTGATGCCCCGTGTAATACAGCTGGAACAAAATAACCGCGACAGCCATAATCCACATCTTGGGCATCTTCATAATCCTGATCATGCGATCAACATTGCTCGCCTTCTTCGCGTCTACGTCAACGGCTTTTTGATCCACAAGCTCTTCGTTTTCTTTTGCAGCACCTAAGGGAACAGTACCAATAGCCGCCGGGCTATCACGAATGAAAATCGTAGCAAGGATCATGCACACCAAACCGATAGCGCCAATCGCCTCAAAGCAAAAACGCCACCCGCCCATGCCAATGAAGATAGGCGCGATAACGCCTGTTGTGGCTCCCGCTAGCGACCCGCCCAAAATACAGATCATGAAGCCCTTGCCGCGCTGGTGCGTTGCAAACCAAACACTAATAAGCTTTGGCGTAACACCGTTGCCGATAGCGCCGAGCATAATTCCAGCCAATGCATACACCACCACAAGGCTCATTACGTCGTTGGTAGCCAAGCCGGCAACCACCAAAAGCGCAGCACCCGTAATACCGCCAATAGCAACTACTTTTCTCAAACCGATGCGGTCTGCCAAATTGCCCCAGAACACCGAAGTGCCTGCATAAAAAATGCCGAAAAGCGAAGCGCCGATGGCGAGCTCAGTCGTTTCTACACCGAAGTCACCTGCCACGGTGGCCAAGTTAACGCCCCAAAGAACAACCGCCATACTTGAAAGAATCTGCGTAAGGAAGCCCGCAGCGGCAACAACCCACGCATAACCTGAACGAGCTGTGCTTGTCCCTGTCATGTCATCACCCACCTAACCGCCTCCCGCCTTTGCCGGACGGGAGGCTACCGTGCGATACGCGAGCAGCAGCGCATCGCCATTTCGTATGACTACCGAGAGAACAAAACCTGGGTTGGTTTTTCCTTTAACTTCTCGGCGAGCTCGTCCAGCTTCCCGTAGTACATAATTCCTGCTTGGCAATGATGCACGCAGGTGGGGAGCTTGCCCACCGCCGTCCTGCTTGCGCAAAGATTGCACCTGCTCGTCAGAAGCGGCAGGTTAACCCATTCCCATTTATTGTTAGGAAGCTCAACTGGGCCGTATTCCAGCACCTTAATTCCCCATTCATGAGGAGCAAGGCCTAGCTCTTTCTGACACGCAACTTCGCAGGTATGGCAGTTCGTGCAAAATTCGTAGTCAATGAGAATCCCGTACTCATTCGCCGAAGAACTTGGTAATGTCATTGCCACCAAACCCTCCTCCCTTGGTTACGATTTCGCTAGGCGAGCAATCGTTTTCTTCCGTTACCTTGTAGACTTTGCACAACAGGCTCTTGTAAGGGGCGCCGAATCCGGAGCGTCCCGTTACGCCCAGCGTCGTTACGTTGTTCGAATTCGAGTCGAACACGCCAAACAGATTCGGCTCGGCGCCCTCTTGCTCAGGGAACCACCATCCATGGCGCGCCCTTACCAGACCCTCAAGCAAGCCGGGTGCAATGTGCGCCTTTTGTTTGAACTTGCCTCGCTCGTTTTCGATCCAGATCCAATCTCCTTCTCGAACCCCTTCGGCGTCGGCAATCGACTGCGAGATATCGCACACGGGATCTTCCCAGAATTGCCTCATGTAGGGCATCTGTCGATGTTCGGAATGGAAGAATCCCGCCTGCCTGTGACCGGTAGTGAGCAGATAGGGATACTCTTTGTACAATTCAGGAGTACGGTACGGGCTTTCGTATGGCTCGCAATATGAAGCGAGCGGATGAAGGTCGAGCACCTCGAACACCGGCGAATAGAACTCATACAGCCCCGTTGCCGTTACAAAGCCCGGCTGTCCATCCTGGCGAAGCATGCCTTTTTCGTACTTCTTGTACGTTTCGTTGAAATCCCAGTAGTCATACACCTTTTCGGTTAACTCGGGATAGGTGTAGTCGACGCCGTTGCCTTCATCTTGGATCATCCAAGTAAGAAAGTCTTCAAGCTGGTCGAACTGGCCGAAGAAGTCCGGACGGAAACGCTTTCCAAGCTCAAAGACAATTTCCTCATCCGCTTTCGCCTCGTAGTATCTATCCGCTGAAGCGGTAATAGCGCGCAATGGTTGCCACCACGAACGGAAAGAATTGCGTTCAACGCTCATGGCCGCTGGTAAAACAAGATCGGCAAACGCCACCGCCGTCGGCGTCATGAACAGATCCACCACAACGGTATAAGGAACGTTCTTCCAGGCGCGATATACGCGAGGTGCGTCTCCCGCCATGTTGGCGATGGCATTGCTGCCTTCGCACCACAACATCTGGATAGGATAAGGCTCGCCCGATTCCAGCTGCTCTATTAGGCGATCGCAAGGAACGAACACGGTGAAGCCGGAAGAACACAGCGGCGACTCGCTTAAGCCAACGCGTCTGTCCTCCATTTCGCTGCTGATAAATTCCATTCCGCAGCCATACTTCTTTGAGCTGTTGTAAGCATAGCGAACGATGATGTTGCCACCTGGAACATCCAAGTTGCCTGTCATGGCAACAAGATCGTTGATCGCCATACCGGCTTCCATGCCGGACACCTGCTGGTCGATCGCAAGACCCCATTGCACTGCTGCAGGCTTTGCCGCAGCATACATGCGCGCAGCCTCAATTATCTGCTCTGCAGGAACCCACGTAACCTCGGAGGTCTTTTCAGGCGTCCACTCCTGTACATGCTCTTTAAGCTCGTCGAATCCATAGGTCCAATTCTCAACGAATTCCTTGTCGTATAGCTCTTCGTTGATAACCACGTGAAGCATGCCCAAAGCAAGAGCGCAGTCGGTTCCAGGGCGGATCTTCAACCACATGTCTGCCTGTGCCCCAAGCCACGTTAACGCCGGATCGATCACAATCAGCTTTGTTCCCATGCGCATGAGATCAACAAGCCAATGCCCCATAAAGCCGTCACCGTTAGAAGACAGGGGCTCGTTGCCCCACACGACCATCAGCTCGGGCTTTTGCCACTGCGGATTATCGTAGCGATCATGCAAGGTTTGAGCTGCGTCCAGGATCCAGCAGTCGCCGCCTTTGAGCATGTTGGCAAGCATACGCGGTTGATAGCACGATTCACCGCTAAGAAAAGCAGTAGCAAGATTGGGGCTTCCGAAAACCGCTCGGATCACCATAGCGATATGCCACATAGTGTTACGGCCAGTGCCGGCAAGGCCCACGATGCCCTCCGGCCCTATTCCGCCGGGATACTGCTTGATCGTCTCACAAATTTCGGCGTACTTCTCTTCGATCCAGTCGAAAGCCTCATCCCACGTGATGCGCTTCCATTTGTTCTCGCCCTTTTCCCCATCACGCAGCAAGGGATACTTCAAGCGATCTTTGTGATACACGGCCTCTGCCATATCGAGACAGCGCATGCACAGTCTGCCTTGGTTGTAGGGAAAGTTGGGGTCGCCCTCTACATGATCCAGCTTTCCGTCCTTGGTGTAGTACAGAACACCGCACCCGTTGTGACAGCCAGGGCCAGTCCATACCGAAGATCGCGTAACTTCGAACTCCCCCTCTTGCCATCGCCATTGATCTTTATAGATCGATTTGTCGTATTCGTTTATCATCCGGACACCTCCTTGCTTACTCGTCTGTTTCATCTCGCGCCCGCCTTGACTCCCTTCTCTCTGCAAAAGCGCTAGCTGAAACATAGAACGCGGCGCCGGGTGGCACATCCATCGCAAATGTGTAACGTTTGACGCGGGAATATGAAACGAAGTACTGCCGCGCTACACCTCCTACCCTCTGCAGAAGGATTTTTCGATTTCATGCTTCAAGAATCTGGTCTAAGCAGCCCTAATCCCGAAAATAAAGTGCGAATAAGGAAAAGCAGGGACGGTGCACCATGAATAACATTCGAATTGCTCCCATGACAGAAGCCGATATTAGAGACGTAATGCCGCTAGAAATCAGCTCTTTCCCAGACCCGTGGTCTCCCTTAGCGTTTGTTGAGGACCTTCGGCTTAACCCCTGTGCGCGATATTTCGTCGCAAAAGACGAAGCCGATACCGTATGCGGTTACATCGGATACTGGATCACGCCCGATAAGGTAGACATTCTCAAGATCGCCGTTGCAAGCGAATGCAGAAAAGTCGGCGTCGGAAAAGCCCTCGTTCAATTCGCCCGCAGAAACGAGAGCTCGAAAGGGTGCCTCCGTGTTTTCGTGCGAACAAAAAACTACGGAGCTCAGGCATTTTACAAAGCGCTAGGGTTTCAAGATGTTGGAATAGCGAAAAACTATTACACCCACCCTCAAGACGACGCCCTCATCATGATGTCAGCTGACTAAAGCGGTGTAAAATCGATTCCCTCTGTCTACAACCCAGAGTTGTAGACGTTGACATATTCGCAGTTCATACACCATATTTGAACAGAGAAAGCCCAATGAAAATACTACGCGATTTATCTTGCGCTCTACTACCCTTATAGACCACAATATCAACTAGAAGCTGACGAGATAGCGTATACGTAGGCCAATGGGGGAGGCAGCATGAGCGAATACGAGGTTGCCGCAAAGCTGTCGAAGGACTACATTACAACTCGAAAGCTCGACGGGTTTGGCATTCTTTTTGCCTGGCACACCATTCTCATTTTTGCGCCGCTGATCACGTCGAGCCCCTTTCACGTCCTTGACGTTCTTTGGTTGCGTCAAATCGTACTTTGCTTCTCTATCGCCGCCGCATTCGCCTTGTATCCCCTGCTATTTCAGCCTCTTTTTTCGCGCATAAGCAGCCTTGAAATACCTAGCGTATTCGTTTTCTTTGGAATTGCGTGCCTGGGAACAACCTCAACAACGGTAATGCTTTGCACTGACCTGCCGGCACCTTACTTGGTCGCCAATGCGATTGCAGGTCTCTCTGAGGGCATTTTAATGATGTTTTGGCTCACTAATTATTACAGCATTTCCGGCTATAAAACCAATGTGACCGCTTCGCTGCACGCCGTCGCCGGAACACTCGCGGCATTTTTGCTCGGACAACTTTCGTTCTTGGCGGCGGTTGTCGTTATTTCAATACTCCCCCTGATCGCCGCATCGCTATACATCCGCGGAGCTCATCTTTTGCGTGAGGCGGATAACTTCGATTGCTTTTCAGCGGAAGGCGACGACGCGGACAGTGTGCAACTTACGGAGTCCAACATAGCCGATGCTTTCAAGCGTTCGCGCCATCATTTTGAATTGATGATCATCCTAACTATCGTTTTCGGCCTGTCGTTCGGCATGGTTCAATCAATTCACCTAGAAACTGAGCAATTTCTTATTGGGGCTACAAATCCTCTTGCTTTATTAGGCGCAACTGCGGCCTATCTCCTTATCGCAGCATTCCTCGATTACCGTAAGACCAGGCTTGCTCTCATTATTGTTCTTGCCGTATCGTTTATCGCCTTTTCCATTGGCGCGATGGGCGTTTCGGTGTCGCCTTTCGAAAGTCCGAGCTGGACGATATCGTGCGGAATCGTGATTGCCGGATTTCATTTTTTCGATTTCGCGGTGCTAGCTATCACCATCAGCGTTGCGCAATCGGCTCAGTCAAGCCCTATTCTGAGAATTGGAATTAACCGCGCCGCAGTTTATTTCGGCTACGGCCTGAGCTTTCTTTTGGGGCATGTTGTCTTTTCTCATTCAAGCGTTATTACCGAAAGCCAACTTACCGGCTTCCTTTTGGTGCCCATCATCACCATTTTGGCCGTGTATGTTTGGTTTACCCTCAGTGGAGAAGGGGATGTTCCGCCGTCCGGAATCCAAGAAGGTGCAGAACAGGAAAACGAGCACGAACCGAAAAAGATCGCTACCACGTCGGAGTTGGGTAATTTCGAAAACGCCTGCGCCACCGTTGCCGACCAGTATCATCTAACTCCCAGAGAAACCGATGTGCTACGCATCTTGGCAAAGGGGCGCAATGCCGCCTACATCGCACAAGAACTATGGATTTCAACGCTTACCGCAAAGACGCACATTGCAAACATATACAGAAAGCTAGGCGTTCATTCTCTTCAAGATCTGCTTGATGTTGTTGAAGAGTTTAAGTAAAGCGCACCCTCTTCAAACGGGTTGACAATTGGCACGCCCGGGCAATCGAAATCTTTCACATTGCGCGTTTCCGAGATTGCATCATGGCAAACGCGCGATGAGGCCATCATCAGATCCTCGATTTCAGGCATTTTTCCAGAAGAAATAGCAAAACGGTGCAACCGATCACATTCGCGCGCAACTTCAGGATCGAAAGAAACGGTTCTCGAAGAATACCCGTTTAAGATTATATCGATCGTCCCCAATCGCCTAGTTCGTCTTTTCCCCTCAGGAAGCACTCTTGTAGCAATCCCTCAAAAACGCGGTTCCGCTTTTCTGTCAGCAAGAGCGATCCCGGCTACGCACGCAGGTACAACCGAACTCAACATCTCCGGGTCGCTCGGCCGTCTGCCTGCCGCACGCGCGGCATTTCACCACCATCACATCTTGACCTTTTCGCACGCCGCGGATGATATCCACCAGATCGTAGCCGTGCTCGTCGGCAAGCTGCTGAGCCTCTTCCCAAGTCGCATCGCGCTTTTCGGTGATAACGCCTTCTTCGATGAGCACGCTTCTGGGAACGCCGCGATCGATCATCTGCTGCACGGAGGAATCGTATAGCCCCCGAGCGTCTTCGTACCAGCTGCGCCAATAGCACGCGCGGCACACGGGCTCGCGGATGGCGTTCTTGTCAAGAATGTACTTGAGGCGATAGTGCGCCTCGACACCGCAAGCCGTGCAGGTGGTGAACAGGTACGCATCTTTTCTATAGCTGTGCCGAGGAGAATACTCTTGATTGAGGGCTAGCCCTCCTTCCGCCAAAATAGCATCGAGCTCTGCGTCGGTAAGCTTCATAGCTGGCTCCTTTCTGATTGGAAACATGATACCGCCCAGTTAGTCATCGTCCGCAAACGCCTTTCCAGCCGCTTGTGAATGAGTCACGCCGCAGAATGAAACCGCGAGAGGTGGCTGAGGAGACAGGAGCTTACACCCCTTTTCGCACGACCCTTTACAACGCTTGCCACACCGCTTTTCACGCGGCAATGCCATTAGTGCGAGGCGAAAACGCGAAAAAGCGCACGCCTCTTTTTCGCGCTGGATCGGCCCAAGAAGGGCTGCGGACAAAACCCGCATTCCCCTGCCTCTCAGTCCGCGCCCGAAGGATTGCCCCGCGTTAGGATGAGCGGCGCAGCGGCCGTCCCCAAAACCGCGACCAAAGACCAAGAGACAAAGCCCGCATTCCCTGGCTCCGTCGAGCTATATTCCCAAAAACTGCGGGACAAATCCCGCAGTCCTTGGGCTTCCGAACGATCCGCAAAGGGATGCGGGGCAAACCCCTTGATCCCCCGCTTCGGACGGAACAACGCTCGTTCGGGCGGCGAGACGGCTCTTCTATCGGAACGACGGCCACTCGGGCGACGAGACGGCTCTTCGATCGGAACGACGGCCGCTCGAGCAGGGCGGCGGTCCCTACCTGCGCACGCAGGTACGCCCGAACATTACATCTCCGGGTCGCTCGGCTGCTTACAGGGCGGCGGCGCTGATTTCGTCCACCAGGGAGAGAAGCGCAGGGGTTTCGCGCACCCTATCCCAAACAACCCTGACGCTAAACGGGGGGACTTCGGATTTCAGCGAGATTTTCTGCAGGCCGTCTTGGTTCATGAACTCAAACACATGCCCGTAGGTTATGACCGCCTTGCTGCTGCACATCAGCAGCGTTTCGAGCGTGAGGATATTCGAATGGAACTTCCTCTCGCTTCGCATCGACTCCTCGAGCCCCAGCAGCTTCCTCAGCGCGCTCGACTCTGGCGCGTCAAGCCCGCGATACGGGAAAATCACATCGTCGCGCGAAACAAGATCGTCGATGCGCACGCGGTCGTACGCACAAAGCTCATGCCCGGCAGGAGCGATAACACATATCTCATCTGGGACGATTTCCCGCGATCCATACCTCTCGGGAAAGGCAAAAACGCCTGTGGTGACGGCGACGTCCAACTTTCCCTTCAGCAACGCCGAAATGATGTCCTCTATCTCCATGGCCTTGAATTCCACGGTAACGTTCTGATGCTTTACGCGAAACGCCGACAACGCCTCGTTCAAAAAGCCTTTCGTGGCGCAATACAAATACCCCAGCCTGATCTTGCTGCCCTCGCCATCGGCAGGCTGTTTGATGCGCGACAGAGCCTTATCGTAATCGTTTAAAAGCCGCTTTACATCGGGAAGGAACCGCTCCCCCACCAACGTGAGCTCGATGCCGTTTGAGGTTCTCAGAAACAACGTAACGCCCAGCTCTTTCTCGAGCGCAGCGATATGCTTGCTCATGGTCGATTGCGTTACGTAGAAATTCTTCGCAGATGACGAAAAGCTGCGCGTCTGCGCAAGATCGTAGAACTCTCTGAGCACTTCGATATTCAAGATCGCGCCTCTCCTCGTCACTTCGCACCTGCACTGCCTGGGGGTGTTTCGGCCCGCGCTGCGCGCAGCCTGGCAGCGTTTCGGTCCGCCTCGCGCCCGCGCAGCCTTGCGACGCCCGAACCAATTTGCGCGCTCTGCGCCGCTTCGGCCCGCATTGCGCGCTCCGCGCCGCTCAAACACGCAAAGGGGTAGTCAGCTTTGTCCTAGGGTATTCCAATTCCCTCAAGCGCTACCTCCCCATTTGCTAGGAAAATTATACGTGTAGACAGGGGATAGTCGAGCGGAACAAAGCGTCCTCATGCAGCGAAGACCGGCGATGCGGCAGTGCTGCGCGGCGCGGCAGCACCGGATTGCGAAGCTCAGGAGAGCGGTACGGGGGAATTGGACGGCGAAGCGGTACGGGATAGCATGGCGCGGCGGGCGCAGCAGGCACAACAGGCACGGCGCAGCGCGGAGCTGAGCGGCGGGCGCGGCAGGCGCAGCGCCGGACGGCGAAGCAGCAACCGAACCACCCCGCGGCGCACCGCACCGCAACAGACCCAACGCGGCAAGGCAAGCAGACCGAAAGGCAAGGCGATACATCAAGACGAGCGAGAACGAAAGGAAAGGAGCAGGTATGAGAACGAAGGCAGTCGAGAGCAAGCCGACGACGAAAGCCGACGGCACCGAGCAGAAAAGCGCGAAGAACTTCTTCGGCGGATCGGGAACGCACAAAAACGACGTCCCCCAAGACGACCCGACCGGCAGGCTTTGCCAATGGGAGGAAGACGGGATGACCGTCTACCGCACCAACGCGCGCACGGCGCCGGGCTGCCACAACAACTGCGGCCTGCTCGTGTACGTGAAAGACGGCGTTATCGACCACATCGAAGGCGACCCGGAAAACCCCCACAACCAGGGCAGATTGTGCGTTCGCTGCCTTGCTGCGAAAGAGGTCGTCTACCACAAAGACCGCGTGCTCTACCCTATGAAACGCGCACGCGAGCACCGCGGCGAAGACAAATGGGAGCGCATCACCTGGGATGAGGCGATGGACATCGTCTACGACAAGATGATGGGAATCATCAAAGAGTACGGCGCGCAGTCCATTTTCGTGCACCAGGGCACCGGCCGCGACATCAACGGCTACACGGGCATCTTCGCCCACACGTTCGGCACGCCCAACAAAGGCATGGGCCTGCTGGCAGGCCAGTCGTGTTACGCGCCGCGCTTTTTCAGCACGTCGCTCAAGATCGGCGATTTCTTCATCTGCGATTACGGTCAGTTCTTCCCCCAGCGCTACGACGACCCGCGCTTCACGCCGCCGGGATGCATCATGGTTTGGGGCAACAACCCCCTCGTCGCAAACTCCGACGGCTCTCTTGGCCACTGGGTGGTCGAGTGCATGAAACGCGGCTCGAAGCTTTTGGTGGTCGACCCCAAGCTCACCTGGCTTGCCGGCAAAGCGGACGTGTGGGTGCCGCTGCGCCCGGGCACCGACACCGCTTTGGCCTTGGGCATGTGCAGGGTCATTCTCGAAGAAGGCCTTGAAGACAAGGAGTTCATCGACCTTTGGACCTACGGCTTCGAAGAGTGGAAAGCCGCCGTGGAAGAATACACACCCGAAAAAGTCGCCGAGATCTGCTGGATCGACCCCAAAGACGTTGTTAACGCGGCTCGCCTTGTGGGCAGCGCCGATTCCGCCTGCCTGCAGTGGGGCGTTGCGCTCGACCATCAGCCAAGCGGCTTCACAACGGGCATGGCGGCCTTCGATCTGCTTGCGCTTACCGGCAATTTCGAGAAGCCGGGCTCTATGGTCACCGCGCGTCCCTGCTTCGGCGTTGGAGAAACCTGGATGTCGGGCCAAGACTTCTTCGAGGAAATCCCCGAAAGCGAATGGGCTGCCTCGGAGGATCTGCGCATGAACGACTGGTACGGCCCTCTGCGCGCTATGGCCGCAGTCGCTCCCGACGAAGAGCTCAACGCGCTTCTGACCGGCGACCCCTACCCCATCAAGGCCGTGTGGCTTGAAACCTGCAACGTCACCGCCAACATGGGTGCCGAGGTCGACAAAATCATGCGCGGGCTCCAAGGCACCGAGTTCAACGTAACGGTGGACCTCTTCATGACCCCCACCGCCATGGCAACCGCAGATCTTTTCCTGCCTGCCTGCACGTTCTTCGAGCGCATCGGCCTTACCGGCCACCAGCCCTATCAGCTCGGCGCCATCCAGCAGTGCATCCAGCCCTTAGGCGAGTCGAAGTCGGACATGCAAATCCTCATGTACGTCATGGACCGCTTCTACGGCTCGGAGAACCTGCCCTGGAAAGACCGCGACAACATCGAGGGGTTCTTCGATTACATCCTGCGCAAGACCCCCTTCACCTACGACGACATGCGCCAGCGCACCTGGGCATACCCGCCCTTCGAGTACGACAAGATGCGCTCGGGGAAAATACGGCCCGACGGCGGCGCCGGTTTCAACACCGCCTACGGGCGCTACAACTTCTACGTGAACTTCATGCAGCAGTTCGACCTCAACCCGCTCGCGGTGTTCGATGAGCCTTACGAAAGCCCGGTGACCACGCCCGACCTGTACGAGGAATACCCGCTCATCCTGGTGACGGGCGTTCGCAAATGGGGTCTGTTCCATTCCGAGCATCGCCAGTGCCCGTCTATGAGGCAGCTTCACCCCCGCGCCACCTCGTACCTCAACAGCAAAACGGCGACGAAATACGGCGTGGAGACGGGCGACCGCATCCTTATCGAAAACAGGTACGGCTCGTGCACCCAACATGTCGAGATCGACGACTGCATCAAAGACGACATGCTCTACGTCGACCACGGCTGGTGGTATCCGGAACGCGCCTGCGACGACGGCACCTACTTCGGCGTTATGGAGGAAAACATCAACAGATGCCTCCCGATGACTCCTGGAAAAACGGGTCTGGGCTGCTCGTACAAGACGCAGCTTTGCAAGATCACCAAGGTGCCGGAAGACTACGTTGTCGAGTTCCCCGAAAACATCAAGCACTAGCGCGCGAGGAGAAGATCATGGATTACGGTTTGCTTATTGACTACAAGTGGTGCTGCGGGTGCCATACCTGCGAAATTGCCTGCCAGCAGGCGCACGAGGGCTATGCGCCAACGGAAATCGGCGAGCAGGGCAAGTTCGGAATCAAGCTGTTCCAAATCGGGCCGTTCGATTTAGGAAACAAGAAATACCAATACGAATGGCTGCCGGTTCCCACGTCGTTTTGCGACCTCTGCGCCGACAGGACGGCAAAGGGCAAGCTTCCCACGTGCGTCAAGCACTGCCAAGACGCCTGCATCAAGTACGGCCCTGTTGAGGAGCTCGCCAAAGAGCTCAAGTCGGACCACATGGCGCTGTTCCGATAGCGCGACGAGAGCCACGGGCGTGCCGGGCGCCGAGGGTCGCAAGCCCTCGGCGCCCGACGCTCGGCCCTCGGCTCCGCCACTCGGCTCCGGCGCCCGTCCCCGGAGCCCGACCCTCGGCTACCCCTTCGAAGCCGTCTTCTGGGCCGCTTGATAGAGCTTCATCGCCTGCGAGTTGGGATGCTTGGGGAAGATGAGTCCGTAGGGCATGCTATACGTCTCGGCAAACGGAACGCACACGAGGTCGGAATGGATGTCTTCCCACATTTCGAACGTTACGATAGCGCGCTGGTTGATCTCGCAGTCGGCGAACAGTTCCATCGTGTAGAAGGGAACCTCGGTGATGCGATTTGCCCCCAACGACGAGAGATACAGGTGAGCGGCGTCGAAATCGGCGGACACCCCTTGCTTCATCGTGACCAAATCCAAGTCGCGAAGCATGGCGGCATCAACGACCTCGGAGGTTGCCGCCTTGAGCGATTTCGGCAAAGCGAGACAGAACGGAATGCGCACGAGCTCGAGAAACATGCATCGATCCCGATAGAGCTCAGACATATAGAGCCCCTCCATCACGTCGTAGGAAACCCCCAGACCACGCAGATAGTTCCCCGGCTCGACGCCCGCGCTTTCAAGCGAAATGATGTCGATGCGGGTTCCGGGCGCATCCTCAATCATGCGCGACCAGATCCCCGGCAGAAGACGGCACTTCATCAGAAGCGACGTTGCCACACGTATGGGGCCTTCGCCCTGCTGGATATGACGCGCTCGCGCCACCGCCTCATCGCATCGCCGCACGATGTCAACCGCGTCTCGGTACAACGACTCCCCCGCTTCGGTAAGCTTGATGCCCCGAGGTCCGCGCTCAAACAGCTCGATGCCAAGACGCTGCTCAAGGAGATCTATCTGCTGTATAAGCGAGGACGGCGCGATGTAGAGCGCGCGGGCGGCTTTGGTGAAGCTTCCCGCATTCGCCGCCTCGATGAACGATTTGATGTGACGCGAATACACAGCCGCTCCTTTGTGTAAGGTTTTAACCTAACATAGCTATAGGAAAATACTCGATCAATCGCGCATTATACCAACTATCATAAGGCTATGCTCTAAAGCGAAAACAGGGGTTTGAGGGGGTCTTGTTATGGAGCTACAGGCAATCAAGCGCAAGCGCTATGTCTATCTTTTCATGTCGGCGATTTCGTTTTTGGTGTTAGGCCTGGTCTATGGCTGGTCGCTGTTCGCCACGCCACTCGCCGAAATCTACGGCTGGGAAATGTCGGCGGTGAAGATGACCTTCACGTTCTGCATGATGGCGTTTTGCGTAGGCGGGCTTATCGGCGTCAAGGTTCTCAACGGAATAGGACTCAGAGGCGCCATCCTGCTGTCGGCGTGCCTGCTTGTCTGCGGGTTCGGCGGAACGGCGCTGCTGGCGCCCCAGGGCATCTGGGCGCTCTACATCTGCTATGGCGTCCTGATTGGCTGCGGCACCGGGCTGGGCTACAACGTGACTATCGCGTCGATCACGCCTTGGTTCCCCGATAAATCCGGTTTCGCATCGGGCGTGATGTTCGCCGGGTTCGGACTTGGCTCCATCACGCTTGGCACGCTCACGCGCGGCATCATCGGGACGGCGGGCATCACCGTCGCGTTTGCCGTTGTTGCGGCAACCGCCGGCGTTGTCATGGTGATTTTGTCGCTGCTTTTAAAGCGCGCCCCCGAAAATATCGCCGAGCTCTTGGGCGTCACCGCAAAAAAGACCAAGACCGCGCCGGACGCCGAGGCGGATCAGCGCAAGATCTTCAAAGATCCGGCGTTCTACACCTACTACCTGTGGGCCATCATCATCTTGGGCGCCGGCCTCACCATGATCGGCACCTCCATGCAAGGCGCGCTCGAACTGGGCATTAACGAGACGTTCGCTGCCACGCTCGTGGGTATTGTCCCTATCGTGAACGGGTGCTCGGGCTTCTCGATGGGCGTCGTCTACGACAAGATCGGCCTGCGCAAATGCATGATCCTCGTTGCCGCCATCGGCTTCGTGTCGCTCACGATGCTGGCGGTCTCTTTCCAGACGGGAGCCGGTGCGCTCTACGTTGCGGGCTGCCTGGTTTTGGTTATCGCCTACGGCAGTGTGGCACCGCTTGCAGCCGGCTTCGCTCGCGAACGCTACGGCAACGCGCGCTATCCGCATCACCTCGCCATCGTCAACACCGACATCGCTGGCGGGTCTGCGTTCCAGCAAGTCGTATCCAGCGCATGCGCGGGAGCAAGCCCGGCAATCTATGTCGCTATGGCTGTTTTTGGCGGCGTCGCGCTGGTGACAAGCGCAATTCACTCGCGCATCACCAAGCCAAAGCGGCAATAGATCCGAGAAGGAAGCCGACTTCATCCCTCCTTCGGAAGTCGGCCCCGTCCCTCCACGGGTGAAAAAGCGGCAGTTGCTTTTCAAAAAAGTAGCTGTCGCTTTTTCGTGCAAAGGCGATCTTCCGCCCAGAAGCGGGCAGGGAAAAGCATAGGGCGCCAACGCTAGGCCCCCTACGCCCCAACTTCAACAGATCCGCGACCGAAACGCGCGTGAAAACACTCTT
>DVKR01000022.1 GCA_018715935.1 Candidatus Aphodovivens excrementavium
GCACGAACACGGCGGTCGCGATGCAGCCGAACGCGCCGGTGGCGACGTTGAGGTAGCGCAGGCCCTCGATGTAGCCGATGTTCAGCACGAAGTTGAGCACGCCGAGCACGACGCAATGGCGGACGAGGTGCAGGCGGTCTGCGCGCAAGGCGGAGACGATGCGTTTGTTGAACACGAGCAGCAGCAAGGTTGCGCCGATAAACGCGGAAATGCACGTGGTAGCGAACGACGAGACGCTGTCAGGGATGGCGGCGAAGATGATGGTCTCCGTCGACCAGCAGAGCGTGACGCACAGAAGTCACAGGTTCGCTTGGAACCCGTTCATCTGGCGGCCGGAGCCGCGGGCGATGGTGGCCGACTCGTTGCTCATAAGGCCATCATATCTGTTTGAGGCATGGTCTGGAACCTGCGTTGCGGTTGTTGTTGGGCGGCGGCGAACAGGGTGCCGGGTTTTTCCGGGGGTGTTTGCGAGAAGAGGCCGGCTCTCGGCTTGCTTCCTGTTTCGCTGCTGTTCGCGGCTGTTTCGTCCAGGACTTGCAGCAAAACGACAAGATAGCGGAAAGAATTTCGAGTGCTGAACCCGTCCTACGAGCATGATGCGAGAAAAGAGATGCTGCTCGGCATCTGAGCGTGCTTTGCAAGAGTGTTTTCCCAGGTCGGGTTTCCTGCTCGGGCGGCATTTTCAGCATGGTGGGTTCAGCACTCGAAATTCTTTCCACTATCTGCCTGATTTGGCGCAAAACAGCAAGGCTGTTCCGCATGAATACGCTCTGGGTGAGGCGGCTTGAAACAAAAGGTCCTCATGCGTTCTTGCGCCAGGGTTCGTTCAATCGCGCAATCTTCCAGTTGCATTGTCGCTTCCAATGTTCAAGTGGATTGGCTTGCCTAGAGTCCGCATTGGCGAAATCTATCAACGCAATGAGTTTTGCTCTAATGCCAGGTGGTTTTGTACGCTGTGAGCTTGGCCGGGCGGAACCGGGAGCGAAGATGTCAGTTTTAACATTAATGGCTTTATTTTTTACGCTCAAATTGACCACGCTAAGAAAGCTGTGGATTAAATGAAAAATACGGCTAACACAATGTTTGTACGCGGCAGCAATGGAATTCGCAGGTCGAGTTAGCTCACGTCGTTCGTGCGTTTCCCCAGCGTGCCGATTATGCGCGAAGGGATGGTGCGCTCTTGATTTGCCCGCAATGCCATAAAGATATTGCTGATGACTCCATCTTCTGCGACGGGTGCGGTTTCTGCGTTTGTCCTGATTCGGAAAATACAGCGACGACGCCAACTCCTGTTAACATAGACCCGCAAGGGTCGCTTGTGCCCGAAGACGAGCGATGTCCAAAAAAGCGCACGGTTAAAACTGCTACATGTATTGCAATTGCTGTCGCCGCTTTGCTCCTTGGCGCAGTGGGCGGTTTTTTCGCCGCACGTGCGGTTTTGCCGGGCATGTTCGGCTTGACGTTTGTGAACGGCGTCGCTTTTCCGGATGAAATGATGCGAACCGCCATTGAAGAGCAAGTTGATCTTGATCACAACGGAATACTCACGGAAAACGAGACGTCCGCAATCGTAGCCCTCGAGGTTTACCCGCAATCGTTCACGTTTTTGACCGTTAATACTGTCGACGACAGCAATGCCCGGATGACCGGTGTCGATCCAACGCCCGGAAACGCTCCGGTGTGGTCTGGACAGGAAAGTAGGCAGATTACGCTTGAGGGCATTGGCTGTTTTGCGAATATTAAAACGATTGTGTGTGGAGGCGTGACGATAGATCATCTTGATTTTGCGGGCGTTGATGGTCTTGAATTTGTCGACTTGCAGGGAAGCTCTGTGGGAAGTGTCGACCTGTCGCACAACGCGAGCATTTCGACCGTATTCTGCGATCCGTCAGTTCAGGTTGTGGGCTTGGAGGAAGCAGGTTTATACGCTGCTGACTTGCCAACGACCGTAACGCGGACGCTCCCGGATGGTCAGGTGCAAAGCTACGAAATGACTTACCTTGGCGACGGCCGTCCGAACTGTTTGACATATTCATCTGGCGAGCAAACTGAACTCCAGTATTTCAAATACGACGAAGCGGGGCGCCTTTCCGAACGAACTTCCGGAGAGGATGGCCCAATGTACCAATACAGCTACAACGAAGACGGCCGCATCGTTGGGGTAACGGACATGCGGCAGACGGGACTCTCGCGCGGGGATTATGCGTTCTCGTACGATGGCGAAGGAAGGCTCTCGTCTTTTACGATGCAGACAATGCATTCGAACGTGGCGAGAAGCTATACGTATGACGGCGAGCGTTTGGGAGCGATTGACCTTTCGGGAACGTACTCCTCGACCGGTGGCGAGACTGTACAAAACACGACGATTGCATACGGCGAGTCTGGTCAAGCGTGGCGTGTCGAGACATGGCGCAATAACGGCCTTGCCGGTCCGTTGACGATTTGCGACACGGGTAGTTATTCCTATGACGACGCTGGACGCCTCGTGCTCGAGACAGACTCGACGGAGCAATATTCGACGGCCCTTGATTTGTATTACGCGAAAGCTACGTATGATGGCAATGGATTCCCAACGACGGTCGAGTACGGTCTTGCCGAAAGCGATGACGTTCGTACGGCCGAGCTCGCATGCAACGCCGACGGCTATGTTGAATCGATTGCAATTTCGTCCCCTGAAAACGACGGAATCGGCGGAACAGTGTTCAAGATAACCTACGTCAAGCGCATTGGATCGCTCGACGATCGGGCAAAGGAAGCCTATGTGCCGAAAGTCTCGATCGAGTTTGGCCTGGCAACCTGGAACGGCCCTTCGAGCGATGACCTGTGGTTTCCGGGCGGTGGAGCTCCTCAATACGGTGTTGTCTTCTCTGTGCGCGATGCGGCCTATGTCCCCTTTGACAGTGTCGATCCGGTGCCTTCGCTTGCGTTGTGCCCAGGCGAGCTCTCGCTGCGGGCTCATGATCGCGATTCCTTGAACGGCGTTCCGGCGGTGGCAAGCAGCGTTGGAGCGTCCGAAGGAGAGGCTTTAAGCGAGAAGCAAGAAGCTGGGTCTCAGTCAGAGAGTTCATCAAGCAAGTCGGCCGAGCAAGGCGAGGAGAATGCGCCGTCGAAACAGGAGGAGCCTGTCGAAGCGTTGCCGGGGCTCGATCTCTCGAATGCAGAAACGTATCAAGGCGTGAACCAGTTCTTGAGCAACTTCACGGAAATGAACTTCGCTCGAACGAGTCCATTCGATAGCACTGCGGCGCCTGAGGGCAACGTGATAGGCGCGTTTGTCGGAGAGCACTGCCGCATCAACAAGACTGATGTGGTCGAGTATGCTCCCGGGAATTCCTATGACATTCCCGGGCCGGGAGGCGGCGGTGCCCAGGGCGTCTACAACGCGAGAATCCCTGAGAGTGTCTTGGACGAGGTCACGCAGCGCTATCTTGGCACGACGTACGATCATGCCATCTTCGATGACGCGTATTACTGCTATGACGGATGGCTGTATTTTGGCGTGACGGCACCGGGCACGGCGAATGGCATTGCGCTTGCGACTTCTTCCGAAGGAATAGGTGATGGCTTGCATCGAGTTTCGTACGTCGTGTACACGTCGGGTACTCCGTACAACGCCCTCGATACAAGCTTGTACGGAATGTCCGAGGAGGAACTGCTCGGTCATCTCGACGGAGGACAGCAGGCATACTCCGGCACCGCCGTCGTTCGTCCAAATGGGGATGGATACCAGCTGGTCTCGATGCGGGCAAGCTGACGAAACAATTTGTTCTCCCGGAATAATGGACGGTTATCTTGGGTGGCAAGGATGGAGGGATAGCACCATGGGTCTTCTTGAGGATGCAAACGATTTGATCAACCGGGGCGTTGCTTCCGCTGGACGTGGCACAAAGGCCATCGCGCTTAAAGCGCAGATTTCCGAATTGGACAAGCGCGGCATTGAACTATATGCGCAGCTTGGACGTGCGGGCTTCGATGCCCTGAAGGACGATGACGCGTTCTGCAGTTCTCAGAGCGCGCTTTTTAGCACAATTGCCGATTATGAGCAGCAGCGTGCTGCGCTCGCTGCAGAGCTTGAACAAGTGAGAGCTCTAGGAGAGATGGCTGCTGCTTCAGCGGCGTCGACGACAGGAGCGGGCTCTGGTCCGATGGAAGACGCTGCGGTGGTTTGCGAGGCGTCTAGTTCGGCGGTGCGCGGCGATACGGTTGCTTGTCCGCAATGTCATGGTGTCAACAAACAGACGGCGGCATTTTGCATTCATTGTGGAACGCGTCTTCCTGACAATTTGGGGGATAGTGCGGAGTCGGCGCCGACTTGCGTGCGGTGCGGCGCCGAGCTGCGAAATGGGGCGTCGTTTTGTGTAGTGTGCGGTGCTGCGATTGAAGGCGGCTCTGCGAAGGAGGAGGAGGCCCCCTCCGACGCCGATTGCGTGGTCAGCTCGGTGCCAGGGGAGATTGCGACCGAGGCCTTTTCGTCGTGCGCTCAGCTGGAGTGCAAGCAGTGCGGTTTTTTTAACAATCCGGATGCATCGTTTTGCCGCAAATGCGGGGCGTCGCTGAAATAGCTTCGATGAAAGCCTTGATGGCGGCAAGCAAAGGAGGGAATGATGTTTTGTCCTAAATGCGGGCATGAGCTAGAAACGCACGCTGCGTTTTGCGGCAATTGTGGCGAGCCTGTAGCAGATGTCGCATCGTTGGGCGGTGCGGAGCGTGAAGGCGTATCGCCTGATCGAGCGCCCGATTTTGCCCCGAACAGCAGTTCGGCTTCCGTGTCGTACCCAGCTCCTACCTCTCAGGTTTCCGATACGAAGTTTAAGCACGTGACGGGCATCGTGAGCATTGCGCTCATTTTGGCCTCGTTTTTACCATGGGTTTCGCTTGATGCGTACATTCTGAAGCAGTCGGCTTCTCTGCCTGAGCTCTTCCAATTAGCTGCGCGCTTGTCGAGCTATGAGAGCTTTGCTTCGTCCGATGCATATATCATGCTTGCCGCTGTCGCTGTTGTGCTTGGTTTTTTATGGCTCATTATGGTTTGCATGCTCGGAAATGCCGCATATCAAAGCTTTAGGCATAGTAAGGAAACGCAAGCGGGGTACGTTACCGCGCTCCTGGCCGTCGTGGTGGTGCTCATTGCGTGCTTCGGGGTCGATGCGAGTATTTCGCAGGGTACTAACTCCATGGTTGGTGTGACGGTGTCAGGTGTGATTTCTGCCACGATTTGGCCGTGGGCAACGGGAATCGTTTCGATCGTGATGCTTTCCCTGCAGTCAAAAGGGAGGAAATAAAGCGCCTTTTTAGCGTGGAAAGCGAGATGGCATGATTTGTCCAAATTGCAAAAAACAGCTTCCCGACGACTCGTCGTTTTGCGACGCTTGCGGTGCGGAGTTGCAGAGTCTAGAGCCTTCTGAGGTAAGCGCTTCGGACAATGGCCGCAAGTCTGTGGTGCGCGCTATTGCTATCGTCGCTGTTGTGGCGATTGTCGCTGTAGCTATGGTTGCAATCGTCGTCTCTTCATTTGCCAATCGAGACGAAGCGCAAGAGGCGTCTTCCATGCACGAAACTGCCGCCGAATCGACGCAAGAGCAGCCGTCGGCAGAAGATGCTGCACTGAGCTCGTCTGCGGGAGGGACTGATTCACAGGAAAAGGGTCAGAAAAAGGACGATGTTGAGGCGTCCGCACCTAGTACGAGTGCTCCATTTTGGGGCGTGTGGATCGGGGCTAGTCGAGAAGAAACCCAGGCGAATGAAATTGCGAGAGGCGCAACAGACAAAGGTCTAGGCGCCGAAGTCGTGCGGTCCGACGATTGGGGAGAATTGAACTCGGAGACATGGTGGTGCGTCACGACAGGACGGTATAGCGACGAAAGTCAAGCGAACGCTGCTCTTTCTGCTGCAATCGACGGAGGTTATACAAGTGCCTATGTGAAGTATTCGGGTGAATTCATTGGTAGCTCGTCTGAAACGGCTGCTGTTTCCGCTCCCGAGCGGGGCGCCTTGTACGATTGCGAATACTTCAGTCTTGCGATGCCGACTTCTTGGGGCGAAGCATGGCGTATGGACGAGTCTGCGATCGAGACGCGGGAGGCAATGCGTAAAGCAGACGGGAGCCCCGTTGCAAATTATCTGTATACCGGTGCTCAAGAGGGTGCGGCCGTGGATGGATTCTATGTAGCCGTTTACAACTTCAATATTCCGAGCGTCCCGAACAATGCTCAGTCGTTTACCTCTTCAAAAGCGACGGCAATGTACGTGGTAAACGAATCGCTGAGCGAATCGGAATTCGAAGAGCTGTGCGCCTCGTTTGTCGCCAAATAGTTTCTCGGCGGCGATGAGGCGGGTGGGGGCCGAAGACCCTGCCAATAAGCGGTGAGATATGGGATTGCTCAATTCGCATTTATAATAAAGAGCGGGGGTGGTCGAGGAAGGGGTGCGATGCTCGACGAGGGATATTCGATCGTAGTGATCGACGACGATTATTATCAAGCTCTTCATATTGCGGGCATGGTCGAACGCTCTAAGCGAGCATCTGCATTTGGTTCTGTAAAGGCCATGAAACCGAATGAGCTCGAAGCGTTTCTATCGCAGGGCACGTCTGTCGACATTCTTCTAGTCGATATAAAGCTTGGAGAAAGCGAAGAAGATGGCATCGGTCTTGTTAAGCGTTGCTTTTCTGGACAGCGCGATGCTACGCAAGTAATTTACGTAACCGGCTATGCGGACGAATACCACACGAGCGTATACAGGACGCAACATGTCTACCTACTCGAGAAACCTCTTGTTCAAGAGCATCTTGATGAAGCTCTTGAGGCAGCATGCGCGCGCTTGGAAGAGCAGTCTTTTCGGCCAGTCATGCTGAAGCTTGGTCGGGAGGGCTTTGTTGTGCGACCGTCTTGCATTCTGTACGTTGAAAGCGTGAAAAGAAAGATTCGTATTGTTCAGAGCGACAAAACATTCGAGACATACGCCAAGATTAAAGATGCAAAACGCTTACTTCCCTCGAGTTTTGTGCAGTGTCACAAAAGTTTTCTCGTGAACATGGCATGGGTAGAGCGCATCGAAAAAGGGCGTGTCACGTTGCTTGACGGGAGCGCCGTTCCGGTCAGCCAGCGGCATCGAGCAGAGGTCCGCCGAGCCTTATCCCTGTATGCGCGCTCGCTTGTCTAGCCGCACGATGGAAAGGCTGTCACCGTGTTCACGGATGTCCAACTCGACCTATTGTTCGTTATGCCAACCGGACTTGTGGTGGGCTACTTTCATACGCGGTTGCTTTCGATGCGAGAGCCGGTGCAGTACCTTGCGATCGTGTTCCTTATTGCAGTGACGGTCAACTCCTTCCGTTCGGGGTTTACTCCCGAGCTCAAGATTGCGCTCGGCTTTTTCTACGATATTTTACTTCCGTTCGTTTTCTCTCAGGGCAAAGTGAGCAGAAGGGTCATCGTCATTGCGTCGGTGGAGATATGTTTGTTTGCGGATGAGCTCGTAGCTGGCGCGTTGTGGATGGTGCTTACCGACGCGCCGATGTCGAGTTACGATGCCGCACGGGAGTACTTCGGGGCTTTCGTGCTCATGCATGCGGTTCACCTGGTCATTCTGGTGGGGCTGTTGACGCTTTTACGCGTGGCCTTCGACTGGTGGTCGGAAGACTCGCACATGCCGGGGCAGTGGCTGCTAGCGGGCTTTCCGGCGGCACAATTCGCCTTGCTGTTCTGTGCGGTCAATATGGGCTATTTGTTCTTCAGGTCGTCGACGTCCTACTATCTTGCATGCAGTGTCATGGTGATGGTCGGTCTTGTGGTAGATGCCCTGTTCCTACGGACGCTCAACTCCTATTATGCAGCGCAGGCGGAATGCGAGCGAGTTGCAGAGCTGGCGGAACGGCTGGAGCTGGATAATACCTACTGTGCTGCCACGATTCGCCGGACCGAAGAGGTGGCGAAATTCCGTCACGACATGCGGAATCACTTGCAGGTGATTGCTGCGCTCGCGGATCAGGGCGAAAGCGAAGCGGCGCGCGGTTATGCGCGCAAGCTGTCTAGCAGACTGGCAAGAAGCGAGGTCGAGCATGCTTGAAGCAGTCCTTGCAATTATTGCCCTTGGGTTGCTCGCGGGCGTGGTTGTCTTTTCGCTTGGGAGGTTTCGCAACGCGTCGCTTTCTCGCCGATTGGCAATTAGTTCCTTTCCGTTTGCCCAGCTGGCGATGGCGACGTTTTTGTTCATGGTGGCGTTCCGGGCAGAATTGGGAACTGCCGTCGTGACGATGATTGCGCTCGTTTGCGTAGGCTGTGCTGGGGCTGATGTCGCACTGTTCGAGGCGATTCGGAGATTGCGGAGAAGAGCGTTCGACGAAGCGCGCGCCTTGTTGCTCGAAGAGCGCTTGCAAGCAGAGCAGGCTTATCGTGCCGAACTCGATGCGGAGGCAAGTGCTGCGCGTACATTGCGTTCCTCGATTCAAAATGAGTTGACTGCAATAGAGCGCAAGCTCGACGCGGGTAACGTGAACGGCGCGATGGCGCATATCGACATGGCGGCGGGCTTGCTGAGGTCCCCTGTCAATCGACAGTGCGCGCACAGGGTGGTTGACGCGCTCATGAGAGCGAAGGCTGCCGAGTGCGAAAACAAGGGAATCGCGCTTACGTCTCATCTGGACGTGCCACAGGATTTGCCGTTTCCCGAGATGGACTTGTGCTCCCTGTTTGCTAACGTCATGGATAATGCGATTAAAGCTTGCTCTTCATGCGGCATGGAGCGTCGGCATGTCGAAATCCGCGCAGGTAAGGCGAGCGGGTTGTTCGTAATCGACGCTGAGAACGGGTGCCCGCTGCGTACTGGGCGCGAGAAGCGGCGCGCAAAGCGTGCAAAGGGACTGGATGAGCATGGCTGGGGCTTGACTATCCTACGCGAAGTGGCCGACCGTTTCGACGGCACGGTCGAAACGGAACAGACGAACGGCACGTTCCGTACTACGGTCACGCTGGCGCTGCCGCGCGAAGATGCCGTGACGCCATGAGGTGGTGCCGCACCGTTTGCCTGGGCAAGTAGGCCGTCTGCTGCAGCTCGTAAGGCGGAGTAAAACCGATTTTGACATAAACGGGAATGATTGTTCCGTTTCGGACCAAGTGGCCTCGATCATCCGTACATTCGAAGCACGCATTCCATGAGGAATGCGCCATGAAGCCGAATGGAGGGTGATCATATGGGCAGGAATCGAATTCTGTCATGCGCGTTCGCGCTCGTGCTGGCGTTCGGGCTGATGCCGACTACGGCGTTCGCTGCGCAGGAAGACGCAGGGGCGACGCTTGAGGCGCGGGACAATGATTCGTTGAGCAACGCGACGACGATCAATGTTGGCGCCACGGTTACCGGAGCGCTGGTCGACGGCGGCGACGACGACTTCTACCGCTTCTCGCTGTCCTCTGCCGGCGTCGTCACGCTGACCTTCGGGACGGAGTTCGTCGACGAGAACAAGGGGTGGACCGTCTACCTGCGCGACCAGAACGGGGACGACTACGACCGCTGGAACGTCTACCGCAGCAACGTGGGCGACTTCACCACGCAGCAGGTCGGCCTGCCGGCCGGCACCTACTACGTCCAGGTGGCGCCGCGCGGCACCACGACCGCGACCTACCACCTCCGGGTGAACTTCGAGCAGCGGGGC
>DVKR01000023.1 GCA_018715935.1 Candidatus Aphodovivens excrementavium
CGTGCCCGCACGCCGAACGCATGAGCCTTGATAGTACGCGCGCCGTCTTCGTCGACGGAAATCCGGATTTCCAAAAAACCGAACGGCATCGCCTCGGGAAACTTCGAACCCCACTCGACAAACGACACGCCGTCGCCTTCGATCGTGCCGTAAAAATCGATGTCCTCAAGCTCGTCGGCGTCGTCAAGGCGGTACAGATCGAAATGGTACAGCGGAATGCGCCCGCCGCCATACTGCAGCAAAATGTTGAACGTTGGGCTGGTTACCGCCGCGCTAATGCCCAGCCCCTCGGCAATGCCCTGCACGAACTGGGTTTTTCCCGCGCCAAGATCGCCTTCAAGCAGAACGACGTCCCCTTCATGCAAATACGGCGCCAGTGTCAAGGCAAGCTGTTTGGTAGCCTCAGGCGTGGCGGTTTTGCGCATATATGTTAGTCCGTTAGCCATGCTTGTCATGATACGCCAGCGCGCAAGCGCCAAGGCGCGCCGTTACCAAACCTGCACGAATAGACCGCGCACGGCCATGTCCCAACACGCTTCGCGCGCTGACAGGCAAACTCCGCGCGCCGACAGGCAAAGCACTGCACGTTCTACCTTGGATCCCCGATCTCTTTTGAAGCGCTCGCTGCGACGCGGGCAATGTCGGCAGCGCGCACTCTGTCGCGCATAAGCCAGCTGAGCAACACATACAAACCCACGGTCATCGGCACGGTCGTAAGGAAGGGAATGGGCAAGACTCCCGCCGTGTAGAGCGCCGCGTTCACCACCGTGACCGTCGCCAGCGTGACAACGCCACGCCAATTGACCTGCTCAACCGTTCGCAGCGTGGTGCCATACGACCCGATTTTCATGACGCCGCGCACCAGATAGTAATCGGTAATGAGCAGCACGCACCACGATATGGTAAGAATGCTTCCGATGCTCATGAAGGCGTTCACCTGATCCAGAATGTCCGCCATGATGAACGCCAGTCCGATGACGTTGGCAACAACAACTGCAAACGGCCAGCTCACCCGTATGCCAAAAAGAGAGTCGATAAGATTGGACACCGCATTGGCGCCGCCGATGGAATTTGACGTTTCCACCTTCATCTGCGAAAGGCAGATGATAGCCAGTCCGACGCCGCCCGCTGCCAGCACCAAAGACACGCCCGGGTTGGTGATGGCGGCATTTGCCGCCCCTGCCGCATCGTAGCCCTGCGCTGAGAAGTAGGCAGATGCAGTTGAGAAGCCGAAAAACGTGACGATCGCGCCGCATACGTAGGTGACGACCGCCGCAAGGCTGCCCGAAAGAGAAATGGGAACCAAATCGGACTTCTTGCGAGCGAATCGCGTGAAGTCCGCCGCGAACAGCGCCATGAGGCCCGATGTCATGATGGAGTAGTTGAGGCCGTAGGCGAACCCCTCCATTTCATCGACGCCCGGAACCAACGCACCATGCGTGAGAGATTCGCCCAGTTGCCCCTGCGAGGCAACCAAATAGATGACATAGCCCATCACGCAAAACAACGCAATGACGAAAACCGCGTTCAGCCGCGCGATCACTTTTGCGCCGAACAGCGACATGAACACCCAGACGCACGAAATGCCAATGAACAGAAGCCAGCGCTGCCACTGCTCGCTCCAGCCAAATGCAAACAAGATGGCATTGCCCAGCTGCACGGTTCCTACCGCGAGGACGCCTACCAAAAGGAATATCCACACCAGCGAGCCCACCGCCGAGCCCTTGGTGCCAAACACATACAGACGCGACACAACGTTGTTGGGCATGCCTTCTTTGAACGTTATGTTGCCCACCAACAGGGTAAGAACAAAGCTTAAGACCACCATGACGATCATGGCGACAGCGCCCATATGACATCCAGCGTAAAACGCCACGATTCCGCCGCCCATAAGCTTGGAAAGGCTCGAAACAACGCCTGACAAAATGGCGGCGATGTCAACCCAGGGAAGGCGCTTGTCCTTGGGGACGCGCTCGAACAGCGATACCTGCTCGGTTGCCGAACCGCGACGCCGGCGCGCCGTGCCGCCGTTGGCGCCGCCCGCCTTTTCGGACGGCGCACGTCCCATCGCTGGAGCCTTCACCTCGTCTGATGGCTTTCCGGAAGGCCCCGAAATACCCTTGCGCCCCATCATGGCAATCATCCCCCTCGTGTCATTCACTACCCGCCCCACACCGCCTGCGCAGCGCAAAAAACGGATAGGCCGGGTTGTCGCGAACCCGGCCCGGCAAGCAATGGCGCATCTGCAGCGAGCGGGTGAGCAGAGGTAAACACTTGCTCTCTACAAGAAGCACTGCGCCAGCGTGCGAAGCCGTTTGGAGGGTCGGCTTCGCACGAGGGAAGACATCTCCGCTCCGATCGTCCGCGCGCAACGCGCGGATCGGGGCACGATGCTCTCCCTCGTGCGAAGCCGGCGGAACGAAGAGAGAACAGCGCTTGGCGCTGACCGTCCCGCCGGCTCGAATGCGCGATTCGAGTTCATGACGGAGAGCGACCCGAGTCGCGGCAGAAGAGGAGGGCTAGACGATGCCCACCATGGCCATGAGGATCATGACCACCAATGCGCACATGCCGGCACCGATCGAAATGGCAGCGATGTGCTTGTATGAATTGCCGTGGTTCAAGCCCATTGCGGCAAGCATGCCGAACATGGCACCGGAGTTGGGCAGCGCACCGCCGATGGTCGCGGCAGTTGCGATGATCTTGGCCAGAGCGGCGGGATCGACGCCCGTCGCCAGGTAGGGATCAAGGAAGTTCGTGGCGATGATGCCAACGGCACCGGAGCCTGAACCCATCACGCCACCGAGAACAGCGGAAAGCGTTGCGGCGGAAACGTACGTGCCGCCCGG
>DVKR01000024.1 GCA_018715935.1 Candidatus Aphodovivens excrementavium
ACTGGTTCGCCATCATCGCGGTGGGCGTGTTCATGCTGGCGTTCCTCATGGGGTCGATGTTCAACTTCCTCTACCTGCTCAACAAGGAGCGGGTGCACGCGACGCTGTCCGAGTACCGCCTCGCGCCGGCGTCTCTTCTGCCCACGTTCGCGGCGCGCGTCGTGGTGGCGCTTCTCGCCGGGGCGGTCGGAGCGGCGGTGAACGCGCTGCTCGTCTGGCTGCTCACGGGCGTGAACCTAGCATGCGGCATCTTGGCGATCCTGCCCGTCCTTTTGGTGCTGGGGGTTGCGTTCGTGTCGTTCGCGGCGATCGTGTCGCTCGCGGTGCGCAAGTTCAGCGGCGCCGCGATGCTGTCGATGGTGACCGCCGTGGTGGCGTGGTTCCTCTCCGGCGCCACGACCTCGGTGAAGTACGCCACGGGCGCCCTGCTCGACGTGGCGCTCGCCCTGCCCTCGAGCTACGGCCTTTCCCAGATCCGCGCGGCCGTGTTCAACGTCGATCAGAGCGTCGGCGGCCTGCTCGCGGTGGATAAGGGGTGGCTTGTGATGGGGGCGTACGCCGTCGTGCTGGCGGTTGCCGCATGGGTTGTCTACCGGAAGCGGTTGGGCGGCGGCGGAAGATAGATCGATGCGTGGAGCGATTGCCAGACGCGTGCGGCCAGTCATGCAAAGGAGTCATGAAGCACATCGACCTCATAGCCGCCAAGATGGAGCAGGCGCGCTGGGAGCGTGGAATTCCGGTGGCGGAGCTCGCCCGCCGCATAGGGGTAGACCGCAAGAGGCTCTGGCGCGTCCTCAACGGGGAGCGCGCCATGCGCGCCGACGAGTTCGTGAGGCTGTGCATGGAGCTGGGGGTCGGGCTGGGCCGCTTCCTTCCCGGCCCCTCCCGCGAGCCTGGCCGTCCCGGCGGGCAAGCTGCCCGGACCCATAATTGACCAATGTTCAATAATAGGCTACCATGGGCGCGGAAGGAGGTGGCGGGCATGCCGAGGACGGTCAAGGATCCCGAGGAGAGGAGGCGCGAGCTCCTCGAGTGCGCGATGAGGCTCTTCGCGGAGGAGGGCTACGACAACGTGTCCGTGCGCGCGGTGGCGCGGGCGGCGGGAGTCGCGCCTGGGCTCGCCTACCACTACTTCGACTCCAAGGAGCGCATGTTCGCCGCCGCCATCGGGCACTACGCGGCGCGCTGCGCCGAGGGCGCCTGCGCCATCCTCGACGACCGCGCGCTCCCCCTCGACGAGAAGGTGGAGCGCTGCATCGGGGCGATGTCCGACCACGCGGCGTTCCCCCACGCCGACTATTTCCACGCGGAGGGCAACGGCGCCCTGCACGACCGGCTCTCGCTCGCCGTGTGCGAAGAGGTGCGCCCGCATCTCGCCACCGCGCTCGAGCTCGACGCGCTCACGCGGGGCGCGCCCGCTGACGGCGCCGGGGAGCTCGCCTCGATCATGGCCTACGGATGCGTCGGGCTCGCCTCCGGGCCGGGCATGCCGGACGGGGCGTCCCTCGCCGCTGCGAGGCGGTATCTGGGCGCGCTCGTCGCCGAGTTCCGCTCGGGGTGCGCGGAAGGGGCCGCCGAGGAACGATAGGGATCCCGCCCCGGGCGACCGGGGCTTTTTTCGGCCGATACGATTGAACAATGTTTAACGAAAGGAGCTGGAGATGGAAGACGACAGGAGGGCCCGCGAGCTCAAGGAGCGGTCGCGGGCGGCGTTCGACGCCCAGGCGGCCACCTACGACGACGGGATGAAGGGCGACCACGCGCGCGGGCTCTACCCGCTCGTGGCCGAGGAGGTCGCCTCGGCGGTCGCCGGCAAGGAAGGGCCGCGCCTGCTCGACCTCGGGTGCGGCACGGGGGCGCTGGCCGAGCTGGTGCTCGCGAGGGTGCCGGGCTGCAGGCTGTCCTGCGTCGACCTCTCGCCCCGCATGGCCGACGCCGCGCGGGCGCGGCTCGGCTCGCGCGCGGAGGTCGCGGTCGCCGACGCGGAGGCGCTGCCGTTTCCCGAGGAGTCCTTCGACGCCGCCTGGTGCAACGACTCCTTCCACCACTACCCCGACCCCGACCGGGCGGCGTTCTCGGTATGGCGCGCGCTCAGGCCGGGCGGGGCGTTCGTCGTCGGGGACGTGTGGCAGCCCGCGCCCGCCCGCGCCCTCATGAACGCGTGGATGCCGCACTCCCGGGAGGGCGACGTGCGCATCTACTCCGAGGGCGAGATGCGCGCGATCCTCGGGAAGTGGTTCGACGCGGTCGACTGGCGCAGGGTCGGGCAGACCGCGTGCGTCTGCGTCGCCCGGAAGGGCCGGCAGGGCGCCTAGGGGGAGGCGCTCACGGAGCGCGGCTCCGTACCCGAAACGGGAACGGAACGCCCCGCGGCGCGGAGGCGAGCCCTTCTGCGCTGCGTCCCGATGTCCCCATTTCGGGAACGACTGTCGCCACCATAGGGACATTTGCCCACAGACGCAGTGCAGAAGGGCTCGCCGCCCGCCATATGGATCCCGGACGAGTCTGAGGTGCGCGTCGCCGCGTCCTGCGGATCTGCCGCCGTTGAATCGTCGCTCCCCGCCCGCTCCCTCTACGAGCGCCGCGACTGCCGCATCATGGCGCTCAGATTGTGGGCATCCCGCTTGCAGGCTGCCTTTTTGCCGAAAGTCTCGTTTGGGGAGGTGATGGAGGGTCTCTGCGCCCCGTGCCTACTCGCGGGTAAGCAGTTGGTCCATCACCACGATGTCGTCTTCGTTCAGACGGGTGACGACGGGCTTGCCGTCCGCGTCTAAAAGGGCGCACATCCCGCAACCGCCCGTCATGTTGGACGAGGCGAGCAGGTAGTTCACGCCTGTCTCCGTGTCGACGAACACTTTCCGCACATTGGTGACGCCCTGGGAGTACACTTCGACAAATCGCTCGCTCATTTCGAGTCCTCTCTTTCGTTTTGTTTCGGGTTCGATAGTCGGAAGAACGCCGGCCCGCGCGCTGGCCGGCGAGGTCGATGTTAGGCGAACAGCTTCTGCACGATGCTGATGAGGCCCCAGCCGCAACAGAAGCCGATAGCCGCTCCGACCACGGTCTTCGCGATGAGCTTGCCCCACCACGCACGTCCTGCCTTGCGGTTCTCCTCGTCTGCTACGTCAGGATCCTCGCCGCGCATGAACGCCTCGACGGCGCGGTAGGTGAACAGCCGGTTGTCGCGTTTGATCTTCTCTGCCATCCCTGCCGCGACCGCTGCGGGGATGAAAAGCGCGATGGCGGGTGCCAGGATCGCGGGCCAGCTCAGATCCAAAAGCGCAGTTGCCACCGCCCAGATGACTGCCGCGCCTCCGCATGCCGCCATGACTGCTCCGAGTCTGTTCAGCCGCTTTGCTTCGTTGGTAAGCACTGTTTTCATTTCCTCCACGTCTCCTTTGATCAAATCGTCAACGCTTACGTCGAAGAGATTGCTTAGGAGCAACAGGCTCTGCACGTCGGGGTAGGTGCGCCCGGTTTCCCAGTTCGAGACCGTCTGACGTGAGACAAATATTGCCTCCGCCAGTTGCTCTTGGGACATATCCAGTCGCGCCCGGTGGCCTTTGATATGCTGGCCCAGCTCCATAGGCTCTCCCTTCTGATCGGAAATGTGGCGGAACGCGGGAAACTTTACCACCTAACCTCTTTGACAGAGGGCGAAACAGAGGGGAATCGTTCTGTCAAAAGTCTTTATCAACGGTGTTGAACTGGGGATTTGCAAAAGGAGCTCAATCTCCCTCGATGAGGAACGGCGCCTCGGCTCCGCATCGTCGATCGCCGTGCAGATCAGCTTGAGCTTAGACGACCGTACTGCCTGCGTCAGCATGTCGGCGGTGATCAAGGTGCGGCGGGCGGCAGCCTTGTCTATCCCAGCGCCACGTCTAGGATCATCATGAGCACGAAACCGAGCGCCAGGGCAACGGCGCCTACGTTGGTGTGCTTGCCCGCTTGGGTTTCGGGGATGAGCTCTTCCACCACCACATACATCATGGCACCTGCGGCAAAGGCAAGGATGTAGGGAAGGGCTGGCGTCATGAAGCCGATGCCTGCAACCATCAAGACCGCGCCAATCGGTTCCACCGCGCCCGACGCAACGCCGTACAGAAACGCTTTTTCCCGCGTGAGCCCGCATGACACTAACGGCATGGAAATGATGGCGCCTTCGGGAACGTTCTGGATGGCAATGCCTACCGCAAGACTTATTACGCCGGCAAGCGCGATAGAGGTCTCGCCCGAAAGGAACCCCGCAAGGACGACGCCCACCGCCATGCCCTCAGGCAGATTGTGCAGCGCTACCGCGAAAATGAGCATGGTGGGCTTCTTCATGCGGGAAGGCACGCCTTCGGGCTGCGGATCGTCTAGGTGCTGGTGGGGAAGGAAGTGGTCGATGGCAAGCAGCAGCCCAATGCCAAGAAGAAAGCCTATCGAGGCGGGCATCCAGTCCGCCCCCTGCCCTGCGCCTCGGCGTTCTCGATAGCAGGAATAAGCAGGCTCCACACCGAAGCTGCAATCATGACGCCCGCCGCGAACCCAAGCAGCGCCTTTTTCACAAGATCGCCCATGGCGTGCTTCAGGAAGAACACGAACGAAGACCCCAAGACAGTCCCCAGGAAGGGAGCCGCAAGGGCGACGATCATGCCAAGGTTCAATTCGCTCACGCCTTCCCTCCTTTCGTCGCGTAGGCGCGACAGCGCTGTGCCCGGCCTTTCGGCGGGATTCCCCCTCCCGTCAAGCTTACTATAGCAGCGGGCTGTCGCGGCGTGCGCATGGGGTCTCCCTTGGCAAACGAGAGGATATGCCGCAGAGGGGGTCGGCCTCCGCCTGCGTCCTTAGATGCCAAGGACGCAGGCGAGCTGCTTCGCTATTTCCCCCATCGAAGCTTCCTCGATGCGCCCGATGCGTTTTCCGAGGAGGCTTCTGCTCACCGAGGCTATTTTTTCAGTCATCACATAGCTTGTTTTCTCCAAGCCGTTTTCCCTTGTCGGTTCTATGCGAACCCGGGTCGGGATTTGAGAGCTGTCGTACGTAGTGAGCAGGCAAAGCACTACGGAATCGAAACCGACGACATCGTCGCTTTGCACGATCACTACTGGCCGCGCCTTGCTTGCATAGCGGTCGTCGCGGAGCGTCCAGACTTCACCGCGCATCGTTCATCATCCTTAGCGCAAGGTGATCGGAAAAACTCTGCGCATCGCGCTCGGTTGCGAACGGCTCTACGGAGGGCTCGGGAAGCCTTACGTCAAACGGGAAGCCTCGATGTGCGTTGAACGCCGCGACGAAGATTCTTAAGGCGTCGGAGGGCGTGGTACCAAGGAGGCGCGTGTTCTCACGGAAACGCTCGGCCTCGATGTCGTCGACGCGCGTTGCAAGTTGCGATGACATAAGAAATCACCCCTAATCGTCTGCAATATGATACGCAATGATAACAAATCATAGCGTTTTGCTAAAGATCAATTATATAACAGGGGGTTAAATAACAAGCGTTAGCGATCTGGTGGTTTGGTCTCGATGCGTCGTTTTTCACATGTCGAGCATGTTGCGCGTTTTCGACGGCTTCAGATGCTAGAGGCGCTTCGAGCGCTTGTGAGAATGGAGAGATGAGGAAAGCAGGACGAGGCATCCAAAAAAGGATCTCACCGCACCCATCTTGTTCACTGGCCGACTATTCTATGAATTCGTCTGCGCAGCGTCTCTGGCGCATCGACGCTGAATGAGACACTGGAGGCAGATACCGGGACCCCGTCGACCGTAATTTCGGTTTTCTCCGGAAGCAAGACGGAGGCGTTTGTCGAACCCAGTACATTTAAGGCAAGGGACTCGTCTTTGTGAATGATGGTCTTATTTTTGGTTGCAGATCTCTCTCCAATCGAAAAGCAGCACTCAGGGGTAATCGGTATCCTAATCGTGTGGTGATGGAAAAAGCGTATTACAAGTTCGTCGGATGTTGCATAGTGCGGATATACGATGGTTGCCGCCATTAAGCCAATAATCCACAACAAGCTATAGATACTTATGAATAAAATAATCCAACGAAGAGCATCGATCGGAACGAGCAATTCGACAGCGACGATCTCCACGATGCCAGTTGCGATTAAAACCACGAGCAGCAAGCGCATCTGATGCCCATATTTTATCTCGACCGCATCCGGCGGAACATCTTTCTTCCGCGCAATCAGCCTCCCAAGGCTAACGAAGATTCCCACCTCATGCTTGACCATAAATAGTGCTTTCGGAGGAAGGGCCTCCCCTAAGCTATGCTCAATTGCCGTATAAACGCGCTCTCCGGATTTAGCACGGCTCTTTACCTCCTTTATCGCCCTAAAGATGATAGAACTGCCCAAGAAAAAGGCCGTACACTCAGTTACCACTATCATCGGCGCCGCCACATGAGGCGGAAGTATCTGCCCGAACACCAATATCAATTCGAAAACTAAGACGATGGCTAAAGCGTGTGAGAATTGTTTCATAGTATAGGCGCCTCTCTGCGATTCTTTTCAAGCGCTTCGTGCGGCATCCTCCGCCACCTTACCCCAGCTTGCGGAGGCTCTTGCTTCCGATGGCGATCGCGCAGCACGCCGCAGTGAGCAGGCCGCAGACGACGAACCATGCCGTAATCCCGATATGCTCGGCGGCGAACCCTGAAACGACGAGACCCGCCGGCGCCGCGAGTGACGACCCCGCCAGAAAGATTCCCATCACGCGTCCGAGGGTGTTTTCGGGGGCGTTTTTCTGGATCAAGGGGAGGGTGGGCGCGTTGAAGCATCCTATCGCCGCTGCGGCGACGCCCATAAGAGCGACGAACAGGGGAAACTGATCCTGCCTAAGGATGCCGCAGCAGGCGAGCGCAAGACCCAGCACGATGCCCGAGCCGATCACCACCGCCATGCGGCGTTTGCCCGCGCCCCATACCATGATGACCACCGAGTCGACGAGCAGTCCCGCGCCGAACACCGCCTCGACAAGCGATGCATGCCACCCGTCGCCGCCGAAGTGCTGGTAGGTCATAAGTGGCGTGAGCGATCCGGCGGGCATGAATAGCAGCATCGTTGCCATCACGAGGATCATGAGGTTGCGCAGCCCGCGATTTGCCGCGATGACGGCGGCGCCTTCGCGAACGTCGGCAAGGGGCGACGCTGAGGGGGCGCTGCTCGGCGCGCCTTCGGGCACGCGTGCCACCGCAAGGCAGATGCAGGCGACCGCCGCGCACGCAGCGTCCAGCACCATGACGCCGACCAGCTCGGGTCTCTTTTTCTCTGTCATGGGTTTCCCCTTTCCTTCGTTCTCGGTGTTGATGGAGTATTGCCGCCACCCTAAACTATGGGGTAACAACACAGTCAAGCCTCGTATCTGGAAAAAGGAGTCGGATCGGATGGACAACCTGCTCAAAGCGGGCGCCTTTGCCAAGCTATGCCGCACAACCAAAGAGACGCTGCGCCATTACGATCGGATAGGGCTCCTGTGCCCTGTGGCGCGCGCCGAGAACGGCTACAAGCTCTATGCACTCTCGCAGATCGTTGACTTTGCGCTCGTATCGGCGCTGCGAAGCACCGGGATGGCGCTTTCCGAGGTGCGCGCGTTTCTGGAAGACCCCGGTTCCGAACGTCTGCAGCAGACGATTGGCGAGCGGGTAATCGAGATCGAGCGCCAGCAGCGGGACCTTGAGGCGAAGCGTCAGGTGCTCGTCGAGACGATGGAGCAGGCGCGGCGCCTTGCCGAATGGCTGGATAGGGAAAACTCAGGTGATGAGGCGCCCCGGACGGCGGAGGGGTACCGATGGCGCATCCGATTTTGCGAGGAGGAGCGCTTCATCGAGGGAGCTATTCCCTACAAGGAGGGATACGAGGACGATTTTCTTGCGGCAGCCGTCGAGCATCTGGATTACTGCGAGCGCCAGGGCATGGGTGCGACGTTCCAAGAGGCGTATCGCGTGGATGCCGCCCATGTCGCAGAGGGGGACTACGCTGCCGGCCTGTGCGCGGAGGCGCGCGTACCGGCGGGGGCGCCTCCGTCCGATCGCCTCCGCGTCAAGCCGGCGGGAACTTACCTGCAGCTGCTCAACCGAATCGATCTTTCGCCGCTCATGCAGGCGGCTGGCGACGGGGCGGATGCCGCGCCGCCTGGGGAACCGAACCCGCTGTTTGCAGCGTACGACGCGCTGCGGGCGCTTGCGCGAGAGAAAGGCTGGCGGCTTTCAGGCGATCTGTACGACGTCGTTCTTTCAACGTATGCGGGCCGCGCGACCGATGCGCTCTACACCGAGGCGTCTATGATGGTGGAGATTGAGCCGGTCGCTTGAGGTTGAGCCTGTCGCCTGTGGAGGTCGAGCCGGTCGCTTGAGGCCGAGCCTGCCGCCTGCGGCCGAGCTAGTGCTGTAGAGGAACCGAACCACGACAGAAAGGAGCGCGCATGGCGCGTAAGCCAATCGCACACATGTCGCTTGCCTCAATCTATCCTTTGCTTGTCCAGAAAGCCGAGCGCAAAGGGCGCACGCGCGCCGAGGTCGACGAGGTTGCGTGCTGGCTCACCGGGTACGATCAGGCGGGGCTTGAGCGCCAAATTGAGGCGGGAGTGGATTACGCGACGTTTTTCGCCGAAGCGCCGTGCATGAATCCTGCCCGCGCCCTCATCACGGGAAAGATCTGTGGAGTCGATGTAGCGACGATCTCCGACCCTGTTGAGCAGAACGCGCGCTACCTCGACAAACTCGTCGACGAGCTTGCTCGCGGGCGCGCGATGGAGAAGATCCTCCGATCGTGATTTTCGGTGATTGTCGCGCGTCTTCCATGAGCTATCGCTTTGCTGCTGCGCGTGGGTCGTCCATCCTGCTGCTTCAGCCACCGATGACTATGCGGACGTTCTTCTCTCCCGAGACCCTAACTTGGAGCCAAATGGAGGAAAATCACCAGAATGTTGCATTCGGGACGGGCTTTTCTCCGGGGGAGGGGGTTTGCATTCGTCGCGCTTTCCTTCAGAAAGGAGTGATGAAGGGGTTATGCGTTTACGATCAGGCGTTTTGTTGGAGTCAGCGCGCTCTTTCGCCAAGCTCTGGAGTTAGACCGGGCGGGTGCGTGCAACAATCTGGTGATTTTCCTCCAATTATTCGGTTTCTTCGATCGTGGGAGAGGTGCGGCGCCGTGCTACCAGAGTCGCGGCGCCGCCATGCTGCCAGTGTCGCGGCGCCATGCTTGTGGCCAAAGGCACGGCGCCATGCACTCGGCGAGGCGCGTGGCACCGCGCATTCGGCAAGAGATGCCGCGCCATCATCCGGCTAGAAAAACTCGTTGGGTTTGGCGGGGTCCGCTCCCTCGTGTGCGAGCATTGCGGTCACGCGCTCGACAAGCCCATCGGGAAGGCTGCGCGCGCCTACGGGGCACACCTCAATGCATCGCAAACAGGAGATGCATGTCTTGTCGTCGGTGGAAGAGGGATCGTCTGCGGGGATGGCTCCAGCAGGGCATTCGCTGGCGCAGGTTCCGCATTCGATGCAGGCGTCTGATGCCTGGGGGTACACGTTGGTGCCCAGGTGGACTTCGACGGTTTTGAAGGAGAACGCCGAAGCGTCATCGATGCTGTCGAGCGCGCCGATTCGGGTGGCTACTTCGCTTGCGAACTCGCGCGTCTGCGCAAGGTCGGATGCGGAGGGTCGGTCGGGCGCGATGGTCTGCGCGATTGAGTGGCGCGCGACGAGGGCGGCCGCCCCGATTGTGCGAAACCCCTTCGCCGTCAGCCTTTCGTCCATCTCGTGCAGCGCGTTGTCGTAGTCGCGCGCGCCGTACACCGCCAAAAGCGCGCAGGGCGTGCGCGACCCGCGCATGTGAGCAAGACGCTCCCAAACGAACTTCGGCGCGTAGCCCGCGAACACGGGAACGGCGAGCACAAGCAGCTCGTCGGGGCCGAATTCGCACGGGGGCTCTTCGTCGTGCCTGAGCGGAACGACCTCGACGTCGTGGGGCAAGCCTTCCGCGAACGCTTGAGCGTACTTTTCAGTGGTGCCTGTTCCGGAGAGATACAGCACGGTTGCCTTGACGATGTCCATGACTTCTCCTTGTCCGCGGATGGATTCGCACGCGACCCGCTGTGTGGCTGCGCGCGTGGCTGCGATTAGATAGTAGAGCGGCGGGTGCCTTTCATCAAGCGGCGATGTCGGCGCGCCGCCGCCGTTTGCCCCTTCGTGTATCATGATGGGGCAACGCGATTCAAACGAGAGCGAAAGAGAACGATCAATGGACGGCAGAAAGACGCAGCTGCGCGCTTTGGTGGTCGAAGATGACGCCTCTATCAGCGACGTGGTCTGCTCGACCCTTGACGGCGCTGGTTTCCTCTGCACCCCTGCCTACTCGGGCACGGAGGCGCGCCTGCTCATCGAGCAGGGGGAGTCTTTCGACCTTGTGATCTGCGATCTTATGCTTCCCGGCATTCCGGGCGAAGAGCTGGTGTCACTCATTCGGGCGAAGAGCGCCGTCCCGATACTGGTGACGTCGGCAAAGGCGCAGGTTGTCGACCGTGTGGCGCTGCTTCGCATGGGCGCCGACGACTACCTGGTCAAGCCGTTCGACCTTGACGAGCTTGTCGCGCGTGCAGAGGCCCTCGTCCGGCGTTCGGGAGGGTTTGCCGGAGGCGAGGGCGATGCGGACGGCTCCTCTCTGACTTACGGCGAATGGATTCTTTACGAGGATGCGCGCCGCTTCGAGGCGGCGGGGCGTCTGATTGGGCTCACGCGCACCGAGTTCGACATCGTCGCCTCCCTCATGCGGCATCCCCGGAAAGTGTTCACCAAGCGCGAGCTGTACCGCGCGGTGTGGAACGAAGACGCCGCCGTGGAGGAGAAGGCCATCAGCACGCACGTTTCCAACATCCGCGCCAAGCTCAAGGGCACCGGAACCGACGGCTACATCGAGACGGTGTGGGGCATAGGGTTCAAGCTCGCCGACCTGTCCGCTTGACCTGGCGGGAGCGCTTCTTGAGAAGGTGCCTTCGTCGGGCGAGGCTGCCAGCGGCTTACGCGCAGCGCGGAGGGTTCTGCCGCCCGTTCGTCTCCGTGCTCTCGCGCTACTCTACGCCGACAGTGCCCACAGGTTGCGGCATTGGTCGAGGATGCGTTGGCAGTCCCAGGTGCGCGCGGAACGCTCGGCGCTGTTGGGGTCGTGCACTACGATGCCGCCGTCGTCAGCTATGCCTGCAAGCACGATGAAGTGTCCGGTTGTGGTGAAGTCCCCCGGAGCTACCGAGCAGATGATAGGCGTGCCCTGCGCCAGCGCTTGGCGCACGGCGCTCTCGTCGGCGGGCAGCTCTTCCGATGTCAGCCCAAGTTCTGCCGCCCCCTGCGTCATAAGGCTCCAGCTGGTCATGTCGCCTTCTACGTATCCTTGCCGTTCGCTGAACTGCGCCATTGCGGCAGGATCCAAATCGGTCTTGCCCGTCAGGGCGATGTATGCCATCGACAAGCAAGTGGGCCCGCAGCCGTTCTCCTTCACCGTTCCGCCTGCGTACGGCGCTTCCGCCCAGGCGGGGTCGGTCTGGTAGAGGAAGGGAATGCTGCCCTGGACCCACTCGGCGCGCGGCGTGCTTGCGTAGGACCCGCCCGCCGCAGCGTCGCTTCCCTGATCGGCGGGCGTAGCAAGCGAGGTGCCGAAAACCCCTATGGCGATCGCCGCCGCCAGTGCAAGAACTAATGCCGTTCGCAAAGGGAGGCGCTGCGATGTTGCCCGCGCCGAAGCCCGCGTGGCAGAATGCGCCGAAGTCCGCGTGGCGAAATATACCGAAGCTTTTGCAGCGGAAGGCGCCGAGTCCCTTGCGGCGGCATTCTCGACGCCGATTCGCGGCAGCTGCCCTGTTTTCGACGGCACGCCTCGCGCGCGCTGAGCGAGTCGAGCGCGAGGGGCGCGCTGGAGGCCGTCGTGAACAGGCGTTCTTGCGTCCGATCCGGTGCCTTTTGGTTGCGTTTGACGTGTGCGGTAGCGCGCCGAGGTGCGCGAATAGTTTTCAAGCATGGGGTCTCCCTTTCGTGTGAGGAGGGGCGCGCGTGCGGCCTGTACCCGTGCGGCCTGCGCCCGTGCGCGTCGTGGCCACTAGTCGAGCGCATCGGCGACCTCGAGCACGTGCGTGCGCCCGTGCCCGTGCGGCCTGCACCCGTGCGGCCTTCGCGTGCGGGCTGCGCTTGCGCCCGTGCGGCCTGCGCCCGTGCGGCCTGCGCCCGTGCGCGTCGTGTTCATGCTAGGGCGCGCCCGCCTTGCGGTTCCCATAGCGTTTTCTTACGTTTTGCCACGGTATTCTTAATAAACCTTAAGATTCGAGCGCGGAGACGTTCGCTTGTCTGCCCCGTCGTATACTTTGGGTCGATCGGGCGCGCCCGCCCGCTTTCGAAAAAGAATCAGGAGGGGATATGGCTCAGGCGCGCATATTGGTGGCCGACGACGAGGCGGCAATCGCCGACCTGGTGGCGCACGTGCTAACGTCGGAAGGCTTTGAGGCTAAGGCGGTCTACTCAGGCGCGGACGCGCTTGCCGAGCTGCTGACGGGTTCTTACAGCCTGGGCGTTCTGGACATCATGATGCCGGGAATAGACGGGTTCGAGGTGTGCCGCCGGGTACGTGCCGCCTCCGACGTTCCCATCATCTTTCTCTCGGCAAAAGACGAGGAAGTCGATCAGGTGGTGGGGCTGTCGCTGGGCGCCGACGACTACGTGTGCAAGCCGTTCAGCCCGCGTGTGCTTGCGGCGCGCGTGAAGGCGCGCCTGCGTACCCGCGAGCACCCCGAGGCTTCGCCCGGCGTGGTCGAGGAGGCGGGCATCCGCGTGGACGAATCGTGCCACGAGGCGTCGTTTCTGGGCGCGCCGTTGCGGCTTACGCCCAAGGAGTTCGGCATCCTGGCGGCGCTCGTGCGCGCGGGCGGCGCCCCCGTTGCGGCGCGCGACCTGTACGAGGAAGTGTGGGGAGAGCCGTTCTCGCTGTCTGCGGGCAACTCGGTGATGGTGCATATCAGGCATCTGCGCGAAAAGCTGGCTGAGATCGACTCGTCGCGCGATTGCATCTCGACCGTCTGGGGAGTTGGTTACCGCATTGCGACGGGGGCGGGGAACTGATGGCACGCTTTAAAAGCCTTCAGGCGCGCTCCATCGGGCGCGCGTTTTTGGTTCAGGGGCTTGTAGCAGCGGTGCTGTACACGGCTGCCTTTGCCCTGCTGTGCGCGACGGCCGCTCCTGTGCTCTACCAGAATGCCGCTTATGTGTTCGCCGACGTCACCGCTCCGTGGATCTATGTCGATCAAGCGGAGTACGAGCGGCTGCAGGAAAGCTCGTCCGAATACGTCCAGCCGTTCGATGAGGGAGCCGCGTCCGCTGCGGCGGAGGGGCAGGGCGCGCCCCAAGGTGCGCGCAGCACGTCGGCAGACTATCTCTCGTCTGCCTCCGATCTCGGGTTTTGGACCGACGGCAACCTATATGCAGTGCGCGATCTGTCAGGATACCACGCGTTTCTCGAAGCGGGAGGCGAGGTGGCGGCGGGGCTGTACTTCGCGGGCCTTGCCGTCATCGCGCTGGTGTTCGTGCGGCGCGCCATCCGTCGGGTCGATCAGCTGTCCTTGGCGGTTACCGGCCTGTTCGCAGATCGGTTCGCTCCCATCGACCTTCCTGACGAGCTGGCTGCCACGCGCGTCGAGCTGACCGAAGTCCAAAACCGCGCGCTTTCGGACGAACGTGCGGCAAAAGCTGCCGAGACGCGGAAAAACGAGCTCGTCGTCTATCTGGCGCACGATATCCGCACCCCGCTCACCTCGGTTGTGGGCTACCTGTCGATTCTGGCGGAGTCGCCCGAGCTGCCGGCAGAGGATCGGACGCGGTTCGCCCGCGTCGCGCTCGAGAAGGCCGAGCGTTTGGAAGGCCTCGTTGCGGAGCTGTTCGAGGTGGCGCGTTACGACTTGCAGGCGCTTCCCCTCGAGCGCGAACGGGTCGATCTGGGGCTTTTGTGCGGCCAGATTGCCGCCGAGCTGTATCCCGAGGCCCACGAGAAAGACGTGACCGTTGCCGTTGAGGCATCCGAGCGCGCAAGCGCCTTCGTCGATCCCGACAAAATGGCGCGCGCGGTCTTGAACGTGGCGCGCAATGCGGTAACGTTTGCCGAGGCGGGGACCGAAGTGTCGATCAAGGTCGAGATGGGGGAAGAGACGGCGTCCATCGAGGTGGTCGACACGGGGCGCGAGATCGCGCCCGAGCATCTTGAGCGCATCTTCGAGCGGTTCTACCGCGTTGACGGCGCGCGCGGCACCGCGCGGGGCGGCGCCGGGTTGGGGCTTGCCATCGCAAAGGAGATCGTCGAGGCGCACGGCGGTTCCATCACCGCCAAAAGCGAGCGCGGGCGCACGTCGTTCCACATCGCGTTTCCCTGCGAGGGAGCATGAGGGCGCGACGCGTGATGCGCTTTGCCTGATGGGGGGCGATTGGGTGCCGTGGGAGCGCCCGCGCGGTTTGCGTGTTGCGCCAGGCGGGGAGCGTTGCCGTCGAATCTTGCAACTTTCTTAAAACTTTGCGGGAGGTTCATAAACCTTTGCCTTCCATACTCGAATCATCGAAAGACTCGGTGACTCGAAAGGAGAGAGAATGGATGCGATAAGGACATCCAATTTGACAAAGGCTTACGGCTCCAAGCGCGCCGTTGACGGCGTGAGTTTGCGTGTAGGCGCGGGCGAGATCTACGGGTTCGTCGGGCGCAACGGTGCCGGCAAGTCGACGCTCATGAAAATGCTGGCAGGGCTGGTGCTGCCCACGTCGGGCGAGGTCGAGATCCTCGGCGAGCGCCAGGCTCCCGGCTGCACGAGCCGTCGGCTTGGGGCGCTTATTGAGAGCCCGGGCATCCATCCGGGGCTCACCGGCCTTGACAACGTCATGGTGCGCGCGCTCGCGCTCGGCGTGCCCCGGGCGAAGGCCGCCAGCATGGAGGCGCTCGAGATCGTGGGGCTGGCAGCCGTTGCCAAGAAGCGCGCCAAGACCTACTCGCTTGGCATGAAACAGCGGCTGGGCCTCGCGCTTGCGCTGGTGGGCTCGCCCGACCTGCTGCTGCTCGATGAGCCGTTCAACGGGCTTGACCCCCAAGCGGTGCGCGAGTTGCGCACGACCATCATGAACCTGGCGCGCGTGCGCAGCCTTACGGTGTTCGTGAGCTCACACGTGCTCGACCAGCTGGAGCGCATGGTTACTTGCTACGGCGTCATACGCGACGGCAGGCTTGTGCGCGAAATGACGGCGGCCGAGGTCGATGCCGAATGTGCCGACTATCTGAGCATTCGCGCGTCCGAGCCGCAGCTTGCGCTCGCGCGGCTTCAGGACGCGTTCCCGCAGGCGACGTTCTCGATCATGCCCGACGACGCCATTCGCGCCGAAGGCGGCATCGGCGCCGAGCAGGCGGGCGCGGCGCTTGCGCAGGCGGGCATCGCGGTAACGGAGCTTTTCGTGCACGAGCGCGACATCGAAGAGCTGTTCGTGGAGCTGATGGGCGCCGAGACCTCCATTCCCGCGCCCGACGCGGCGGCGTGGTCGCAGGCGGCGGGAGCCGAGCCGCCGCGCGGCGCTGGCGGGAAGGGGGGCGGTCGCAATGCTTAGCATGATCCGCTCCGAGCTGTTCCGCATCGTCCGATCGCGGTTTTTTGTCGTCTACGTCGTTCTAGTTTGTCTGGTGTCAGTGGTTGCCCCGTTTGCGCTGTGGCTTTACCGGGTGTGGCCCGCATTCGCCGCTACCGGTTTCGTTGATATGCCGGCAGAGCCCCTTCCGTCATTGCAGCTCTATGGCATGACGTCCGTCTCCGGGGCGTTTATCGCGATGGGCGCGGGAATTGCCATGGCGCTGTTTGTGTCCGAGGACTTCAAATCGGGGTTTGTGAAGAATCTCGTGCAGGTGCGCGGCGGGAGGCTGTCCTACGCGGTTGCCGCAGTCGTATGTTCGGTCTTTCTTGCTGTAGTTGCGACTGCGTTGGGGATTATGGTTGTAGAGCTGACGCTGCGCGCTCAGGGCTACGTGTCGGCTGCGGTTTCGCCGGTTGACGTGCTGCAGTGGTTTACTCAGGTGGCGCTTATTGAGAGTGCGTATGCGATGATTGCTGCGTTGATCGCGCTTTCGTTTGGCTCCGAGACGCTTGCGACGGTGTGCGCGGTGTTTTTCGGCGGAGGAGTTGCCGAGTCGGTTGCAAGGCTCGTGCTTGCGAACATCCCCGGTGTTCCCGCTGCTTTGCGCGACTGCCTTGACGGCTACCTGGCGGTCGATCTCGAGATGCTCGGTCAGGGTCAGGTTTGCGACCCGATGACCTACGTGCAGGCGGGGGTCACCATCCTTGTCGCTGGCGGTTTGGCCGCTCTCGTGATGCGCCACCGTGCGCTGGCGTAGGGGGTGGGCGCCATGCTGAATGCGACGCGGGCTCAGCTCTACCGGATGCTGCACGGGTCTCTTTTGTGGGTGTGCCTGGCGATCATCGTTCTTCCGATCGCGGCGTCGGCGGTCGCGGCGGTCGCGGCGGCGTTGCGCTTAGCCGTCGCTCGTCGAAGGGATTTGTCATAATAGACGCACGGGCGGCGCAGGTCGTGCGCTCGTTTGAGGAGAAAGGGGGCGTGGATGCTCGGTTGGATCGCGGCGGCGGTGCTTGCGTGCGCGCTTGCGCTGGCGATCGTTCTGTACGAACGCGAGCTAGGCGGAATGGCGCGGTTCTTGCGCCGCGGCGACCGCAGCGCCAACGAACGGGTTTCGGTGTCGTTCTCGACCCCCGGCATCTCTTCGATCGCCTCCGCCGTCAACGACGAGATGGATGCGCTGCGCGACGAGCGCGCCGCCATCGGCGAGCAGCGGCAGGCGTTCCAGCGCGACCTCGCCGCGCTGTCCCACGACATCCGCACGCCGCTTGCCGGCGCGCAGGGCTATCTGCAACTGCACGAGCGCAGCTCCGATCCCGGCGAGCGGGCGCGCTGTTTGAGCGAGGCCGCGTCGCGCCTTGAGGCGATGCGCGACCTTACCGACAAGCTGTTCGACTACGCAAAGGCGGCGGACGGGGACAGCCCGCTTGCGCTTGAGCCCGTCGAGGTGATGCCCGTCCTTGCCTCGGTGCTGGCAAGCGCGTATCCCCAGTTCGCGCAGCGCGACTGGGAGCCGACGGTCCGTTTCGACGACGAGGGCGCCTGCGCGCTGGCCGATGCGGAAGCGCTCGCGCGCGTGTTCTCCAACCTGCTTACCAACGCGCTGCGCTACGGCGTCGCCGCGCCCGTGATCTTGCAGCGCTTTGTCGCGGCGCCGGGCGGGGAGGGACGCGAGGCGATGGCGGTGACGTTTTCCAACCAGGTTGGGAACGCGGCGTCCATCGACGCCGAGCGCCTGTTCGAGCGGTTCTACCGCGCCGACAGCGCGCGCTCCGGCAGCGGATCGGGGCTGGGTCTGGCGATCGTCGCAAGCCTTTGCGAGCGCATGGGGGGATCCGCCGAAGCCCGCATCGAGGACGGAGCTCTCTCGATCACCGTGACGCTGCCCGCCGTCAGGGCGTGACGAGGGGCAGCTCCGATCGCCTTGCTTGGGGCGTGCTCGGAGGCACGGGGTGCGCCCCGGGGGGTTCGTCCGGTGGGCTCCCGCTGGGACACTGTCTGCCGGGCACCCGCTGGGGCGCTGTCCGGCGGGCACCCGTTGGGGCGCCGCCTTATAGGGTGCGCGCGGCGGCTCTCGCCGCTTTCCCTCTACGCCAGCAGCGCTACGGAAACGATCACGATTGCAGTCAGCGCGAAAAAGCAGCCGACGAGAATCCAGACGGTGCATCTAAAGATAGGTAGGTTCGGGAGAGAGCTTGCTGTCGTGGAGGTGCGCCTTTCGCCGATCGCGTCAGTTTTTTGCAAATTGTGGCAGAAAATTACAGTTGGGGCAGTCATTGTCACGGCAAAGAGAGCGGCTAGATAATTCAACCAAGAGTTTTGCCTTTTCAGAGATTATTGGGCGACGACCGCAGGTGGTTTATTCGCGCTACGTTCTGCCCCAACCGAAAATTTGTGCCAAGTTTTGCCAGTCGCCAACCGTGGCAGCTGGGGCGTGCGCAGTCGGCAACCGGGCAGTCACAGTAGCGCACCAGCCGGCAGCCGCGGCAGCTGCACCAGTTATCCAGCCGCCGGTCTCGAGGTCAGCGCAGCGCCCAGCCGCAAGCCTCGCAGCTGGTGTCGCCCGCCGGCGGCCGCAGCGCGTCAGCCGGCGTCGGCGCGCCCTCGATTGCCGATCGCCATCAGTGTTCGTGTTGTTGAGAAAAATCCCCCGTCCCGCCGAGAGTACCGAGAATCCTTTGTACGGCTCAGGATCCAACCGCAGCCCAAGCGTCCCTGTCAGGCGTCTTGCAGCCGGTTCACCCTGTTGGCAACCTTGCGGGCGTGGCGACGGTGCGCCCATACGGCCGCCGCAGCGGCAATTGCCGTCCAGACGGCGCAAAGGGCAACTGCGGCAGCAGGCGGCAAAACCGTGGGCGCCCCGGAGATAAGGCAGGACGCCTCATAGGCAAAGCCCGTTGGGAAGGCGATTGTGACGGGGCGCAAGCTTTCCGCCATCGCCCCCAAAAGGGGCACGACGGCGCACACGACGATGGGCACTGCGAACACGCTGCTTTTCATCTGGTCATCGGCGAGAAGGCCGAACGTCAGACTCATCAGGAGCACGGGGAGGGATGCGGGAATCGAAAGGGCAAGGGCTGCCGCTATCTCTTCTGCGGAACAGCCGATGGCAAGGCAGGCAACGAGAACCGCGATGAGCGTCCAGATGAGCGACGCGGCAAGTTTCCCGACGGCGGCTTGTCCCGTGGTGACGCCCGCCTGGGCGAGGGTGACGGGTACGCCTCGCTCGAACTCTTCCGACACTACGTAGAGAAGCCCGACAGATCCTGTGTATGCTGGCGCAATAGCAATAGCGACGATCATGAGGAACGCTTTTGCCTCGGCAGCGTTAAGCCAGCTCGTCCCAACGATGGACGAGAAGACGAAGGCAAGCAGCGCACAGGTTGCCAGCATCGTGAGCATGACGGGGTTGCGGGCGCCGCCGAGCGTGTCGTGTGCGGCAACCGCCGCGATATTTCGCAGAGTGGATCTGTCCATGGTTTGACCATGATACCCGATTGATGAAAACGGGAATGAGCCGATTTTCTCGCTGGGATATAATTTGAGATCTTGGCATCCACGATTGTCTGGAGAGAGGCGTGGCCGATTACGAAACCATAGAGGAGTTGCTCGAGGGCGAGCGGGATAGCAGCGTGCACATCGAGTGCGGGCGCAGCGCCGTGGACCGTGCGGTGCGCTTCGTCCACGCGCTGTACGCCAGCCGCCGCTGCGCTTTCTACGTCGAGACGGATAAGGGCTTCGACCGAGACACGGTGCGCTCCTACCTGCGCTTCTTTTCGCGCGTCGCCGGCGGGGCGGTTGCGGCAGAGGAGGCGGTCGCCCACTTCGGCCTCAAAGATGTGGCGAAAACTTCCGTAAAAAAGCTTACGCCCGAGCAGCGTGCTCTCATGAACTTCGCGCGCATGAGCCTGTTCGAACCCGAAGTGGTGTTCTGCGAGCGCCCTCTGCGCGACGTTACGCCCAATTCGCGCGGGCTTGTTCTGGCGTGGCTTGGCCAGGTGGTTGAGTCGGGCGGAATCGTCATCACGTGCGGCGAGCCTTTGCGCGAGGCGCTGCTGATGCCGGGCGCGGCGTTTTATGAGGAGGACGGGCGCTTCTTCCAAGTGCAAACCGACGACGGCGACGACGCGCCCGAGTATGACGGCGACGAGGTGCACGTGTTCAAGGTGCCCGTAAAATCAGGCGACACGACGCTATTGTTCGATCCGCGAGAACTCGACTTTGTCGAGAGCGTCAATCGCGCGAATTTCGTGAGCGTGCGCGGCGAACTGTATCCCGTCCAAATGACGCTCGACGAGCTTGAAGCCGAGCTGTCGCGCTATGGCTTCTTCCGTTGTCACCGCTCCTATATTGTCAACGTTCAGAAAGTGGTGAAAGTAGAGCGCTTTACGCGAAATAGCTTCAACCTCACGCTTGCCGATGCTGCGCGCACCTCCGTCCCCCTTGCGAAAGGCCGTGCCGACGAGATGCGCGAGCGCTACGGCTGGAGGTAGGTCGGGGCGCCTTGCTTGCGGGCAGGACTGGGTGATTCGGCTAGAGACAGAATCGGATCGCTGCGGCTTGAAGCAGAACTGCGCCCGCCTGCCACTCCGGGGCGGAACTGCGCCCGCCTGCCGCTCCGGGGGCGGGACGGAACCGCGCGCTGCTCCTTTCGTGCCTCTCTATGCTCCTGTCGTGGTAGACGCTGCTCCCGTCAGGCAAAATGCGTTGTCGATGCGCGTCTGTTCGCCAATCATGGGATCGTCAGCACATCAGCCCGGCGCAATTGCCGGGTTCGCATGAAAGGACGGACCATGATTACCGGAAGCCAGATTGCCATCCTCGCTTTCGCCGTTGCGCTTGTCTGCGTAGTGAGCATGATGCTGCACCTGCGCGCAGAGGCCACGCGCAAACGCGTTGACGACCTGGAGCGCCGCATGAGCGCGATTTCCTCTTCTGTCGAAAAGGGGGCGAGCCAACAATGAACATCGTTATCGACGCCGTAAGCGACATCTTCCTCAGCGTTGTCGACATGATCTTCGCGCGCAAGGCGGACAAAGGCGCGAGCACCGAACACAAAAAGGGAAAGGGGGGTCGCCATGATCAAAGCAGGTAGCGTCGTGCTTGCGATGGAGGGCGTCTGCCTCTCTTTCGGGGAAAAGCGCGTGCTCGACGGGCTTACGTTCTCCGTCTCGCGAGGCGAGTGTTTCGGGTTCCTTGGCCCGTCGGGCGCGGGAAAAACCACAACCATCAAGCTGCTTACGAGGCAGTTGGTGAAGGATGCGGGTCGTGTTATGCTCTTCGGCCGTCCGATTGAGAACGCCTCCGACGCTGACTACGAGCGGATTGGAGTTCTGTCGGACACGAGCGCGCTCTATGAACGGATGAGCATCGAGGACAACCTCAGGCTCTATGCGAAGATTCGCGGCAAGGGCGAGGGAGACATCGGGCGGCTGCTCGAGCGAATGGGCCTTGCCGACGATCGCAAGACGCTCGTGAAGAACTGCTCGAAGGGCATGCGGCAGCGCGCGGCGCTTCTGGCGACGCTGATCCACAGCCCCGAGCTGCTGTTTTTGGACGAGCCGACAAGTGGGCTTGACCCGGCGGCGCGCGCCGAGGTGCATCGGATGATCGCAGAGCTGAGGTCTGCGGGAACCACGGTTTTTCTCACTACTCACGACATGGCGGAGGCCGATTCCGTGTGTGACCGCATTGCTATTCTCGACGAGGGTCGCATCGTGGCAGAGGGCAAGCCGGAATTGCTCAAACTGAGATTCGCACGCAACCGTGTTGTGGTAACCACCCGCACGCATGGCGTCGTTGAGACCACGAAGGACGCAGCAGCTGCCGACGAACTGCGCGAGCTCTTCGCAGCGGGCGAGGTGTTGTCCATTCACTCTGACGAGCCGAACCTCGAGGAGGTCTTCCTCGAGCTGACTGGAAGGGAGTTCTGATGATGAACGCCGCTATGAGAAAGACCGGGGCCCTTCTTGCCAAGGATCTTCTCGATCTGTTCAAGAACCCTACCATGCTCGTTGTGTGCCTGCTGCCTATCGCCTTCATGGCGCTTTATTCCTTCATGGTGGGAGACGTTACGGGCGATGCAGAAATGACGGCGGAGCAGCAAGAGGCGGTCGATCCAGTCATTCGCCAGTTCATGCTGGGGTCGGCGCTGTGCATGGCAGTTGGCATGGTGTGCACCATGACAGTGCTCTACGGCATCGCCGAGGAGAAGGAAAAGCACACGCTGCGCACGCTTATGCTCGCCAACGTGGGCGCCTCCCAGGTTGTTGTTTCCAAGGCAGCCGTGGCGCTTGTCGCGTCGACGGTCGTCAACGCTGCGTGCTTCTTTGTGGCGGGCGGAGACCCGAGCATGCTCGGGGTGTATTTGGCGCTTGGCATCGCGGGGGCGCTTCCCGTTGTCTTGTTCTCGCTCGTGCTCGGGCTGGCTTCCCGCGACCAGATGACTGCGGGGGTCTATAGTGTGCCGGTGCTGCTGGTGACCCTCGTTCCCATGTTCGGAATGGCGAACGAGGGCGTGGCGAAGGTTGCGCATTGGCTGCCGACGGGCGGCGTCTACGATCTGATTGGGCTTGCGCTTCGGGGCGATCTGATGTCGCAGGAGGCGCTCGCCCCTCTCGCCGTGACCGCTGCGTGGATCGTTGTGGGCGCTGTCGTGTTCGCCTTGCTGTTCAAGAGGCTCGCCCGCGACAACTAGCAGGCGGCGGGCGCGGCCTTCGCCCGCGACAGCTGACGGGAGGCGTGCTGGCGCTTGTTGCCGCGTTTCATGCACTGCGCCCCGCTGGGGAGCTTGTGCCCATTCTTTTTGCCGTGTTGGCAGCGCTGTTGTGGCATGCCTATGTGGGCTGCAAGTCCCTCGTGCGCGACCTTGGTTTTCCGCACTCGTTCAAGCTTGGGTTGCGTGCGCTCGTCTTGTTCGTCGCAGTTGTTGCCGCGCTCGTGCTGCTGTGGTGATATTGTGGCGCCTATGGTGACGCGCTGTCGCCGGGCACACTGTCGGGAGTGCAGCGGCTGAGCTGTGCGGCTGAACCCGTCCCGCAGCGGTACGCATCAGGGCGGCTAGCGCCGTTCAGCAAGGCGAAGAGACAGCCTCCGGTCCGCCAGAGCCGCTATGGAAGACGGGAAGGGCTCCCGTTTATGCGGGTTGACCAAATGATCCTATCCATGGAGATGGAGACTCCTAACGGGACGGGGTGTCCGCTTGGGAGGGCTGTCGCCTCGACGAACGGGGGGATTCCCTCTTTGCGCCGAGTGCGCTATGCTGCTGCGTCATGAAAGATTCGAGGGCGTTGCCGGCTTTCGACGTCGGCTGGCGTCACCCTGCGCCGTCCGACGCGACAGCGCTCGGCTGGCGTTCGGTTGACGCGGGGCGGGTAACGCGCCTCACGTTAGCTCGCGGATCCGTGTCGACTCCGCTTTTTAAGAAAGGCTTTCAATGGCAATCACTGGAAAGCAAGTGCGTCAGCTGCGCAGCTTGGCTCACCACCTTGAACCGGTAGTGTTTATTGGGAAGCAGGACATTACGCCTGTGATCGTTCAGCAGACCAACCTTTTGCTGGACGCGCGCGAACTTATTAAATGCACGGTTCAGAACACGAGCGGCCTCGATCCGCGCGAGGCGGCCTACATGCTTGCCGACGCCACCGAGTCCGAGATGATCCAGGTCATCGGGCGCAAGTTCGTGCTGTATCGAGAAAGCTATCGCGAGGACATCGAGCACGTGCTGTAGCGCTGCCGACGAACCCCTTGAGCCATTCGGTATTGTTTGACGGCGGCATGTCGATTGAAGTGAAAATACACCAATGGGCAATCTGACGACAATAAATTAACCAAAACTAACTTTATGCTACAATAAGCAAGCCCCCGCACTGTGAACGAGGTGTCGTTCGGTACAAATGAGGTGCCGTGCGCCGAGAGTGGGATGTCACACAGCGCGAACAAGATGTCGCGCAGCGCGAGTGCGGCGTCGCGCGCCATCGGGCGCCGGGCAGAAGTAGTCGGATGGAGACGAAGTCAGACGGAGGCGAGCAAAAAGAAGGGCTGAAGGTCGCTATGATCCAAGAATTGGAGTTGAACGCTTCAACGCTGATTATCGCCATCGTTGTTTTAGTTCTGTTTGTGCTGGCGCTTCGTGTTGCGGCTCGTACCTGGTCGGGCAAGCGCGGCTGCCATGGGAAAGAGAGCTGCAGTAGCGAAGATGGCGGAAAAAACGGGGGAAGGGACTAAGCCCCTTCCCCCGAGCTGTATTTCGAGCCGTGTCTCCTAGTGATGGCACGCCTCGTTGGCGGTCATGTGAGGCAGCTTGCCTTCCGCTGCCAGTTTGGCGACGTCGCCAACGTTGGGGGTCATGTTGTCGAACAGAACGTCGATGCCCGCATTCGCGAAGCCCATCATCGGGCGCATGCCCATGCCGGCTGCAACGATGGCGTTCGCGCCAGCGTCGGAGAGCAGCGCGACGGGGCGCAGGCAGCCACCTTCCTCGTGCGGGGGGTTGTCGATGATCGAAACCTCGCCAATTTCACCATCGGTAATATCGATGAGCGTGAAGCAGTCGCAGTGGCCAAAATGCCCCGAACGTTCCGACTGCAGGCCTCCTTCGCCCATGGTGGGCACGGCCAGTTTCATCGTCTCTGCCATGATTCCTCACTTTCTTCGGCGCTCGTCAATGCGCCGGTTTAAGGTAAGCGGCATGGCCGCTATGTGTCGAGAACATCTATACTCCCTTTGCTATATGTTGTCAACACATAGCAGCGCAAAGGTTGTTTGATAGCTGTGGAATAATGCGCCACCGAGCTGCAGCATGGTTGCGCAACGGTAGTATGGCGTGGTGAATATTGCTTGATGAGGGAAACCCTGCCTCATCACACGACGATGAGAGGAAAACGCAATGGTTGAAAAGATCGCCAGCGAGATGGGCGGAAAGGCGCCGCAGGCCAACCAGGGTCAAAGCGCCGCTTCCCGCGCGAATGAGCCGAAGCGCGACACGTTCGTGTTCGACCTTGACGGCACGCTGCTCAACACGCTTCCCGATTTGGTTGAGCTCACCAACGCGGCGCTGCGAGAATGCGGCTTTCCGCAGCACACTACCGAAGAGATCAAAAGCTATGTTGGAAGTGGCGTGATGGCGCTCATTCGCCTTGCTGTTCCGGCAGAGGCGGGAGAAGAATCGGTGGAGCGGGCGGCGACGTTGTGGAAAGAGCTGTATCCAAAGTACGGCTATTCGCTCACCAAGCCCTACGCGGGCATTGAGGACGCGCTTTCCGAGCTCAAGAAGCGCGGCGCCAAGCTGGCGGTGCTGTCGAACAAGTACGATTCTGCTGCGCGTGAGGTCGTCGAGCGCTTCTTCCCGGGAGTCTTCGACAGCGTGCATGGGGAATCCCCCGACTTCCCGCGTAAGCCCGACCCGGCAGGCCTGAGCAAGCTGCTTGCGGAGCTGGACTCATCTGCCCAGCGCTGCGTGTTCGTGGGCGACTCCTCAAACGACATGCGTGTGGCGCGCGCGGTGGACGCGTTCGCCGTCGGCGTGGAATGGGGGTATAACCCGGTCTCTGTTTTGGAGGAAACAGGGGCAGACGTCGTTATCCAACATCCTGCCCAATTGCTGGAGTTTTTGTCTTAGGTTGGCGCTTGGGGCTAGCCTGCCCCCCTGCCGAGAGCCTCTATATGAACGTCGTGTACGTGGGATGTGCCCATTTTTTGGTGAAGAATAGGCGATGGTACAATATTCTCTTGAATCAAACGGATTTCATGGCAACGTTTGGTGCGATAGTTGCGTGATGTGTTCTACGGGGGCGCGCTTAGCACCAGGTCGTGCTTGATGGATGAGGAGAATTCGCATGGCATCTCGCAACGAGCGGCCGGAAAGGCACGCGCGTCCGACGAAACGAACGTCTCGTCGCGCCAAAGATCAAGCCTCACAGCGTGGTTCGGTTTCCAGAAGGTCTGTTCGTTCGTCCCGCAATGAGATGGGTCGCTATTCGCGATATGCGTCGGCTGACCAGCGTTCGTATCCCAGCGATCATCGTTCTGCTTCGACCCGCCGTCACGAGAGCGCCGCTGGTGTAGCGGGAGGCTCTGCTGGCTCTGCGGGTGCCGGTCAGTATTCGCGCGGAAGCGCCGCGTATTCCCATGCGGCAGCTAAACGGAAGTCTGGCAAGGGCAAAAAGATCGCTATTGGCATTGTTGCGGTGCTGCTGGTTGCGCTCATTGGCTGCGGCACGGCGGTGGCGCTCTACGTCAACGGCATCAACGATACGCTTCGCGGAGATAAGTCGGACGAAGAGCTGGCCGAAATCAACGAGCAGCTTATCAGAACCGACCTTAGCCAGCCGTTCTACATGATGCTGCTGGGTTCCGACATTCGCGAAGGCCAGAGCCAGGGAGATTCCCGCTCTGACACCAACATCTTAGTGCGCGTAGACGCGCCCAACCATCAGGTGACCATGGTGTCAATCCTGCGAGACACCGCAATCGAGCTGGACGGGCACGGCGTTGTCAAGTTCAACGCCGCCTATTCCTACGATGGCGCTGCGGGCATCATTCGCGAGGCGAGCCAGCTTTGCGGAGTTGAGATCTCCCACTATGCCGAGGTCAACTTCGACAGCTTGGTCGATTTGGTTGACGCGGTTGGCGGCGTGGACGTAGAGGTTACCGAGCGCATCGACGACCCCGACGCCGATGGCAGCTGGAATTCCCACGTTGAGCCTATCATCATCGAAGAGGGCATGCAGCACCTCGATGGCAAGGCGGCACTGGTGTTTGCGCGAAGCCGCGCCTATGCTGACGGCGACTATACGCGCACGCAAAACCAGCGAAAGCTTATCGAGGCTATCGCAGATAAGGTGCTCTCGCTTCCGGTGACCGAGCTGCCCGGCGTTATCGAAGCTGCGGCGCAGTGCGTTACCACCGACCTCAACGTTACCGAGATAATCAGTCTGGCGCAGATGTTCCAGGAAGGCGGAGACATGACCATCTACTCTGCCGGCCTGCCCTCCACGGCGGAATACGTCAACGGCATTTCGTACGTGTTTGTGGATACCGAGGGGCTTACCGAAATGATGGACGTGGTGGACTCTGGCGGAGATCCATCCACGATTTCTGAAAGCAACTCCAGCACCGAATAGCGGCATGCGGTAAAAGACGCCCACCGTTTCTGAGCGGTGGGCGTCTTTTTGTTTGTGGTGTGTTTTAGGACGCTTGTCTGAAGCTACGACGCCGCATATTCGTTAGGGTTCGTGGATCGAGCTCAGCGACGGTTGGCGAAATGCCAGAGCTACGATGCCGCGTAGCCGTTAGGGTTCGTGGACTGCCAACGCCAGCTGTCGGCGCACATGCGGTCGAGGTCGTACTCGGCAACCCAGCCCAGCTCGTCGCGCGCTTTGTCGCAGGCGGCATAGTTCTCGGCAACGTCTCCCGCGCGGCGCGGCTTGATCTCGTAGGCAAGTTCGTGGCCGCACGCGCGCTCAAACGCGTGAATCACGTCCAAGACGCTGGAGCCTTTTCCCGTGCCCAGATTGAAGATGCCCACGCCGCGGCGCGTGCCGTCTTCGGCGGGCGTGCCTTTGATGGAGCCGATGCCGATGGCCTCGCCGGTGCCCACCTTTCCGCCCATCCACTCGAGCGCCGCCACATGACCGCGCGCCAGGTCAACCACGTGGATGTAGTCGCGCACTCCGGTGCCGTCGGGAGTGGGGTAGTCGTCGCCGAACACGCCCACGCAGGCGAGCTTGCCAACGGCAACCTGTGCAACGTAGGGCAGCAGGTTGTTGGGGATGCCCTTCGGATCTTCGCCGATTAGGCCACTTTCGTGGGCTCCGATGGGGTTGAAGTAGCGCAGCAGCACCACATTCCACTCGTTGTCGCCCTTATACAAATCGGTGAGCACGCGCTCAAGCATGCTCTTAGTCTCTCCGTAGGGGTTGGTTGCCTCGTGCTTGGGGCAGCTTTCGGTAATGGGGATGAAGTCGGGCTCGCCATACACCGTGGCGCTAGACGAGAACACGATGTTTTTCACATCGAATTCGCGCGCGACGCTGCACAGCACCAGCGTGCCGGCGACATTGTTCCAGTAGTATTCCAGCGGTTTCTGCACGCTTTCGCCTACCGCTTTGAATCCGGCGAAGTGAATGATGGCGTCAATTTCGTTTTCCTGGAACACGCGGGTAAGCGCCTCGCGGTCGAGGATGTTGCACTCGTAAAATGCCAGGCGCGCATCGTCGGCGGAAAGCCCTGTTATCTGACGGACGCGGTCAAGCGCCACCTTGCTGGAATTGCTGAGGTCGTCTACGACTACAACTCGATATCCTTTGTTCAGCAGTTCGACGCAGGTATGGCTGCCAATGAAGCCGGCTCCGCCCGTAACCAGAACGCAGGTGCTCTCAGGTACTTTTGCAAGGCTTTTGTTCGCCATGGTGTTCCTTTCATTGGGTGCTAGCGCACATATTGTACGCCATAACGCAAAGGAGGTTGTGCGGATCGTTGCATTGCCACAGCAGAGCAAGGCGGCTCGCGCGAACGAGCGCCCTGCCGTGCGTGCGTGATTCGAGCTTCCCTACCGCATTCCCTCCTGAGCGTCTCGCGTCTCTCTACCGCAACTCCTTCTGAGCGCTTCGCGTCGCTCTGCCGCATCTCCTCCTGCGCGCCTCGCGTCGCTCTACTGCATCCCCGCCATCGACCGCACGTGGGCGCTGGAGCCTTCCAGCTGGGCAATGGCGGCGCGCAAAGCGGCAACGTCGGCTTCGGTTACCTTGTCAACCTTCTTGGTCAAAAGTCGCTGCAGCGATGCAATGTCGGCTTTCACTTGCTTCTTTTCGGCTTTATCAACCTGTTTTCCGGCGGCAGACAAGGCCCGATTCGCCGTATCGGCCAGCTTGCGGCCTTCGTCCATAACGCTCAGCGCTTCGCGACGCACGCCGTCTTGAGCGGCATACTGCTCGGCGTCGCGGATGGCTTGGTCGATTTCGGCGTCGGACATGCGCTCGGAATCGTCGATGGTGATGGATTGCTGCTTACCGGTATCAAGGTCTTTTGCCGATACCGTGAGGATGCCGTGTGCGTCGATGTCGAAGGTCACCTCAATCTGCGGAACGCCCGCCGGTGCGCGCTTGATGCCCTTCAATCGGAATTTGCCGATGGTCTTGTTGTCGCGAGCCATGGGGCGTTCGCCCTGCAGAACGTGAATCTCCACGCTGGTTTGGAAGGGGGCTGCGGTGCTGAACACCTGCGAGTAGTGCACGGGAAGAGTGGTGTTACGCTCAACCAGGCGCGTCGCCACGCCGCCCACCGTTTCGATGGAGAGCGAAAGCGGCGTTACGTCCAGCAGCAGGATGCTATTTGCCTTCACAAGACCCGTTGAGCTTCCAGATAGGGTGGCGCCTTGAATGGCGGCGCCGGTTGCCACGCACTCGTCGGGGTTGATGGAGGAAGAAGGCTCCTTTCCGGTGAGCTCGCGAACTTTGCGCTGAACGGCGGGGATGCGCGTTGAGCCGCCTACCAGAAGCACGCATCCCAGTTCGCTGGCGGCGATGCCTGCATCGTTGAGCGCCGTTACCACCGGAACCTCCGTGCGGTGCACGAGATCGGCGGTGAGCTGGTCGAACGTTGCGCGGGTGAGGGTTGTTTCAAAGTGGATGGGGCCTTGCTGGCCTTGCGCCAGAAACGGCAGGTTTATGCGCGTGCTTTCCAGAGACGAAAGCTCAATTTTAGCGTCGCACGCTGCTTCGCGAACGCGCTGGAGCGCAGCAGGCTCGCGACGCAAGTTGATGCCGTTTGTGCGCTGGAACTCGTCGAGAAGATGCTCGGCGATGCGCTCGTCGAAGTCGTCGCCGCCAAGGTGGTTGTCGCCGGCGGTTGCCAGCACCTCAATAACGCCGTCTCCGATCTCGATGATGGACACGTCAAAAGTGCCGCCGCCGAGGTCGTAGACCATTACCTTCTGAGGCCTGCCGTTGTCGAGGCCGTACGCCAAGGCGGCGGAGGTGGGCTCGTTGATGATGCGCAGCACGTTCAGGCCGGCGATGCGTCCGGCGTCTTTCGTTGCCTGGCGCTGCATGTCGTTAAAATAGGCGGGCACGGTGATAACGGCGTCGGTGACTGGCTGATTCAGAAACGCTTCGGCGTCGGTGCGCAGCTTGCGCAAGATCATTGCCGAAAGCTCCTGCGGGGTATAGCGCTTGCCGTCGATGTCGGCGCGCCACTCGGTTCCCATGTGCCGCTTTACCGACGCGATGGTTCTGCTGGGGTTCATTGCCGCCTGACGGCATGCGATGCGTCCCACCAGGCGCTCGCCCGCCTTCGAGAATGCCACGACGCTTGGGGTGGTGCGCTCGCCTTCCGCGTTCGGGATAATGACAGGCTTGCCGCCCTCGACGGTTGCCATGCAGCTGTTGGTGGTTCCAAGGTCAATTCCTATTACCGCTCCCATAGAATGTCCTTTCGGTGTCGTCTCTTGGGCTATTCGCTTGCTCGGGTTCGCTCGTTCGTTTGGGTTGTCTGCGCTCGCTTGCGCTCGCTCGAGTTGCGCGCTCGCTCGGGTCTTTCGCGCCTATGCTGCTTGATCGGGGTTCTTGCTCGTTCGTCTTTCTTTCTGCTCTCTGCTCCTCAATGGTTTTCCGTTCTTGGCGTCTCGTCGTCGCGCAGACATCAGAAGGGGAACACGCATACGCGACAGAGCGCAGGGCCGCAGCACCAGATGCCGCAACACAGCATCATGGGGTCGATACCCACCATCGTGAAGCCCTTCGCCTGTCCCTCCTCCTGGTATTCGGCACTTTCCTGCTGGAACGTGCGCTGTGCGCGCTGGTAGTCGGGGTTGTTGGGATCCATGCGCACGGCGCGACGGATCTGCTCAAGCGCCATGAGCGAGTTTCCGGCGCCGTCGTTCGCGAGCGCGCTGAGGTAATACCATCGCGCGTTGCGCCCACCGCTGGTTATGGCGTTCAGAATGTCGATTGCCTGCTGATAGCGCTCGGCGTTAATGGCGTCGATTGCCGCGCGGATCTCGGGAGAATCGGACGCCGAAGTCTCGGGGCGAATGGGGCCGGTTGCCGCACCGCCGAACCCCCCGAAGCCGAACAGGTCGTCGAAGTTAAAGCCGCCCGTCCAGCCATATGGGCCGCTGCTGCTGGAAGGCCCGCCTTGCGCGTAGCCGTAGCCGGTTTGGCTGCCGCCTTCGTCATAGCCGCCTGCGCCGGATCCGCCATAGCCATAGCCGCCTTGCTGGTGCGGGCCTCTGTATCCGCTCCCGCCGCCCGCGCTTGAATAGCCGGATCCAGGCCGACCGGCACCGTACCCTTGGGCAGCCTGAGCACGACGGTCACGCGCTTCGTACTTCTCGGGGTTCATAATGCGATCGTAGGCCTCGTTGATCTTGTTCATGCGATCTGCGGCGCCCGGATCGTTCGGGTTGAGGTCGGGGTGGTTTTCGCGTGCTTTCTTGCGATACGCTTTCTTGATTTCGTCGGGCGATGCGGTAGGGCTTACGCCAAGTATGTCATAGGGGTTTTCTGGCACGTTAGGAATCCTTTACGGTAGAGAGCGTTGTGCGTTGCTCGAAGGCCTTCTCTTTGCGCTGTAGGCGGGCGCGGTAGTTTTGCCACATGCCCGAGTACAACACGCTGCGAAGCAGGTGGAGGTCCTGCTCGAGGGGAAGTTTCTCGAACGCTTTTGTGGCGCGCGCAGCAAGCAGCGTGAGCGTTTCGTTGATGGTTTCTTGGGAAGCCCCAAGAGCCACAAGGGGGTTGTAGCTCCCCTTGCGAAGGTCGCGGTCGAAGTCGCAAGCGGCGTCCATGAGGTAAATGAATCGTCCAAGCTGGTTTCCGAACTGGCGCAAGGTGTCTGCCCAGATGTCGTCTTGGAACACAAACAGCTCGCCCAAAAGCTCGCCGAAACGATTTGCCGCAGCGTCGGGCGAAGGTGCGGCAGATGCGGATGCGATTGGGGGAGTTGCGCTGGGCGCAGGCTCGCGGGGCGTGCCGGGCTCGGGCGCGGACGTGGGCGTGCCGGGCGCGGCGGGCGAAGGCGCATCGTGTGCGGACGTGGCAAGCTCGGGCGAAGTCGCGTCGTCCGAGGGCGCGTCGGACGTGAACGCTTCAATGTGGGTGATGTCGGCGAGCCCTTTCTCTATGGCTGCACACTGGCGAGGCAGTCGCTTTCTTACCGCTTCGTAGCGCGTGGCAAGCATCGCCGCATAGCCGCGCGCGAGGGGGTTGTGGTCATCGCGCCAATCGTCCAGGCATTTGTGGTATGCCAGCGCAATGGAGAGGTCTGCCGCGTAGTCGGTGTAGCGCGTTCGCACCGAGCCATGGGGCTTTGCCGGATGCAGGATGCAGCGCTTTTCTTCGACAAGCTCGGCAGGTTCGTACAGCGAGTTTAGAAGCAGCGAAAGAAACGCAAGGTCGTACGTGAGCGCAAAGCGGCTTGTTTGTCCGCAGCGTTCTTCGAGCGTATGGCACAGCCCGCAGTAGGCGGCGCGGTAACGTTTTCGCTCGTCATCGTTGAGGTCGTTGAGGTTTGCCGCTATGTATCCAAACATGAGCGAACCTCTGCCTGTTCGGTTGTCGGGAGTGTTGCCATTAAAGCTCGTCTTGCCCTATCGCCGTTTCTCGTTCGTTTGCAACAACCTTACCCGAGTGTCGCGAGGGGAAACTAAAAAGCCATTAAAAGGATAGGCAATCGTTGCCTGAAATTCACAAGGAACGCACGAAGGGCGAAGCGCTGGTTGAGCGGTGGGGCTGGTTCGAACGGCGAAGGCGCCAGTCGAGCAGCGGCGTTGAGTCGCATGCTCGCATGGGTTCCGAAGGCGGGGCGCCGATCAAGCGGTGGGCAGAGCCGAGCCGAGCTGCGGAGGATCTCCGGTGGAGCGGTAGGGGAGGGTTCGAAAAGCAAAGGAGCATCAGGCGAGTGCTTTTGGCGACACAGGCTTGGTTCGGAATCGCTCTAAAACGAACGAATTTGCAGCTTTTCGTCAAAAAACTTCGATTAAGAATGGTTCAGCGACGTCTTAGGAGGCTCTTCCGCCTGAACTCGTGTTCATCCTCAAGATAGTATGGACCCTAGCTGGATAAACGCTTTGGTCTTTTTATGCAACGGGCAGCATGAGGAAAACAGATCGCTCTAAATCGACCCTTTTTGCATCCGATAGGGAAGAACTTTCAGTTTAGAGCGATCCATCGGATCTCAAGGGGCTGTCGCCGCAACTCCAGTGGCATGGAAAGTTGACCTGCGCCTTTGAGCCCTCCTTGTTGCCCTTCGGCGCCGGCGCCTCTTGTCGCTTGCGCTACCGTTCACCGGAAAAGTAATTTTATCAAGAAATATTCTTGACACGGAATAATATGTGCCGTACTATTTGTCCTGCGATGAGATAGAGATTTAAAACCCTCCGACTTCTCCTCGTTTCACTCGTCTAGTAAAAGGCCGCATCCCCCGCGGCCTTTTACTATGTCCGGGGCGGTTTTTTGCTGCGTTCGGGATGTTTTCTTTATAGCCGGGAGAGTTTTTTAAGCAAAGCCCAGGCAACCTGCTTGTTCTGACTTGTTTCCAGCTGCGCTTCGAAAGAGGTGAACGCCACCGCGTCTCTTCCCATCAGGCGCGAAGGCTTGTCAAGGGGAACGGGGCTGCGATAGGCTTCCGAAAGCAAGTGCGCGGCGCTGGCATCGGCGGCAACAAGGCGCAGCGGGTCGAGTCCTTCTACAATGGACAAAAGCGAGTTGGCGTCAAGCGAGGCATCGGCACCTTCCACAACCACAAACGCGCACGAGTTATCGCCGAAACCCAAGGACGCCGCAGAGCTTTCAAGCGCATTTCGCGCCGGAGGGGATAACGGGGAGCCGCTAACAACGCACACGAGCGGTAAGGGGGCTCCGGAAAGGTGTTCTGCGTAAAGCTCGCCAATCTCGCGCGCTGCAACGTCGTAAATGTTACCATTTGCAGATTTTTTCACACTTCACCCCGCACTCGTCGCGCTGGTTTCAAACAACACGCCTATGATAGCAACATTATCTAAAGCGGAGACGCAAACGAAGACGCAAACGAAGACGCAAGCGGAGACGCAAGCGGAGACGTGAACGAAGACGCAAGCGGAGACGTGAACGGAGACGTAAGCGGAGACGTAAGCGGAGACGTTGCCGCTTCAACTGCTGACGACAGGAGAACAGTATGTGCACTAACGGAGTGAACACCGGCCAGTTCGAAACCATGATCGAGCAGATTGACGACCACGTAAAACTTGAGCGCCGCTGGGCTCACAACCTGGCACACACGGCGGGCGACGCGGGCTTTTCCACGGTTTCTGAGAAGCTACACGAGGCACAGGCGCTGCTCGACGACGTGCGCGCAAAGCTTGACGAGGCGCGCGATGCGCTCGAAGACGACGCGGAAGCAGCTGCTAACGTGACGGTTAACCTGGTGTAGCGCGCGAGGTTTTGTATGGCGCAAGATCTGATGCGCTTTTCTGTGGCAATGCCCGAAGAGCTGCTCATGCGGTTCGACCAGCTGGTGGCTCGCCGCGGATTGGCAAAAAACAGAAGCGAGGTTGTGCGCGATCTCGTGCGCGATGCGCTGGTGGAAGACGAATGCGACACGCCTGGCGTGGAAGTGGTGGGCACGCTCACCATCGCATTCAACCATCATGCAAGCGACTTGCAGGAAAAGCTCCACGCCATTCAGCATACGTATTTCGACTTTATCATCTCGTCGATGCACATTCATCTGGATCGGCATAACTGCCTGGAAGTGATTGTGCTTCGAGGGGAAACGGAAGTGGTGCAGGAAATAGCTAACCTCATTTTGGGGACCAAAGGTGTGCGAAATGGCAGACTGGTGATGACCACCGCGCATGAGCTGTAACCGCGTACGGGCCGAAAGCGCGCCAGGGCTGCACCCGCAAGGGCTGCAACCGCGCCACGACCCGCAAGCGCACGGGCTGAAGCGTAGAGCTGCAACCGCGCATAAGCTGCAACCGCGCATGAGCTGTAATCGCGTACGGCTGCTGCAGCGCTTGTGGCGCTTGTCAACAACAAGGGAGGACCCACATGGATACAACGGTGATGCTTGGCCACGGCAGCGGCGGCACCATGATGAAACGCATTATCGACGAAGTGTTTTTTGCCGCCTATGCGGGCGAAGAGCTGTTGCGCGGCGACGACGCTGCAGTGTTGCCGGCACCGGCTCCCGGCGAGCGTCTGGCGTTTTCAACCGACAGCTTCGTGGTGACGCCGCATTTCTTCCCCGGCGGCGACATCGGCCGTTTGGCGGTGTGCGGCACGGTGAACGACGTTGCCACCAGCGGAGCAAAGCCGCTCTATTTGAGCTGCGGCTTCATTCTCGAGGAGGGCTTTCCCATCGAGGACCTGAAACGCATCTGCGCTTCAATGGCCGAGGTGGCGCGTGAGGCGGGCGTTGCGCTGGTAACGGGTGATACCAAAGTGGTGAACCGCGGCCACGGCGACGGCGTCTACATCAACACAAGTGGCGTTGGCGTGTTGGCTCCCGGCGTGACGCTGGGCGGCGCTCAGTGTCGTCCCGGCGATGCGGTTTTGGTGTCGGGCACGCTGGGCGATCACGGCATCACGATTATGGGCTGCCGGGAAAACCTCGGCTTTTCCGCAGACCTGCAAAGCGACGCGGCGCCGCTCAACCATCTCATTGCCGACGTGCTGGCGGCGGCTCCCCATACCCGTTGCTTCCGTGATCCCACGCGCGGCGGCTTGGCATCTACGCTTAATGAGCTTGCCGGGCAGGCGGGAGTCGATATCGTGGTGGAAGAAGAAGCCATTCCCGTTAAGCCCGCCGTCCAAGGCGCGTGCGACATGCTGGGGTACGACGTCTTGCAGGTTGCCAACGAGGGCAAGATGGTGTGCGTGGTTGCTGCCGAAGAGGCGGACGCGGCGCTTGAGGCCATGAAGGCGAGTCCGTACGGCGCAGACGCGGCCGTCATTGGCACGGTGACCGAAGCGCAGCCCGAGCGCGGTTCCAAGGTGTTTTTGCAGACGGCATTCGGTGGAAAACGCATCTTGGACATGCTGGTTGGCGAACAGCTTCCTCGCATTTGCTAATCTGCACATGCGAAGCGCTTGCCTGCGGCGTTCACCTACGCATAGAGCACCTTGCCTATTCGTTATAGGGCAGAGCGATATTTTTACTTGCATCGGCGGGGAAACGTGGTATCTTGCGTCCATGCAGTTTATGGGGGCTCCCGGCGCAAAGGCGGCGGGTTTATTTGACGAGAAGGAGAACTACCATGTCCCATCCTATCATTGAGACTGATGAGTGCATCGGCTGCGGCATCTGCGTTGACGCGTGCCCGCAGGAGGTTCTGGAAGTTGTTGGCGGTGCGGCTGAGGTTGTAAACGAAGAAGCATGCGTCGCTTGCGGCGACTGCGTCGAAGAGTGCCCCATGGGCGCCATCACCGAGGTTGTTGAAGACTAACCTCGCCTAGTAAAACCTGCGTCTGGTTTTAAGCCCCGTTTGCGAATGCAGCGGGGCTTTTTTGCTGCATGTAGGACAAATGGTGTATCCGATTACAGGGCGTTGACGCGGTCAGCGCCCTTCGTTTGTGCCCGCATTGTGAGGCGGCCTCCCTCCGGCTTCGCTCCGCCTAGGCATGACAAGGGCTTTTTGTGCTCGATTCTACTTATATATAAGTACGTCAAAAAAGTTATATGACAAATTGGTAACTAACTTGACAGCTACAGACTTAGATTATATAGTGCAAATCGTTGAAAACGGATTGAGCCGTGCCTCTGCAACGTGGCGCAGGCTCGGCTCCCCTTAGCGTGCAAATGAGCTGCTGCCGCAATCGGGAACTCTAGAAAGAGAGGAAGCAGGAAATGGCTAAGATTCTTGGTATCGACCTTGGCACGACGAACTCGGCTATGGCGGTCATGGAGGGCAGCGAGCCCGAAATTTTGGTAAACGCAGAAGGCGATCGCACCACTCCGTCTGTGGAGGGCTTCCGCAAAGACGGCGAGCGCGTGGTCGGCAAGGCTGCGAAGAACCAGGCGGTCACCAACCCCGAAAACACCGTGTCGTCCATCAAGCGCTTCATCGGCCGTTCGTTCGACGAGACGCATGAAGAGCAGAAGACGGTCAGCTACAAAGTGCAAAAGGGCAAGGACGGCCGCGCGGTCGTAGACATCGACGGCAAGGACTACACCCCCGAAGAGATTTCGGCAATGGTGCTGCAGAAGCTGAAGACCGACGCCGAAAAGCAGCTGGGCGGCCCGGTTACCCAAGCGGTTATCACCGTGCCCGCGTACTTCAACGACGCTCAGCGTCAGGCAACCAAAGACGCTGGTAAGATTGCCGGCCTCGAGGTTCTGCGTATTATCAACGAGCCGACGGCTGCTGCTTTGGCATACGGTCTCGACAAGACGAACAAAGACGAGAAGATCCTCGTATTCGACCTGGGCGGCGGCACTTTCGACGTGTCCATCCTCGAGCTGGGCGACGGCGTGTTCGAGGTAGCCTCTACCGCAGGCGACAACCACCTGGGTGGCGACGACTGGGACCAGCGTGTCATCGACTGGCTGGCAGATAAGTTCCAGTCCGACAACGGCATCGATCTGCGCACCGACAAGATGGCTTTGCAGCGCTTGAAGGAGGCGGCGGAGAAGGCAAAGATGGAACTTTCTTCCACCACGCAGGCAAACATCAACCTGCCCTTCATCACGGCAGACGCCAGCGGCCCGAAGCACTTGGACTACACGCTCACCCGCGCAGAGTTCGAGCGCATCACGAAGGATCTGCTGGATCGCTGCAAGACGCCTGTTCAGCAGGCACTGCGCGACGCCGGCCTTTCGCTGGGCAGCATCGACGAGGTCATTTTGGTTGGCGGCTCCACTCGTATGCCCGCCGTGCAGGAGCTGGTGAAGCAGCTTACGGGCAAGACCCCGAACATGTCGGTTAACCCCGACGAGGTTGTGGCAATGGGCGCAGCCGTTCAGGGCGGCGTGCTTGCCGGCGACGTTGAGGGCATTCTGCTTCTGGACGTTACGCCTCTGTCTTTGGGCGTTGAGACCATGGGCGGCGTAATGACCAAGATGATCGACCGCAACACCACCATTCCTACCCGCAAGACCGAGATCTACTCCACGGCGTCTGACAACCAGACTTCCGTTGAGATCCACGTTCTGCAGGGCGAGCGCCAGATGGCTGCCGACAACAAGACGCTGGGTCGCTTCCAGCTGACGGGCATCCCGGCGGCGCGTCGTGGCGTTCCGCAAATCGAAGTCACCTTCGACATCGACGCC
>DVKR01000025.1 GCA_018715935.1 Candidatus Aphodovivens excrementavium
TACCTGACCCCCGGAAACGGCGCCATGCGCACGGGGTGGGTTCTGGACGGCTCCACTTGGTACTACTGCAGCGGCTCCGGCGCCATGCAGACCGGCTGGCTGAGCACGGGCGGCAGCTGGTACTACCTTAAGAGTTCCGGCGCTATGGTGAGCGCAAGCAGCAAGGACGAAGACAAGATCATCGGCAACAAGGCCTACGTTTTCGCTGATGACGGCAAGTGGATTCCCACCGACACGCAGGCTCAGCGCTTGAAGATCGCCAAGGAACGCGCGGCGGAGTTGGCAGGCTCCCTTTTCACGGGTCCAATGACCCACATGGAGAAGGCGAACGCGGTTTACAACTACCTTCGTCTAAACATTGAGCTGCAAACCGGCACGGCGACTGCGGGCACCTACACCAGCGAAGCGTTCGGTGCGTTCATGTTCGGCAAGGCTTCGAGCGCCGGCTATGCCGAGGCGGCTGCGTTGCTGTGCATCGAAGGCGGCATGAAGGCCACGTCCAGCTCCGACGGCACCACCACGATTGACCTGTACGAGGGAGGTAGAATCGTTGAGGTTACTATGAACGCCTACAGCGGTATAGCTCCGAAGATCGTGGATGCCGACAAGTAAGGCTCAATAAGAGCGTTTGCTTTTTGGTATTGATGGGGCGCCGACGATTTGTCGGCGCCCTTTCTTATGAGAGACCAAAGATAAGCTCTTCCTTCTCGCGCCAAAAATGCGAACCTCTTTTCGCTTCATGAAAAGAAAGCAGATCCCTTTTCGAATAATTTACTCCGCACATGCAAGCATGCGCATTTAGAGGTTAACTTTTGTTGTAAACTTACGCACGTAGGTAGAATCGAGGAGGAAGTATGGCTAACTCCAAGCAATCTTTGGTTGCCCGGCAAAGCTGGGCATTGGTGCGCTCTCTTGCGGGGATGCTGGCAGCTTTGGTGCTTGCGCTGGGCGTGGTTTCTCTTGTTGATACCCCGCTGGCGTTTGCCGACAACGTGAGCGATTCTTCTGTCAGCCAGCAAAAAGGGCAAGCAGTGGAAGGCTCTGATCAGGAGAGCATGTTGGGTGATGGCGACAGCGCTTCTGCCGATACTGTCGACAAAGATGCCGCCTCTGATTCCGACGCCGACAATACGGCTGGTGCGGACACTGCGGAGGATGCCGCTCCCGACTCGGAGCCCGATCCGGAACCCGCTCCCGACCCGGAGCCAGTTGATCCCGAGCCCGACCCCGACGTGCCCACGAAGGCGGGCTGGTTTGAAAACTCCCAGGGTCAGGTTTTCTACTACACCAGCGTTAACGCAAAGCCCTACACTGGCTGGCTTAAGCTGAGCGGTACATGGTATTACTTGAACCCCAGCAAAGAGGGCGAGCTGGAAACGGGCGTGTTTAAGGTTGGCAACGCCTACTATGCGTCGGACAAAAACGGCGCCATGTACGATAACGGCTGGTGCCAGGTAGACGGCACATGGTACTACGCCACGGGCAGCGGCGCCCTGAAGACGAGTGGCTGGTTCAAACAGGGCGGCACATGGTATTACTTCTACTCGAATGCCGCGATGGCGACCAATGCTTGGGTTAAAAGCGGCGGTTCGTGGTACTACCTCAAGTCTAATGGAGCCATGGCGACCAATGGTTGGGTTAAGGATCTGGATGGTACTTGGTACTACGTTAATTCCTCCGGCAGCATGCTCACCGGCTGGCAATGGGTTGGTGGAGCGTGGTACTACCTATACGCATCTGGAGCTATGGCTTCGAGCGAATGGGTCTACGACGGCGCTTGGTACTATTTGCGTGAATCCGGCGCCATGGCAACTGGCTGGGCGCTTGATGGAGAGAACTGGTACTACTTGAATGGCGCAGGCCATATGCTCACCGGCTGGCAATGGGTCGGCGGCGCGTGGTATTACCTCAACGGTTCGGGTGCGATGCTCACCGGCTGGCAATGGGTCGGTAGTGCGTGGTATTACATGAACAAAAACGGCGCCATGCAAACCGGCTGGGAGCTTGTAGACGGTACTTGGTACTATCTGAACTCCTCTGGAGCCATGCAGACCGGTTGGGAGAGCATCGGTGGCAAATGGTACTACCTCAACGGTTCGGGCGAGATGCTCACGGGTTGGCAGAGCATTGGTGGCAAGTGGTACTACCTGAATGGCTCTGGCGCTATGGCAACGGGATGGAAAGAACTCCCCGAAGGTTGGTATTATCTCAACAGCTCGGGAGCCATGCTCACGGGTTGGCAGAGCATTGGCGGCAAGTGGTACTACCTTGATCCCGCGAACGGCGGCGTTATGGTGGAGAACACCATCAAGACCATCGGCGGCGCACGCTATTCCTTCACCTCCTCGGGTGCAATGCGGGCGAACGCCCTCATCAACATGGGCGACGGCGTGTGCGCTTACGCAAACCCGTCGGGCGCGATTTCCAACATCGGCGTCTATAGCGGCTCCGACGTCATCCTGAAGTCGTCCGGCGGCAAGGTGCTTACCGGTTGGCAGAAAATCGGCGGCACGTGGTTCTATGCGAACTCTTCGGGCGTGGTGCAGAAGGGCTGGCTGAAGCTTGACGGCACGTGGTACTACCTCGACGAGAACACCGGAGCCATGGCAACCGGTTGGCGCACCGTGGACGGCAAGAGCTACTACTTCGATTCCTCGGGCGCCTGGCTGGACGGTGGCGCAATGGGTGCTAAGGCTCAAGGCTATTCCAGCGACACCAACTACCTGATATTGGTTGACAAGAGCGCTCACGAGGTGGGCGTGTTCCGCGGCTCCAAGGGCTCTTGGTCGCTCTACGACAGCTTCAGCTGTGTGACGGGCGCATCGGGGTCTCCCACTCCGTCGGGAACGTATAAGACCACCGGCTTTAAGCGCGCTTCGCTTTCAACCGACAGCCGTGCAATCGACTGCACGCAGATATACGGCGGATATTTCTTCCACTCGGTTCTGGCGTCCGAAAGCGAGCTGGGGCAAAGCCTTTCGCATGGGTGCATCAGGCTTCCGTGGGCTAAGGCGAAGTGGATCTATAACAACATCGGCGCCGGCACCACCGTGGTAATTTACAACTAGCGCTTTGCGGCAAGTCGTTCGGCTGACGTAAAGGCTATCGGCAAAAGCCTACCGCACATGCACGGAGCACCCCGCTTCGTGCATGTGCTTTTATGGAGCCGCGAAGGGCTCTTTTTGTAAAGATTATTTCTTTTGCGGGACAGAGAGCGTCTCAAGGTATGCTCGCTTAAAGGACAAACGAACTAGGACTGCTCAAACGAACCAAAACTGCTCTACATAGGATGCATGCACCATGATGAATGAACCCCTTTCCTTTCGTTTCGCTCACGTCCGCAAGGCTGTAGTCGGCTTGCTCGCCTGCGTGACGGCTTTTGTTACCTGCGCCGCGCTGATGATTCCCTCTTCGGCGTTGGCTCAGCCGGCGTCTCAAGCGGGTGACGCGCAGGCTGCCTCCAGTCGAACCTCCGCAACCACCAACGGCGCCATTCACATATTCGCGTTCGACAACTGCGACGCCGTCTTGGTGGAGAGCAACGGCCTTTACGGCATGATCGATTCGGGCGAAGACTCCGATTACCCTTCAGGGAACGACTCTCGCTACCCGCTCCGTTCGGGAACCACGATAGGGAAGGGCAAAGAAGAGCAGGTTGTCAGCTATTTGAAGCGGCTCGGCGTGAACTCCAGCAACTTCGTGTTCTACCTGGGCACGCACGCCCACAGCGATCATATCGGGTCGGCAGACGAAATCATTTGCGAGTTCGAGCCGGACTACGTATACACTCCGCTTTACGACGATTCGTACATCACCAACTCCTCCCATCTTTGGGACAACCAGTACGTCTACGACAATCTGCTGGCGGCCGCTGCTGCTGTTGGCGCGGAGATAATCCAGCAGCCAACTGCCGAGCAGCGAACCTTCACACTGGGCAACCTGACGTTGCAGATCTGCAACTATCGGGACATCACCGACGATTTTCGGGTGGACGACGCCAACGATTACTGTTGGGGAGTGAAGGTATCCGACGGCATCAGCTCGGCGTTTCTGGCGGGAGATATCAACAATGTGCTGGGCTCGGAAGATGCGCTTGCGAGCGAGGTGGGCGAGGTCGACCTCTTGAAGCTGGGTCATCACGGCCACGAAAACTCCAGCACGCCGGCTTACCTGTCTGCCCTCTCTCCGCAGACGGCGGTGCTTACCGGGTATCGGACGGTTGTCGAAGACAGCGTTCTCAGGCAGCTCTTCGGCCTCAAATGCGACTTCATAACTGCCGCCGACGCCACGGCGCAGGATAGGGAAGCCATTGTGTGTTCGTTCACATCTCAGGGCATTACCTATAACGTTTCTCAAGAAACCGACGACGTGCAGTTCGCGGTATTCAATGATTCGCCCTATGTGGTGGCTCATAGGAATTTCACGCCGGTAGAACTCGACGGCTGGGCTCAAGACGGTGACATCTGGTATTGGTTCGACGACAGCTCCACTGCTACGGAAGACGAGTGGATTAAGACCGGCGGAGCATGGTACTACCTCAAGCCCACGGCGGAGATGGCCACCGGCTGGGTGCAGGTAGACGGCACTTGGTACTATTGCGGCGGATCTGGCGCCATGCAGACCGGCTGGCAGAAGGTGAAAGGAGTCTGGTACTACCTGGACGGCTCGGGCGCCATGCAAACCGGCTGGCAGAAGATCGGCGGCGCGTGGTACTACCTGGATGGCTCCGGCGCCATGCAGACCGGTTGGGTGCAGGTGGACGGCGTCTGGTATTACTTGGACGGATCGGGCGCCATGCTCACCGGCTGGCAGAAGATCGGCGGCGCATGGTATTACCTCAAAGGCTCGGGAGCCATGGCCACCGGCTGGCAAAGCGTCGGCGGAACCTGGTACTACCTGAAAAGCTCCGGCGCCATGGCCACCGGCTGGGTCGACGACAACGGAACCTGGTACTACTGCAACGGATCGGGCGCCATGCAGACCGGCTGGCTCAAGTCGGGAGGCACGTGGTACTACCTCAACTCCTCCGGCGCGATGGCCGAGGGCTGGAAGAGCGTGGGCGGCGCCTGGTACTACCTCGCCCCCGGCAACGGCGCCATGCAGACCGGCTGGATCGACGACGACGGCACCTGGTACTACTGCAGCGGCTCGGGCGCCATGCAGACCGGGTGGCTCAAAACGGGCGGTCACTGGTACTACCTGAAGGGCTCCGGCGCCATGGCCACCGGCTGGCAGAGGGTTGGCGGCATCTGGTACTACCTGAGCGATTCAGGCGCGATGGTTACGGGCGAGCGCGTCATCGAGGGCGTGCGCTATACGTTCGACAGCACGGGGGCTTGGATTGGCTCTTCGGTCAAAGAGCCGCCGTCCGAGACGCCATCGTCTGAGGCGCCGCCGTCTGAGGCGACATCGCCCAAGACTCCGTCGCCCAAGACGCCGCGCGCAGACAATGCCCCCTCGGCGAAACCGCCTGCGCAGGAAAACGCTGATGGGAAGATGGCGAAGGCCTCGGCATAGGCTGTGGCAAGACGGTTTCCGTTCTGTTTCGGCTGGGTGAAATTCTCTAAGGCGCGCCGTTTTGCCAAGCCTCAGCTTCTACAATGAAACAACGTTCGGGGCGCGAAACGAAGCTTCCGCCGGGCGTGATCTTCGCTATTTCCTGCGTCGAACATCGGCTTAGTTTGACGCGAGGAGGCTTCTTATGGCTAAACACATTTTCGTCACCGGCGGCGTGGTTTCGTCTTTGGGGAAGGGCATCACCGCCGCATCGTTGGGGCATCTACTCAAAGCGCGTGGGTATAAGGTGACCATGCAGAAGATGGACCCCTACCTTAACGTGGATCCAGGCACTATGAGCCCCTTTCAACATGGCGAGGTGTTTGTGACCGATGACGGCCATGAGGGCGACCTCGACCTGGGGCATTACGAGCGGTTCATCGACGAGAATCTAAGCAGGGAGAGCAACTTCACCCAAGGGTCGGTGTACCAGTCGCTCATTTCGCGTGAGCGCCGTGGCGATTTCCTCGGCGGCACCGTGCAGGTCATTCCCCATGTTACCGAAGCAATCAAAGAGCGAGTCCGCCGCGCCGCCGAACAGAGCGGCGCCGACGTGGTGATCTCCGAAATCGGCGGAACCATCGGCGACATCGAGTCGCAGCCCTTCATAGAGGCCGCTCGCCAATTCAAAAAGGAGAAGCGCCCGGGGGACGTTTTGTTCGTCCACGTAACGCTGGTGCCCTACATCGCGGCGGCGCACGAGGTGAAGACGAAGCCTACGCAGCATTCGGTCAAGGAGCTGCGCTCTTTGGGGGTTCAGCCCGATTTCATCGTATGCCGAAGCGACCACGACGTGTCCGACTCGGTGCGCGAAAAGATCGCTCTGTTCTGCGACGTCGCGCCCGACGATGTGCTGGCATGCGTGGACGCTCCCTCCATCTACCAGGTTCCGGTGGCGTTGCACGACCAGGGCTTCGACACGAAGGTTCTGCGGAAGCTGGGTCTGCCCGAGAACGACATCGACCTTTCCCCGCTCATGTCGTTTCTCCATGCGGCAGAAACCTGCAGCGGTGCTGTCGACATCGCGCTCGTCGGCAAGTACGTGAGCCTCCCTGACGCCTACCTGTCGGTTATGGAGGCGCTGCGGCATGCCGGCGTGGCGCATGGCAAGCACGTCGAGGTGCACCTTGTTGACGGCGAGGAGCTTTCCGACGAAAACGCGCACGCGGTCCTTGGCGAGATGGACGGCATTTTGGTGCCGGGGGGTTTTGGCCAGCGCGCCTTCGAGGGGAAGATAGCCGCCGCGCGCTATGCCCGCGAAAACAACGTTCCCTATCTTGGAATCTGCCTGGGTTTGCAGGCGGCCGTGTGCGAGTTTGCGCGTCATGTGGCAGGCCTGGAGGGGGCAACGTCTGCGGAGTTCGACTCTGCGGCGTGCTATCCCGTTGTCGACTTGATGCCGGAACAGGAAGACGTTGAGGACAAAGGGGGAACCATGCGCTTGGGGGCATACCCCTGCACCCTAACGCCTGGCACCCGCGCGGCGCAGGCCTACGGGGAGGAAGTGATCTACGAGCGGCACCGCCATCGCTACGAGGTGAACAATGCCTACCGCAAGGCGCTTACCGACGCCGGCTTGGTGATTTCGGGCATTTCTCCCAATGGCCGCCTGGTCGAGATGGTGGAGCTTCCCGATCATCCGTGGTTTGTGGCAAGCCAGGGTCATCCTGAGTTCAAGAGCCGCCCCACGCGACCCCACCCGCTGTTCGTTGCTTTTCTCGGCGCTGCGCTTGCGCATCGCGGGTAAAATTACCGCAGGAAGAAGCGCGCAAGCTGCAGCGCTGCTTCGCCGTGCGTGATCGCTGCGCGCAGAGACCGTTTACGATTGCGCTGAATGCGGCTGCAGCGGAAACCGGAAGGGGCAAGGCGGCCGATGAGGCTTCGGGATGCAATAGAGGACTATCTATCGTATCTGCGTATCGAACGCGGCCGTGCCCCGCTTACGCTTGAATCGTATGCGCGCGAGCTGGAGGCGTACCGCTCCTTTCTGGAAGAGAACTTCGTCGTTGAGGTGGAGAACGTCGTACGCTCAGACATTGCCGCCTTCGAATCGAGCCTGGTAAAGCAGGGGTACGCTGCGTCTACGATAAAGCATCGGCTTTCCGCTGTGAAAGGGCTTCATCGTTTTCTTGTGCGAGAAGGCGTGCTGCAGAGCAATCCAACCGCAACGCTTCCTGTTCCTAAGATCCCGCAACGTCTGCCGGACGTTTTGTCCATTCGCCAGATGAGCGCGCTGCTAAGCCAGCCGTTTCCGGCAACGCCAGCAGGAACGCGCGACAGGGCCATTCTGGAGGTGCTGTACGGAAGCGGACTGCGCGTGAGCGAATGCTGCGGCTTGAACAGCGACGACTGCCTGCTGGAAGAGGGGTATTTGCGCATTCGGGGAAAGGGCGGAAAAGAGCGCGTGGCTCCCATCGCCGGCACGGCCCTGCAAGCGCTCGTGTGCTATCTGGAGGAAGCGCGCCCGTGTTTGGCCAACCCATACAAACCCACCGCCGCCGTGTTTTTGAATGCGCGGGGCGGACGGCTGACTCGTCAGAGCGTTCATGCGATTGTGGCGCGCGCGGGGCAAGCCGTCGGACAGAAGCAGCTGCACCCCCACACGCTGCGCCATTCTTTCGCCACGCATCTTCTTGAGGGCGGCGCCGATTTGCGTGCAATTCAGGAGATGCTGGGGCACTCCGACATATCGACGACGCAGATCTACACTCACGTGGACCGATCCCATATTCGCGAAGAGTACTTGCATGCCCACCCTCGGGCATAGTGCGGGCAGGCGCGCAGAAGGGCACGTAAAAGGGTGCGCGGAGAGAGAGCGTGCTTTCCTTGCCGCGTCCTAGTTCGAGAAAACAGCGACCGCCTTCCCATATCCTACATATTAGCCCCACATTACCCCACACAATGGAAAACCCAATATATAGTGCCTAATAAAACGAGTGAAACCATATATTGACGCAAAATGAAAACCAGCTTATCTCAAATCTTGCCAGCATTTGGAATTAGCGCATTTTCCCACGTAAAGCATCAACATACAGGCGAAGGATGTTGCGTTGTGGGATAAAGTGGGATAGAATTCCATACATCGAAAGAACCGCGGGCAAGGCAGAAAGGGCGGCATGGCAAAGGTCGTCGACATGAACGAAGGGGCGCAGGCGGCGCAAGCTTCCGGTGCCACCGACGGCATGCAGGCGACGTTCGACCTGAACGGAAAGTTTCGTTTCAAGGTAGACGACAAGGGTCGCGTCTCGCTTCCTGCCAAGTTCCGCAAGGTGATTTCGAAGGATCTCGTGGTAACGCTGAATCCGCAAAACGATTGTTTGTGGGTGTTCGAGCCGGCAGGGTTCAATCAGTGGATCAAGCAGCTGTTTCTCGATCGTTTCGGCAAGTACGACACGTCGAGCAAACAGCACATGGCGCTCCGGAGCAAGCTCAAGGCTCGTTCGGAAGACGTCCAGGTTGATGCCTCTGGCAGAATCATGCTTCCCGCAGAAATGCGCGGAGAGGTGAGCATCGACAAAGACGTCGTTATTGTGGGAAACACCGGTTACTTCGAGGTGTGGGACGCGAAGCGTTACGACAAGATGGACGAGGAAGTAGACCTCGATCTGTTGTTCCACTAGTCGTAGGACGTGAGCGCAGTGACAAACCAATATCGGCATATACCGGTTCTGCTCGCCGAGTGCCTCGAATATTTACAACTCAAACCGCAGCACACATTCGTGGACGCAACACTCGGCGGGGCAGGGCATTCTCTGGAAGCTGCCAAACGGCTCGGAAGGGAAGGAACGCTTATCGGTATCGATCAGGACGACATGGCCCTAGAGGCCGCCGCCCTAAAACTCGGGACGATACCGGAAGCAACCCGACCCGCCATCGAGCTGCTTCACGGCAACTTCGGCGATATGGACGAGCTTCTTCTTTCGGCGGAAGTGCCTGGCGTCGATGCTGTTCTGTTCGACCTAGGCGTTTCGTCTCCGCAGATAGATCTGCCGTCTCGTGGCTTCTCCTTTAAGGAGAACGGCCCCCTTGATATGCGGATGGATCCGGGAAATCAAACTCTAACCGCAGCAGAGATCATCAACACCTTCAACGCAGCAGATCTCGCTCGGATCATCCGTGTCAATTCCGATGAAAAGTGGGCAAGCCGCATCGCCGATTTCATCGTGAGGGCGCGCCAAAATGCTCCTATCACGCAAACGGAAGAGCTGGTAGACGTTATCAAGGCGGCTATTCCGGCTTCGGCGCGACGGGCTGGCGGGCATCCTGCTAAGAGGACGTTTCAGGCCTTGCGCATAGAAGTAAACGGAGAGCTTGATGTTTTGCGTCGCGGGCTAGAGGCTGCCGTGCGATGGCTGAACCCCGGCGGGCGCTTGGCGGTAATCAGCTACCACTCGTTGGAAGACCGCATAGTAAAAGACGCCTTCGCCTCCTATGCGGACCGCTGCACGTGTCCTCCCGATTTTCCAACGTGCGTTTGCGGCAAGCAGCCGATATTGGACATCGTTACTCGACGTCCCGTGCTTCCTGCAAAGGAGGAAATCGAACGCAATCCGCGTGCGCGCAGTGCGAAACTGCGTGTCGCGCAAAAAAGATAGGTTATCGCGGCATCGAGGCTTTCCCTTGATGCGTGTAACAGCCGGAGCCAACAAGCAGCTTAATCGAACCAGGAAAGGAGGTTGGCCGGTATGAGCGCAGTTCCTGCCTATTCGTACCCCCAACCTCGCCGGCAGCCTCAGCGTGCGCCGCGTCCGGGCGTGCGCGCCATCCCGGGTGGTGGGCGCAAACCTCAAGAGCAAGGCGTCTCATCCCAGATTCTCTTTTTTGCGAAAGTCATCACCGCAGCCCTGCTGGCGTTTGCCGTGGTGTGCTGCGTGCGCGTCGCGCTTTCTGCCGCGACGGTGTCTACTGCGATGCAGACGCAAGAGCTCAACCAGCAGATTTCAGAAGCGCGCGAGCAGGGTAACGCGTTGGAGGTAGTCCAAAGCACGCTGTCGAACCCCTCATACGTGAAGACCGCCGCCGCCGAAATGGGCATGGTTGCCCCTCAGACCACCGAATACATCGACGTCGGACAAGACGTGGTGGCAACAGACGATGCGGGAAATTTGCTGTTGACGCAAAGCTTGGAGCGCGCGAGCAGCCTGGGGGCGTAGCCGTATGGCGGATAAACGCTCCCGACCCGAGGGCGGGCGCTCGGGCAACGCCAAAAGCGCACGGCATTCCTCGCGCTCCAATTCGTCCCGCAGGCAGCGTATAGCCGCCGCGTCGCAGACCATCGATTCAAACCGTGTGTTCGTGCCAGTGCTCGTGTTTGCGGTCCTGGCACTTATCGTCTTTGTGCGCCTGTTCTATCTGCAGGTTATCGTAGCTCCCGAATACACCGAGCAGGCCGAGAATGCGCGCTTGGTGTCAATTGACGTGGAGGCGCGACGCGGAACCATCTACGATCGAAACGGCACCGTGCTTGCCATCAGCGTTGACGCGACGACCGTATACTGCAACCCGTCTGAGGTTAACGACGTGGCCCTTGCCGCGAGAACGGTGTCGGAGGTGATGGGCGGAAAGCTGTCCGACTATCTTGACATTCTCAGCCAAACGAGCCTTTCGTTCGCCTATTTGGAGCAGAAAGCCGATGTTGAAACAGCAAGCAAGCTGCAAGAGCTTGTGAACGAGCGCGGCATCACGGGTATATACTTCCTTGACGACACGCGTCGCGAATACCCTAACGGGCAGGTCGGCGGCCAGATCGTGGGTGCGTGCGAGGTGCGCATCGATGAGGACACCGGCGCGGAATACTACGCGGGGATCTCTGGTCTTGAGGCCTACTACGACGACATACTTTCGGGCACGCCGGGCAAGTACGTGGCGGAACGCGGCAAGGATGGCATTCCCATTCCGGGAGGCGTGCACGAGGATACGCCCGCAGTGGACGGGCAGGACATCGTCATCTCGCTGGACATCACGCTGCAGGGCTACGTGGAGGAGCGCATGGCAACCGGCGTGGAGGCGCTCGGCGGCACGGGCGGAAGCTGCATCGTGATGGATGCCGGCACCGGCGAGATCTACGCCGCATCGTCGCTTCCGTACTTCAACCCCGCCGATCGCTCGGTGGTGGAGGAAGGCGCAACGCAGCTGAAAAGCGTGACGGACTTGTTCGAGCCCGGCTCGATCTTCAAGACAGTTTCCACCTTGGCGCTTCTGGAGACGGGCACCATGGGTCCAGACGACACCATGTTCTGCCCCGCCTACATCACCGCCGACGGGTACACGATCTCCGACGCCCACGATCGCGGCGACCAAACCATGACTTTGCGCGAGATCCTCGACTCCTCCTCCAACGTAGGCATTTCGCTGTCGGTTGAGCAGATGGGCTTCGACAAGCTCTACGACTACATCGTGAAATACGGGCTTCACAAAGACACCGGCATCGATTATCCCGGCGAGGGCGAATCTGACACCGACGCGTTGGGGTATCTGGTCCCCTACGAAGACTGGACGAAGGTAACTGGCTACAACGTCAGCTTTGGCCAGGGAATTTCGGTAACCCCCATGCAGATGATCCGCTTTTACGGCGCCATCAACAACGATGGTGTGGCATGCACGCCGCATTTTCTCATCAGCAAGCCGCAGTCCGGGGAGACGCCTGAGTATGCAACCGAGCAGATCGTGGAAAACACCGAGGTGTTGCCCACCATGATCGACATGCTCAAGACGGTGGTTTCCGACGGCACCGGCACGGCTGCCGCCATCGACGGATTCAACGTGGCGGGCAAAACGTCCACGGCTGAAATCTACGACGAAGAGAACGGCGGGTATCGCGAGGGTGTCTACAACTTGTGCTTCACGGGCTTTTTGGCAGACTCGTCAAGCCAATTGGTATGTTTTGTGGGAGCTGACGAGGTTCCGGGCGCCCGGGTGGTTACGCCCATTTTTAAAGATATAATGGCTACAGCAATAGATAGGTTCAAGATCACCCCGGAAGGCTAAAATGCCTGATGATATGGGGCTTATAGGCAAGGGGACAGAATGACCAAGACGTGTGCCCAGCTATTTGAGGGAATGGAGTGCACCATTATAGGCAATCCGGAAGAGGAAGTGTCGGGCATTGCCTATAGAAGCGACAAAGTAAAACCGGGCGATGCGTTCTTCTGCATTGTCGGGTTCAAAGTGGACGGGCATTCGTTTGCCCAAGACGCCATAGACCGCGGCGCGAAGGTGCTGGTGGTTCAGCGCAAGGTATACCTTGCGGACGCTACCGACGTTACAGAGGTGGTGGTGTCGGACACGCGTAAAGCCATGGCGCACGTGGCCGCCAACTTCTACGACCATCCGTCGAAAGAGCTTGCGTTGGTTGGGGTAACCGGCACCAACGGCAAAACCACCACGACGTTTCTGGTGGAGCACATCGCACGCGTCGCCGGAAAGCGCACCGGAGTTATTGGCACGGTTGGCGTGAGCGTGGGCAACGAGCATGAGAAGTCTGCGCATACGACGCCCGAGTCTCCCGACCTGCAGTCGCTTTTTGCACGCATGCGCGATGCGCACTGCGATGTGGTTGCCATGGAGGTGAGCTCTCATGCGCTGGACCTGCGTCGCACCTGGGCAACGCAGTTCGCGGTGACGGCGTTCACGAACCTTACGCAAGACCATCTCGACTACCATCACACGTTCGAAGCCTACTTCGAGGCGAAAGCGCTGTTGTTCTCGAAAGACTACCCAGCGAAGCGCGTGATTTGCATAGACGACAAATGGGGGCGCGAGCTGCTGCGCCGCTGCTCGGCGGCAGGAGACAGCGTTGTCACCACGGGATTCGACCCTTCTGCTCAAATCCATCCTGGCGAAGTGACCTACGCTCCCACGCACACGACGGTGGAGCTGCACGTGCGCGGAGAGCGATTCACGTTCGACTACCCGCTGGTAGGTCGCTTCAACGTCTCTAACATCATGAACGCGTTTGGCATTGCGCTCCAGTTGGGCATCCCCGCCGAGCTCATCGTCTCTGCGCTTGCGGAGGCGCCGCAGGTTCCCGGAAGGCTCGAGCGCGTCCATGCCGCCCACGACGGCGGCGTGTCGGTATTTGTCGATTACGCCCACACGCCTGACGCGCTTAAGAAAGCGCTGGCTTCCATCATGTCGCTCACGCCCGGCAAGACCATCTGCGTGTTCGGCTGCGGAGGGGATCGCGATGCGAGCAAGCGTTCCATCATGGGGCGCGAGGCCCTTGAGGCGGACTACGCCATTGTAACCTCTGACAATCCGCGTAGCGAGGATCCGCTGGCTATCATTGCCGATATCGAAAGCGGCATGGGTGCCGGCTCTGGTCGCTACGAAGTGGAGCCCGACAGGCGCAGCGCCATCGCGCGCGCGCTCGAGGTAGCTCAGTCGGGCGATTCTGTCCTTCTTGCCGGAAAGGGTCATGAAGACTACCAGCTCATTGGCGACAAAGTGCTGCATTTCGACGACAGGGCGGTTGCGGCCGAAGAGCTGGAGAAGCGTTTCGGCGCCGGTTCGCGCGCCTCGGTCGAGGAGGCGTAATCTATGCGGCTGTCTGTCGCCGACATAGCGAAAGCGGTTTCCGGCGAGGCGTTGGCGGGGTCGGAATCGAGCGAGCGCATCATCGAGGGCGTCACGTGGGATTCCCGCACGGTAACGCAAGGCTGCCTCTACGTCGCCTTGCCAGGCGAGCGGGTCGATGGGCACGATTTCGTCTCGGCGGCGCTCAAGGCGGGCGCTGGCTGCGTGTTGGTTACTCGCATGCTCGATACGGCGACTTTAGAGGAAGCGACCCTTCGCGGCGCCGCTGTTTTTCGAGTGCGCGATGCGCAGGATGCGCTTGCTAGCTTGGCTGGCGCGTGGAGAGCCCGCCTCGGCGGTCGCGTGATAGGCCTCACCGGCTCGAGCGGGAAAACCACTACGAAAAACTTGGTGCGCGACGTTCTCGATGCGTCGTTTGCCGTAACCGCCACTACAGGAAACCAGAACAACGAGCTCGGCGTGCCCAACACGCTTCTTTCTGCGCGTCTGACCGACCAAGCCGTGGTGGTGGAAATGGGCATGCGCGGTATGGGGCAGATCCACGAGCTTTGCTCGTTTGTGCGCCCCGATTGGGGTTTGGTGTCCAATGTGGGCTCAAGCCACATGGAGCTGCTTGGCTCACGCGAAAACATCGCCCGTGCGAAGGCGGAGCTTTTGGAGGCGTTGCCCGAAGGCGGCTGGGCGTTTCTGAACGCCGATTGCGACTTCACCGCCTTTATGCGCAGCCACGCCCGTCTCGACGAGCGCGGCGTGCATGTCGCCTTGTTCGACGGCTCTCTAGAGGCCGGGAAGCGCATGGGGGCGTTTGTACAGGGACGCGAAGAAGCCGTTGGGGCAGGGAGTGCCGGCGATGCGCTGGTTTGGGCGGAAGACGTTGCGCTTGACGAAGGCGGGCATCCGAGCTTTACCCTGTGCGCACGCGGCTTTTCGCGGGCAGTGCTTGAAAGCCTAAGCGTTGCGCCATCCGAGGCGGGTGAGCCGCCTTCTCCTGAAGACGATACGACGCAGCGCGTGGAATGCCGCTTGCGTTTGCGCGGCATGCATAACGTAAGCAATGCCTGTTCGGCTGCGGCGGTTGGCTTGGCGATGGGAATGCCGCTTCAGGTTGTGTCTGAGGCCCTCTCGCTCGCCGTGCCGGAAAGCGGCAGGGCCCAGGTGCTATCGACTGCGTCAGGCGTAACGGTCGTTGACGACTCGTATAATGCCAATCCCGATTCGATGCGTGCCTCCTTGCGGACGTTTGCCGCGATGGAAGTGAAGGGCAAAAAGGTTGCGGTTTTGGGCGATATGGGAGAGCTCGGCCCGTTTTCGGAAGAGGGACACCGCCAGGTGGGCGTCGACGCCGCACAGGCGGGCGTGGAGATGCTTGTGTGCGTGGGGCCGCTTGCGCAAGGCATTGCAGGCGCTGCAACCGAGGCAGGGCTTGCGTCTGAAGTAGTATTTTGTGTAGCCGATGCCGACGAGGCGCTGGCGCGGGTGAAGCCGCTTCTGTGCGAGGGCGACGCCGTGTTGGTGAAAGCGTCTCACTCCGTTGGCCTCGAGCGTGTGGTAGAAGGGCTGGCTAGCTAATATGTTCTCGTTTTTCGCCTATTACCCTACGTTTCTCGTTTTTCTCGCGGTGGTAATTTCTGCCGCCCTCACCATGGTGCTGATGCCGGTGTGGATTCGCATGCTGCGCTCTAACCACATAGGCCAGGAAGTTCGTGCCGACGGACCTCAAAGCCACCTGGTGAAGCAGGGAACGCCTACTATGGGCGGCGTAATCATGCTGGTTGCCGTTGCCATAACCATCATCTTGGTGGCAGGTCCTTCTCCGGAAACGTTTCTGCTGGCGGGGGCAACCCTTATAGCGGGCGTACTGGGCCTTGTCGACGACGCATCCAAGGTGGTGCACGAGCGTTCGCTGGGCCTGACGCCTAAAGCGAAGCTGGTCGGCCAGTTTTTGGTCTCAACCATTTTTTGCCTGCTTGCGGTTAATGTGGTGGGCATCGAGCCCACGCTGGAGATCCCCTTTGTAACGACGCTCGACTTGGGCATTTTGACTACGGTTGTTTCAGTGGGCGGCATCGACGTCTCCATTCCGTGGCTATATCTGATTTTCGTTGACGTGCTGCTCATGGGCATGTGCAACGCGGTTAACCTAACCGACGGCTTGGACGGGTTGGCGTCGGGAACGGTAATGATCGTGATGATTGTGATGGCGGCAATTGCCTACCGTTCCGATCTGCTCGACCCGGCGATTTTTGCGGCAGCACTCGCGGGCGCATGCATTGGCTTTCTGTGGTTCAACTCCTACCCTGCAGACATCTTCATGGGCGACACGGGCTCGTTGGCGCTGGGAATGGCCTTAGGCTGCCTGGCGGTGCTTACCAAATCAGAGTTTATCGTGCTGATCATCGGCGGCTTGTTTGTGGTAGAGGCGCTTTCGGTGATGCTGCAGGTGTTTTACTACAAGCGCACCAAGAAGCGACTCTTTCTTATGGCGCCCTTGCATCATCACTTCGAGAAGAAGGGGTGGAGCGAAACCAAGGTCGTTGTTCGTTTTTGGATTGTTTCGGGCGTGTTGGCCGCTATCGGCTTTTTCATCTATTTTGCCGAGTCGATGATGGCGGTGGCGTAGCATGGCGGCTAAGAAGGAGGCCAGCTGCGCACGGGTGCGCCGCGGCGAGGGCAGCCTCGGCACGGTACTGATTCTCGGCCTGGGCAAAAGCGGCACCGCGGTTGCCGAATACTGCATGGGGCTATTGGGCTCTCGCGTAGCGGGGGTGTATATCGCCGCAGGAAAGAAAACCCCCGAGTCCGAGGCGTTTGCCGAGCGCGTGGCCTGTCGCGAGGTGAGGGTTGCGTTCGGCGATGAGGGCGTGAGCCAGCTTGCCGCAGAAGTGGAAGGCGGCGTTTTCGACGTGTGCGTTCCCAGCCCGGGCATTGCGCCTCACAATCCGCTCTACGTTCACGGAAAAGAACTTTCCGCACAGGTGTGGGGAGAGGTCGAGTTTGCGTGGCGCGAAAGCGCGCCCGATGCGCGCTGGATTGCGATAACGGGAACGAACGGCAAGACAACCACCACGTCGCTTTTGGCTCATATTCTCAGCACGGCAGGCCAAAACGCCGTAGCAGTGGGAAACATCGGCGATACGTGCATGGAGGCGGTCGCCAAAGACCCGTCGAGGGTGTTTGTGGCAGAGGTTTCCTCCTACCAGCTCTACTCCACCGATGAATTCTCTCCCGATGCGGCAGTGCTGCTCAATGTGACGCCCGACCATCTGTCGTGGCACGGCTCGTTTGAGGCATACCGAGAGGCGAAATGCCGGGTGTTCTCGCATCTGCGCGACTGCGGCCGTGCCGTTGCGGTGCTAGACGCAACCGACGACGAAGCGCGGGCGAAGGTTCGAGAGTTTAAGTCCATCCCCGAAGATCAGCGGGGTTTCGCGTACATTCCCGTGGGAGCGAAGGCGGGGTACTCGGCGGATATGCGCAACGTCTGCGGAAGCGTCAACGCCGCGTTCGTGGATGCCGATGGGACGATGACCGTCGCGTACGCGGGAAAAGAGCATCGGCTGTGCAAGGCGTCCGAGCTTCAGATCAAAGGAAGGCACAACGTTGGGAACGCGCTTGCGGCTGCTTCGGTGGCGGTGGCGCTTGGATCCCCCGACGAGGCGGTGGCCGAGGGGCTTCGCAGTTTTGAGCCGCTTGCACATCGCATCGAGCCGTGCGGCTCCGTTCAAGGCGTGCGTTGCTACAACGACTCCAAGGCGACGAACGTAGACGCCTCGCTCGCGGCGATTGCGGCATTCCCCGAGACGCGACCGATTCTTCTGTTCGGCGGCGACGACAAAGGCACCGACCTGTCTCCTTTGATTGAGGCGTCGCATCGTCATGCCCGTGCGGCTGTGTGCTTCGGCGCCGCAGGCGAGCGTTTCTACCAGGCGTTTGCCGATGCGCAGGCAAGCGCACCCGAAGACTTCGCCGTTTTGCGGGCGGGCAACATGGAAGACGCGCTCGATGTCGCCTTCGGCATTGCCCGTTCGGGAGAGGTGATCGTGCTGTCTCCTGCATGCGCCTCATTCGACGAGTTCAGCTGCTTTGAAGAGCGCGGCGAGGTGTTCAAAAGGCTCGTTGCGAGCCGTGCCCGTCGTCTCGGCGCGTAAAGGAGGGTAGCCTTGCCCTCGTTCGGTTCTCGCACATCGTCAACGGTTCCCGCCAGCGTAATGATGCCGCGGCTGTTGCTGCTGCTTGCGATCTTGTGCCTTACCATCATAGGCTGCGTGATGATCTACTCGTCGTCCATCGCTCAGGCGATGGAGGCGGGGACGTCTGCCTTCAGCTATTTGAGGGACCAGCTGATCTTCGTGGCGGTTGGCGTGGTGTTCGCCGCGATAATTTGGAAGTTTTTGCCGTGCTCGATATGGCGCGGCCCTCTGCTGTGGATCGTATGGCTTATCGCGGTTGCCTTGCTGGTGCTCGTTGCCGTTATGGGCATTGTGGGCTTGGGCGCAAAGCGATGGCTGATCTTAGGCCCTATTAGCTTTCAGCCCTCCGAATTCGCGAAAATCGCTTTGGTGCTGGTAGCCGCGCGCTTGTTTTGCGAGTATCGCGAAGGAAGCTGTTCTGTCGTGCAAATGCTGCTGAAGGCGTTTTTGCTCATCGCCATTCCCGTGGCGTTTCTGTATGCGACTCAGTCAGACCTCGGCACCACCATCATTATCGCGGTGGGCATTTTGGCGGTGCTCTGGTTGGGAGAGGTGCCGTTGCGCTTTATCTTGGGAGTTTGCGCTCTGGGCGTTGTCTTTGTGGTGGTGGCGATTGTTGGCACGGGGTACCGTTCCGATCGCATGCTGTTTTTGAACCCCTGGGGCGATGGCGAGAACGGCTTGGGGAAGGGCTTTCAGCTCATCCATTCTTATTACGCGTTTTCCGAGGGCGGTTTGTTCGGCGTCGGCTTGGGGAATTCTCGCGAGAAGTTCTATTTGCCCGAGGCCGAGACCGACTTCATTTTTGCTATCGTCGGGGAAGAGCTGGGTATGGTGGGCGCCCTTGCGGTAGTGGTATTGTTTATCCTGTTTCTGTATGCCGGAATGCGCATCGCTAAGGCTGCTGCAAACGATTTCGCCACGATGGTTGCCGGAAGCTGCACGTTGATGCTGGTGTTCCAGGCTTTTTTGAACATCGGATGCGTGGTGGGGCTTTTGCCCACTACCGGAAAGCCGCTTCCGTTCGTGTCGTCGGGAGGGTCGTCGCTTATCGCCACCTTCATCATGGTGGGTCTGATTTTGTCGGTCTCCAAAGAAGCGGGCGGTCCGAGCATCTACGAGAAGCGCCGCGCGGATTTGCGCGTTGTGCGTGCTGCTGAACCTGATCATTCTCCCTCGAAGAGAAAGTCGGGTTCGTTCGGAGGGAGGTAGCGCTATGAAGGTAGTCCTTTCTGGGGGAGGAACCGCCGGTCATATCAACCCTGCGCTCGCTTTGGCCGAGGAGCTGGCCAACCGCGGCTGCGAAGTTCTGTTCGCGGGAACGCCCACGGGCGTTGAGGCGAAACTGGTTGCCGACGCGGGGATTGAGTTCAGGGGGTTTAAGGCCTCGGGCTTCAACCGAAAAAAGCCTCTCTCGCTGGTGAAGGGCGTCGCCACCATTCAAAGAAGCACCGGCGAGGCTAAAAGGTGGTTTCAGGAGATATCTCCCGATGCCGTTGTGGCGTTTGGCGGCTATGTGTGCGTTCCGGTAGGTCGTGCGGCGGAGTCTTTGGGCATTCCGGTTGTTATCCACGAGCAAAATTCGGTTATGGGCATGGCGAATAAATACCTTGCGCATCGCGCCGCAGCAATCTGCCTCACCTACGAGCACGCGGCCAAAGCGCTTGACGAAGCCGAGCGGAAAAAGGTTGTCTTGACGGGAAACCCGGTACGGTCTTCGGTGCTGCACGCTTCAAGGGAAGCGGGAAGGCGCATGCTGAACGTTCCCGACGATGCGCGCATGTTGCTGGTAACGGGAGGCAGTCTGGGAGCTCGCCATGTTAATCAGGCGGTGATGGCGTTAAAAGACGAGCTTTTATCTCGCGAGGACGTCTACGTGGTTCACCTGACGGGCAGGCGCGAGTTCGAGGCAGTGAGAGAACAGATGGCGTTAACCGATGTTCAGGCAAAGCGATGGCAGCTCATTGCCTATCAGGATCGCATGGGAGATGCGATGGCCGCAGCGGACGTCATCGTGTCGCGCGCGGGTGCCTCGTCGTTGGCGGAAATATCGGCGTTGGCCGTTCCGGCGCTATTGGTTCCCTTCCCGGCTGCAACCGAAGACCATCAAACCATGAACGCGCGCGCCTACGTTGATGCCGGGTGCGCCTACTTGGTTCCCGACGCCCAGGTGGAAAGCCCCGAGTTCGCCGAGAAGCTCCTCCATTTGCTTGACGATCCGCAAGCGCGGCTAGACATGCAGGAGGCGGCGCGCGCGCAAAACACGGTTGGCGCGGCGGCGAAATTGGCAGATGCTGTGTTGTCAGCAGCTAATACGCGTTGAGGCGGCTATCATAGTTCGGATGCAAAACGAATCTAGTACGGCGAAAGCGAGCAAAACGTGACCAACACCGACCAACAGCGCGCATCGCGCATACAATCGGTTCACTTCATCGGAGTAGGCGGCGTGGGCATGAGCGGCATCGCCCGCGTTGCCCACGATCAAGGCATGAGGGTAAGCGGCTCCGACTTGAAGGAGAGCCGCTATACCAAGCAGCTGCGCGAGGCGGGGGTGGAGGTTCACATCGGCCACAGCCCGCAAAACATTTTCGGCACGGGCGCCAACGACGGCCCGGACATCGTTGTGGTGTCTACGGCAATCCTCGATAACAATCCCGAGCTTATCAGCGCACGCGAACGCGGGCTTACCATTTGGCATCGCGCCCAGATGCTCGCGCGGTTGGGGGACGGTCTCGATACGCTGGCGGTGGCAGGTACGCATGGCAAAACCACCACCTCGTCGATGCTTGCCAGTGCGCTGGATGCCTTGGGTCAAGATCCTACGTTTCTGATTGGCGGCATCGTGCGGGCGTACGGAACCAACGCCCGCTCGGGTTCAGGGCGCTACTACGCTGTCGAGGCAGACGAAAGCGACAAGTCGTTTATGTTTCTGTCTCCTAAGGCGGTGCTCGTCACCAATATCGAAGCCGACCACTTGGATCATTACCGCGACCTTGCGGAAATCTATGAGAAGTTCCAGGCGTTCATTGCATCCGTTCCCGAAAAAGACGGCATGGCGGTTGTGTGCGGCGACGACGAGCGGCTCGTTGAGCTTGCGCGCTCTACCGGGCGCAGCGTGCTAACGTATGGCTTCGGCGCACAAAACGACGTCGTTGTTTCGTCCTATGAGCATCTTGGCGTGAGCAGCTCCTATGAACTGCGGATGCCCGACGGCGCGCGCGTTTCCGGCTCTTTGCGTCAAAACCCGGGCAAGCATAACGTCTCCAATGCGGCGGGCGTGGTTGCCCTTCTTGCCGCGCTTGGCTTTGACGCCCAGCGGGCGGCGGACGCGTTGGCGGATTTCGCCGGCGTGAAACGCCGTTTCGATTTGGTGGGCAAGGAGGCAGGCGTTACCGTAGTAGACGATTACGCCCATCATCCCACCGAGATTAACGCCACCATCACTGCGGCCTCGCAGTTGGGGTACGGCAGGGTGGTCGTGCTGTTCCAGCCCCATCGCTATTCGCGCGCTCCTCTGTTTACCGAGGTGCTGCACGATGAGTTCGGCGGTGCGTTCGATGCTGCCGATGCGTTGGTGTTTATGGATGTGTATCCTGCCGGCGAAGCCCCGGTGCCTGGGGTAAGTGGAAAAACGTTCTTAAACGTGGTGCTCGAACATGCAGGCCATCCGAAGGCATCCTATGTGCCGCGTCGCGTTGAGGTGGTTCCCTATCTTGCAGACATGCTGCAGGAGGGCGACTTGCTCATCACCATGGGCGCGGGCGATGTAACGGCAATCGGTCCACAGCTGATAGACGAGTTGCGTCGTCGTTCGCAGCAACCCGTCCAGGAAGGGTAGCGTATGACGGCTCAGCACGCTTCCGCTTTGGGAGCGCTTTTGGTTGACAATCGGTTCGATGGGGAGGTCTACCCCAACGAGCCCATGTCTCGCCATACCACCTATCGCATCGGCGGTCCGGCGCGCTACCTTGTGCGGGTCGATTCGGTGGGCGCGTTGCGGCACGTGGTGGAATGCGCGCAAGAAAGCGATGCGCCCTGGATCGTGGTCGGCCGCGGGAGCAACTTGCTGGTGGCAGACGAAGGGTATCCCGGTGTCGTTATCACGCTGGGTCGCGATTTCCGTAGGCTGCAGTTCGACAAAGAGACGTCTCATTTCTTTGTAGGAGCAGGCGTTCCCCTCTCTTCTGTCGTCCAAGAGGCCTTCAGGCGCTCGCTTGCAGGGCTTGAGTTTGCCGTGGGCACGCCCGGCACCATCGGCGGCGCTCTGAGGATGAATGCGGGATCGCGCGACGAGTGGCTCGGGGGGCGCGTGGTTGCAGTGACCACCTATAGCCCGAAGGAGGGCATGCGCCGCCGTCCTGGCGCCGAGATTACCTGGGGTTACCGGTCGAGCTCTTTTTTGCCCGAGGAAGTGCTGGTTGAGTGCGAGCTTGCTATGGAGCCAGCTGATCCGTTCTTCATCAGGGGCAAGATGGAGGCCTCTCTTGCCCGTCGAAAAAAGACTCAGCCGCTTGGCAAGCCGTCGTGCGGAAGCGTGTTCAAAAATCCCGAAGGCGATTCAGCGGGACGCCTGATTGAGGAGGCGGGGTTGAAGGGCGCAACCGTGGGCGGCGCGAAAGTCTCGCCCGTTCACGCTAACTTCATCGTCAACGAGGGCGGCGCAACCGCGCACGACGTGAAAGAGCTTATCGAGACGATTCAAACGGAGGTGGCCAAGGCTTATGGCGTCGAACTTTCGCCGGAAGTCCGCTTCCTCGGATTCGAATAAGGCGCCTGCCTCGCGTCGCGGCGCGGGGCGGCAACATCCTGGTCGCGCACCTCGCCGCTCTGCGGGTCGCGCGCAGCGCTCTGCGCAGCAAGACTGGCATGCGGTAGCCGGCGGGCGCTACGTTTCTTCGAACGACGGCACCCCGTTGACTTCGGTGCGCGTGGGCGACCTCGACCGACTCGAGCGCCAAAATCGCGCCCAGAAGCGCTATAGGCGCTATCTTGTTCGCCTGGGAGTCATTGTGGCCATTCTTGCCGCGCTTGCTATTGGCGCGGTTGCGGTCTACAACTCGAGCCTGTTCACCATACAAAACGTGAAAGTGACAGGCGTGGAGCATCTTACGTCTGAAGAGATGTCGGCGCTTGCTGCGGTTCCGTCGGGCACGACGCTCCTTCGCGTCGACGCGTCCGCTATCGAGAACCGCCTAAAGCAAGATGCCTGGGTTCTGGACGTGAAGGTGAACCGGATCTTTCCCGATACACTCGAACTTGCGGTCACCGAGCGCGAAATCGCCGCCGTGGTGGAAGTGCCCACTTCCGACGCCAAGGCCACCCAGCGCTGGGCCATTGCCTCCGACCATATGTGGCTGATGCCCATTCCCGATCCCGAGTCTGAGGCCGGTCAGCGCACCAGCGCCAAAGTCTATGAGGACGCCGATGCGGCTTTGGTTATCAAAGACGTGCCGTTTGGAACAAAAGCCCAGGTTGGTACCTATTGTTCCGATGAGAGCGTGCTGAATGCCCTTGATATCGTCTCGGGCATGACCACCGAGCTTGCCGGCAGGGTGAAGACCGTCTACGCCGACGGCGTGGAGGAGACGCGCCTCGTGCTTGACAACAATGTCGAAATCGCGTTTGGCGCGGCGGAAATCATTCGCGATAAAGAGCGCGTGTGCCTGGAAATCATGGAGCAGCATCCCGATTCGGTCGCGTATATCAATGTCCGCGATGTAGCGAGCCCCACTTACCGAGCGCTCTAGGCGTATCTTGCGCACCGTGCGCGTCCGCCTGCACCGCACGCGGCGCGGCGAGGGCGGATGCGGGTCCTATCTCGGAAAAGTTGGTGCGGTTTCGGAGGAAGGGCGGCGCGTTCGTTTGCAAATGCAGTGTCATCGTGTACAATGACTGCACGTGAGCGCTGCTCACACGCGATTTTAAACGCAGCATTGGAAACGCAGCAGGTGTGGAGGACATAATGCCAAATACTATCGGCTCAGAGCATCTGGCGGTCATCAAGGTCGTTGGAGTTGGTGGCGGCGGTACGAATGCCGTCAACCGTATGGTGGAAGCCGGCGTCAGGGGCGTCGAGTTTATTGCCGTGAACACCGATCGTCAGGCCTTGCTGATGTCGGACGCAGACAAGACGATCCACATTGGCGAGGAAATCACTCGCGGGCTGGGCGCAGGAGCGAACCCCGAAGTGGGCTGCCAGGCAGCCGAGGAGAGCCGCGCGGAAATCCGCGAGGCGTTGGCAGAGGCCGATATGGTGTTTGTTACCGCCGGCGAAGGTGGCGGAACCGGCACGGGTGCCGCTCCCATCATTGCTGAAATTGCGCGCGAGGAGATTGGCGCGCTAACGGTAGGCGTTGTCACTAAGCCGTTCTCGTTCGAAGGCCGCACGCGTCGCAACCAGGCAGAGCAGGGCATCGACCTGCTCTCGCAAAAGGTCGACACCCTTATTGTCATCCCCAACGACCGCCTGCTTGAAATCGTTGACAAAAAGACGAGCATGCTCGATGCGTTCCGCATCGCCGATGACACGCTGCGTCAGGGCATCCAGGGCGTCACCGACCTTATTACCATCCCTGGTCTGATCAACCTCGACTTCGCCGACATTCGCACGGTCATGAAGGATGCCGGCACTGCCATGATGGGCATTGGCATCGCGTCCGGCGAGAACCGCGCTTTGGACGCAGCGCAGCAGGCTACCAACTCAAGCCTTCTGGAAGCTTCCATCGCCGGCGCATCGCGCGTGCTGTTCTCCATCGCCGGCGGCAGCGATCTTACGTTGTCGGAGGTCGATGCGGCTGCGCGCACCGTCGAGGCTTGCGCAGACGAAAACGCCAACATTATCTACGGCCAGATCATCGACGAGAACATGGGCGATCAGGTTCGCATCACCGTTATCGCCACGGGCTTCAAGGCCACGGCTCCGCGTCAGTCTTCCATGGACTTCGCCGCGAAGGATCTGTTCGCCTCCACCGAGCCTGCTGCGGCAACTACTACCACTGCCACGGCGGCTTCGGTTACTCCCTCGGTGTCGTATTCGAGCAGTTCTGGCAGCAGCCGTTTTGCAGACGAGGACTACATTCCCGATTTCCTGAAGCGTCAGCGCTAGGCGGCAGAGCTCTTGAGCGAGCCTCAACAACTTCCTTTACCATCTCTCGACGCGCGCCTGTTCGGCGCGCGTCGCATTCCTCTGCTAAGCGACGACCCGCTTTTTCGCCAAACGGGAGTGCGTATCGCGTTTACCGGCAGGGAGGGCGGGGTCAGCTCTGCGCCCTTCGACACGCTTAATCTTGGTTCGCATGTTAGCGATGACGCCGATGCCGTAGAGCGCAACAGGGCTCTGTTGCTTCAGGCGCTCGGCGCGCCCGACGCTTCTTTGATCGTTCCCAACCAAGTGCACCGAACGGATGGCGTTACCGTTTCTTCCCGTGACGCTGCGGCTCTGCAAGCTGCGAGAGAGGCTGCATCTAAAGGCGCCGATTATCTTGTGGTTGAGCCGTGCGGGGTCGCGGCGCTTCTGTGCTTTGCCGACTGTGCGTCCGTCATCATCGTGTCGCCTACGGGCCGGTTCGCCGTCGCCCATGCAGGATGGCGCGGTGCGGTTGCCGGCATCGCCTCCCAGGCTGCCTCTGCGCTTGCTGCATGCGACGAAGCCGTGCTTGATGGGGCGATCGTGCAGGGATACAACGCCTACATCGGCCCGCATATCCATGCTGAGTGTTTCGAGTGCGGAGAAGACGTTGTCGGGCAATTCGTCGAGGCGTTCGGCGGGCAGGCGGCGCCCGACGCGCGCCACGTGGATCTTGCGACAGCCATTCGCATCGACTTGATGCGTGCCGGCCTGAGTTCAGAGCGCATCATCGATTCCGGCATTTGCACGAGATGCGATTCAGTTTCCTACTATTCCTACAGAGCCTCTGGGGGAGTGTGCGGAAGGCATGGAGCCGTGGCGCTTCGCTTCGCGCAGTAACGGCGGCAAACCGCGCTTGGGCGCGAAACGTGCCGCCAAAGTTGAAAGGTACGTGATGGTTATGGGAGTTGCACAACGCTATCTGAGGGTAAAAGAAGAGCTCGCCTTGGAGTGCGCTCGCGCCGGTCGCTCGCCGGAAGAAGTCTGCCTGGTTGCCGTTTCTAAGACGGTAGACGTAGATGCGGTTGGTCAGGCGGTTTGTGCGGGGGGATCCGATTTTGGCGAGAACCGCCCCGACGAGCTTGTGCGCAAGGCCGAGGCCTTCCCCAATGCGAACTGGCATTTCATCGGCAATATCCAATCGCGCCGCATTCCCGATATCGTTAAGAGCGCACATCTTGTCCATTCCCTTTTCCAAGAAAGCCATGCGCGAAAAATCGAGGCTGCCGCCGCAAAGCTTGGCAAGGTGCAAGACGTGCTTTTGGAAGTGAACGTGTCGGGCGAGCAAAGCAAAAGCGGCGTGGAGCCGGCATGCGCCTCGGAGCTTTTGTCGGTATGCGAGAGCCTGCCTCATGTTCGCGTTCGCGGTCTTATGACCATGGCGCCGCAGGGCGATTTGCAGGTGGCGCGCGAAGTGTTTGAGGAGCTGGCTTACCTGAAGCAGGCTCTTCGAGGCAAACTCGATCCTCAGGCCGCCGCCGCATTCGATGGGCTTTCTATGGGCATGAGCGAGGATTGGCGTGAAGCGGTGGCGGCGGGCGCTACCATAGTGCGGATTGGACGTGCTGTTTTTTCAGATGCGTTTGAGGAATAACGCCCCGCTGGGGTGAGGATGACGCGAGTTGTTCTAAAGATAGCGATGGCGCAGCATACAGCGGTACTGCTGGCGCAGAGCAGGACAGGTGGTTAGCATGGAGCTTCCCAAGTTGAAATCGGACAGGGGCGTGTTTAACGGGCTCAAATCGAAGCTTGGCTTTGCCGACGCGCAAGATCAAAATGTCGACGACGGCTACTACGATGACGATTACGCCGACGATTACGACGAGTACGGCGACGATTACGAAGAGTTCGCAGAATACGGCCCTGATTACGACACGTCCTATACGGGCACGCGCTATGACGCCCCCGATGCGGTAACCACTCGTTCCCCGCGCGCCTCTTCTCGCGCCTCGCGGACGGACGGCGGCTTTCCGCGCCTGGTGTCTATCGACGACGTGCGCGCCCATACGCGCGTTCCCGACAGCCTGAACAGAGACCCTCTTCCTGCCCGGCATGTCACTTCGGCGCAATCGAGCTCGGCTCGTCGCGCGGATCGCACCATCGTTGACGCGACGGCGCCGGCGCCCTCGTCTCCGGCTTACGTGGCTGCAGCGGCGAAGCGCGAAACCGAGCAGTCGCGCTCGGAAGGGCTCGACTCGCTGTTTTCCTCTACAACGCCCGACGGCTCTGTCGGCTCGTCCTCGGGAGCTTCGGCGGCTTCGGCTAAGGGCTCCTCGTTCGATCCGTACGAGGCGTACTCGGGCGCGGGCTCTTCTGCCCACAACCCGTCGCGTTCGCTTTCGGTGCTTATGCCCAACGCCTATGGCGACGTGGAGCGCGTGGCCAAGATACTGAAGGCGGGAGATGTGGTGATCTTGTCGCTGCGCGAAACCCCCGATCAGCTTTCCAAGCGCGTGCTCGACTTTTCGTTCGGCGTGGCAAGCGCCCTCGATGCGCGTGTGGAATGCATTGCAGACAAGGTGCTCTCCATCACGCGCGGGACTGCGCTCACCGATGCTGAGCGCACGGCCTTGCGTGGAAAAGGGGTGCTCTAGATGGCGCAGCTCGCACATCCTCATTTCGTCGTCGTCGGCGGCGGGAAAATGGGGGAGGCAATTGTCGGCGGCCTCGTCAAGGGGAGCGAGGGGCTGGCAGCGTCGCTCACGGCGGACGACTTCACCGTGGCAGATCCTGGCGAGGGGCGCCGCGCATATCTTTCCGAGGAGTTCGGCGTAACCTGCGTAGAGGACGCGAGCGAGGCAGCGCGTGCGGACGTTGTCGTGTTGGCGGTTAAGCCTCAAGTGATGATGAGCGTGTTGGAGGGCATTGCCCAGCTGCCGGTGTATGCCGGCGGCGAGGCGGGTCCTTTGTTCATATCCATCGCCGCAGGTTTGCCCACCTCCTCTCTCGAAGCGGCGCTTGCGCCGAATAGCCGTCTGGTTCGAGTTATGCCCAACACTCCTCTGTTAGTGTCGAAGGGGACAACGGCGGTGACGGGCGGCGCGCGTGCCACCGACGAAGACGTGCGGTTCGCCATCGAGCTTTTTGCCTGTCTGGGAATGGCATATCGGGTGAATGAAGAGGAGCTTGATGCCGTGGGCGCCGTGAGCGGCTCTGGCCCAGCCTACGTTGCAGCGCTGATTGAGGCGCTGCGCGATGGCGGGGTTTCCGAGGGCCTGGACGCGGAGCTTGCTGAAGAGCTTGCGCTCCAAACGGTTTTGGGCACTGCCGAACTGATGGTTCAGACCGGGCGCTCGGCTGAAGAGACGCGTGTTGCGGTGTGCAGCCCGGGAGGAACGACGCTGGCGGCGCTTGCCGCCATGGAGGATGCTGGGTTTAGCGCGTCAATCAAGGCGGGGGTTTCCGCTGCCGTTGTGCGTTCTAAGGAGTTGGCGCAGTGCTAACACAACTCGCGTACCTGATATATGCGCTTGCCGACGTGTATACCATGATCATCTTCGTTTACGTGCTGATGTCGTGGATACCGGTCTCGACGGGCGTCGTTGCCGACATCTATCGAGTGCTGGGGCGGGTGTGCGATCCGTTCCTCAACGTGTTCCGGCGCTTCATACCCCCTATTGGAGGTATGGTGGACATAAGTCCCATCGTGGCGTTGCTTGTATTACAATTGGGAGTGCGTTTGATTATCAGCGTGTTGATATAAGCGCTGGCGAGCCGTCGGGCGCTGATGGGCTCTCCGGCCAAGAAGATGCTTGATCGCGCGAGGCGGTCGGGATGAAGGGAAATGCAGATGGCTATCACTTCGGCTGAAATCCACAATCAGAGTTTTTCTATCGACCGCAAGGGTTATGACGTCGACGAGGTCGATGTGTTCTTGGAGCACGTTGCTGACGAGATCGACGGTTTGAACGACCAGATCGCGCAGCTGGAAGCACAGCTCGACGGTTCTAAATTCGACGGATTCGACACTCCTGCTCGCATTGTCGAGGAGGATGAGCGCAGCATCGAGCCTGCCCATGCGGCAAGCAATGACGCGCTGGCTGAAAAGGACGCGCGCATCGCCGAGCTTGAAGCCCAGCTTGACGATCTGGAGGCGCAGCTAGAAGAGAAGAAGGCAAACGACAACGCCATCGCCCAGGCTCTCATCATTGCCCAGCGTTCTGCTGATGACGTCGTGTCGAACGCGAAGGCTCAGGCTGCTGACACCGTGCAGGATGCCGAGGACGAGGCGAAGCGTATTGTTGACAAGGCCGAGGCGGATCGTCAGAAAGTTCTTGACGCTATCAAGAAACTCGAGGACGACCGCGAAGATGCGCGCGAAGAGTATCGCGCTTTGCTAACCGAGTTTATCGAGGATGCTAACCGCCGCTTGAACGAGCTGGGAGGATCCGGCTCTGCGCAGCAGACCTCTTCCTACGTCCGCAGTGTCGACGCTTCTGCCGCCTACGACGACGTTGACGAAGTCCCCTTGACGGGGTCAACCACCGCTCAGGCTCCCATCAACATCGACGGATCCGCTGCCTACTCCACGCCCACTACGCCCGGTGCCGCGGTGGTTGCCGCTGCAACGCCCACGCCTTCCGTTGTTGAGAAGGATCTTTCCGGTTTCGGTGACGTTGACGACGACTTCGAATTCGAGGAAATCGACTAACCTTTACGGCGATTGAGCTGCCGTCTTGATGGATTGGCGCTGCAAGCGGGGTGTGGCTGCACGTTTGTTGAGCTGGTTTAAATGAAAGGAAGGCGACCCGAGGGTCGCCTTCTTCGATTTTAGGGAGGCGAGCGAGCCGATAAGCCGGGTTCTGTCGTAGGACGGCCATTTATCTCGAACGCTTGTCGCCAAACGTCTCTAGCACGCAACCCGAACGCACGGAAGGGCGGCCGTATCGCGTTCCTATTTGCGCTTGCTCCGGATGGGGTTTTCCAAGCCGTGGCGTTGCCGACACGCTGGTGCGCTTTTACCGCACCGTTTCAGCTTTTCTCCGCAAAAGCGGGGAGTTTTCTTTTCTGTGGCACTTTCCGTCGGGTTGCCCCGCCCAGCTGTTAGCTGGCATCCTGCCCTTTGGAGCCCGGACTTTCCTCGCGCTTTTTTAGAGCACGCGGCCGTCTGGCTCACTCGCGTATAGTATTCTAGCAGATAGAATGTCTTGAGCGTTTCGCCGAACAAGCGCATGCAAGGTAAGCATATAAGCAAGTGGGGCGCAGCAGGGTCGGGCGACGCCGCAATTCGTGCTGCGCTGTGAAGGCTGCGGGGCGGGTTGCGGACGTTGTCTGCGTCCTTGTTTGCATTCCGAGGTGCTTTTTGCCGTTCGGCTGGGTAGTGGAAGGACGCACATGGCTCATTGCGCTTTGGTGGGTGCCGCAGATTTCAACGCGGAGCATTTTAAATTCCAAATGGATGGCGGGTTTTTCGATTTCGTTATAGCCGTAGACGGTGGGTTTGCACATCTTGAGTCCATTGGGGTGGTGCCCGATATGGCAGTGGGTGATTTCGACTCGCTGGGCTACGTTCCAAAATGCCGCCGCGTGTCGCGCCATCCCGTGAAAAAGGACAAAACCGATATGGAGCTTGCGATGGAAAAAGCGCTGTATTGGAAGCAAGACGACCTGTATATATACGGCGGGCTTTCGGGCAGGCTCGATCACACGATCGCCAATCTTCAGCTGTTTGCCAAATTCTCCGAGCGGGGGGCATATGTCACGGGCGTCGGAGAAGACTTTGCGGTTCGCGCACTCACCGGCCCTGACGTGTACGAGCTTCCTGCGCTCGACGAAGGGGTCGTGTCGGTTTTGGCTGTTAACGACCGTGTTGAAGGTGTGTTCGAATCTGGCCTCCTCTATTCCCTTGACGACGAAACGCTTACCAACCGCGTTTCCAGAGGAATTTCGAACGAATTCATTGGCGAGCCCGCTGAAATCGGCGTTGGCAAAGGGACGCTTCTTATCTTCCATCCGCTGCCGTAAGGAGTCCGAAAGGCTGCGCCTCCGCTTGCCGGCTCGCCGTTTTTGGACTTGTTCCACTTGAAAACGTCTTTATACTAAAGCGGGGGGAGCTTGTAACGCGGGTCGTTTTGCGATTACGTCGAAGTCGGAATCGCCTAAGCCGCACGACAGGCTGAGAGGGGGCACGTTTGCCCCGACCCCATGAACCTGATATGGGTAATGCCAGCGAAGGGAGCCAACATGACTGATTCATCTTGCTCAACGACGTCTCCTAGCGCGCGCTTCGCGCAGAAATCGGACACAGAGCCTATAACGCAAATCGATTTTGCACGCGCCGGCGTTATCACGCCGCACATGGAGGAGGTCGCTCGCAAAGAGGGGCGCGATCCTGAATTCATACGAAACGGCGTGGCGTGTGGGCGTATTGCCATTCCTGCGAACAATCACCATGCGTCGCTTTCCCCGGAAGGCGTGGGAGAGGGTCTGCGCACCAAGGTTAATGTCAACCTAGGCATTTCCGGTGACCTTGCCGACGAGGCGGAGGAGTGGCGCAAGGTGGAAGTGGCGTTGGAGCTGGGAGCAGAGTCCATCATGGACTTGTCGAACAGTGGAAAGACGCAGCGCTTCCGAACGCAGCTTATCGAAAAGTCCTCCGCGATGATTGGCACCGTGCCCATGTACGACGCCATTGGATACTTGGAAAAAGCGCTCATTACGATCACGCCGCAGGATTTTCTTGACGTTATTCGGCGACATGCCGAAGACGGCGTGGACTTCGTTACCATTCACGCCGGAATCAACCGTCGCGTCTTGGAGTCGTTCAAGGAAACGGGCAGGCTCACTAACATCGTGAGCAGGGGCGGCTCGCTTATTTTTGCCTGGATGGAGGCCACGGGCAACGAAAACCCCTTCTATGAGTATTACGACGACGTGCTTGCCATCCTGCATGAGCACGACGTCACTATCAGCCTTGGCGACGCGATGCGTCCGGGTTCCACCTACGACGCAACCGACGCTGGGCAAATTGCAGAGCTTATCGAGATTGGGAAGCTAACCCGCCGTGCGTGGGGCGCGGGCGTGCAGGTAATGGTGGAAGGCCCTGGACACATGGCCCTCGACGAAATCGCCGCAAACATGAAGCTGGAAAAGCGGTTGTGCCACAATGCGCCGTTCTACGTGCTTGGCCCTCTTGTTACCGACATCGCTCCCGGCTACGACCATATCACAGCGGCTATCGGCGGCGCGATTGCCGCATCGTCGGGCGCCGACTTCCTGTGTTACGTAACGCCTGCAGAGCATTTGCGTCTTCCGGACGCCGACGATGTGCGCGAAGGCTTGGTTGCAACGAAAATTGCGGCCCATGCGGCAGACATCGCAAAGGGCGTTCCGGGTGCGCGGCAGCGTGACAATCGGATGAGCGATGCGCGTCGCAGGGTGGACTGGGAGGCGATGTTCGCCGAAGCGTTGGATCCCGTGCGGGCGCGCAGCTATTTCGAAAGCGCTCCTCCCTCTAACGAGGGAACGTGCACGATGTGCGGGGAGATGTGTGCGATGCGCACCGTCAATCAGATTATGGACGGTCTTGTGGTCGACTTGTCGGATGGAGGTCCGCGATCGTGAAAGCCGTATTAAGCATTGCGGGCTCCGACTCAAGTGGTGGCGCGGGAATCCAGGCGGACATAAAGACCATTTCCGCTTTTGGATTGTTCGGTGAGACGGCCATTACGGCGCTTACTGCGCAAAACACCCTCGGTGTGGAAGGCGTCTTGGAGGCAACGCCGGAATTTGTTGCGCAGCAGATAGACATGGTGTTCAAGGACATTCCCCCTGCTGCGGTAAAGATAGGCATGGTGTCTTCTCCGGCTATCATAGAGGCGATTGCGGGACGTTTGAGCGAGCATCAGGCGCAAAACGTCGTGGTGGATCCGGTCATGGTGGCAACAAGCGGGTCTCGCCTTATTGCTACCGAGGCGGTTGACGCGCTTGTGGGGAGGCTTTTCCCTCTGGCGCGCGTGATCACCCCCAACCTTCCTGAGGCTGAGGTGCTGTCGGGCATGGCGATTTCCGACGATGAGTCGATGCTTCAAGCGGGACGCCACATTCTTTCTCGGCTGACGCGCCAAGGCGAGCGGGCGGTGCTCGTGAAGGGGGGTCATGGCACTGATGCGGCAGACGACTTGCTCGTCTGCTCGGATGGCTCGTTTCGTTGGTTCCGTGCATCCCGCATCGCCACCGACAACACCCACGGAACAGGCTGCACGCTTTCGTCGGCAATAGCGTGCGGGCTCGCAATGGGAAAACCGCTGGATCAAGCAGTCGGCGATGCGAAAGCATACGTTCGAGGCGCTCTGTCGGCAGGGCTTGATCTTGGGCGAGGGGCAGGCCCGCTTGACCATATGTGGCGGTTCCGCAGCGAGCTTGGCGTCCTGTAGCGATATCGGGAATCCGCTAGCTGCAGGAAGGCCGCCTTACGGCAGAAAACGTTCCGAGTGCTGAAAAAGTGCGAAATGGTGCGAAAAAGTGCCGATTTAGGTATTGACGAACGGGAATGTCTCATATAGTATTTTCACTCGCGCTCAAGCGTTGCAGAAATGCAGCGTGAGCATCGGGAAGCCGATGGGGTGTCGTATAATGGCAGTACAACGGATTCTGGTTCCGTCTGTGAGGGTTCGACTCCTTCCACCCCAGCCACTTTTACGATCAGCGCACACTAATATGGCTCCGTCGTCTAGCGGTTTAGGACGTCGCCCTCTCAAGGCGAAGGTCGCCGGTTCGAATCCGGTCGGAGCTACCAAACATCTCAAGGCAGGACGCGAAAGCCTCCTGCCTTGTTTTTTTCTCGCGTTCGATCTTTCGGGATCTCGCCAGCATCACTCCTCTCGTCCTTGCAAGAACACAGCCTCGCAGGGCTTGTTGCTGATGACCCCAAGTTCTCGCCAGCTTTACCCCTGCCATTTCTTCAAGAACGCCATGAGCTCCTCGTAGTCGTTAGGGATGCGCTCGTCGATGACCGCATCTAGGGCGGCACGGAGCGCGGCTCCTACTTCAGGGCCTTGGGGTATGCCGGCGCATTGCGCGTCGTTGCCGTTCACGGCAAGACGCTTCAGCGTGAACGCGTCGTCGGCTTGCAGTATGTCGTCGAGAATGCGCAGCAGCTCGTCTGCTCGCCGTATCCTTTCTTCTGCATATTCTGGTGCCTGAGCGCTTGCGTCTGCTTTCTTGAGAGCACACAACGCTTTGAATTGCTCGACGTCTCCCTCCATGCGCGCTAAGAGTCGGCGCACTGCTTTCGGAGTAGGCTCGATCACATCGTCGTGACGCTCAACGAGCTGGAGCACGCGTGAGCACAACGCAGGGGGGAGCTTCAGGCGGTTCATCACTCCCCGCGCCAAAGAAACGCTGATCTTTGCATGGCCGTAAAAATGCCCGCGCCCCGAAGCTTCCTTGAAAAAGGCGCCCGGTTTTCCCATGTCGTGGAAAAGGGCCGCCCAGCGCACGAGCGGTGAGGCCGGGGCGGCTCCTACCGCACGCGCGGTGTGCTCAAGGACGTCGTAAGCATGGTAGGGCGTGCACTGGTTGAACCCCTTCATTGCGACAAGCTCGGGGAGAACGGCGCTAAGCACGTCTACGGTTTCCAGTATTGTTTCGGTGGCATGCGCGCCTAGCAGAAGCTTTTCAAGCTCGGAGGCAATGCGTTCTGCGGACACTTTGAGCAGTAGGCTTTTCTTCGCCAGCATCGCATCAAACGTGTCTTTGTCGATCGGGAAACCAAGCTGAGAGGAGAATCGGCAAGCGCGCAGGATGCGCAGCGCGTCTTCCTCGAATCTCAGCCTTGGGTCTCCCACCGTCCTTATAATGCGAGCGCTGGCGTCATTGCGCCCGCCGAATGGGTCGAGGATGCCGCGGTCGGGGTGATAGGCCATGGCGTTGATGGTGAAATCGCGCCGTGCCAGGTCTTCTTCGATAGAGCAACCGAATTGGACGCTGTCAGGGTGACGTGCGTCAGAGTAGGAGCCATCGATGCGGTACGTAGTTACCTCGAACGTCTCGTTTTGGCAAACGACCGTAAGCGTTCCATGCGCAATTCCGGTTTGATGTACGTGCATTCCTGCGGCGGCGCATGCATTTTCCGTTTGCTCCCAGCGCGCGCTGCAGGCGATATCGACATCGGAAACAGGGTTTCCTAGTAAAGAGTCGCGTACGAACCCGCCGACGAGCCAAGCTTCAAAGCCCGCCTGCTCTAAAGTCCGCAGAAGACGGAGTGCGGCAGGTGGAACAGAGAAGGAGGGGTTCTTCGCGTTCATGGTTGTTCCTTCCGACGTTGCAGCGCAACGGGTGCTTGCGTGCGACAAGAGAAATCTAGGGCAAACAGGTTGCGCTTTGAATACCTCTATATAGTAAAGGCGACAAGCGCCTATCAGGTAGAGGGGAAAACGTCTATTAGCAAAATGTCGAGCAGCAATTGTCAGAGAATAGGTGCTTTGGGGAATCTTGGAGGGCAGTTTGCAATTCAAACAAAAGGGGTGGAAGTTGAATGCAAGCAATTGAACTGGGGAAATGCGAATACAACCGGAGAGAATGAAAGAAAAAACGCGCCGCAGGAAATTTTTTTAAAAAAAGTTGCCAAAAACGCTTGACGACCGTCCCGCAAGTGCGTAATATACTACCTCGCGCCGCACGGGAGTGCGGAGCGGCCGGACCCCTCCGAGAGGGAGCCGGCGGGACCTTGAGAACCGGATACTGCGAAGAGAAGAACACTCGGATACAACAAAGAGTGCGTTAGACGTGAATCGTTTACTAG
>DVKR01000026.1 GCA_018715935.1 Candidatus Aphodovivens excrementavium
GCCGAGGTTGTGGAGAAGTACCCGCTCGTCTACACCACGGGCGGACGCCACATCAGCATGTTCCATTCCGAGCATCGCCAGATTCCCAGCATGCGTGCGCTGCATCCCGATGCGCTGGTGACCATCAATCCTGCGACCGCCGCCCGCTACGGTATCGAAGAGGGCAACTGGGTGCGCGCCGAGACCGTGTTCGGCTCGTGCGTCCAGAAGGCGCGCCTCACCGAAGAGGTGAACGAGAAGATGATCCACCTAGAGCACGCATGGTGGTACCCCGAGCAGGACGGCGAGGCTCCCAACCTGTTTGGCGTTTGGAAGTCGAACGTGAACAGCCTCATGCCGCACGAAAGCGTTGGCGTGACCGGCTACGGCGCTCCGTACAAGAACGGCATTTGCAACATCTGCAAAGTCGACAGTCTTGACGATTTGGGCGAGTAGGAGAGAGGAGGAAACCATGAAATACGGCATGTTGATCGATTACGGCTACTGCACGGGATGCCAGTCCTGTGAGGTGTCGTGCCGCAAGGAGCATGATCTTCCCCTCGATCAGTGGGGCATCAAGGTTCAGCAGATTGGCCCCCACAAGCTGGGTGACTCTTGGGAGTGGGACTACGTCCCCGTTCCCTCGCGCCTGTGCGACCTGTGCGCCGACAGGCTGGAAGAAGGAAAAAAGCCGCTGTGCGCCCTGCATTGTCTGGCCAATGTGATTGAGGTACTTCCCGTTGAGGAGATGCCCCGCCGCATGGCAGAGATCGGCCACGGCAAGGTGAGCTGCTTTCTCCCCTAACGGATAAAGCGGCAAAGAGGGGCGGTTGAGGCTGCGAGCAACCTCGCTTCTGCTTCACCGTTTGTTTCGAAAGGGCTGCGTTGCGCGCTGTCGCCGACGCAGCCAAAGAGCGCAGGAGGGCGACGTGTCGGCGCGACGACGTGGGTTTACAACGATGATTGACATCGAGCAGTTCAAGAAGACCAAGTGGTCGTTTCTTAAAAACGTGAAAATGACCTGGGAATACGATGGCATAGCGAACATTTTTCGCGAGGCCGGCATTCCCCTGTATGGGTTCGATCGCGGAACCACCAAGATGAATCATCCCATAGCGACGATCATGCTCCCTCCAAGCAAGGACGTTAACTACGGAGTTGACCTGTACGTGCCAATTGGCGATCTGACGCGGGCACGATCGCTGGTGAAAGACGAGCAGCGATTGCATGACGCCGCCGAGCGCGAAGCAGCGGAAGGCGCTGCTTACCATGAAGCGTTTAACGCGGCAGCGATTGCCTCGAAAAAAGACAACGCCGAAGCTCGTAAGCAGCGGCGCAGGAACACCGTAAACGCTCTTCTGCGCAAGGTTTTACCTGTTAGCGCTAGGTAAACGCAAGGCGAGCCTGCTGTGGGTTTCGCAATACCAACTAGCTTAATGCGCACGGTGCAAAAGGGAAATCGGCTGTGCGTGTGGGAAGAGATCCCTGCGGACATGTGCCGCGGGAAAGGAAGGAGATTCCATGTTGCAAACCGTTGAGGACGTGAGCTCGAAGAAGAGCAACGGCCTCCACTATGCTTTCGTTATCTGCCTGGGAGGCTTTCTGACCCAGGCGATCGTGCTGAGCTGCCAGCGCCTGCCTTCTGTGGCGCTTGAGCCCATCAGGCAGACGCTTGGCTGCAGCTATGCCGACGCAGGCCTGATAACTTCGGTGTTCATGGTGTTTTACGCAGGCCTTTCGATCGTGTGGGGCATGCTAGGCGACAAGATCGGCACACGTTGGGCTATTACGCTGTCATGCGCTCTTTCGTCTGCAGGCGCCATCCTGTTCGGCCTGTTTGCACCGATGGGCTTGGGAGTTGCCATTGTGACTTGGGCGATTGCAGGTATTGGTACCGCAGGTCTGCTCATGGCGATTCTGCCCAAGGTCGTTTCGCGCTGGTTTGTGCCGAACAAGCGCGGCTTCGGCATGTCGCTGATCACTCCGGGCGCTAACTTCTCCGCCATCATCCTGGGCATCGTAGCGCCAATCATTATCTCTAGCTTCGGTTGGCAGATGGGCTATGTGGTCTTCGGTGTCGTATTTGCTGCCATCACTCTGTTTGTGGCTGTGTTTTTCCGCGAGGGACCCGAGGAAAAGGGCCTCGCTCCCTACGGTGCTCCGGCGGGCACGCAGGCTGCTCCCAAGCCGACTATCGTTGAGGAAGAGTCTAAGGCCGCTGCTCCCCAGCAGGCTGGCGCATGGGACCGCCTCAAGCGTGTGTTGAAGATGCCCATCTCCTGGCACTTTGGTGTGTTCTACATCGTGTATCAGGTTGGCTATATGGCAGCTACGCAGTATTACGTGTCCTCCATCCAGTCGGTTGGCTTCGGTCTTGCCGAGGCGAGTCTTGCCATCACCATCGGCGGCGTGCTGACTATCATCACCGAGCTTATTCTGGGCAACCTGTCCGACCATCTTGAGCGCAAGAACATCATCGGTGTTGTAGTTGCTCTCTCTGGCGTGCTTGGTCTGGGCTACTTCCTGTACCTGACCACCACCGCAGCGCCCTCGCTGTTCGCGTGCTACTTCTTTGTGGCGCTGATCTCTGCTACGACGGGTGTCATCACGGTTATCATGACGGCAGCTGGCGAATACTACGATGACGACGTGCGCGCTACGGGCACGGGCTTCATCGGCACGGTCAACCTGGTCGGTCGTTATCTGGGTCCGTGGATTGCAGGTATGCTGATTGACGCGACAGGCGTTGTCGGCAACTCCTTCGTCATCGTAGGCATCACGATGGTTGTTGCTGCGATTATCGCGTTCACCTTCCCGCGCAAGCGCGCTAAGAAGGGTGCAAAGGCGGCGTAAGCTGCAACGGGCTTCGTTTCGGCGAGTTCGACAACAGAATCGCTGCGAAAAGCGCGGTTGCCACCAGGGCAGCCGCGCTTTTTCTTTGCGAGGGGTTAAGCGCCTGCGCAACGGGTGCCTGAGCTTCGGTAAAGCCCCTGAGCTGTGGTTAAGCCCTGAGCTGAGGTTAAGACTCTGCGCCGCAGGGGCTCGCTCTCCTTTTGCTGCTAGGCGATGACAAACATCACCACAAACGCGGCGGCTGCCACCCACATAAGAGGACGGATCTCTCGGGCGCGTCCCTGCACCAGCATGATCATGCAGTAGGAGATGAATCCCAGGCCGATGCCGTTGGTGATGGAATAGGTCATAGGAATGCCCACGATAATGAAGAACGCCGGCAGCGCGTGCTCGATGCTCTTCCAATCGATCTCGGCAACGTCAGTAAGCATGAGATATCCCACTACCACCAGTGCACCGCAGGTCGCCGCGCTGGATACCATGCCGATGATGGGGGCGAAGAACGCGCACAGCGCGAACAGGATGCCTACGACAATGTTCGACAAGCCCGTGCGAGCGCCTGCGGCGGCTCCCGAAGTGGATTCCACGAAGCTCGTGATGGAGCTTGCGCCCAGGAAGCCGCCCGCGGCAGCGGCGGCGGAGTCGACCAGGAGGATGGGCTGCACGTCTTCGACGTCGCCTTTCTTGTTCACGAAGTGAGCTTGCTCTCCTACGGCGACCACGGTTCCCATTGTGTCGAAAAAGTCGCTCATAAGCAGCGAGAACACAAACATGAGCAGGATGGGCTGCATGAACACCTGGAGAATCGCGATCGTTCCGGTGGCGGGATCGGTCTGGAAGGGCGCGGCGAACGCGCTGAAGTCGAGACCGAAGTTCCACTCGGCGGGCAGCAGCGTGACGCCCAGCGGGATTCCCACTACGGTAGCAGCGATGATCGAGATGATCAGGCCTCCTTTGACTTTGAGCACTTGAAGAACCACCGCAACGAGAATGGAGACAAGCGCCACGATGCAGGTGGGGGAGGATAGTTCGCCCAGTGCGAGGATGGTGGACTCATCGGCAGCGATAAGCCCGCCTCCCTTAAGGCCGATGAATGCGATGAACAGGCCGATGCCGATGCCGATTGCGCGGCGCAAGTCAACGGGGATGGCGTCCATAATGGCTTTGCGCAAGCCGCACAGCACAAGAATAAGGATCACGATTCCTTCGAGGAAGATGACTGCCATGGCGACGCGCCAGTCGACGCCGACTTCGCCGAGGCACAGCGTGTAGGCGACGATGGCGTTGATGCCCATGCCTGACGCAAGCGCGATAGGCCGGTTGGCGATGAGCCCCATCGCGATGGTCATGATTGCGGCGCCGAGGCACGTTGAGGTGAGCGCCGCCTCAAACGGGATGCCCGCCGCCTCCATGAGGCCGGGGTTCACCGCGATGATGTAGGCCATCGCCAAAAAGGTGGTGATGCCGCCGACGACTTCGTCGGATACCGAGCTTCCTCGCTCGCTAATCTTGAAAAAACCGTTCATGGTAGGCCTTTCGGGACGGGAATGTCTGCGCGTATTGTACCAGCTGAAATACTGTTTTGGGGAGAAATGGCTTGCGGAGATGGGGGTGTTTGCGACAGGGCTTGGCGGCGCATTGCGCCGATTGGGCCAGTGCAAGCCGGGGCGGCCTTGTAAAAGCCGGACGCGATGCTATGCTTTTCGGAAAGAGGTTCCTGCGGAAAGAGGAAGTAATGGAGTGCAGGCCGGTTTTGGACGTGGCTCAAGTTACGGAGCTTGAAGGGCGCATTGCGGCGGCGGGAACGTCGCTTGCCGAGCTGATGGAGCGCGCGGGGGCGGCGGTTGCCGATGCGGCTTTGGAGCTTGCCCGGGAGGCGATAGCGCAGAGGCTTGCGCCCTATGAGGCGGCGGCGCGCGATGCATGCCTGCCCCTGCCGAAGGCAGACCCGCCGCTGTTTTTGGTGCTGTGCGGTTCGGGCAACAATGGAGGCGATGGCTGGGTGGCGGCGCGCATTCTGGCTCAGCAGGGTTTTCGCGTAGTGGTTTTTACCGCCCGTTTGCCGGAAGAAATCAAGGCGCAGCCCGCGCATGACGCCGCCGTGGAGGCGGCGCGCGTGCTGGAGGAGGCGGAGGGCTGTCGTATCGTCGTGGATCCCGACATCCTCATCTTTTTCGTTTACAGCCACGCCGACGTGGTGATCGATGCAATTCTGGGAACAGGGTTTTCGGGCAGCGACGTGCGCAAGCCCTACAACTGGTGGATCCATGCCGTGAGCGAGATTCGTTCCGACCATATGCGCGTTGTTGCGGCCGACGTTCCAAGCGGGCTGTCCGCGCAGACGGGCATCGCTGCCGACCCGTGCGTCAAGGCGGATCTGACGGTAACGATGATCGTGCAAAAGCCGGGCCTGATCGCGTCGGAAGCCGCCCCTTACTGCGGCGAGGTGCGGGTGGCTCCGCTCGCTTCTATCGACGGCTTGCTGGACGGGCTTATCGGTGCCTGATCCTTTTCGGAGTCGTTCGCATTCGGCGCGCTTTCGGACTTCGCTACTGCTTCGTCGGCGGCTTCGGTGGATTTCGTTACCGCCGCAGGTTTTTCGTCGTCGCCGTGCGGCAGCACCAGGTTCATCACGAGCGCGACCACGAACGTCAGCGCGATGGAGTTGTCGACGAAGATGTTCTGCACAATCTCGGGGAACGCTACGAAGATGCCGCCCACCTGCGTGAACCCGATGCCGATGGCCAGCGAGGTGGCCGCGATGGTGATGTTGCGCTGCGTGAACCCGGCCTTCGCCACCATCTGAAAGCCGCTGGTGACGATAGTGCCGAACATCATGATGGTGCAGCCGCCCAGCACCGCGTCGGGCACCGAGCTGAACACGGCGCTGACGGCGGGCACAAACCCGGCGATGACGAGGATGCCCGCGCCGCAGGCGATGGCCTTGCGGTTGATGACGTGCGTCATGCCGATCAAGCCGATGTTCTGGGCAAACGTGGTCAGCGGTGTGCAGCCGAACACGCCGGCGATGGCGCTGGTGAAGCCGTCAGCAGAGACCGAGCCGGCGATCTCGCGCTCGGTCGCGTTGCGCTTGAAGCCGATCTGGGCAATGGCGTCGGTGTCGCCGATGTTCTCTGCGGCGCTCACCAAGAACAGCAGCGTCACCGATATGATGGCGCCCGCGTTGAACTCGGGGACGAAAGGCATGATCTGCGGCAGCGAGGCAATCTGGAGACCCTGGAACACCGACAGGTCGACCTTACCCATGAAAAGGGCGACGATATAGCCGATGACCAGTCCGAACAGCACCGAAAGCTGTTTGATGCTGCCGCGTGCAAGCCCTTGGAACAAAAGGCACGCCACCAGCGAAAGCGTGCCAAGGAATAGGTTTTCAGGCGAGGCGAAATCGGGCGCGCCCGAGCCTCCGGCAAAGGTCTCCGCGCCGGTGGAGAGCAGCGAGAAGCCAATCGAGGTGACAACAACCGCCGACACGATGGGCCCGATGAAGCGCCGCCAGTACTTCGCCAGCAGGCCGAGTACCAATAAGATAAGGCCGCCGGCTATTACCGACCCCATGACGGTGCCGTACCCGTAGGAAGCGGCGACGCCGGACAGCACGGTGACGAACGTGAAGCTCACGCCCATGACGATGGGCAGCTTGGAACCGATGCGCCACACGGCGAACAGCTGCACGAAGGTGCCGATGCCTGCCACGATCATCGCGTTTTGGATGAGGCTTGCGGTCATCGCCTCGTCGAACCCTGCAGCTGCGCAGATGATGGCGATGGGGGCAAGGTTGGCCACGAACATGGCTAACACGTGCTGGATGCCGTAAGGCAACGCCTTGATGAGGGGGACTTTGCCATTGAAATCGGCGAGCTCGTTAGCGAGCTCACGTGCCGGTTTGGCCTCTGCCGTGTTGTTGACTGCCATGCTGTCCCCTCTTTATGCGTCCGTGGCAAATGGTTGGTGCAGCGTTTCGGTAAGACGTACGTAAAACGTGCGCCCCCGATTGTACGGGTTTCGTTAAGGGAAAGGAATAGCGGTCAAGGGAAAGGGATGGCGCTGCATCGCCTCCTTCGACAAATTTGCGACCGAAACGCGCGTTTGGCGCCGCTTTGCGCGCGCGTTTCGGTCGCGGATTTGTTTTTTTTTCGACAACGGAAGGAGCGACGCCCGGTAAGAGCGGCACCCGGCGAGAGCGGCGTCCAGTAAGAGCGGAACCCAGAAAGAGCGGCACCCGGCAACGTGAAGGCGAAAGCGCCCGGTAAGAGCGGCGCCCAGTTTCGGCTCGCGTCGAGGCGAGGCCTAGAAGGCCATAACGGGAGACGGCATCTCTTTTATGCGCGCTACCACGTATTGCAGCAAGGGATTCTGGTTCTCTTTGTGATACAGCAGCCGAAGCGGCACCGAGGCGCTGCCGTCGGTAAGAGCGATTGCTTTGCAAAGCGGCCTTATTCCCGTGGGTATTCTCTCGACGAAGTTTCTTCCTAGGACAAGGGTGGAGTTGCCGAGGTTTGCGCACGTTGCAAGCAAGGCTGCCGTGTTGGGGCAGTAGTGCGAACGCGTTTCGGGCGTAAATCCGCTCTCCTTGCAAGCGTTGATGATGTGGCACCACGAGCGGTCGATGTAGATTCCCTCGCATTTAAGGAATTCCGTGTCTTTAAGGGCACTCAAGGGGAGTTCGTCGTATTTCGCAAGAGGGTTCGACGTTCCCACTATCGCCACCAAAGGGAGATTCCCCAGGTGCAGGATCCCTATCTTGTCGGTGTCGAGGGGCTCTCCCTCTCGCACGGGGTCGAACACCATGTCGGCGTAGTTGCCTAGCAGGGCTTCGTTGGGCAGCATATCGTGATCGGCGTTGATTTCGAGAAAACCCGGGGTGTCGGCTTCGTTTATCAGTGACACGAGGAACCCGAGTACTTCTGTCGAAGGCTCTTCGTCGGTGAGGCCGTTTACCACCAGTCGCGCGGGCGGCTTCTTCTTTAAGGCCTTGGCTTTTCTCACAAACGCATTCTGGGCATCTGCCACTTTGTAAGCGTAGGGAAGCAGCGCGTTCCCCTCGTTCGTTAGGCGCAAGTTGCCCCTCGCTCTGTCGAACAGCTCGATTTTAAGCTCGCTTTCCAACGACGAGATGTGCTTGCTCAATGTCGGCTGGGTCATGTTTAGCAAGCGCGCCGTCTCGGTGAAATTCAGGTGCTTGGCAAGTTCGACGTATTCGAGCAGGTATTCGATGTTCATACGCACCCTCCGATGCGAAGCCGTCAAGGCGAAGATGAGCTGGGGGCGAACCCGGAGATGCGGCGTGTCTTGCCCCTTATCCGAATTGTAGTGCAAGAAGGCATTGCCGAGGGCAAAAAGATTCTCAAATGGAATAGGGGCGATTCCAACCGTGAATTAAAAGGGGGAATAATCGGCATTTTTCCTATGCATGGTCATTTTTTTAGAATAGCGGCAAGGGACAAGGGGCGTGTGCCCCTTGGTGAATAGGGGACGTTTCCGAAGAATAGGAGGGGAAATGAACGGCAAGGAATTCACCGTGTCGGAGGTAGTTGACTCGTTCGGAATGTCTAAGAACACGTGGCTGACGTTTATGCTTTTAGCGTTTGCCATGATTCTTGACGGCTACGACTTCATGATCGTCAACTCAACGAACCTGTTTGTGGCACATACGTTTTGGCCGAATGAGGCCAACCCGGGCGTTTTGATGGGGTCGCTTACCACTTGGGGCTTGCTGGGCATGGTTATCGGCGGTGCCGTGGGAGGCATCATCTCGGATAAAATCGGCAGAAAGCGCATGCTCATTTTGGCGGTAGTGTTCTATGGCGCCTTCACGCTGCCTCAGGCATTCGCAAACGATCTCGTGGTGTTTGCCGCCTTCCGCTTGATTGCGGGCTTGGGCGTGGGATCGTGCATTCCGATCGTAACGACCATGCTTTCCGAATCGGTTCCTTCGAATCGTCGCGGCTTGTTCATCGGCATCGGACAGGCTTGCATGGTTGGCGGCTGGGTGCTTGCCGGCGTTGTTGCCAACCCTATCTGCAACGCGGCAACTCCCTTGTTGGGCGATTTCACTAACGCCGTTACCTACAACACCATGACGGCTACGGGCGAGATCGTGCAGGAGAGCATGTATGCCAACTGGCGTCTGTGCTATCTCATCGGCGGTTTCCCGATTATCTACGGCGTGATCCTTCACTTCACTATGCTTGAGTCGCCTCACTGGCTCTGCAACGTCGGACGCCTTGAAGACGCTGTTAAGGTTTTGGGCATTATCGAGAAACGCTCGGTGGGCACCGTAACCGAGCGCGACCCTCGCGCGATCATTGTTCCTCCCAAGCCGAAGAGCGCATCTGTTACCGTGCTCTTTTCCGACAAGTACATCGTCGGAACATGCGCTATCTGGTCTATCTACTTCATAGGTCAGTTCTGCGTCTACGGAATGAACGCTTGGCTTCCGGCTTGGTTCCAAGGAATCGGCTACAACTCGTCACAGGCTGTAGCGCTTCAGACTTGGAACAACTTTGCCGCAATTTTGTCGAACTCTCTTTGCGGCATTATCGGCGACAAAGTTGGCCGCAAGAGGAATTGTTTGGGGGCTTGGGTGTTTGCGGTGTTCGCCATCGTGCTGTGCTCGGTGTTTGTGGCGCCTAACCAGTTCGTGCTCTGCATCGGCCTGATGCTGCTGTTCGGCTTTGCTCTGAACTACGCCATCACCACGTGCAACTTGCTTATGCCCGAGCAGTATCCCACCGCCATTCGCAACACCGGCGTGTCGTGGTGCCAGGCGTTTGCCCGCTTCGGCGGATCGGCATCTTCGATCGTTTTGGGCGGCATTGCCGGCATGGCTATCTTCCAAACTCCTTCCGGCATCACCAATTGGTCGCTGGTTGTGCTGGTGCTTATCGTGCCGTTCGTTCTGGGCTTCATCTGCGCGCTGCTGTTCGTGCGCGATACCAGCGGAAAGTCGATGGACGAGCTAGAGGCCGAAAAGGTGGGAAGCGAGCTGAACGGCACCGTTCCGTTTGCCGTGATGTGCGTGATTGCGGTGCTGCTCTTCGTGCTGTGCATCGTGTGCCCGCTGGCGATTTCCGATTGGTCGTCTTTGTCCATCTCGCTGCCGCTGATGGCCATTGCCTTGCTGCTTCCGTTCGTGTTCTTCTTCGTGTACGGCGGCAAGCGCCTGGCTCAGCTCAAGCGCGAAAGTCGCGCATAACGACCGTCCGTGCTGCGGCTGTGTGCAGAGAGGTTGCATGTGGGGAAGCTGCGCATCTGATCTGCAGCTCGGTTGCGTGCAGCGTGCGCGCCCGACCTGCGGCTCGGTTGCATGCGGCGTGCGCGCACGATCTGCGGTTAAGTTGTGCGCAGCGTGCGCGCACGATCTGCGGATAAAGGAGGATCAAGCTTGAACCAGCATCGGGTTTGTTCAAAACCAGCATAGGGCTTATACTGTCCCTCCTTGAAGCCCCGCCCAAAGCTCGCTTGAGCATTGGGCGGGGCTAACTGTTTTGCACGGCCTTTCAAATTAAGACACCCGTGCGTCCTGACGCGCGGCGGCAAGCGCTTCTTGATTGTATAACGTCAACGAAAGGCCTGGTGGGTCGCAGCATCCATCTGGCCTTGGACGGCAAACTTGCCTCGGCGCAAAATGCCCTGCGCGCCGATTTGGCAAAGACCACGCTTGCCGACTTGCTTGAGAAGATGCAGAGCGCACGCTAATCATGGCGCGAGAGTCGAATTGAGGAAAGGCGCGCCCCTTCCATTGTTTTGCCTGGTCTTCGGCATCGGCTTTTCGCCGTCCCCGGCTCGTCGTCGCTGTCTCTTTTGCCGCTTCCATCCCGTCAGCGCCATTCCGTTCGCTTCCCGCATTCCGTTGACGTTGCCCCTATTGCCATCCGTGCTTCGCTCACGCCACTCGCTTCGTTGCCGTTCGGCACCTTGCGTTCAGTTGGCAACTGAGGAACTGGACAGACCCTTTGAAGATAATTTCAGCAGCATGCCGCATCGCAAAAACTCGCTCTGCGGCACGTTCTCGCGTGTCTTGTGCTGTGGAAATCCTTTCGACGCCGGTGCGCGAGGCATCGAGAAAGGAGAACGTTGAAAATGGAGGGTCTTCAAAAGAACGGCAGTGCGGATGTTGGGACAACAGAACCCGCCGTCGTATCGCCAAAGGCGCTGTTGGCTGCGCGTGTCGTCTTGGCGATTGCGGCGGCGGCACTTGTTGCGGCGTTTTTTCTGCCCTGGGGCTCTGCGGATGAGGAGTTTCGGGAAGCGGCCATGTCGGCTCCGTCCGACTTGATGTTTTATGAGCCCGCCGGGCTTACGGTGGAGGGGGCGACGGATTTGTCGCTGCTCGAATATGCCCAGGTCTACAGATCTATGGGGAATGCTAGTTGGGGTCTTTTGGGAGCGATCATCTACGCTGTCTTGGTTTTTTCGGTGCTTGCTTTGCTGCTTTCGGTATTGGGAAAGCCTATTGGCACCGCCGTCTTTGGCATCTTGTGTTTCGCGGTAGCACGCTTTCTGGCGTGGGATTTTGCCGATCGCGGCGTACTTCCCAATAGCACGCACGAATGGGGCGTTGCGTCGGGGGTTTACCTCGCGGCGATAGTGGTTTTGATCGTGACCGCTGTTGCCTTGTGGCTGCTGAAGCGTCGTCGCAAAACCGTCGCGTCTGCGTAGCGGCGGCAGGAAGGGGAGGTTTCCATGAAGAAATCAATGGTAAAAAAGCTGGTTGCCGCATCGTGCGCTGCGACCTTGGCGCTTGTGTTAACTGCCTGCGGCGGCGAGCAGTCTTCTGGTGGTGCGATGCAGGAAGACACCACGCAGGCAGCGCCGTCCAATCCGCTCGAAGAGGTTCTTTTTGCGGCGCAGGCAGACATTTCGAACACGAGCCAGAAGCTCCTTGACGAGAAGGAGAAAGTGTTCTCCACGGTAGGGGACACCTACGACGGCTACCTTGCGAACAATCAAGCCATTCAGGATTGGTACGACCTTGCGGTAAGCGAAACGGAAGGGCTGGGCGAGCGGCTGCGCGAGCAGGGGCGCGAGTACTATCAGGCCGTGGTTGACAACGTCGACGTATCCGATGACCGCGAAGTGGAGAAGGCGAAAGACGACTTTTACGACCTGGTTTATGAAGACGCCTTCGAGGACTACTACGATGCAATTTACGAAGACGCCCTAGAGGAGTTCTACGACACCTATTATGACGGGGTGATCGCAGACGCCCAAGACACCACTCCCTACGATGAGTGGTATGACGTGAGAAGCTCTGCCTACGATGCGTGGTCCGAAGCGCGCAGCGGAGTGTACGATGCGTGGACCGACGCGCGTAGCGACCTTTATGACGACTACTCGGATATCACGAGTGCCTTCTACAACAACGATTTTGATGTTCAGGGAGTGTTTGGGCCGGTAGAGATGAAAGACAACGCAGGTTCGGGTTCGAGCAGCGATAATGCGTCGTCTTCGGAAGCCGGTTCGAGCGAATCGACGGATGCAGCGGAGTCAACAACCACCGCCAGCGCGAGTTCCGAGGCGCTACCAGAACAAGGCGTGCGCTTCGACGGTTGCGTAGTCGGGCGCACCATATGCGCCGCATTCGAAGGGGACGCTTTGTCCGGGGTCGGGGAGCCCGACGTAGGTGTGGCAGCCGTAGACAATCGACCCTGAGGCATCGCGTAACACGATAACTACCGCGATGCCGTTTACCAGCTCGGGAACAGCGCCTTCCGACATAGTTACCTCACCGGTGAAGCTGATGTTTCCGAAGGGGGATTCCACTTCCGCGATAGGCGAGAAGGAGAAGGTGGCGCGCGGGCCATTGGCGTCGGTTATGTTGTAATCGCTTGACGATCCCAGCGAAAACTCAACGGAGTCGGGCGGCGTGCCGCTTCCTGCCGGGGCTCCGTAGTAAAGGGTCTCGCCCGGGCCGATGGATGAGAGCACCTGCGGCTGCGAGAACACGACCGATCCGTCCGATGCCCGTCCGGTGACAACCACTTCTGGATAGTCAATCGTTTCGGTTTCGCTGGGGTTGCGTATGGCGAAGGCGTAGTTGATGTAGCCGCCGGTGGCGTGCGCCCACCCGGATTCCACCAGCTCGAGTTCGACCGACTCTGTTTGGTTGGCCGTGGCGTCTTGGCCAGACGAGCTTCCGCTTATGCTGTCGAGCACGATGTCGCTCAGCGTGTCGTCTAGGCTGTCGCTGGCGTCATCGAGCGTGTCGGAGCCCCCGCTTGCAGATTCGGGGGCGGTTTGGGAATCGGGCGCGTCTGAGTTTTGAGACGGCAGTGTGGAAACGACGGTGGCAACGCCAATGGCCAAAGCGCACACGAAGGCAATGCCCAAAAGCCCAATCATGAGTGTTTTTCGTTGCCTGTGCGTCGGAGCTGCCGTTTTATCTGATGCGTGTTCGGCGGTCAGCGGCGGCATGCGTTTGATATCTGGCTCGTCGTTTAGCCTGGATGCGGCGCGGAAGGCGGATTCTCCGCCTTGTTTGGGCGTTGACCCGGGAGTGCTGTTCGGGCCGGGCGTATGGTCGGGCTCGCTGTCGCTGCCGTTGCCGGCATCCTGAGCCGAGGTCAGGGCGCTAATCATTTCCCTTGCGCTTTGAAAGCGCATGCTCCGATCGAACGAGCAGGCTTTTTCTACGGTGGCAATCAGATGCGCGGGCGTGGATTTCGATGATTTGAGGATATTGACGTAATAATCGTCTTCAGGGCCGTTTGGCTGCACGCCGGTGAGCATGAAACCCAGGAGCTTTCCAATCGAGTAAATGTCCGATCGTTCGTCTACGTCGGCAAACCCATGCTGTTCGGGAGCGGCGAACCCCCAGGTTCCTCGCGCGGCATTATTAGGGTTCGAAGGCTCGTGCACCAGACATGCGGTGTCGAAGTCTATCAGATGCACCTGCTTCGTGTCGGTGCCTCCGAGCACCACGTTGCCGGGGGAGATGTCGCGGTGGATAACGCCGTGGGAGTGCAGATCGGACACTATCTCGCACAGCTTCACGCAGATCTCGGTTGCTTTGGCTGGAGGCAGGCTGCCGGTTTCGGAAACATAGGTGGCGATGGTCTTTCCCGGCACGTAATCGTGCACGACAACGAACCAGTCGAGCGTTTCGTAGGTTGCCTGTATGCGAGGAATCCCCGAATTCGCGCGGTCGGCGAGCGCCGCCCATACCGTTCGGCGAGCGATCTTGATAGGAATCTTCTTTCGAATGAACGGACCCGCCTCGTCGATGGTGACCAGCTCGGTGATGCATCGCTCGTCGCGCGAGAGCGTCTGCTCGATGCGATAGGCGTCGTCTATGCTCATGGCATGCGAGACGCGTTTTTCGTCGGCGTTGCTGTGATCCGATGATGCCATTGCCGCTACTTTTCTGTATTGAACAGGGTAGATTCGTTGAGACGCCAGAGTTCTTCGTCGCATTCGTCTAGCGTGTAGCCTTGCTGAATGCACCAGATGATGATGGCGTCGCGCCGGTTTTTAGGCCATAGCAACGAAACCCCCGCCAAACGAAGGATGCGCTGGGTTTCGTCGAGGCTGCAGTGCAGGCCGAACGCAAGCATGATGGCGTGGTCTCGGCCGGGCAGACTTTTGTTACCAAAGATGTCGTACACGACGGTGGAGTTTAGCTTGGATGCGCGCACGACGTCGGCGCGCTTCATGCCGTCATGTTTGGCAAGCAGCTCGTTGAGGTAGTCGCAAAGCTTGAGGTCAAGCGTTTCGTCTTGATGGAAATACTCTTCGGGAGAGGAGGCTGCAAGCAGGCGTTTCAACAGATCTTCGGTGAGCTTCTCGGTGGGCATACGTTTCTCCTTACAAAAGCGCCAATAGGAATGGTAACACGCAGGTATGCCGGGCGGTCTTTAGACGACCGCCGGTTCGCGCGCGTGCAGTGCGCGCGCGAGGGGTGTTTCGTCGCGTGTGCTTCTGCCGCGTTCGTGCGAGTGCATGCTGCGTGCTCCACAAAAGGGCTTGCATTTCTCGCGAATTCAAGCGCGAAGGGGAGATTCGCGCAGTCAACCAATCGTATCGCAACCGACCCTGGAAAGATTCAGTTGGCAACTGAGAAAGCGTGCCGAAGGAGCGCATCAAATGGCGTGCTTAAAAGCGCTAGGTGCGCGTTTCCTCAATGAGCTGTGCTTGTAAGAAGGAAAATAGCATGCTAAAGTATGCAATATGGATATATTCTTTCGAGCGCAGAGGAGGAGACCATGCCCGCATTGCAGGTGAAGGATTTTCCTGGGGATCTGTACCTCGACCTCAAGGCGTGTGCCAACGCCGAAGACCGCAGTGTTTCCCAGCAGACGCTGCATATTCTGCGACAGTATCTCAAGGCGTATCGCCAGCTGGGCGGCAGAACCGACTGGAAGGTGGTGCCGGTGGAGCTTGTGCCAGATGAGGGCAAGACGCGTTCTCGCACGCAAGAGGAAGAGAGGCAAGAGCGCATCGAGCAGCGAAAGAAGGTCCTCGAGCGTATTCATTCTCGCAGCCATTCGAAGATTCCGGACGACTTTCCGTCTGCTGCTGAAATAGTTCGGCAGATGCGTGAAGAGCGCGACGACCAGATCGCCCCGGACTTGGCGGGCATACGATGATTGTGCTCGATTGCAGCGCGGCTGTTGAGATCGCCCGGGAAACGGATATGGGCAGAGGCTTCGCTGGCTTGATTCTTCAAGGAGAAACAATAATTGCGTCGGATTTGTTCCGTGCCGAAGTTCGGAATACCATGTGGAAGTACGTTCGTGCTGGCATGATGCCAGAAGAGGAAGCGCGAGGAACGATAGAGGATGCCCTTGCCCTCGTCGACGAGTTCGTTCCCCTTTCGGAAAACGCCAACGAGGCGTTTGCTGAAGCGGTGCGGCAGAACCATTCGGTCTACGACATGTTCTACCTGACACTGGTGCGTCGCAACGACGCGACGCTGTTCTCTGCCGACAAGAAGCTTGCTGCGCTCTGCGAGGAGATGGGGCTTAACTGCGTGACGGAGGAGCCGCAGTAGCGGGAGTGATTTCAGCGCTCGACAAGGCAGTTCAAACGATCATTTTCGACAAGAAGCTAGACGGCAGGAGTTCAAAAGCGGCGTTTGCTGGCTAAAAGTTGAACGATAGCTGCTAGGGGCTGCCGAAGGGGCGCATCGAGCAGCGCGTTCGCACGCGACGCTCGATGCGCCCCTTCGGCATGCCCTTTGCAATTACTCTTTTCCGTCCCAGCAATACGTGCAGATCTTTTTCGGGTCGATGCCAATCGCCTCAATCATGCCTTGCAGCGACTGATACCCGAGCGAGTCGAAGCCCATTTGCTCGCAAATGCTTTTGAGCAGGCATTTCCCGCGTTCAGTGGAGCTGTCGGCGTACTCTTCCAGATGGTTGTCTCCCTCTTCGCCCTCAAGCTCGCGAACTACGCGTCGCGCGATAAGATCCATGTCCGACTTCCCGCGTGAGAAGCTTAGATACTTGCAGCTGAACATGATGGGCGGGCACGCCGAGCGCATGTGCACCTCGGAGGCGCCTGCCTTGTACAAGAAGTCAACGGTTTCGCGCAGCTGCGTGCCGCGAACGATAGAGTCGTCTACGAACAGCAGCTTCTTGTCTTTGATAAGCTCGGGCACCGGCACCTGTTTCATGTGCGCAATGCGATCGCGAATGCGCTGGTCGCTTGGCATGAACGAACGCGGCCAGGTGGGAGTGTATTTGATGAAGGGGCGTGCGAACTGAGTGCCGCTTTCGGTGGAGTAGCCAATCGCGTGGGGCACGCCAGAATCGGGCACGCCGGCAACATAGTCGACATCGGGCAAAGTTCCCGCCGCCGCCTCGTCGCGAGCCATGATGGCGCCGTTGCGGTAGCGCATGACCTCAACGTTTACGCCTTCATAATTGGAGTTGGGGTAGCCGTAATACACCCAAAGGAAGGCGCAGATCTTCATGTCTTCGCCGGCGGGCGCAATGGTTTCGTAGCTGTCGGAGGTGAGGCGCACGATTTCTGCCGGGCCAAGCTCGTATTCGTCGGCGTAGCCCAGTTTCTGGTAGGCGAACGACTCGAACGACACGCAGTAGCCGTCGTCGTCTTTGCCGATGAGGATAGGGAGGCGTCCTTGTTCGTCGCGCGCGGCGATGATCTCGCCCGACTCGGTCATGATAAGCACGGTAAGCGAGCCGTCGATCATTTCCTGTGCATAGCGGATGCCGTCAATGAAGTTGTCCTTTTGGCAGATCAGCGCACCAATAAGCTCGGTGTCGTTCACCTTTCCCGAACTCATGGCCATGAACTGATGGTCGCCGCCCTCAAAGCACGTCTTTACCAGTTCTTCAGCATTGTTGATTGCGCTAACCGTCGTAAGGGCGAATACGCCCATGCGAGAGCGAATGAGCAGCGGTTGCGGATCGGTGTCGCTGATGCAGCCAATGCCGCAGGTACCCTGGAAAGTGGAAAGGTCCTTTTCGAATTTCGTGCGGAAGGGCGTGTTTTCGATGGAGTGGATTTCGCGTTGAAAGCCTCCGTCTTCGCTGCGGAGAACCATACCTGCGCGTTTTGTTCCCAGATGAGAGTGGTAGTCCACGCCGAAAAAAACGTCCAAAACCACGTCGCGATGAGACGTCGCGCCGAAGAATGCGCCCATGAAAAACCCCTTCTGCCGTGCTGTTCATCCCGCAGTTGCTTCCGTGTATGCCTGCCTCTCGTCTTAGGCCTGCGTACGGAAAAAGCTTATTGTACGGGACGCGTAAAGTATAAGAGCTTTGAAGTCTCGATTATGAATAAATGCACAAATTGCCAGATAGATTCCGCCATCGGCAGAGAGTGCTGTTGCTCGGGAGACTCCGCCATCGGCTGAGGGCTGTTGCTCGGGGCGGGCCTTCGTCGTCGTGCTCAAGGCGAGCTTTTCTCTGCGGTGCGGGCGGGATGAACTCTAGGCTATAATGTGCCCTCGTTTGACGGCTTCGCTATTGAGGCCGTGTGCGCGGTAATGCGCGTTGGGAAAAAGGAGGGCGAAGCGGGAAGGGGCTATACCCGTCGAGTCGCCAGAAACAGAGGGCAAGCAAGCGTGGCTGCATCGACAAAACCGGCTAAAATCACGGGCGCTTTGGCGCTGCTTGGCGCTGCGCTTGCGTGGGGCATGTCTTTTCCTGCGCAGGCCGCCGCCTCGGAGGTGGTGGGCCATTTCACGTTCATTGCCGCAAAAAGCGCCGTGGCGTGCTTGTTCATGCTCGTCCTCATTGGGCTGCGCCGCGTAACGGCGCGCACGCACCAAACCGCGCCGAGCGGGCTCGGCGAGACGGAGCGGGCTGCGCGTTTTGGCGGTTTGCGAGCGTTTTTCTTGGCGCATCGTCGCGTGCTCATTGGGGGAATCGTATGTGGCCTGGTGCTTTTCGTTGCCGACAACTGCCAGCAGGCGGGCATCTCGTCGTATCCTCCCGAAGCGGCAGCGTCGGGGCGGGCAGGCTTTCTGACAGCCACCTACGTGGTGATGGTGGCGCTGTTGGCGCGTTTTATGGGGCGCAAGCTGCATCCTGCGGTTGTTGTGGCAGTGCTGGTTTGCTTGGCGGGGATGTATCTGCTGTGTGTACCGCTTGATGAGGGCTTTTCCGGCGTGTACCTAGGTGACGTCATCATGCTGGTGGGTGCGCTGTTCTACTCGTTTCACATTATTGCGGTGGGGCGCTTCGCTCTTGAGGACACGCTGTGGCTTTCGTGCGCGCAGTTTTTCACCAGTGCGCTGCTTTCTGCTCTCTGCGCAGGTGCGGTGGAGGGCGCGACGCCGCTTGACGCCCTGCCGGCCATCCTGCCCATTCTGTATGTTGGCATTTTTTCAACTGGACTTGGCTACACCCTGCAAAACATCGGGCAGCGCAGCGTCGACGAAGCGCCCGCCGCCATCCTTATGAGCCTGGAGTCTGTGTTTGCCGCCCTGGGAGGCTGGTTGCTTTTGGGAGAGCGTCTGACCGGCGTGGAGCTTGTGGGCTGCGCGCTCGTATTCGCAGCAGTGCTTTTGGCTCAACTTCCCCTGTTCAAACGTGCGCGTTCGTCGTGAAGCGTCCCTTGCGCGCAAAGATGTTTGCTATAGTGATAGCCATCGTTTTTATCTGCGAAAAGAAAGAACGCCATGTCTTTAATAGTCTGTAAGTTCGGCGGCACGTCGGTCGCTTCGCCTGAGCGCATCAAAAAGGTCGCCCAGCGTCTTGTCATGCGCAAGCAGGAGGGAAACGACGTGGTAGCCGTCGTGTCCGCAATGGGAAAAACCACCGACGAGCTGGTCGGTCTCGCGGCGGCGCTCAACAGCGACCCGCCGGCGCGCGAGATGGATCGCCTGCTTTCCACGGGCGAGCAGGTGTCTATGACGCTTTTGGCTATGGCCATCGAGGCTCGCGGATACAAGGCCATGAGCTTTACGGGACGCCAGGCAGGCATCGAGACCGACGGCACCCACGCCAAGGCGAAGATCGTTAAAGTACACAACGAGCGCATCATGGAGGCGCTTGAGCGCGGCTATATTCCCGTAGTGGCGGGCTTTCAGGGAATCGATGCAAATGGCGACATCACCACGCTTGGCCGCGGCGGATCCGACACCACGGCGGTTGCCGTGGCGTGGGGCATCGGCGCCGACGTGTGCGAGATCTATTCGGATGTGGACGGTGTTTACACGGCGGACCCGCGCATCTGCCCGCGCGCGAAGAAGCTCGATCAGATTTCCTACGAAGACATGCTGGAGCTTTCGGGGGCCGGTGCGGGCGTTCTTCAGATGCGCGCAGTGGAGTTCGCTCGCAAATTCGACGTGGTCATTCATTCGCGTTCCGCTTTTTCCGATGTGGAAGGCACCTATATCAAGGAGGAGACCGACATGATGGAGGAAGCCGTTATTACCGGCATTGCCCACGACACCTCTGAGGTCAAAGTAACCATTCGCGGCGTGCCTGACACCTCGGGCGTTGCGGCTAAGGTCTTCAGTGCGCTGGCGGGCAATGCGGTTAGCGTAGACATGATCATCCAGAACGTGTCGGAGGACGGCCTTACCGACATCAGCTTCACGTGTCCCGGCGGCGATCTCAAGCGCGCGGAGGAAACGCTTTCGCGCGTGCTGCCCGACATCAGGGCGCGCGAGTATGTGGTGGATAGGGATATTGCCAAAGTGAGCCTGGTGGGTACGGGAATGAAGTCGTCTCCGGGTGTTGCCGCGAAAGCGTTTAGCACGCTGGGCGAGAACAACATCAACATTTTGGCGATTTCCACTTCGCCTATTCGCCTGTCGGTGGTTATCGATTCGGCACAGGTTGCCGAGGCGGTGCGCTGCTTGCATTCCGCGTTCGGCCTCGATTCCGACAGCGTGTTTGAGGAGACGCAGCTTTCCGCCGAGGAAATTGCCGCGAAGATGAACAAAGGACGGTAGGGGAGGTTCCGCGGGCTTGCCAGCCCGCGGAACGAGCCGACGCTGCGGGGTGCTGTGGCGGCGCAGCTGGCGCTCCAAGGTTTCGTCGCCTACCAAAGTAGGCTTCCTCAACCTTTCCTGCCATCTGCACTCGCCACAACGCCCCTCGCTAATTTAGGGTCAAGATGGGAGGCTCTGCATATGTGGACTAAGAAAATGCCTGAGCTGCCGGTGGTGGCGGTTGCCGGTGCTACCGGTGCGGTTGGCCGGGAGTTTTTGCAGGTGTTGCACGACCTGGATTTTCCTGCGAGCGAGGTGCGCGCGTTGGCCAGTGCGCGCAGCGCCGGGAAGCAGCTGGATTTTCTCGGATGCGGCGACGTTCCTGCCGGTGCGTTGACGGTGCAGGAGATGACGCCTGAAAGCTTCGAAGGCGTAGACATTGCCCTGTTCAGCTGCGGCGCGGGAGTGTCTAAGCAAATGCGTCAGGCGGTGGTTGATGCCGGTGCGGTGATGATTGACAACTCGAGCGCGTTTCGCATGGACGAGGACGTGCCTTTAGTGGTTCCCGAAGTGAACCCGGGCGATTTGAGCTGGCATTCGGGTGTTATCGCAAATCCCAACTGCTCGACAATTCAGATGGTTGTTGCCCTCAAACCGCTCTACGACCTGGCGCCTATCAAGCGCGTGGTGGTGTCAACGTATCAGGCGGCATCTGGCGCGGGTGCTCCTGCCATGAAAGAGCTCTACGATCAAACGCGCGAATACCTCGACGGAACTCCCGACGACCAGCTGACGGTTGAGGCGTTCCAGCACCGTATCGCCTTCAACTGCATTCCGCACATCGACAAGTTCTTCGACGACGGCTCCACCAAAGAAGAGTGGAAGATGGTTGTTGAGACCAAAAAGATCATAGGCGATGAGAACATAAAAGTTGCGGCTACGTGCGTGCGTGTGCCGGTGCTGCGCTGCCATGGCGAATCTGTAAACGTAGAGTTCGAGCGCGACGTCACGCCTGATCAAGCACGCGCTGCGTTGGCAGCGGCGCCGGGCGTTGAGGTGATGGACGATCCCACCCACAACGTGTATCCCATGCCCGGCTTGCTGGCTGGCACCAACGGCACCTACGTTGGGCGCATTCGCCGCGACGACTCAGTTGATAACGGTTTGGCGTTTTGGGTGGTGGCGGACCAGATCCGCAAAGGCGCCGCGCTCAACGCCGTGCAAATCGCGCAGTTGCTGCTGCCGTAGCTGCTTTTTTGGCCGCTGTCCCGGCCGCCGAGCTTGCGGCCGGGATTCGAGCCTTTTTCTGAGGCGACGACGTCTTCCTCGTGTGGGGGGCGCAACGCTCGCTTTCGAGCTCGCTATCTGCAATGAACCGGAGCGTTTTCAGGCGGTTTGGGCTACAGATCGATGAGTCCGTAATCGACACCGCGTTCTAATTTGAGATAGGCGAACAGCTCGTCACAATCGAACACCTTGATCGAAGAGCGCGAAAAGTCGCTCTTGTTACGTGTGATAATGGCGTCGGCACCAATTTTAAGGGCGCATTGGTGTAGGCAGGCGTCCTCGAAGTCCTCCCATGGGGAATCGAGCGCAGCGTCGATTTCCTGCTCTCCGACCGAGCATACGCGTACACCTTTCCGGGTTTTTTTGATGATGCTGCGCGTTCTGTCTGCAAGCGAGCGCTTTCCTCCTTCGGAGAGAAGGTAGAAGGCGTCGGTGATTTGGGACGAACTCGACCACAGTTCAAGTTCGCCTACTAAGCCAAGCGCAAGCATCAACTCAGCGGATTCGGAAAACGGCGCGCGATCCAAATAGACATCCATAAGGATGTTTGTGTCGACGAGGCACCTCATCGCGCAGAGCCTTCGGTTCGCGATCTCTCTTTAGCAAGACGCAACGCTTTTGCTTCTTTGAGTGTCATGTTTGCAAAGCGAGGGTCGATGGGCTGTTGGATTTTGAGGCTACGCGCCCACGCGCGGGCTTCAGCGAGCGTTTCGGGGTCGATGCCGGCGGGATTCTTTTTAGCGAAGGGGAGTTCTCGTTTTTCAATTACGAAGTCATAAAGATGATTGATTGCTTGGGAAGGTGTGGTACCAAGTGACGCCAAAATGCGGTTCCCCGCCTCTTTTTTGTCGCGGGTCATTCTTCCCGTCACCATTGCGTCTGCTGTTGGCATGATGCCCCCTCTGTTCCGTATCTCCTGAATGTCAGTATAATGTACAACGTACAACATGTAAAGGAGAGAAAAAGAGGAGAAGTGCGATTGCGAACCGTGCCTCGCCGCAAAATGAGCGGCATCTAAGAATGAGGCTCGCAATCGCAGTTGCGCAAGCTTCAGTTGTGAGTCTCTTGTCTGTGCGTGTAACTCAGTTGGACTCCCCGCTACCGCAGCGTCACGCCTTCGGGGAGGTCTACGGTGCGCCAGTCTTCGTCGTCAGACTCTTCTTCGGTGGCGGCAGGGGCGGGATTCTCGGGTTCTTCCTCCTTCTTGCCGAACGCGGCGTCAAAAACGTCGAAATGGGCACGCGGAACAGCAAACACTATGCGACCCAGCGAGCCGGGGTGCGCGTCGAGCCACTCTTTGAACAGCTCCACCACCTGCGTAGCGGGATAGCCCAAGCGCCCGCAGGCGAAGGCGCCCACCACGAGCGTTTCGCATTCATTCACCGAAGCGACGTTCAAGATGGTTTCGATGCGGCGCGCAAGCTCGCGGTCGCATTCTGCTTCTGAGCGGTGGTTCTCTAGCGCGCGTGCGCGCAGAGGCTCGGGGATGGCAATAACGTTTGCCTTGCGCACGGTGCCCCCACGCGAAAACGCCACATCGGGCAGGAAGGCGCAGCGGTCGGTGAACAGCATGCCGCGACGGTAGTCGCGATTCTTGTCGTGATACTCGCGTTTGATGCCGCACAGCACTTCGTAAAGGTTGCTGTCGGAGCACAGCACTTGCTCGGGGCCGAACGCTCCGTCTAGGTACGCGCCTCCCGGGCGCGTGAATGAAGCTGGATCAACCACAGCGCTCGTTCCCTTGCCAAAGCGGTAGAGCGCTTCTGGCATGAATGCGGTGGTGACAATGGTTTCGGTGGCGTCGAACGGAGGATCCGGAAGCTCGAGGCTGCGGCCTTCCCCCTCTTCGTAAATCACAGCGGCCTCGACGGCGGCCGCCGTTTCGCCCGCAAAAGCGCCCTTCATGAGGGAGGTGTGCTTCTGTGCCTGCTCTTTGCGCTGTTCCTTGTCTGCCATGACGCCTCCGTTTCCTTGGCTTGGTTTACCCTTTCATGATAGTTGACAAGCGGAAGTCGAGCCAGAATTACACCGAATCGTTTACGAGTTCCCACAGATGGCGGTCAAGTGAATGGCATATCGCAGGCGCAAAACCTGCGACACGAGAGGCCTACGGCACGCAAAGTTGCCGAGCGAACGGCATATCGCAGGCGTATGTTGCGGCGCAGGCGAGTATACTCACGGGAAGGGAAAAGTGCGAACAAGGAGGTTTGCCATGGACTTTCTCACGTTGGTGGGGCATCGCTATTCGTGCCGTGAGTTTTACGACAAGCAAATTACCGACGAGGAGCTTAACGAGATATTGGAGGCGGCGCGTAAGTCTCCCTCGGCGCGCAACCTTCAGCCTACGCGCTTGTGCGTGGTGCAAAGCCCCGAGGGATTGGCGAAAATCGACGAATGCACGAAGTGCCGCTATGGGGCGCCTACGGTGATTATTGCCGCTTACGACCACGACGTTTCCAGCCATCCCACTCCCGACCATGGCCCTGAAACGTGCGATTTCGGCGACATCGACACCACCATTGCGCTCGCCAACATGGACGATGCGGTTGCCAACCTGGGCCTTGGCGGTTGCTGGGTGGGCGCATTCGACCCGCGGAAGGTGCGCGAGCTGTTCCACGTCCCGGAGAGCTATCGGCTCGTTGAGCTGTTCATGGTGGGGCATCCCAAGGCGGCTCCCGGCCCGATGCATTCTCAACGTCGCGCCATGGAAGAGATGGTGTGCCGCGAGACGTTCTAGGCGCAAGGGCCTGTGGGTTCGGGCGTCTTTAATCCTCAAGGCTGCCTAGGCTCAAAAGCCCCTTCTTCCGTATAATAACGCCTATGGCAAAGCAGAAAAAAATTCGGCTTGATGAGCTTATGGTGCAGCAAGGCCTTGCCTCCGACGTGGGCGAGGCCTTGCGTTTGGTGCTTGCGCATCAGGTGAAGGTGGGCGACGTCTATCCCGCAAGCGCCGCTGTGCGCGTTGCGCCCGATGCCGAGATTCAGGTGAAGGGACGTAAGCGCTTTGTGTCGCGCGGAGGCCTTAAGCTGCAGGGCGCGCTCGACGCGTTCGCGCAGGACGTGCGGGGGCTGCGCTGCATCGACATCGGCTCTTCTACCGGGGGGTTCACCGATTGTTTGTTACAGGCGGGGGCGGCAAGCGTGGCGTGCGTAGACGTGAACTACGGACAGCTTGCATGGAGCATCCGTCAAGATGAGCGCGTGAGCGTGTTCGAGCGTACGAACATCCGCCTGGCCGACCCGGTGGAGCTTGGCGCGCCGTTCGATGTGCTCGTTGCAGACCTCAGCTTCATCGGGCTGGCAGCGCTTGCCCCGACATTCGCGCGGCTGAGCGCTCCGGGCAGCGTGTTCATCGGTCTGGTGAAGCCCCAGTTCGAGTCGCGCCACGACGAGACCGATCATGGCGTGGTGCGCGACGCCGCCGTACGCGAACGTGTGGTGGACGAAGTGAGCGCCGCGCTCGCTGCGGAAGGCTTCGACGTGACGGGCGTGGTCGAAAGCCCCATCACCGGCCCCGAGGGAAATTTGGAGTACCTGGTGAGGGCGGTGTATGGGGGTAGGGCCGAGCGGCAATAAGCGTTTCTTCGACTCCCTAAATGCCATTTTAGGTTTAGGTACAATGAAGCATGTAGTCAACATGCGGGAGGTAAACGCCGTGTCTGAGAGTGCGGAAAGATATGATTACGGTTATATCCGTATCGACGAGGATTATTTCGAGCAGGTTGTCATCGAGCATCTGGTCGACCGTCTTGGCTATGAGCACCTTTACGGACCCGATGTGCCCCGATCCTCGGAAGAATATCGTGATGTCTTTCTGCCGGGCATTTTTCCTGCTGCCCTGCGGCGTATTAACAGCAACCTTCCCGCAGAAGCGATCGACGAGGCGCTTCTCAAGCTTTCCAACGTTGAAGGCGGGTCTCTCGAACAGAGAAACGAGACTTTCGCTGACTATCTTCAATCGGGTATAGAGGTTCGTTTTTTCGACGGAAAAGAGGAGCGTGACGATATCGTACGCCTTCTTGATTTCGAGTACCCCGACAACAACGATTTTCATGTCGTCAATCAGTGGACCTTCGTCGAGTATTCCGAGAAACGCCCCGACGTCATCGTTTTTGTGAACGGCATGCCGCTCGTTTTGTTCGAGCTGAAATCTCCTTCTCGAGAAGAGACGGACGCATCCGACGCATATCTGCAACTGCGAAATTACATGCATCACATCCCCAGCCTGTTCGTGCCGAACGTGTTCTGCGTCATGAGCGATATGGCGGAAACGCGTGTGGGAACCATCACGGCAAGCGAAGACAGGTTCGTTGCGTGGAAGTCCGATGATGGCGATTACTCCGAAACGAAGATGGCGACATGGAAAACCATGCTGGACGGCATGCTTCCCAAAGAGCGTCTGCTCGATATCATCCAGAACTTTGTATGCTTCAATGATACGCCCGAGAAAGTAGTTAAGATCCTTGCTGCATATCACCAGTATTTTGGCGTACGCAAGGCCATCGAACGTGCTGCGGAGGCGGTTGAGGGCGATGGCAAGATCGGCGTGTTCTGGCACACGCAGGGGAGCGGCAAATCGCTGTCGATGGTCTTTTTTGCGCACCTGCTGCAAAGTTGTCTGGATAGTCCGACCATCGTGGTCATTACAGACCGAAACGATTTGGACGATCAGCTGTTCGGCCAATTTTCGCGCTGCGCGAGGTTCCTTCGTCAAACCCCGGTTCAGGCGGAAAGCCGCGAACATCTCAAACAGCTTCTTATCGGCCGCGAAGCGAACGGCATCATCTTCACAACCATGCAGAAGTTCACGGATGGGGAGGACTCTCTGTGCGGTCGCAGCAATGTGGTTGTGATTGTGGACGAAGCTCATCGCGGCCAATACGGGCTGACGGAGAAGATGGACGCCGAAGGACGCGTGCGCGTTGGCGCGGCTCGCGTAGTGCGCAAGGCGTTGCCTCATGCTTCCTATATCGGCTTTACGGGCACCCCTATTGCTTTGGAGGATCGCAATACGCGCGAGGTGTTCGGCGACTACATCGACATCTACGACATGACTCAGTCGGTTGAGGACGAATCGACGAAACCCGTTTACTATGAAAGTCGCGTCGTTGCACTCCGTCTCGACCCCGATGCGCTAGAGAGACTCGACGACGCCTACAAGGAGTTTACCGAAGAAGCCGACGAAGCGTCCGTCGAAAAGTCAAAGCGGGATCTCGGAGGGTTGGACGCTCTCTTCGATACGCCGGAAACGATCGAATCCCTTTGCCGCGACATCGTGGAACATTACGAAAAGAACCGTGCCGACGTGCTGGCGGGCAAAGCGCTTATCGTTGCGTATAGCCGACCCATCGCGATGAAAATCTACTACAAGATCATGGAGCTCCGCCCTTCTTGGAAAGACAAGGTCGGCGTGGTCATGACTATGTCCAATCAGGATCCCGAAGAATGGTTCGAGGTGTGCGGCGGGTCCCGTCATAAGAAGGAGATGGAGCGCAAGTTCAAAAACGACGACGACCCTCTGAAGATCGCCATTGTCGTGGACATGTGGCTAACCGGGTTTGATGTCCCAAGCCTTTCCACCATGTACGTGTTCAAACCAATGAGGGGCTATAACCTTATGCAGGCAATTGCGCGCGTCAATCGCGTCTGCAAAGGAAAGGAGGGCGGTCTTGTTGTCGACTACATCGGCATCGCCCGAGCACTCAAACAGGCTATGAAGGACTATACGGCGCGCGACCAGTCGAACTATGGAGACATGGACGTTGCGAGCACGGCGTACCCGAAGTTCTTGGAAAAGCTCGACGTGTGTCGCGACCTCATGTTTGGGTATGACTACCGGCAGCTTATTTTCACGGACAAAAAGGCGCAGCTGGCAAGCGCCATTACAGAAGGAACCGACTGGCTGCTCGAGCCCAGGCGAGAGGCAGACCGCGAGGAATTCCTTAAACAATGCCAGCTGATGAATCAGGCGTTGAGCTTGTGCAAGAGCATTGTGTCGGACGAGGATCAGCATGAGGCTGCTTATCTGTCGGTGTTGCGCGTGCAGGTGCTACGCCTCACGGGCAGAAAAGCCGGAGGCAACGGTGGGATGAGCTATGCGGAGTTCAACAAACGCGTTACCGAGATCATGCAGCAGACCGTTCATTCCGATGGAGTCATCGATCTTTTCGAGAAAGACAGCGTAGAGATCTCGCTGTTTGACGAGGCGTTCTTAACCGAAGTCGCGAGTATGAAGGAGAAGAACATCGCCGTAGAAAGCTTGAAGAGGCTCATCAAAGAACGTGTGCGGGCGTATCAACGCACGAGCGTCGTCAAAGCGAAGAAGTTCAGCGAGATGCTTCAAGGGACGCTGAACTCCTATCTTAACGGCATGCTCACCAATGCGCAGGTCATTGACGAGCTCGTCAAGATGGCGCATGACATGATGAGGGATCGCACTGATGCCGAAAAGCTGGGACTCTCTGAAGAGGAGATGGCATTTTACGATGCGATTACCAGACCGGAGGCGATCAAAGATTTCTACACCAACGACCAGCTCGTCGCGATGACGCGAGAGTTGACCGATGAGCTGCAAAAGAGCGCTACGATAGACTGGCAGAAGAAGGAGAGCGCACGTGCAGGTATGCGACGCGCCATAAAACGACTTCTAAGGAAATACAAGTATCCGCCCGAAGGTTTGGATGACGCCATCGGTACGGTAATGGAGCAGTGCGAGCTGTGGGCTGACAGCAAGGTCTACGAATAGGAGCCAAACGTGGCAAGAAAAAAGAAAGAAGAGAACACTGCCGAGATCGGTTTTGAAGAGCAGATCTGGCGTGCAGCAGATAAGCTTCGGGGGAATATCGACGCTTCGGAGTACAAGAACGTGGTTCTAGGGCTGATCTTCCTCAAGTACATCTCCGACAAGTTCGACCAGCGTTACCAAGAGCTCGTGGAAGAAGGGGAGGGTTTCGAGGAGGATCGCGACGAGTATACGTACCAGAACATCTTTTTCGTGCCCGAGCCCGCGCGCTGGAAGACTATCGCGGCAGCCGCTCATACGCCCGAGATCGGCAAAGTGATCGATGAGGCGATGCGTCAGATCGAGGCCGAAAACGACAAGCTAAAAGGAATCCTTCCGAAAAACTTCGCGAGGCAAGAGCTGGACAAGCGCCGTTTGGGCGAGGTGGTGGATCTGTTCACCAACGTTCAGATGGCAGAGCGGGGCGACACGCGCGATATCCTGGGCCGCACGTACGAATACTGCTTGGCGAAATTCGCAGAGGCAGAGGGCAAGAACGCCGGCGAATTCTACACGCCCGCCTGCGTGGTTAAAACGCTGGTCGAGATCATCGAGCCTTATAAAGGGCGCGTATACGACCCGTGCTGCGGCTCCGGTGGTATGTTCGTTCAGTCGGCGGAGTTCGTGAAGCGGCATCAGGGCAATATCAACGATCTGGCTATCTACGGTCAGGAGAGCAACCCAACCACCTGGAAGATGGCAACCATGAACCTTGCCATCAGGGGTATTGATGCTGACCTGGGCAAGCAGGCTGCAGATACGTTCTTCAACGACCTTCATAAAACCGAGAAGTTCGATTTCATCCTGGCTAATCCGCCGTTCAACATGTCGGATTGGGGCGGAGATCGTCTCAAGGAAGATCCTCGCTGGGAGTTCGGCACTCCACCTGAGGGCAACGCCAACTTCGCTTGGGTTCAGCATATGATCCATCATCTCAATCGTAGCGGGCGCATGGGAATGGTGCTTGCGAATGGGTCGCTGTCGAGTCAAACGAGCGGAGAGGGCGACATCCGCGCCGAGATTGTGAAGGCCGACCTCGTCGAGGGCATCGTGGCGATGCCGGACAAGCTCTTTTACAGCACAGGTATTCCTGTGAGCCTGTGGATCATTGCGAAGAAGAAGGCTCAGCCTGGCAAGACGCTTTTCGTTGATGCGCGCGAAATGGGCACTATGGTGAGCCGTCGCTTGCGCGAGTTTACAGATGACGACATCGCCAAAGTCGCCAGCGCATTCGATGCGTTCCGAGACGGTACGCTCGAGGAGGAAAAGGGCTTCTCGGCTATAGCCGCTATCGAGGATATCGAGAAGCAGGATTTCATCCTGACTCCCGGACGCTATGTCGGCATTAAGGAAGAGGAAGATGATGGCGAGCCTTTCGAGGAGAAGATGGCTCGCCTGACTGGTGAGCTTGCAAAGTGCTTCGAAGAATCAAATCGCCTGCAAGAGCAGATCAAGAAGAACTTGGAGGCGATTGGGTATGGATTCTAGATCGGATCGAGATAGATGAAGACCGTAGCACTGAGATTCGCGGAGAACTTTGCGCCGGAAGGCGGAACAATTGCCGCACACCAGCAGGTAATAAACGAGCTGGGCCTTGTTTGGTATGGAAAGCTGGGCAATCCAGTATCTAAGACAATCGCGAGGGAGATTCTTGATTCCGATAACCCTCGCATCCTTCTCATCCACAGTGGAGGCCAGGAACGGTACTGGGCACATGTTGATGCCATTCAACGCGATATGCCGAAATTGACCGAAGTGCCTTTTTACTACAGGAACATGGCCGACAAGTTCAAATGTTGGTTTCGAGTACGTAAATTCACGAAGGCAGACAAAAGCGTCATGTCGGACTGCATTGTTATTTCATCAGGAAAGAGACTCACTGATGCATCGAGGCACAGCATGAGTCCTTACTTCATTGTTAACTATATCGAGGAGCGATAGCGCGTGTGCAAGCAAGCTAGTATCGGCGAGATTGCCGATGTCATCACTGGGAAAACCCCGCCGACAAATAAACCTATATTTTGGGAGGCCGACATCCCGTTCATCACGCCGAAAGACCTACAGGCATCGAAACATATCTTTGCTACAGAAAGGCGCGTTTCGAGCGCGGTAAAGGATAGTTTTTCAAAACAGATTATTCCAGCTGGTTCAGTATGCGTTTCTTGCATTGGCAACCTTGGCTATGTCGGCGTGGTAGAGACTGCGTCGCTGTCAAATCAACAGATCAATACGGTTGTGCCTAACGACCCTGACGACTCTGACTATCTTTACTATGCGATGAGATGGCTATGGCCTTATTTCAAGCATCTGGAGGGGCAGTCAACTGCCCTGTCAATCATCAACAAAAGCCATTTTGAGCAGATTTCTATTCCTTGGCCTAGTCAAGCAACGAGGAGGATAATCTCTGGCATCCTTAATCGTTTTGATGATTTGATTGAACTTAATCTTCGCACAAATGATTATTTGCTTGAACTGGTGCGCGTCGAATTTGATCATCGATTTGGTGCCGAAACGCCCACAACTAACTTGGGCAATGTCATGGCCATCTCAACTCAATCGCTCAAACCATCAGCTTGCACGGGTGAGATTTGGGAGCATTACAGCATCCCTGCATTTGATGATAATCGCAGACCGGTCTTCGAACCCGCTGATAACATTAAGAGCAACAAGTACGCCATCGACAACGACTGCATCCTAATTTCAAAACTCAACCCATCGATAAAGCGTCTCTGGTTGCCTTGCTGTACTTTGAAAAGGTCCGTGTGCTCAACCGAGTTCATCGTCTACAAACCAAAAAGGCCGGAGCACAAGAGCTTCTACTACGCCGCTATCGATAGTCCTTCGTTTACGGATTTTCTGCTCGCCCATGTGACCGGCTCTACCGGAAGTCGTCAGCGCACGCACCCAAAAGCAACACTCAACTATCCCATGCCAAATCCAAGCGTTGAGGATATAGAAGGTTTCTGCGAGTTTGCGGATCCGATTATTGCAAGGTGGCAGCTCAACGAACGAGGGTCTGCGCAACTAGAACGACTCAGAGGCGTGCTGCTTCCGAAGCTCATGTCCGGCGAAATCGACGTTTCTCGGGTTAACGCTACGCAGCTAAATAATCATTTGTCCGCCGGTTCCATGTCAGCTTAGCGTCGATAAGTTCAAATAACGCGACAAGACGAGTGCGAAATGCGGTAGGTGAGGGGATTCGCCAGTTGAGAAAATCTGTACGAGAGAGGGACATATTGGTTGTACCTGTTCCTCTTGCTTTGCAATAGGCCCTGTATTGTGGCGTACGAAGGCTCCAATACGTATAGCGCCTATCGAGTTCTGTAGCTTGAGGCGAGAACTCTAGTTTGACCGTGTCTTGGGTAAGGCGCCCTTCCGGTATGTCGTTAGGGACGCGCGCTATCGCCCCTAAAAGGTCGCATGCTTGGGTCAGATCCTTGAGGGAGACGTAAAGATCTCCTGGATGGAGAAGAATACGCAGATCCGATTGGCCTGGGTAGTGCTTCTTCGTGCCGTATTTAAAACCTCCATTTCGATCAATGCTGCCGAGCCCAAGAAGAACTGGGCCATCAGTTTCCGAAAGGAGCGAGCTTTTATAGGTGTTGCCCCTGACAAGAGAAACAATATCCCCAAGTTTCATTCCAGATACTTTCTATGCGATGCCTTCACGTTGTTCTGATTCACCAGTGCGTAATGCATGGTGGTATCTATTCTCGCATGACCGAGAAGCTTCTGCACCTGTTCGATGGGCATACCTTTGTCGATGGCATGTGTTGCAAGCGTGCGGCGGAACTTGTGGGGATGAACGCGATTCACGCCGCATCGTTCTCCGATTTGGCGGAGACGTGTCTCGACTGCTCCTATGCTTAGTCGCGAAGCGGCTCTGTCCAAAGAGACGAAAAGAGCAGGGCAATTATCATTCCTACTATCAAGATATGCTTGCAAATGAAGCTTTGCGCGCGCATTGAAGTAGACGGGACGCTGCTTGTTTCCTTTTCCTGTGACGATGCACTCGCGCTCTTGCAGGTTGACGTCCTCAATGTCGAGTTGCACAAGTTCCCCAACGCGCATTCCTGTTGTTGCGAGTAGATCCACTAGCGCTAAATCACGCACGCTCGTGCAAGCATCGCGCAAGGTCTCAAGGTCTTCATCCGTCAGCACCTCTTTCGTCACGGTGGCAGTTTTAACACGTCGAATGCGCCGAACGGGACTTTTGACGATATAGTCCTCGTCTTCAAGCCACGAGAAAAAGCTTGATAGTATGCGCCGGATGTTGTCGATGGTGACTTTGCTGGCGTTCCTCGTTTCCTCGTAATGGTAAAGGTATTTTCGCAGGTCGTCGCTTTCTATCTGAGTGTAAGGTTTGGATACCGAGGCGACCATATGGGTAATGGTGCTTTCGTAGTACGCGATAGTTCGCGGTGAGCACCCTTCGACTTCCTTTGCCGTGAGAAAGAGCGGAAGTAGATTGGCGTCATCGTAGTGCTTTGGCGCCAAGACGCGTCGAAGCACCTCACTAAGAGATTTGAGTTGATTGCAAGAAAGAAGAGGCTGCATTTGCATCAGAACGTTGTTGATAGTGTCTTCCATTGTGAATCCCTTCTTCGGACAACGATGAAAGCATTGTTCCTCATGCAGACGGCTGGGCGAACGAAAGCCGCTCGATATCACTGCGCTTCGGCAATCACGGCGATTTGCAATTGCCGATGTAAGATGACAGTACATAAATGTCCTACGTTGATTGGAGAGAAGATGGCTTCCGTAACGGTGAGGGTTGATGAGCAAACGAAGCGAGAGGCCGCGGAGATCGTTGAGGATTTCGGGTTTGACCTCTCTTCGGTAACGAGGGCCTTCTATCGGCAAATTGTCCGTGAGAGACGCATCCCGCTCACGCTCTCGTATCCCGAGCCAAATGAAGAGAGCCTTCAAAGCATTCGGGAGGCAGAAGAGCTTCTTGCTTCTGGCGGGCACGGTTACAAGACTGCTCGCGAAATGCTCGACGCGGCTTTGGGGGATTAGCGGATGGGGCGCTTGGAGCCCGATTACACCCCGTCGTTCTCGCGCGACCTGGAGCGCTTGAGCAAAAGGCGTGTCGGCCTGGATCCATTGGAAAGGTGATCGAGCTCGTCTGCCGGAATGACGCCGATGCCTTAGGCGAGCTGAAGCGCAGGCATGGCATGCGCACGCTGAAAGGCAAGTGGCTCGGAGCCCACGAATGCCATGTCGCCAATGCTGGCGACTGGCTGCTGATCTGGCGGACGAACGACAAGATCGCCGCATTCCAGCGAACCGGCTCGCATGATGAGCTGTTCCGATAGGTCGGATTGCCGCACGAGTCGAGAGACCATCGCACAAATGATTATTTAGCCGAGATGGCCATAACGCTGTTCAATAGAGAATGCCCTCAGTCAAACAAGCCTAACGCTACGCTGTCGGACATCGCGCAAATCACTATGGGTCAATCTCCGTCAGGGTCTTCGTACAATGAAGACGGAAATGGTGAAGTCTTTTATCAAGGTCGCGCCGAGTTTGGGGCATTCTTTCCGCGCAGACGCCTATTTACCACCGAGCCAAAGCGTATGGCACGGGAAGGCGATACGCTCATGAGTGTTCGAGCCCCTGTTGGTGATTTAAATGTCGCAAATGAGGATTGTTGTATCGGTCGAGGCCTTGCAGCAATCCATTCGGAGAGCGACCAAAGTTTCGTTCACTATCTTGTTCGAGCTCAGGGAAGGCAGCTTGACGCATTCAATGGTGATGGCACCGTATTTGGGTCAATCAACGGGAAATCCCTGAAGGAACTCCCAGTTTTCCTTCCCGACAATGATGCGATAGCCCACCTCGAGTCTCAGCTAAAGCCCATTGACGCATTGATTCGCCGAAACGACGACGAGATACAAGCCCTGGAACGTATGCGCGACACCCTGCTACCAAAGTTGATGTCCGGCGATATTAGTGTCTCTCAAGTGGAGATCCCTACGCAGCTAAATAATCATTTGTCTGATTGCCTCGCGTCTGATTGGCAAAGAGGCAGGCGCCCGATTGGGTTCTTCTATCTGCCTTGTCCTGCGCATCGAGGATCATCCTGTCGGTTCGCCAGTCCATCATGATGAGCTGGACGTTTGCCTGCAGCGTGACCCTGACGAAAGTGACAGCCTCCTTCGGCTGCTCGGTGGCAATCCTATTCGCCAAACAAGTCGGAATGGGTCCCCGTGCGTGAGGCGGTCAAGATGAGCCTGCCTTTGTCGACAGCATACACCAGCAGCCAGTCCGGTCGTATGTGACATTCGCGGAAGCCGGCATAGGTGCCTACCAGTGCATGGTCGCGATGCCTCTCTTCAAGGGGCTCTTCGGCGCAGAGCGTATCAAGGACGGACTGCAGCTCGCTCATGTCGAGACCGCGTTTCTTTGCCCTCTTGTAATCTCTCTTGAACTGCGAGGTGGGCACAAGCCTAAGTGGCATTCTGCTGCCTTACTCGTCGAGGGCTGCGAACATTTCCGCAGCCGAACTGTAGGACTCCGCCGGGATCTTTCCGCTCATGATGTCGCGAGCTTCGCGCATCGCCGCTTCGGTGTCTGCGTTGTAGCGCGGTTGCTTGACGTCGAAGGGCAGACCGCCCTCCATGATGGATTTGTGCAAAAAAATGTTGATCGCCTCGGTGAGCGTCATGCCGAAGCTGGCATAGAGAGACTCTGCGTCTGCTTTTATCTGAGGGCTAACGCGCATGCTGATCGTTGCTGTTTTTGCCATTGATGCTCCTTGTATCGACAATGTATAGCAAATGTATCACGTATGAGCGTTATTGGCAATGGTTTAAGGTGATGTCTGGTTGTAGTCGACAGTTTATGATTTGTTGTTGTCCATTCTTTAAGGTTCAGCGCTATCCAGTCGACGACGCGGATGCCCCGGCTCTCGGCCGGCACGCCGTCTCGCCCGCCGCAACCCGTGGGGTGTCGATGTAGAAGCCGGTCGTGCGGGGTAGTTGTTGCGCCCAGCTTTTACAATGCGGAGAGCATCGAAAACACGCACCTGATAGACACAGAAAGGCAAGGAGCATGGCCGAATTCATCTACCAGATGTATAGAGCGCGTAAGGCGCACGGCGACAAGGTAATTCTCGACGATGTTACGCTGTCGTTTTATCCCGGAGCGAAAATTGGCGTGGTTGGCCCAAACGGCATGGGAAAATCCACGCTGCTCAAGCTGATGGCGGGCTTGGAGGAAGTCTCTAACGGCGAGGCGCGCCTCACGCCCGGCTACACCGTGGGCATCCTGCAGCAAGAGCCCCCGCTGGAAGAAGACAAAACCGTTCTGGAAAACATTCAGCTGGCGTTCGCCGACATCCTGGCTAAGGTCGAGCGCTTCAACCAAGTAAGCGCCGAGATGGCAGATCCCGATGCCGACTTCGACGCGCTCATGGACGAAATGGGAAAGCTGCAAGACGAGATCGACGCCAAAAACGGTTGGGATTTGGACAGCCAGCTCTCCCAGGCGATGGACGCACTGCAGTGCCCCGACCCTGACATGCCGGTAAGCGTGCTTTCGGGCGGCGAGCGCCGCCGTGTGGCGCTGTGCCGCCTGCTGCTAGAGGCGCCCGATCTGCTCTTGCTCGACGAGCCCACCAACCACCTGGACGCCGAGAGCGTGTTGTGGCTGGAGAAGTTCCTGCACAACTACGAGGGCGCGGTGCTTGCCGTTACGCACGACCGCTACTTCCTGGACAACGTTGCCGAGTGGATTTGCGAGGTGGATCGCGGTCACCTCTATCCCTACAAAGGCAACTACTCCACGTATCTCGAGACCAAGGCGGCGCGTCTGGCCTCCCAGAAACAACGCGACGAAAAGCTGGCGAAGCGCCTGGCAAACGAACTTGAATGGGTTCGCTCAAGCCCCAAGGCCCGCCAGGCGAAAAGCCGCGCCCGCCTCGAACGCTACGACCAGATGGTGGCCGAAGCGGCTCAGAGCAAAAAGCTCGACTTCACCTCCATCCGCATTCCTGCCGGCCCGCGCCTTGGTGCCGAGGTCTTGCGGGTGGAAAACCTGCACAAGGCGTTCGGCGAGCGTGTGCTTATCGACGACCTTTCCTTCGAGCTTCCGCGTAACGGCATCGTGGGCGTTATCGGCCCTAACGGCGTGGGCAAGTCCACCTTGTTCAAGATGATCGTGGGCAAAGAGCAGCCCACTTCCGGAACGCTGACGCTGGGTGAAACGGTGAAGGTTTCTTACGTCGACCAAGGGCGCGAGGGCATCGACAACGACAAGAGCGTATGGGAGGTCGTGTCGGGCGGCTTGGACTACATGATGGTCTGCGAGACCGAAGTGCCCAGCCGCGCCTACGTGGCAAGCTTCGGGTTCAAAGGCTCCGATCAGCAAAAACCTGCTGGCGTGCTGTCTGGCGGCGAGCGCAACCGCCTGAATCTGGCGCTCACGCTGTCTCAAGGCGGCAACCTGCTTTTGCTCGACGAGCCCACCAACGATCTTGATGTCGAAACGCTTGCCAGCCTAGAGGAAGCGTTGATGGACTTCCCGGGCTGCGCTGTGGTCACCAGCCACGACCGCATGTTCCTCGACCGTGTGGCCACTCACATCCTGGCATGGGAGGGCACCGACGAGAATCCGGGCAATTGGTTCTGGTTCGAAGGCAACTTCGACAGCTATCAGAAAAACCGCGTGGAACGCCTGGGCGAAGAAGCGTCGCGCCCGCACCGCATCCACCGCAAGCTGACGCGTGATTAGGGGGTTCCGGCGGTCGGAAGACCGCCAGAACCACTTTAGTTCTTCAGCGAGTTCAGCGGCGCGGGGATACGTCCGCCTCGATGGGCGAACACCGTGCCGGCGTACTGGTTGACTGGCATGATGGGGGCGTAGCCCAAAAGCCCGCCAAACTCCAGCCTATCGCCCATCTTTTTGCCGATTGCGGGGATAATGCGCACCGCAGTGGTCTTGGAGTTGATCATGCCGATGGCGCATTCGTCGGCGATAATGCCCGCTATGGTTTCCACCGTGGTGTCGCCGGGCACGGCAATCATGTCCAGTCCAACCGAGCATACGCAGGTCATCGCCTCAAGCTTCTCAAGGCATAGTGCGCCCTCTTCGGCGGCGCGAATCATGCCGGCGTCTTCCGATACGGGGATAAAAGCTCCCGACAGGCCACCAACGCTGCTTGACGCCATGACGCCGCCTTTCTTTACGGCGTCGTTGAGCATCGCGAGCGCGGCAGTGGTGCCCGGGCCGCCGCACGTGCCCACGCCTATCGCCTCAAGAATCTCGGCAACCGAATCGCCTTCTGCGGGCGTGGGGGCAAGCGAGAGGTCGAGGATGCCCTGCGCCACGCCTAAACGGCGGCTTGCCTCGCGCGCCATCAGCTCGCCTGCGCGCGTGATCTTGAATGCCGTTGCCTTGATGGCCTCCGCCACGGTGGTGAGGTCGGCGTCTTTGGGCATGCTGGCAAGCACGTTGCGCACAACGCCAGGCCCCGAAACGCCAACGTTGATGACGGCGTCCGCCTCGCCCGATCCGTGGAAGGCGCCCGCCATAAACGGGTTGTCTTCCACCGCGTTGCAGAAAACCACCAGCTTGCCTGCGCCAATGCATTGACGGTCGGCGGTGGCTTCCGCGGTTGCCCGAATAATGCCCGCCATCTTGAGCACGGCGTCCATGTTGATGCCCGCGCGCGTAGACCCCACGTTTACCGAGGAGCACACGCGGTCGGTAACCGAGAGTGCATGGGGGATCGACTCCATCAGCTTGATGTCGGCTTTGGATGCGCCTTTGTGCACCAAAGCGGTGAAGCCGCCCACGAAATCGACGCCAACCTCTTTGCCGGCGCGGTCCATCGCTTCGGCGATGGGGGTTAGGTCGTCTTCTCGCACCGCAGAGGAGATCTCCGCAACGGGGGTAACGGATATGCGCTTGTTCACAATGGGGATGCCGAATTCGCGCTCAAGCTGCTCCGCAACGGGAACAAGCTGCTTTGCCGCGCTTACCATGCGGTTGTATACCTTGCGCGCAACGGCGTCTACGCTATTGTCGGCGCAGCCACGCAAATTCAAGCCAAGGGTGATTGTGCGAATGTCTAAGTGCTCTTCGCTTACCATCGATAGCGTTTCGGCAATTTCATGGGGCGTAATTTGCATGGGGCTTCCATCCTTTAGGTAGTGTGGCCGATCGGGCGGCGCTCGGTTGAAAACAAAGCCAAAGCATATTCTAGCCGCCTTTGGCGAAGCCCAGCGAAACTACTTGCGGCAAAGCATAAAACGGACGATAATCGAACTATCTTTACATAAGCATAGTATCCCGTTAAGGATAGTATGGAAGAGATGGAAAGGTGAAAGCTATGAGAGATCACTCCAAGCACATTGAGCTTTCGCGCGAGGAGGCAGTTGCGCAGATGCTCAAGCGATGCAGTTTTAACGGAGCGGGGGCGGCGGGTTTTGAGGAGCTGGTTCCCGTAGCGGAGTCGTTTGGACGCGTGCTGTCGCGAGACGTTGTTTCTCTGGTGGACAAGCCCAACAAGCTGCAGTGCTGCATGGACTCGATCGCGGTGCATTGGAGTGATTTCGCCGACGGGAGCATGCCCGACACGTCGAAGTGGGTAAGAGGCGTAGATTGGGAGTTTGCCAACACGGGCGTGGTGATGCCCGAGGGCTATGATGCGGCAATCGTCATCGAGCACGTAACGGTGTCAGACGACGAACAGCACGTGGCCATCGACGCGGCGCCTTCCGCCCAATACGCCGGCACGCGCGCTCCGGGAAGCCAGATGAAGAAAGGCGACGTGCTGGCATGCGCAGGCGAGGTGGTTACCGCCGATGTGGCGGCGCGCATTGCGACGGGCAACGTCACGGCGGTGCCGGTGCGCGTGAAGCCCAAGGTTGCCTTCATTCCCACAGGCGACGAGCTGGTGGTGCCGGGCGGCCCTATCGAGCCTGGCCGCAACATAGAAACGAACAGCCTGGTGTTTCGCGGCAAGGTTGAGAAGTGGGGCGGCGTTCCGCTTGTTTTCGACATCGTTCCTGACGACCCGGAGCTTATCAAGGCCGCCATACACGAGGCGTGCGCCATGGCGGACATCGTGGTCCTCAATGCGGGCTCATCTAAAGGCTCCGAAGACTGGAATTGCGAGCAGATGGAGGATCTAGGCGAGGTCATCTGCCACGAAACGAACCACGGGCCGGGACACCACAGCTCCTACGCCTTGGTTGACGGCAAGCCCATCGTGGGCATTTCCGGTCCGCCTGCAGGGGCTTCGTTCACGCTGAACTTCTATTTGCATCCTCTGATGAAGGTGTTTTTGGGGCTGTCTCCCGAGCCGGATCGCATCCCCGTGCGCCTTGCCGCGCCGTTTCCGGCAAAGGGCGGCCATGACAAGAAGGGGTCGGGCAAAGACGGGGGCGCTTCGTCTCCCGCCAAGATCGCCGGCGAGGTGCGTCCGTCCATTGTGGCTCCCGGGGCTACGTTTTTCGGCATCAAGTTTTTGACGGTGGAGGCGCTTCCCGACGGCACGCTTGCGGGAACGCCGCTGCCGGGGCGTCCGGGTTCGCCCGAGTCGGAAGCGGCGAACGCCTACTACATGATGCCGTCGGGGCCGGGGGTGGAGCCTCCCGCGGTTGGCGATGTGATCTGGGTCGAACTCCGCTAGCGTAAAATCTTTGTAGGGATGGCAACCTTTAAGCTTATTAAGGTTGCCATCCCTTTCTTTTCCTCGTAAAATGGCAGATATTGAACAGACTGTTGATTTTTGATCGCCGTGTCGATCGATTGATTTGTGTATTTGGAGACAAGGAGTCTGTGTGGGGGCATCTGCCAACACCGACCGACGCATTGCACGCACGAAGCGCGCGCTGCGCAGTGCGCTTATCGAGCTTATGGAAGAGCGCGGCCTTGACGGGGTTTCGGTTAACGACCTGTGCGCTCGAGCCGACCTTAACCGAGGCACGTTCTACAATCATTTCCACGACAAAGAGGATCTGCTTACCTACCTGGAAGACGAGGTCATTGTCGAACTCGAAAGCATCCAGGAGGAAATGAAAGGCCTCACCGTTTTGGATCTGATGCGCTACCGCGCGCGCAAAAAGCCGCTCCCGTTTTTGGTTAACCTCTTCGACTACCTGCGCGAGCAGGGCGATTTTCTGCATGCCGTTACCGGGAAAGGCGGCGACATTCGCTTTGCGCCGCGCTTGCGCGATTCGGTATGCGCCAACCTTATCCAAACGATTCTTCACGAACGGTATCGCAACAACCCATCGCCGTTTGTTCAGTACTACGTCGCGTTTTATGCAAGCGCCTATTTGGGCGTGATTCAGCATTGGATAGAAACAGGCATGAAGGAAAGCTCGGAGGAGATGGCGCTTATTGCGATGCGCCTGTTTTTCATCAAGCCGGGCGAGTCGATTACGTTGTAGACGCTTCGAATCGGAGAAGCGCTAGCAGAAAGGACGAGCATCATGGCGGAGGGAGCCGTGAAGGCGACAAACGAGCAGGGCGCACGAAACCTGCACATTGGCATTGACGTGGGGTCGACCACCGTCAAGCTGGCTATTCTCGACAACTGCCAGCAGGTGAAATACTCCGTCTACCAGCGCCATCATGCCGACGTGCGCGCCACAATTGTGGAAGTGCTCGAAAAGGCGGCGCACGAGTTCGGCGACGAGGTGATGACCATTGCCATTACGGGTTCGGGCGGCTTGCTGCTTGCTCAGTGGCTGGGCATCGAATTCGTTCAGGAAGTCATTGCTTCCAAGACGGCAGTGGAGACTTTCATTCCTAAAACCGATGTGGCTATCGAACTTGGCGGGGAAGACGCCAAGATCATCTATTTCGACCAGGGCATCGAGCAGCGCATGAACGGAACCTGCGCAGGCGGCACCGGCGCGTTTATCGACCAGATGGCGGCTCTGCTTGACACCGACGCCGGCGGCTTGAACGAGCTGGCAAAAAGCCATACCACCATCTACCCCATTGCAAGCCGTTGCGGCGTGTTCGCAAAAACCGACGTGCAGCCTCTTTTGAACGAAGGCGCACGCAAGGAAGACATTGCCGCCTCGATTTTCCAGTCGGTGGTTACCCAGACGATTTCCGGATTGGCATGCGGACGCCCCATCAGGGGATACGTTGCCTTCCTGGGTGGTCCTTTGCAGTATCTGCCCGAGCTGCGCAAACGCTTCTACGAAACGCTTGAGCTTGACGACGAGCACATCATCGTGCCGGAGAACGCGCATCTGTTCGTGGCGAGCGGCTGTGCCATTGCCGGTGCGGAAAGCGAGCATGCGCACCCCGAGAAGCTCAACGACGTGGTTGAACGCCTGAAGAGCCTCGGCGACGTTCAGGGCTCGGAAGTGGTGCGCCTGGCACCGCTGTTCAAAGACGAAGACGACTACGCCGCGTTCAAGCGTCGCCACGACACCGAATGCGTGCGCCGGGGCGACCTGTCTGCCTACGAGGGTACGGCGTATCTCGGCATAGACGCGGGATCCACCACGTTCAAGGCCGCCCTCATTGCGGAAGACGGCTCTCTTCTGTGGAGCCACTACGCCAGCAACAAAGGCGACGTGTTGGGTTGTGCGAAGTCGGCTTTGGCCGCCATGTACCAGGCGCTGCCGCACGACGAAAACGGACGCGCGCTCGTGCGCATCGGGCACGCCACGGTAACGGGCTACGGCGAGGCGCTGCTGCTAGAGGCGCTGCGCGTCGATTCGGGCGAGATTGAAACCGTGGCCCACCTGCGCGGTGCGCAGGAAATGCTGCCGGGCGTCGAGTTCATTCTCGACATTGGCGGCCAGGACATGAAGTGCCTGCGCGTGAAAGACGGCGTGATCGACCACATTATGCTCAACGAGGCGTGCAGCTCGGGTTGCGGCAGCTTCATTGAAAGCTTTGCCTCCGGGCTCGATTTGGACGTGTCGGAGTTCGCCCAGACTGCCATTCGCGCTAAGGCGCCGGTCGATCTGGGTAGCCGCTGCACCGTGTTTATGAACAGCCGCGTGAAGCAGGCGCAAAAAGAAGGCGCCACGGTGGGCGACATCGCCGCCGGCCTGGCTATCTCGGTAATCAAGAACGCCTTGTTCAAAGTCATCAAGATTCGCGACCCGCACGATGTGGGTACCAAGGTGATCGTGCAGGGCGGCACGTTCTTGAACGACGCGGTACTGCGCGCGTTCGAGCAGTTGGCAGAGGTGGAGGCAGTGCGCCCCGATATCGCGGGCAACATGGGCGCGTACGGTGCGGCGCTGCTGGCTCGCGACCGCTACCACCAAGCTGTTCACTCCTCCGCTCTTGCCGCCGGCGATACCGGAGAAATTGCTCCGGTCGTGGAGTCCTCGCTGCTGTCGCTTGAGGCCATAGAGGCGCTGGCACCCACGCATCGCACGGTGCGCTGCAAGGGGTGCTCCAACGCGTGCCTGCTCACTGTCAACGATTTTGGCAAGGACGAAACCACCGGCAAGCACCGCCGCTTCATCACGGGCAACCGCTGCGAGAAGGGCGAAAGCTTCGGCAAGGGCTCAACCACGGCCGACGTCCCCAACCTGTTCGAGTACAAGACGCACCGCCTGTTCGACTACGAGCCGCTGGCGCTCGAAAACGCTCCGCGCGGAACCGTGGGCATTCCGCGCGCGCTGAACATGTATGAGAACTATCCGTTCTGGTTCACCTTCTTCACCAAGCTGGGCTGGCGCGTGGTGTTGTCCGACCCGTCGACGAAGAAGACCTACGAAGCGGGCATCGAATCGATGCCTTCGGAGAGCGTGTGCTATCCGGCAAAGCTGAGCCACGGCCACATCATGAACTTGCTGGACAAGCACCCCGACTTCATCTGGTTCCCCTGCAGCAAGTGGGAGCGCCAGGAAGACGAGGGCGCGGGCAACCATTTCAACTGCCCCATTGTTGCCAGCTACGCCGAGGCGCTGCGTCTTAACATCGACGAGCTGCGCACTTCCGACGTGCGGTTCTTAAACCCGTGGTTGCCCTACGATCGCAAGGATCTGCTGAAAAAGCGCCTCTACGAAGACCTGGTGAAAGCACACCCCGATCTTATGGGCGCAGATGTACCGGCTCCCACGAAGGCGGAAATTGAAGCTGCAGTGGATGCCGCTTGGGCGGAAGACGAAGCCTTTAAGCGCGATATGCGCACCAAAGGCGAGCAAACGCTTGCCTGGATGGAGCAAACGGGAACGCATGGCATTGTGCTGGCGGGGCGCCCCTATCATAACGATCCGGAAATCAACCACGCCATCCCCGAGCTTTTGACAAGCTTTGGGCTGGCGGTGCTCACCGAAGACTCCATCGCGCACCTAGGGACGCTCGAGCGCCCCATCCGCCTGGTAGACCAGTGGATGTACCACACGCGTCTGTATGCGGCGGCCAAGGTGGCAACCGAGCGCAAAGACCTCGACCTTATCCAGCTGAACAGCTTCGGCTGCGGCCTTGACGCGCTTACCACCGACCAAGTGCAGGAGATCCTAGAGCGTGCGGGCAAGGTCTACACCGTGCTGAAGATCGACGAGGTGTCGAACCTGGGCGCGGCGCGCATTCGCGTGCGCAGCTTGCTGGCGGCGTTGAAGGACCAGGCAGATGAGGAAGCCGAGCAGCAGGCCCAGGTTGCGGGGTGCCCGGTTGCGTCGCTTGACGTAGAGAAGGTCATTGCCAACATGGAGGCAAGCATCGAGGCGAGCGACGGCACTGAAGAGGGGCGCATCGCCGCGAAGCTTGCCGAGCAGTCTGCCGATGCGCGCGCCCAGGTTGTCGCCGAGCACGTTCCCAGCGCGCCCGAGACGTTCACGCAGAAAGCCGCTCCCGAGGTGCAGGAGCGCTTCCGTCAGCGCGAGGGCGCTTCAACCGAGTTCCCGCGTGCGATCTATACCGAGAAGATGAAGGAAGAGGGCTACACCATTCTGTGTCCGCAGATGGCTCCCATCCACTTCGATTTGCTGATAGACATTTTCCAGCGCAACGGGTACAACCTCGAGCTGCTGCCTTCGGTGGACCATGGCGCGGTGGATGCAGGCTTGAAATACGTGAACAACGACATCTGCTACCCGTCGATTCTGGTAACGGGTCAGATCATGGAAGCGGTAATGAGTGGCCGCTACGACACCGACAAACTTGCCGTAATCATCACGCAGACCGGCGGCGGATGCCGTGCCACCAACTACATCTCGCTTATCCGCAAGGCGCTCGCCGCAGTGGGTTTGCCGCATGTGCCGGTTATCGCGCTGTCGTTCAAAGACCTGGGCGAAGACAATCCCGGATTCAAGATCACGCCGCAGATGCTGATGCAGGCGGTATACGCGCTCCAGTATGGCGATCTTTTGATGATGACGCTGTACCGCACGCGCCCCTACGAGGTGGAACCCGGCAGTGCGAACCGCCTGTTCGACCATTGGATGGAAGTGTGCAAGGCGCAGCTGCGCCGCGGGCTCAAGGGCTCTGAGTTCAAAAAGACCGTGCGACAGATCGTTGAGGACTTCGACACGCTGCCGCTTCAGGGCGAGGGAACCAAGCCGCGCGTTGGCGTGGTGGGCGAGATCCTGGTCAAGTTCCATCCGACGGCGAACAACCAGATCGTAGACGTTATCGAGCGTGAGGGCTGCGAGGCGGTGGTTCCGGGCCTCATCGAGTTCTTCCTGTTCGGCATTGCCGGCGGCATTTTCCAGCGGCAACTTGGCAAATCGAAGAAGAGCGAGGTTGGCAGCAAGATAGCGCTGAAGGCTATTGCAAAACTGCGCGAGCCGGTGCGCCGTGCACTGGAGGAATCTTCGCGCTTTGAGCCGCCTACCGACATCTACGAGCTGGCAGAATACGCAAGCGAGATCCTGAGCCTGTGCAACTCCATGGGCGAGGGCTGGCTGCTTACGGCGGAGATGGTGGAGCTTATCAAGACGGGTGCGCCCAACGTGGTGTGCACGCAGCCGTTTGCCTGCCTGCCGAACCATGTGGTGGGCAAGGCGGTCATCAAGGAGTTGCGTCGCCGCTATCCCGAAAGCAACATCGTGGCAGTCGACTACGACCCCGGCGCTTCCGAGGTCAACCAGCTCAACCGAATCAAGCTGATGATCAGCGTGGCGAAGGCGAACCTCGCCGACAAGGAGCGTGAGGCTCGCGTGTTGCGCGCACGCGCCAACCACACCGAAGATCCAGCGCTTGGAGCGCAGGCGAAGGCGGCGGCGGGGTGCGGTTGCTGTGCGATTGAGGAGGACTTCCACACCGAAGACGAGGTGGAAACAGAGCGCGCATAGCCGCGAGAGCACAGCCGCTTTGAGGGCAGCCCCTTGCGCTTTGCGTGGGAGGAGCCGTGATGCAGCTGGAAGAGCAAGAACGCGATGAGTAGGCAGCCCCTTGTGCCGTGTGCACGAGGGGCTGCTCCTTTAAGGGCGGTTCCACACGTGTGGGCTCTTTTGTGAGGTAGAATTTCGTTGAACTGCAGTATCCGAGCGGGTAAACGAGGCGCGTATCCGGGACAAGATATAAAACACCAGGTGAACGGCTCGTAGCGCCAGGTTTAGATCAAGCTCTAGGGTCAGAGGAAATCCAACGATCACGCGTTTTGCGCGGGCTAAGACGATTCGAGAAGGGTTCGGGCTATGGTGAAGCGGCTTTCGGCGTTCGTGTTTTCAATCATTTTGGCGGTGGGCCTTTTGCCGCTGCCGGCTGTAGCGGTGGAGCCTTCCGGCGCAAAGACGCAGTTGGAGCCCGGTACGTATGTGGAGCATGAGGCAATCGCGTACGTGGTGGATGATGGCGCAAAGGCGAGGGCGTTCTCCCCCGGCGGCGACCTGCTCGATACCGCCGAGACGCTGGTAACGGTGGATGCCGAGGCGGCCGCGGAGGCGCTTGGCGACGAAGCGGTGGCGCAGAGCGACGCGGCGGCACAGAGCGACGCGGAGCCTGCGACGTATGCCCGCGCGTTGTCGCTTGACGGCGATTCTGCCGAGCCTGCAGGGCGCTTGGTGCTGGTTCGCGACGAGTCGAAAACCACCGAGGAACTGATAACCGAGCTGGAGGCCGACGAGCGCGTGCTGTTCGTCGAGCCCAACTACTACGTGGAATCGTTCGACGACGAGGCGGAAGGCAGCACTGACGGTGCAAGCGGCGGCGCTTCATCGGGTGCGCTTTCTGTCGAAGGAAATGGTGACGCGCAGGACGGCGAGACGTCGAATGGCGAGACGTCGAACGCTGGCGCGCAGGACGGCGAGTCGTCGAACACCGAAGTGCAGTCTAATGACGAGACGTCGAACGCCGAAACCCTGAATGACGGCACGTCGGATAGCTCCGTCTTATCGAACGAGGGAGAGGTGGGCATCTCGTCCGCCAACTCTTCCGAGCTTGATGCTGCTGCAACCGAGTCTGGGTCGGCGACGTTCGGCTCCGACAAAGACGAGGCGGCAAGCGATATGACGGCTTTTCAGTGGGGGATGTCCAACAACGGCGCAATGGGGGGCGTGTCCGCTAGCGAAGCGATTGACGTCGACTACAGCGACTGGGATGACGCTTCTGCGGCAAGCGGCCTCGACGAGGTGGTTGTTGCCGTTATCGACTCCGGTGTGGACGAAACCAACCCCGATCTTGCAAACGTGCTGTGGAGCGCGGGAAAAGACTACCCCGAACTCACTGCGCTCGGTGGCGATGAGCACGGCTTCTCGACGGTTCCCGACACCACGTCAACGAGCCCGATTTCCGCAGAGCAGTCGCACGGTACGCACGTTGCCGGAATCATCGCGGCTGAATGGAACAGCGAGGGCACCTCGGGCGTGGCAAACAACGTAAAGATCATGTCGGTGCGCAGCGAGGTGGATGCCGCCTCCGATATGCTGCGCTGCATCAATTACGTCACCGAAGCGGCAAAGGCGGGCGTTAACGTGCGCGTGGCAAATTGCTCATGGGGCATGGGATCCAATGCCTCGCGCGCGTTCGACGTGGCGTTTACCCAGATGGGGCAGGTTGACGTGATGGCGGTGTTTGCCTCTGGCAACTCCGATAGCGACATGGACGCCACCTTGAACACGATCTCGACGCTGCGAGACAACCCGTATGTTGTGGTAACGGACTCTATCGACGCATCGGGCGCGCTGTCGATGTTTAGCTGCTACGGCCAGGCGACGACCGACGTCGTGGCGCCCGGCTCCACCATCTTGTCGACTTGGCCGACGTCGGACCCGCAATATCTGGGCGAAGAGGACCAGGGCGCCGCGCTCTACGAGAGCTTCGATAGCCAGACGCGCGTTGCCATTGGCGTCGAGGACGGCGAGGGCAATTCGGTGATAGGTGGGAGCCAGGCGCTTTCATTCCAGTACCCCAAGAGCATGGGCGGGCAGAGCGTTCCTGTCGTGCAAGACGAAAAGCGCTTCGACGGAAACGCGTCTTTGGAGCTGTCTTACAGCGTCGAAAAGGCTCTTTCGCTGGGCGCGGGCGGTCTTATGGCTGCGCAGAGCAGCGAGCTGAATTTCTCTGATCTTCCCGAGAAGCCCCGCTATCTCAGCATTCGCATGACCAGCGAATGCGCGAATGGCGGGTCGGGCTATCCTCAGGTGATGGTAAGCGTGGACACCACGGACGGGTCACAAAGCGCTCCGTTGTCTATCGTTTCGGAATTTGGGATAGGCGGCGACTCTTGGACGGGGTACTTCGTTGAACTACCCGAAAACACCGATTTCGAGCATTTTTGCATAACCATTTCGTATATCAACCTCCAGATAAGCCTTTTGGGCGGCCAGCGTCAAGCACAGGTTGCAGACGGCACGATCTACATCGACAGCATCGGTTTGGGCAGCGACCTTGTACCCTACAAATACAGCCAGGGAACTTCGATGGCGGCGCCGGCGGTGACGGGCATTGCGGCGGTGATAGCGGGAACGCACTCTGAAGCCTCCGCTGCGCAGCTGGCGGCATACGTGAAGGGCGCCGCGGTGGGCGATGCCTACGAGGAGTCCTGTTCGACGGGCGGCTACGCTACCGTTGACGGCGCCGCGAATCCGTCTCCGGTGCCTGTTGAGGCAGAGGT